>NZ_CP022353.1:0-695000 GCF_002216685.1 Vibrio tarriae | reverse complement strand
GAAAAAAGCAAATATCTACAAAGGCCGCATTACCCGCATTGAACCCAGTCTTGAAGCTGCATTCGTTGACTACGGTGCTGAAAGACACGGTTTCCTCCCTCTCAAAGAAATCGCTCGTGAATATTTCCCTGATGGTTATAGCTACCAAGGTCGTCCAAACATCAAAGATGTGCTGAACGAAGGTCAGGAAGTGATCGTGCAAATCGAGAAAGAGGAGCGCGGTAGCAAAGGTGCAGCCCTAACCACCTTTATCTCTCTAGCGGGCAGCTACTTAGTTCTGATGCCAAATAACCCTCGTGCTGGCGGTATTTCTCGTCGTATCGAAGGCGATGAGCGCACTGAACTGAAATCCGCACTCAGCTCACTAGAATTGCCACAAGGTATGGGCTTAATTGTCCGTACCGCAGGCGTAGGTAAAAGCGCTGAAGAGCTAGAGTGGGACTTAAATGTACTGCTTAAGCACTGGAGTGCGATTAAACAAGCGTCTGATTCAAACCCTGCACCTTTCCTTATCCACCAAGAAAGTAACGTGATTGTTCGTGCGATCCGTGATTACTTGCGTCGTGATATTGGTGAAATTCTTATCGACAGCAACAGCATTTACGAGCGTGCTCTTGAGCATATTCGTTTAGTGCGCCCAGATTTCGTCAATCGTGTGAAAAAATACGAAGGCGAAGTACCGCTGTTCAGCCATTTCCAAATCGAAAGCCAGATTGAATCGGCTTTCCAACGTGAAGTTCGCCTGCCTTCTGGTGGTTCAATCGTCATTGACCCGACCGAAGCCTTGACTTCTATCGACATCAACTCTGCCCGCGCAACCAAAGGTGGCGATATTGAAGAGACCGCTCTCAATACCAACCTAGAAGCTGCGGATGAAATCGCACGCCAATTGCGTCTGCGTGACCTCGGTGGTCTTGTGGTGATCGACTTCATCGATATGACCCCTGTTCGCCACCAGCGTGAAGTGGAAAACCGTCTACGTGAAGCAGTGCGTGTTGACCGTGCTCGCGTTCAAATTGGCCGTATTTCTCGCTTTGGTTTGCTGGAAATGTCGCGTCAACGTTTGAGCCCTTCTCTGGCAGAAGCAAGCCATCACATCTGTCCTCGTTGTAAAGGAACCGGCGTGATTCGTGACAACGAATCTTTGGCACTCTCTGTTCTGCGCTTAATTGAAGAAGAAGCACTCAAAGACAACACATCGCAAGTGCTTGCGGTGGTACCTGTCTCTATCGCTTCTTATCTGTTAAACGAGAAGCGTCGCTCAATCAATCACATTGAAAAAGCGCAGCAAGTTCGCATTACTATCGTGCCAAATTCCGATATGGAAACACCGCACTTTGAAGTTATCCGCGTGCGTGAAGGTGAAGAGCAAGATGTTCTCTCTTACCTGATCCCGAGAAAGCTGGAAGCGATGAAAGAAGCGGAAGGCAAAGAAGTGGTCGATGTTGAGCTCAAACCAAAACGTATTGAAGAGCCAGTACTGAAAGGTTTTGCCGCGCCTGCGGAAGCAGTTCCTGCTCCAACACCAAAACCTAAAGCAGAAACTCAACCTGTTGCAGAGGTACAGCAACCTGCGCAGCCTGGTTTCTTTAGCCGTGTGTTTAAAGCGATTGCGAGCCTATTCTCTGCGACACCGGAAGCGGCCAAAGTAGAAGCGCCTGTAACGCAGAACAGTGAACAAGACAAACCTCGCCGTGAACGTAACGATCGTAATAATGATCGTCGTCGTAACCCTCGTGACAAAAACCGTCGCCGCGGTAATGAGGAAAACAACGAGCGTAACGATAAAGAGACATCAAACAACAACCGTAAGCCACAAGAGCGCAAGCCAAAGCAAGAGCGTGGTGAGCGTAACGAACGTAATGACCGCAATGAACGTCCAGAAACGGAGCGTTCAGAACGTCAAGATCGTCGTAATAAACGAGATGAAAGCAAAACGGCTAAATTGCTTGAGCAAGGTCGCCAATTAGCGGCTGAAGCACAACAAGAAGTTAAAGCCGTTGAGCCTAAAGAAGAGAAAGCCGCGGTTGTTAAAGAACGTCGTCAACGTCGTAAGCTCTCGAAGCAAATTCGAGTCAAAGATCAGCTTGCCGCAGAAGAGTTAGACAACCTGTCTACAGCTCCTGTTGACAATGCGTTCGACGCTCCAGCGCCAGTTAATCTGCCTGTAACCGATGATTTTGCGGATTCGGCTCAAGAGGATAACGAGCAAGATGATCAGAAGCAGCGTCGTAATCGCCGCTCGCCACGTCATCTGCGCGCCAGCGGCCAGCGTCGCCGTCGCGGTCGTGATCGTCGCCCTAACCCATTCCGCCTGCGTAAAGGTGGGGTTGCCTCTCCTGAGATGGCCATGGGTAAAGTGATGCCTCGCTACGACTTAGCGCCGCGTCCGCAATCGCGCCATGAAACTGCTGAAGGTGCTCAACATGTGACACATGTAACACCGACTGCGGCAACTGCGGTAGTAGAAAGCGAAAAAGTGGCAGCGCCACGTGTACTCGGAGGCGTTGCCTTCCCAGAAATGGCGATGGGTAAAGTCATCGCACGTCGTGAAACTGCTGCGGTTCAACCTGAGCCAGTAGTGCAAGAGCCAGTGATTACTGACGTGATCGCAGAGACACTCATCGCACCCGTTGAGCCGGTCGTAGTTGAAGCTGCAGTGATTGAAGCTCCGGTAATTGAAGAGTCAGCAGCAGAAACTGCGGCGCTAGAAACCGTAGTGGCGGAAGTCGCTGAAGTCGAAGAGCCAGCCACAATCAGTGACGAGGTTGTCGCACAAACGACAGTTGAAGTGATCGCAGACAAAATGGCAGAACCAATTAAGGTTGTTAAGCCAGTGTCAGTGAGTGCAAAATCACTCACCGCGAAAGCGGTCATCCAACAGCCGTACGCCTCATCGCCGATGACTAAAGCACCGGGGTCAGATGACATCCGTGAAGTGCAGGTTAACGCCGCGCCTTTACGTGCTGAACGTTACCAAGCACGTGGTGCGGGTAGTCAAGTCGCGCGTAATCAAGCCCGTGCGGGCATGAGTAAGCCGCAAAGCTTCTAAATAGCTAAACCATACGATAAGGGCTGCCGACGCAGCCCTTTCTTTTACTCGTGATTCTTGTATTTCCCAACAATCTTGCATCATCTCTTGCGCAGATGCCTTGCGTACATACTACTTGGCGTTGCAGCCAATAGCGCTAGAGCTCAAGTAGCAAGGGGATGACCTTATTCACGCTGGTGATATGGGCTCACACTATAATTGATGATTGCACCCTACCGTTCAATTCTGTAGCATCCGCAGTTCAAAATTAACCCGCTTAGTCACACCTTGATCTTTCACTTTATGTTAAGCGGCTCGGTTCACTTCATGCTCATCACTCATGAGCAACACAAATACGGAACACGGTTTTGCCCATGTTTGAATTCCCTTCTTTCTCGCAGCACTCAATAAAAAATGATGTGTTATCTGGGTTGACGGTCGCACTGGCTCTGGTACCAGAAGCGGTGGCTTTTGCTTTTGTCGCGGGGGTCGACCCTATGGTTGGCCTTTATGCCGCGTTTATTGTCGGCCTGATTACCTCCATTTTTGGTGGTCGTCCCGGTATGATTTCTGGTGCAACCGGAGCAATGGCAGTGGTGATGGTGAGCTTAGTCGCAAGCCATGGTGTGCAGTATTTATTTGCCGCGATTCTTCTCACGGGTTTACTGCAAGTGGCAGCAGGCTTGTTTAAGTTAGGCAAATTTATTCGCATGGTACCGCATCCAGTGATGATTGGTTTTGTGAATGGACTAGCGATTGTGATTTTTCTAGCTCAACTCGGCCAATTTAAAGCTCCCGATCTCAACGGAGTCATGACTTGGCTACCACAAAAGGAATTGCTCCTCATGTTAGGGCTGGTTGCCTTAACGATGGCGATCATCCATTTTCTACCCAAACTCACCACCGCGATACCTTCTTCATTGGCAGCGATAGTCACTGTCACTCTGCTGGTTCAAGGTTTAGGCTTGGAAACTCGTACCGTCGTGGATTTTCTGCGGGCTATGTCTGGGAATGATGCGGCAACTCTTGCGGGCTCTCTTCCCTCTTTTTCGATTCCCGCGGTACCTCTGACTTGGGAAACCCTAACGATCATTTTCCCTTACGCTTTAATTCTCGCTGCGATTGGCTTGATAGAGTCACTGCTGACGCTGGCGGTTTTAGATGAAATGACTGGCACTCGCGGCCAATCCAACCGTGAGTGTATGGGGCAAGGCTTAGCCAATATCACCTGCTCCATGTTTGGTGCCATGGGTGGCTGCGCCATGATTGGGCAATCGATGATCAACGTTAACTCTGGTGGACGTGGTCGTCTATCGGGGATAGTCGCAGCCGTATTGCTGCTGTGCTTTATCCTGTTTACCGCTTCTTTGATTGAGATGATCCCGCTTGCGGCATTAGTCGGCGTCATGTTTATGGTGGTGATTGGCACTTTTGAATGGGCTACCTTCAAATTAGCGCGCCGAGTTCCGAAACAAGATTTCTTCGTCATTGTGTTGGTGACAGTGGTTACCGTGTTTACCGATTTAGCGATTGCGGTCGCAGTCGGTGTGATTGCCTCTGCGTTGATGTTTGCATGGGAGCACGCCAAACATATTTATGCAGCCAGCCATATCAATCCTGATGGGCATAAGGAATATCATATTCATGGCCCCATTTTCTTTGGGTCGGCCGCGAACTTCCTTGAATTGTTTGATGCGCACCATGATCCTAAAGAAGTGATTGTCGATTTCGCTCGCTCACGTGTGGCCGATCATTCAGCGATTGATGCGATAGAAACCTTAGCGGAACGTTATGCTGCCGTTGGTAAAACCTTGCACTTGCGCCATTTAAGTCAAGACTGCCGCGCTCTACTACAGAAAGCAGGCAGCTTAGTGGAAATCAACCTTAAAGAAGATCCAACCTACAAAGTCGCTAGTGATGTTTTGGCAGGATAATATCACCAAGGCAGCCTCGCGCTGCCTTGTTCACCGCGGTCAGCCATCGATGATTTAACTTGCTGATAATTTAGCCTTTCTCTAGCATGGTGCTTCCACTTTCTTCTGGAGCACACCATGACATGGATTTTTCTCACCCTGTTTGCTGCCTTTATGCAAGCATGGCGCAACGCATTCCAGAGCCGTTTATCTGGCGATGTGACAACAGCAGGTGTGACCCTCGCACGCTTTCTCTGGTCAAGCCCGATTGCTGGCGTGTATCTGATCGCACTCTATCAATGGCAACCTGCCGCATTACCCACCTTCTCCAGTGAATTTTGGCATTATGTGGTCGGCGCATCGTTCATGCAGATCCTGGCTACCGCGTTAATGGTCAAGCTTTTTAAATACAACAACTACGCGGTTGGTGCAGGGCTGGCTAAAAGCGAAGCTTTGGTGGCTGCAATCTTGGGTATGCTGTTTTTCGGCACTCAACTCACGGTATTAGGCTGGCTTGGTGTAGTGATTGGCGGGGTTGGAGTCTTTATGCTGAGCAGTCACGGCGGTTTTAAACAGCTTTCACTCCCGACCGTACTTCTTGGCTTGAGCAGCGGTAGCGCATTTGCTCTCACTTCACTCTGGGTTCGTGAAGCCAGTCTCGCCTCACAACTCCCCTTCCCTTACAGTGCAGCTTGGGTATTGTTGTTGGTCATCTCGCTGCAAACACTCTGTTTGGTCGGATACTTGCTCATTAAAGAGAGATCGACCTTGTACAAGCTTTGGCAACGCCCGAAGTTAGTCATGTTGACCAGTGTGAGCAGTTGCTTAGGCTCGATAGGTTGGTTTAGCGCCATGTCATTGCAAGCCGTGCCTTATGTGAAAACGCTTGGCCAAGTGGAGATCTTTTTCACTATGTTGATTTCCATCTTCTGGCTAGGTCAAAAAGTGCGAATTAAAGATGGATTCGGGCTTATCTTAGTGGCTCTGGCCGCTATCTTGGTGATGTGGACCTAACTCAAGTGGCCATCTTACTGACTCTTCCCAAAGTCATGGCATAAAAAAACCCTCCTTGCGGAGGGTTTGTATTTCCCGATTTGTTTCGTGCTAGCGAAAACCAATCACATTACTTTTTCGCTTTTGGCGCTTTCGCCGCTTCTTGATCTGCTTTCTTTACGATAACAGTGGTGCCTTCGAAAGTTTGACCTTCAACGAATGGCTTACCGTAGTAAGAAGCCAGCAGAACTTCTTTCAGCTCAGCAATCAGTGGGTAGCGTGGGTTTGCACCAGTACATTGGTCATCAAACGCTTCAACCGCTAGCTCATCCACTTTTGCAAGGAAGTCTGCTTCTGCTACACCCGCAGCTTGGATTGATTTTGGAATGTCTAGGTTAACTTTCAGTTCATCCAACCAAGTCAGCAGACGCTCAATCTTCTGCGCAGTACGGTCACCCGGTTGGCTCAGACCTAAGTGGTCCGCCACTTCTGCATAACGACGACGTGCTTGTGGACGGTCGTATTGAGAGAATGCCGTTTGTTTGGTTGGGTTGTCGTTCGCGTTGTAACGTACTACGTTAGCAATCAGCAGAGCGTTCGCCAAACCGTGTGGTAGGTGGAACTCAGCACCGATTTTGTGCGCCATTGAGTGACATACACCCAAGAACGCGTTCGCGAATGCGATACCAGCGATAGTGGCTGCGTTGTGTACTTTCTCACGAGCGATTGGATCTTTCGCACCATTCGCGTAGCTAGAAGGTAGGTACTCTTTCAGCATCTTCAGCGCTTGTAGTGCTTGACCGTCTGAGTATTCGTTCGCAAGAACAGATACGTAAGCTTCGAGTGCGTGAGTTACCGCATCGTAACCACCGAAAGCGGTCAGAGACTTAGGCATGTTCATCACAAGGTTCGCATCTACGATCGCCATTTGTGGTGTCAGTTCGTAGTCTGCCAGTGGGTACTTAGCGCCAGT
Source organism: Vibrio tarriae (assembly GCF_002216685.1). Lineage (NCBI taxonomy): Bacteria > Pseudomonadati > Pseudomonadota > Gammaproteobacteria > Vibrionales > Vibrionaceae > Vibrio > Vibrio tarriae. The sequence continues at coordinate 688,090 of NZ_CP022353.1, read as the reverse complement.
CTTGTCGTCAGTCACAACCGCAAATGGTGTCACTTCTGAACCCGTACCTGAAGTGGTAGTGATACACACAAGCTCAGCTTTTTTACCCATTTTAGGGAACTTGTAGATACGCTTACGGATGTCCATAAAGCGCATGGCCAGTTCTGCGAAGTGAGTTTCTGGGTGCTCGTACATTACCCACATGATCTTCGCCGCATCCATTGGTGAACCACCACCTAGAGCGAGAATCACATCTGGTTGGAAGCTTTGCATTGCTGCCGCGCCTTTTTCTACGACAGACAGTGTTGGATCCGCTTCTACTTCGAAGAATGTCTGAACTTCCATGCCTTGCGCTTTCAGTAGGGCAACCACATCGTCTGCATAACCGTTGTTGAATAGGAAACGGTCAGTAACTAGGAATGCGCGTTTTTTACCTTCTAGGTCGCTCAGCGCGATTGGAAGGCTACCACGGCGGAAGTAGATAGACTTAGGTAGTTTGTGCCACAACATGTTTTCAGCTCGCTTCGCAACAGTTTTCTTGTTGATTAGGTGCTTAGGACCTACGTTCTCAGAGATTGAGTTACCACCCCAAGAACCACAGCCCAGAGTCAGAGACGGTGCAACGTTGAAGTTGTACAGGTCACCGATACCACCGTGAGTGGTTGGGATGTTGACAAGAATACGGGCAGTTTTCAGTTTGTCACCGAAGTAACGGATACGGTCTGCGTTAACGTCTTGGTTGGTGTACAGACCTGAGGTGTGACCGATACCGCCGATCTCAACCATAGTCACCGCTTGAGCAACCGCATCTTCGAAGTTGTCAGCACGGAACAGGCCAAGTGTTGGAGACAGTTTCTCGTGAGCGAATTCATCGTCATAAGAGACTTTGCCCAGACCTTCACCCACCAGCACTTTAGTGTCTGCAGGTACTTTTACGCCTGCCATTTCAGCGATAGCAGCAGCAGGTTGACCTACGATCTTCGCGTTCAGAGCGCCATCAATCAGCAGTACTTTACGCACTTTGTCTGCATCCGCTTTGCTCAGGACGTGCGCTTTGTGCGTTGCGAAACGCTCTTTCACTTCGTCGTAAACTTCGCTCACGACGATAGCCGCTTGCTCAGAAGCACACACTACACCGTTGTCGAACGTTTTAGACATCAGGATAGAAGCAACCGCACGTTTGATATCTGCAGTTTCATCGATAACAACAGGAACGTTACCTGCACCTACACCGATGGCTGGTTTACCAGAAGAGTAAGCCGCTTTCACCATGCCAGGGCCACCCGTCGCAAGGATCAGTGCAATGCCATCGTGTTTCATCAGAGCGTTTGACAGCTCAACTGAAGGTTGGTCAATCCAACCGATGATGTCTTTTGGTGCACCCGCTGCGATTGCCGCATCCAGAACCAGTTTCGCTGCTGCGTTGGTTGAGTTTTTCGCACGTGGGTGTGGAGAGAAGATGATACCGTTACGAGTCTTCAGAGAAATCAGTGATTTGAAGATCGCGGTTGAGGTTGGGTTAGTCGTTGGGACGATACCACAGATGATGCCAACAGGCTCAGCGATAGTCATAGTACCTAGGTTGTCATCTTCTTCGAGGATGCCACAGGTTTTTTCGTCCTTGTACTTGTTGTAGATAAACTCAGAAGCAAAGTGGTTTTTGATTACTTTATCTTCAACAATACCCATACCTGATTCTTCTACCGCCATTTGTGCTAGCGGGATACGTGCTTGGTTTGCTGCTAGAGAGGCTGCACGGAAGATTTTGTCTACTTGTTCTTGAGAGAAAGTAGCAAATTCAGCTTGAGCTGCTTTAACGCGAGCAACCAGAGCATCAAGTTCAGCCAGATTAGTAACAGGCATAATGAATCTCCTAAAATAAAAAAATGTTAAAAACTCTTTAGTAAGTGTGCTGCAGTTCGTTTTTACTGTGGTTCAAAGACTTAACTTACAACCGACTTAGTAAATTGCTTTCACGGCTGAGTATAATATTTCAGACTGTGAAAAAAATTGACTCAGATCAGTTATGAAAAACTAATTACCTAACAAGTGGTACCCAAGAGTAAAAACATAAACTAAACAATTGAAATTAAACGATTTAAACAAAAAATCACTCGTGATTAAAAAAACCGCACTTAGCTTTCAAAAACTAAAAAAACTACAACATCCTGTAAAAAAGTTTCATTTTTAAACACAACCACCACTTTTAAGAGGGGGTTAACGTGCTACTGAGAGTATATCGGTTATGTCTATGACCACCAGAGTTCGCCCAAGTTTTTACAAAAAATGTGCGAATGTTAACAGGCAAAAGAATAAGAAAACAAACTTGACACAAGAATGACACTTACTCTTTGCATAATTCTTCATCAATTAGTTTTTCTCACATAATAATCAATAGCGACTCAATTTTTTTCATTCGTGCTTTTGCTATCTTTAACTTACATTACGCACGCTTCTTTACGTCCCTATGATGGTTACGAGACTTCATCATGCAAAGCTTTGAAATTGCCATATTCCTCCAATTTTTTCTCGGCCTTGTGGCTGCAGTAAACCCTGTAGGCATTATGCCGGTATTTGTTTCTCTTACTGGCCACATGACGCTGGAAGAGAAAAATAAAACCGCAGCGACCGCGAATATCGCCGTGGCCATCATCTTGATCATCGCCTTACTGGCGGGTCAAATGCTGCTCGACCTCTTCAGTATTTCTCTCGATTCATTTCGTGTTGCAGGCGGTTTACTGCTGCTTAGCATCGCCTTTTCGATGATGAGCGGTAAGCTCGGTGAGGATAAGCAGAATAAACAGGAAAAATCCGAATACATCAGCCGTGAGCAAATTGCGGTTGTCCCACTGGCGATGCCACTCATGGCCGGACCCGGTGCCATCAGTTCAACGATTGTTTATGGCTCACGTTATCCAAATATGCTGGATACCTTGGGGATTATTTTGACCGTTGTCGCCTTCAGTTTTTGCTCTTGGCTGCTTTTCCGTTCAGCACCGTATATCGTCCGCTTGCTCGGACAAACCGGTATCAACGTAATCACCCGTATCATGGGTCTGATCCTTGGTGCGCTCGGTATTGAATTTATCGCCAATGGACTACGTAACTTGTTTCCCGGCTTAGCGTAAATCGTGAATAACTCGATTTAAGACGTCGATAAAAAAAGCGCCAAACGGCGCTTTTTTGTTAGGAGATGTGGCGTCGCCAAGGGAGACGATTATTTCTCGGCCAAAATGATGCGCAGCGTACGGCGCAGCGGCTCAGCAGCCCCCCACAAGAGCTGGTCGCCAACCGTGAAGGCATTGAGGAAATCATCGCCCATCGCCATTTTGCGTAAACGGCCGACGGGGACAGACAGCGTGCCAGTTACTTTAGCGGGTGTCAGTTCACGTGCGGTAATGTCACGCTCATTCGGGATCACTTTGACCCAATCGTTATGAGTAGCAATCATCTCCTCGATTTCATCGAGAGGAATGTTCTGCTTCAGTTTGATGGTCAATGCCTGAGAGTGGCAACGCATTGCGCCGATACGCACACACGTACCATCAATCGGTACTGGAGAATCTTGCAAACCAAGAATTTTGTTGGCTTCTACACCCGCTTTCCACTCTTCTTTGCTTTGGCCATTATCGCGTTTCACGTCAATCCAAGGGATCAGTGAACCTGCCAGCGGCACCCCAAAGTTATCGGTTGGGAAAGAACCCGAACGCATGGTTTCAGCCACTTTCTTATCAATATCCAAAATGGAGCTGGCAGGATTGGCAAGCTCTGAGCTGACGGCATCATTAATCACACCCATTTGTGAAATCAGCTCACGCATGTTTTGTGCGCCCGCTCCGGATGCTGCTTGGTAAGTCATAGCGCTCATCCATTCCACCAAGCCACGCTCATACAGGCCACCAAGTGCCATTAACATTAAGCTCACAGTACAGTTACCACCGACAAAGGTTTTTGTACCATGATGAATACCATGCAGAATTTGTTTAAGGTTAACGGGATCCAGAGTGATGATCGCCTCTTTATCCATACGCAATGTCGATGCTGCATCGATCCAGTAACCTTTCCAACCCGCTTGACGCAGTGCTGGGTAGACCTTTTCGGTATAACTACCGCCTTGGCAGGTAATGACAGCATCAAGCTGCTTGAGGCTCTCAATGTCGAACGCATCGTGCAACATGCCTGCATCTTTACCAAAATTAGGGGCAGGAACGCCAATTTGCGATGTACTGAAGAAAACCGGTTCAATCAGATCAAAATCGCGCTCTTCTACCATGCGTTGCATGAGGACAGAACCGACCATGCCACGCCAACCTACTAAACCTACTCTCATTTCCCTTACTCTCCGTGTAGATCCAATGTCAAATCACTGGCTCCATCTATAAGTGGTTCAGCCTGAAATCTCAAGCCTTTCTTAGCAAATCCGACAACTTTTTCTTATCCTTCTCTCGGGGTTATTCGCTTTTTTACGGCAAGCATCTTAAAACTCTCACTTTTTGACCAAGTTAGAGTATTGACGTCAGATTTTTACCAAAAAACTTATTTCCTGTTACACAATAAACCCACACTACAAAAGATTTGCTTTCATTTATTACTCAAAAAACAAACAGTAAACACTACAAATTAACCACTTGAACGATATAAATCACAACAAACAGCTTTGATGTCGATATATTATTTCAACTACGGTAAAGTGCACTCCGACTCAATAAGGACATCCTGACTCCTTACTAACGATTGGATAAGAGGCTCTTAGTATGTTGCAAGCCCAACAACGCCTGCCAAGTTTGACGCAAGTTATCGTCTCGCTTGGCCTATTTTTGCTGTTAGCGTTTTCATTTACCGCAAAACTGGATTTACCGATCCAACTAGCTCTGTATATTGGCTGGTTCGTGATCATGACCTTAGGCATTCGCTTAGGACACAAATACAAAGACTTAGAAAAGGCCGCCCTGAATGGCATTTCAAATGGTTTAGGCGCAGTGCTGATCTTATTGGCGGTCGGTGCTCTTGTCGGAACGTGGATTTCCGGCGGTATTGTGCCAACCATCATCTATTACGGTCTAAAAGCCATTCACCCTTCTATCTTTTTATTAGCCACTATGGTGATTTGTTCATTGACAGCTCTGGCAACGGGAACCTCTTGGGGTGCGGCAGGTACAGCCGGTATTGCCATGATGGGAATTGGGCAAGGCCTTGGTATTCCAGCGCCTATCACTGCAGGTGCTGTACTGTCAGGCTGTTACTTCGGCGATAAGATGTCTCCCCTGTCTGACTCTGTGATCTTAGCCTCTTCGATGTCTAACGTTGAAGTGATGGAACACATTAAAGGCATGTTACCGATTGCTCTGATCAGCTATGTGATCACTGGCATTCTGTTTACTCTGTTTGGTTTCCATTACGCTGGCAACGTCGATATGTCACAAGTAGAGACGGTCATTGCCGCGATGGAACAGCAGTTCTACATCACGCCTTATTCTTTCGTGCCTGTATTGATTGTGCTTGGTTTGTTAGCAATGCGTATGCCTTCTTTCCCAGTGATCAGCTTTGGTTCATTGCTCGGTATCGTTTGGGCTGTGATGATCCAAGATGTCGATTTCCTTCAAGCGTTCAACACCGCATGGGCACCTTACAATATTGAATCTGGCGTAAGCTTTATTGATGCAATTCTTAACCGTGGCGGTATGTCATCCATGCTCGGATCGGTTGCGGTTATCGTCTTCGGTCTTGGTTTTGGTGGTCTGCTCGATAGAGTCGGCGTGCTAGAAACCATCGCCAAACTGTTCGAGCGCCGAGTCACTAGCCCAGGTTCGCTAGCGACCAGCACTATCGGTACCGCCTTTATGGGGAACGTATTTGGTTCTGCGATGTATGTATCACTGATCCTGACCCCAAAAATCTGTGCCAAGAACTACGATCGTTTAGGCTATCAACGTAAGAACTTGTCTCGTAACGCAGAATTCGGCGGTACACTGACCTCTGGCATGGTGCCTTGGAGTGATAACGGCATCTATATGGCGAGCATTTTGGGTGTGGCTACTCTCTCTTATGCACCATTTATGTGGCTAAGTTTCGTGTGTATCCTCGTCACTATCATCACATCTTACTGTGGTTGGTTTGTCGATAAATGTGAACCCACACAGGCCATGAATGAACAAGAAGTGACGGCAGAGGAAATCCAGAAAGCACCGGCTTCTGCATAACAACGTTCCATCACTTGTTATCTTTTAAAGAGCGCTAAGGCGCTCTTTTTATTGATAATTCATCCGAAGGCAATCGCGATACATGCCACTCTGCCTCACGCACAGTTTCAGCCAGATAAGCAGAAAGATTATCCAAGGCTCTTTCACTTGGGAGCTGCCCCGCTCGTAAATGACTCTCTATTTCAGCAGCGACCTGCTTTAATCGCTCAGCACCAAGGCTTGCCGCAACACTTTTTAGGCTATGACAATGTCGCTGCGCGGCTTCAGGATTACTGAGTAACAGCGAACGGATCTGCTCATCATCATTTTTATGATCTTCCAAAAAAAACTTGAGTAGCTGCCGAACGGCTTCAAAGTCGCCATTCAGCGTTTGCTCTACCAGAGCGATATTGACTTGATGACTCATGCCACCTAGCTTGTGAAATTTTGTATTTTCTTGGTTTGAAGCAGATCGAGGCAAAAACTGGGGACGGGATGGCAATACGATAAAACAGAGCATCGCTATCGAGCTAGCCCCAACCAGAATCACCATCATGATCCAGAGCTGATGGTGATACTCCTCTTCAAGCATACTCGCCTCTTCATAGACAGCATGATTGAGCAATTTTCCGACGAGGTTATCGCCTTCGGCGTATTGTGTCAGTAAGCGAGAAACTTGTGCCAAAGCAACTTGCAGCGATTCTTGTTCACGACTGGGCAAGGTTAAAGAATCTTGCAAAATACGATCTAAACTTCGATAGATTTCAGGACTGTTTCTATTATCCGCAAACAACGCTTCAAAGCTAAACGCGCCTAACTGGAAATACGCTGACAATAACTGAGGATCGGCATGCACACGCTGACGACTTTCACGAAAGCGCTCAGCCAACTCCGTTGGATGCAGCTCAATGGTTAAAAACGCCCGCACTTGTTCAACAAATCGATCGGTTTGGTACAAGAGCTGCTGCACATCTCGCCGAATCCATATCCTCGACTGTTCAGCTTCAATCTGCATGCGTAAAGCTAAGACTAATGACAGCTCAAGCTCCAAATTAGGAGCTTGATTGGCTCGATAGGGCTGCGCAAAATAGAGCGTCTCACGAAAATGCATCAAACGATTGGTGAGTTCATCGAGACTGCGTGAGGAGGAAGAGATCAAGGAGAATTGCCACAACACCAAAGCGGCGACCAAACTCCAAGCCGCGAAAATAGCCATCACGACTTTCTTCCTAACACCTTGATTAAATAAAGTCTGTGCCATGCCTAACCATCCTGTTTAGAACTTCAGATCAAGCATATACCCTATTTTGACTCTTGATGGTGCACGCCATAAATTGCGTACAAAAAAGAGAGCGTGATCGCTCTCTTTTTCAATGAACTCAATGAAACCTACCTACTTATCTCATGATCGTCGGGCTGATGTTTAACGTAGGCGAGTTAACTGATCACGCAAATTAGGTGGAGTGCCTTTAATCGTCAGCGTATCGGTTTCTGGATCGTAAAACACTCGCTCGCCGAGCAACAAGCTATCAAAACTCAAGTTTAAGCCGCCACCCGCACCTACGTATTTGGTTAGCTTACGAACCGTTGAACGATCGGCAGGAAAACTCTCTTCTAACTGATAGCCTTGTTCACGGGTGAAATCGAAGAAGTTTACGCCCTCATTACTCGGAGGTAGCTCGCCGGAGAGCTCTTGCACTCTGACTTCATCACCCGCTTTGATTTGATCGTTACAGTACTCATACACCTGTTTTTTGTAACTGATCACTTCCTCTTTTTCGAATTTCGCGTCAGCACAGAAGTCTTCCACCGCCTGCATCAATACTTGGTTTTGCTGTTTGGTGTCTAAGCCAATATCCGCCTGTAGAAAGTCCAAAAAGAAGTCTGCCACTTTACGACCAACACGACCTTTGATGTAACTCAGGTAACGTTTGGACTCTTTGTCGGTTTCATAGCTCGAAAGATCAATACGCGCCACGATATCCATTTTGTTGATGTCGAGATAGTCGGTAGCGCTGATGTCGAGCCCTTCTGTCACTTTCAAACTTTGATTGAGAGGCAGTAGACCAATAAAGAGATAATCCGTCGCCAAAGATTGATATTCAGCCATCACTAAGATCCCTTCATCAGCAAAAGGATACTTGGCTAACTCATTTTTTAGGCGCTGAGCGCTTTGCTGTGAAAACTCATAGAATGGCAAGGTTCCACGACGCATCTCTTGCAACCAAAGCTGGAATTCACTGTCTGACTTAAAGCAACCGAAACCTTTCCCGGCTTTTGCATTAAAAACACGATGTAACTCAGCGACTAAGTTTTCAGTTGATGTATCATTGCGAAGAGATTCGGCGCGATAATTCACCACCAATTCATCGTTATCATTTTTACGGAGTTGGTGCAAAATCACGTTAGAAAGGAATAGGCTCATAGTGAAATAATCATCGTTCTGGTTTCAGTTGTCAGGCATAGTAGGTTATCATAAGCCGCTTTTACTATCATCATCAGAGTCAATATGCCTATTACATCTAAATACAGTGACGAACACGTTGAATCCATTCTGACTGAAATTGCTGCGGTACTAAATAAACACAATGCTTCGCCAGAACTCACCTTAATGGTGGTTGGCAACATCGCAACCAATGTCATCAATCAAAATGTTGCTGCTGCACAACGTAAAGTGATTGCTGAAAAATTCGCACAAGCGTTAGTGTCGTCTTTGCAAAGCTAAATTGACCCATTTAACCCATAAATAGAAAAAGCACATGGTAGATAGCGGAAATACATACGGTGATCGGGTATCTCGTTTAGTAGGCTGGGGGCATTGGTTTGCCTTCTTTAATATCATCGCTGCCATGTTAATTGGCACGCGATTTATCTCTCAATCACCTTGGCCAGAAACCTTGCTTGGGCAGCTCTACCTTGCGCTGTCTTGGGTTGGTCATTTCGGCTTTTTGGTTTTCGCACTCTATCTATTAGTGCTTTTTCCACTCACTTTCATTATTCCATCGCGAAGCTTATTCCGCTTTTTGGCCGTGTGCTTCTCGACGTTAGGCCTCACTGTTTTACTGATTGATACTCAGGCCTACCAAATTATTAATCTGCACCTCAACCCTGTGGTGTGGGAACTGCTATTCAGTGATGAAACCAGCAGCGTCAGTGCGGATTTGCAGCATTTGTTTGTGGTACTGCCCCTCATCTTTCTCCTTGAGCTCGGTTTATCAGAATGGGTTTGGCGCAAGCAGCGTAAACTGTCACACAAACGCATCGGGCGACCTCTAGCGGCCGTCTTTTTCTTCAGTTTCATCGCCAGCCATCTGATTTATGTGTGGTCGGATGCATATCTCTATTCCCCGGTCACCAGTCAGCGAGCGAATTTCCCGCTCTCTTATCCAATGACGGCAAAATCCTTTATGGAAAAGCACGGCTTGCTCGATAAAGAAGAGTACAGCAAGCGCCTTGCCGAACAGAATAGTGATATTGACGGTCTGATTTACCCACTCGAACCGTTAGAGTTCAGTCGTAGAGCCAATAATTTGAACGTGCTGATAGTCAGCATCAATAATTTGCGTGCAGATGCCCTGACCCCTGAACTCATGCCCAATACTTATCAGTTTGCGAATGAGAATCTCAATTTCACCAATCATTACAGTTCAAGCAACGATATGTTTGGCTTATTTGGTCTGTTTTACGGCTTACCGAGTACCTACGCCAGCAGTGTGCGAGTGCAAGGCAATGCGCCGCTACTGATTGATGTGATGAAGAAAAATGACTATCAGTTTGGCTTATTTAGCGGCAACAACTTTGCAGACCCACTCTATAAAGAAACCATGTTCCGCTCTTTACCGATAGAGGCGATTGCTGTTACGAACGATGAGAGCAGCCCTGATGAACAAGCGGTACAACGCTGGGCAGAATGGCTAAATGTCGGTCAGAAACAGCCTTGGTTTAGTTATTTAGAACTGACGACCGTAGAAGAGTTTTCAGAACTCAGTAGTGCTCAAGAGTCAGCGGAGGATCGTTTACGCAGTGCATACAACCTGTCCGTGACCCAAGCCGACCAAGTCATCAACACCGTTCTTGAACAACTGAACTCGTTGAAACTTATGGATAACACTGTGGTAGTGATCACCTCCAATCATGGCACGGAGTTTAATGAAACCAAAACCAATACTTGGGGTTCAAACACCAACTACAGTCGCTACCAACTGCAAGTCCCTATGGTGATTCATTGGCCTGGCAAAGTGGCAGGAACCTATGCTCATCGCTCTAGTCATCTCGATTTCTCGGTAACACTCATGCAAGATTTGCTCGGTGTTTCCTCTAATCCGGTTGACTACAGCAGCGGTAAAAATCTGTTTAACGAAAGTAAGCGCAAATGGATTTTGGCGGGTGATGCTCGTGAGCTTGCCTTGATTACCGATACACAAACTACGGTTTTAGATAAGTTTGGTAATTTCAAAGTCTACGATGGCGATTACCAACGTCTTAAAGAAACCAACCCCACACTGCCTGTCTTAATGCAAGGTTTGACCGAATTGCAGCGTTTTTACGCAAAAGATAATTAAATTCATTATTTTAAGTCGGTTCAGGGTTGACGCATCTAGTAAAAGTCATTAGATTACGCGCATCGGACTGTAGCGCAGCTTGGTAGCGCACCGTCATGGGGTGTCGGGGGTCGGAGGTTCAAATCCTCTCAGTCCGACCATACACCTAAAGGGGAGTTTCTTAGAAACTCCCCTTTTCCGTTTTATTTAATGTGTAAAATAGCGCTTAGTCATAAAAATAGCGGCCAAGTGTACATAATTAAAGCAAACAGTATTTTCAGGGCTTTACAATCGAACTTAGGGTCGATATTATGCGCCCCATAACGGAGAGATGGCTGAGTGGTTGAAAGCACCGGTCTTGAAAACCGGCGATGGTTAATAGCTATCCTAGGGTTCAAATCCCTATCTCTCCGCCACATTAGAAAAGCCGCTGATAATTCAGCGGCTTTTTGCTTTTGCGTACGGCCATCATTTCGGCTTCAATACCCTGCGCTTAACGCCGCTTTCAGTAACTCAAGGTGCAGTGGCACGAGTGCCGCATGGTCTTCGCGATACCCACCACCTATGACACAAGCGATTGGAATACTCTCCTGCTTTGCCAAACCCAACATAAAACGATCTCGTTGCGCGATAGCGGCCTGTGAAATGGATAAATAACCTAGCTCATCATCGTTATGAATATCCACACCAGCGTCATAGAGGATCAGATCAGGTCGATGGAGATTGACCGCCATTTCCACCACTTGGATGAAGGTGGACAAAAACTCTTCATCGCACGTCTGGTTAGCAAATCCGACATCCATACTAGAGGCCGGCTTACGCGCCGGAAAATTCTTATCACAGTGAAAAGAGAGCGTAATGATATCGTCACGTTCCGCACACAAGGTTGCCGTGCCGTCACCATGATGTACATCACTGTCAATGATCAAAACTTTATCAACACTAGGCAAAGAGAGTGCGAAGTGCGCGGCTATCGCCAGATCATTGAACAGACAGAAACCGCTACCAAAATCGGCGTGAGCATGGTGATAGCCACCACTGAGATGAATTGCCACCCCTGATTGCAACGCTTGCTCAACCGTGAGGCAGGTTCCTCCCACAGAGTGCAAAGTACGCTCAATCAGTGGTTTACTCCAAGGAAATCCGATTCGACGCATCTTGGCCGCAGGTAACGTCCCCTCGAGCAAAGCTTGCACATAATCTGGGTCATGTAATGGCGTGATGTGTGAAAGCTCGGCCGCAATGGGGGTATGAAACTCGAAGCTCGCTTGCCATGCTTCACTTTGCTCTCTTTGACGCACAATCTCTTCGTAAAGCAGACGATACTTATTGATCGGATAACGATGCCCCACAGGCAAATCCAGTTGTGAATAAATAGGATGGTAAATCAGTGGGATCATTTTGCTCTGCTCTGGGTTTATTAAGCTTTATACGTTCTGGCTTTACTCTTTGGTGCACGACGTGTGCGCTTAAAGGCAGGTTTACTCACCGCTGGCAAAGCTTGCAATGATACAGGAACCGGTGCGACCTGAACTTGCTCAATTAACTGCTCGAGGCGGCCTTGTAGAGTCTGCATAAAGGGTTGATAAGCTTGCCCCTTTTCCGCGATCGCTTGCAGTTGATGTTCCCAATGTGCCGTCATATCGGGATAAGTGGCTTCACTGGGTAACGCATGAATCAAACCTCGGCCAGCTGGCGTGCTTTTAATGAGCTTGTTATCACGCTGCAGCAATCCACGCTTAAACAAGGTATCCAAGATCCCAGCTCGTGTGGCTTCAGTGCCTAAACCATCCGTCTCACGCAGAATTTTTTTCAGCTCTTTATCGGCCACGAAACGGGCTATCCCCGTCATCGCCTGCAGTAATGTAGCTTCCGTAAAATGGCGTGGCGGCTCGGTTTGTCTCTGTTTTATTTCCCCTTCTCGACACTGCAGCACAGTGCCAACAGGCAAAGGAGGCACTTTATCCACGCCCTCTTCTTGCTCATCTTGCTGACCTGTCAACACTTTCCATCCAGCACTGAGCAATTGACGCCCTTTGGCAATAAAAATACCGCCAGCGATGTTAAAGACCAGTTTGGCTTCTGCATAAATCGCCGCAGGATAAAATTGCATAAGGTACTGACGCGCAATCAGTTGATACACTTTCATTTCATGCCCTGACAGCGCATTAACCGACGCTTTCTTCGGCGTTGGAATGATGGCGTGGTGCGCGTCGACTTTACTGTCATTCCATGCTTTGGAGCGTAGTGATAAATCCGCATCATTCACTGCGGTGACCATCTCTTGCGCATTGTTGGCAATCGCCGCTACCACGTCGGGAGCCTGAGCTAAATGCTCGTTCGGTAAGTATCGGCAATCAGATCGCGGATAAGTGATCAATTTATGCTTTTCATAAAGAGACTGGCACAGATCCAACACTTGTTGTGCGCTGAAGCTATACCGTTTTGCCGCATCAATTTGCAGCGCTGAAAGTGAATAGGGCAAAGGTGCCGCTTGCTTGGTTTGATCTTGCTCTGATTCAGTCACTGTCGCGGGCTGATTAGCAATGCGACTGGCGACATTGTCCACCAATTTACGGTTAGTGACCCGCCCTTCTTCATCTTGCCAAGGTAAGCAGGCCTCACTTGGTTTCCAACGGGCACGTATGTCAAAGTGTTCGGTGCCATTTTGGTATGGAATTAAAGCATCAAGAGTAAAATAATCATGCGGGATAAAATGCTCGATCTCTTCATCCCGTCGCACCACTAAACCCAGTACTGGCGTCTGTACTCGCCCTACGGAGAGCACGCCTTGATAACCGGCTTTTTTCCCAAGCAGGGTATAAGCTCGAGACATATTCATACCATACAGCCAGTCAGCGCGTGAACGCGCTAAAGCCGAAACAGAGAGTGGAATAAACTCTCGATTACTACGCAAGCCTTGTAAGGCACGTTTGACTGCAGAAAGGTTTAAATCACTGATCAAAAGGCGCTGCACGGTTTCTTTTTTGCTCTTCGGTACTTTGCAATAATCGATCACCTCATCCACCAACAGTTGCCCTTCGCGATCGGGGTCCCCGGCATGGATAATCTGCGTTGCTTCTTTGAGTAGCTTACGAACGACAGTGAGCTGTTGAGAGGAGGATTTTCTTGGGCGCAGTTGCCACTGCTGTGGAATGATAGGCAAATCCGCCATATTCCACTTTTTGTAGCGCTCATCATAAGCGTCTGGCTCGACTTGCTCGAGAAGGTGACCAATACACCAAGTCACGATATCGCCATTAGCGCAGCGAATACACCCTTGTTCTTTTTTATGAGGCTTGGGTAGTGCATCGGCAATCGCTCGCGCAAGGCTAGGTTTTTCTGCAATAAATAACCGGGTCATGGAAATCGCTGACGAGATAAAATTAAGGCCACATTACTCAATGTGGCCTTATGAAATCAAGAAAAACTGTAAATTTAACCAGTATTACTCTTGGCTTGCTGAGCGAGCAGCCGCTTCTTTTACCAGAGTTTGCAGTTCACCCTTTTGGAACATTTCCAGCATGATGTCACAACCGCCAATCAGCTCACCTTCAATCCACAGTTGTGGAAACGTTGGCCACTGCGCGTAAACCGGCAACTCTGCACGGATGTCTGGGTTTTGTAGGATATCTACATAAGCAAACTTCTCACCACAAGCCATCAGAGCTTGTGCCGCTTGCGAAGAGAAACCACAGCTTGGCAGTTTCGGTGAGCCTTTCATATAAAGCAGAATCGGGTTCTCGGCGATTTGCTGTTTGATTTTGTCAATAGTTTCCATCGCTTCCTCGTTAATGGATGTCATCAAATATGGGCACATTCTAAAGGAATAACGGAGAATAAAAAGCATATTCTCAATATGGATATACGCTCGACTTGGCGTTGCAGGATCTTTTTCTGCCTTCAGGCTTTTAATAAAGTAAAAAGTTGCTAAAATACTTGGCAAGTCAGTCGTAACGACGAAGAAAATAATACACTGGAAGCAATGACATAAAGAGAATCCACTCTTTAAACTCAACGGAGAATCGAGCAATGGCATTTGAATTACCCGCTCTTCCTTATGCGAAAGACGCACTGGAACCACACATCTCAGCAGAAACTCTGGATTTCCACCACGGTAAGCACCACAACACTTATGTGGTAAAACTGAACGGTCTGATCCCAGGTACTGAGTTTGAAAACAAATCACTAGAAGAGATCATCAAGACCTCAACTGGCGGTATTTTCAACAACGCTGCGCAGGTTTGGAACCACACTTTCTACTGGCACTGCCTGTCACCAAACGGTGGTGGCGAGCCAACTGGCGCAGTTGCTGAAGCAATCAATGCAGCATTCGGTTCTTTTGCTGACTTCAAAGCAAAATTTACTGATTCAGCCATCAACAACTTCGGTTCATCTTGGACTTGGTTGGTGAAAAAAGCTGACGGCACTCTGGCAATCACTAACACTTCAAACGCAGCAACACCGCTGACTGAAGAAGGTGTAACACCTCTGCTGACGGTTGACCTGTGGGAACACGCGTACTACATCGACTACCGTAACGTACGTCCAGATTACATGAATGGTTTCTGGGCTCTGGTTAACTGGGACTTCGTTGCTCAGAACCTAGCAAAATAAGCTGACACTGCTTAATACATCGTCATAAGCCTGCAATTTTGCAGGCTTTTTTCATTTCTTCACCTCAAGTTTTCTGCTCTTGTGCCGTTATATGGACATCAAGGGGAGAGTGTCATGCAAGTCCATACATTAGATAAAGCCGGTGTCATCAGCGAACTGCATTTTGGCCAAGGAATTAGCCAAGCAGTGACGCATGGGCGTCGTGCCGACTTTGCCTTACTCTTGGCCCTGTTCTCTAATGATGTCCGTGATAATACACCAGTAGATAAAATTGAGGTTCCACCGACAACGGAACAAGTATTGCGTCAGCGTTTTGAACTCGCAGAGCCTCAACGCCTAGAAAATGATGAGAGCTCCTATCAAATCTCCGCCAGACAAGCCGCATTCTTTCATCAAGGTGGCATGGCCAGTGCAAAGCTCAGCCACTATCTCACACCGGAAGTGCTCACTTATCGTCCACAAGATACTCAAGGTTTGCCTGAAGAGGTGTACTTAAACCTCTCGGGACATGAACGACGTCACCTCGCGGATAAGCAACCCTCTACGCTGTTGGCAAAAGACTTTTATCATCGTCTCGCCACCGCCTATCGCCAAGATCAATTACGTACTGCTATTTAATCTTGACCTTCTGTTCTCGCCTTTCTTCTCCTCTGCAAGAAAGCCATTCGCTCTATGTCCAAACTACAGTGAGTTGCAGGTAAGCGGCCACTGGGTAGCACTATGTGTATAGAGTGACTCTACACTTGGGAAGCCAACCTAGTCCCCCTGAGTTTCAAGTAGGAAGGGGATATACATAAGGCATACTGCAAACAAGAATTCTGTTTAATATTTTTTGTGAATGGATGCAAAGTATTAAGTTTCAGTTTGGTTAATCCAAAGTTATTTGAACTTATTCACACTGTATACACATGTAATCAACCATGCTGTCCAAACCCCCTGCGAAACCTCACGGTTAAAAAGGCAGATAAAAATAAGGTAAGGTGGCACTCATGGACATAAAAAGTGCAATAATATTAATTACTTCTGCAAGCTCAGCCTTGGGTAGCACACTGGCAACACATTTTGTGAAGTTAGGAGCCAAAGTGATCCTCTGCGATCGCGATCAACAAGGATTAGTCGATACCTATTGGCGCTGTCATGCACTCTCAGATCAAGTTGCCTACTTTCATCTCAAGGATTTTTCCCCAGAAAGCATTGAGACGCTGCTTGATATGGTCGAGCAAAAATTTGAGCGTGCGCCCGATGTGCTGATCAACAACTTACCGTCTGCGCCATTGCCGTCACTGGTCGATGAAAAGCCTAGCGAGCAGTTTATTCAGCAGCTCGCGGCTATTGCGTCTTCGCTGTTTAACTTCAGTCATGCTTGCTCTGTTAGGATGCGCCAACGACAAACCAAAGGGGTCATCGTCAATGTGGTGTGTTACAACACAGTACAAGATAGATCCGGTATTGTGAGTGCCAATTCGATGGTATCGGGGTTTACTCAGAGCTGGGCTCAAGAGCTTACCCCGTTTAATATTCGAGTGGGGGGTGTAGTCCCTCAAATCGCTAGCGCTAATGATGAGGTCGTACACTGGTCAGAAATGCGGGAAGAGCTGATCCGTAATACAGAATATATTGTTTCCAATGAATACTTTAGCGGCAGGGTTATGTCAGCCTGATTTCACAGGCTATCATAACCCTTCATTTAAATACTCATCGAGATACTCTTCTTCCTCAGGGTCATAATCATCCACTTGGATCTCCGCTTTGAAAGCTTGCCGTTGAAGATAAGCATCGCGAGCCAAACTGTAAGGATCAGGCGAGTCTTGTAATAAGGCCTCTTGAGAGACTAACGCAGCGCGCGTTTCCATGCCTTCAAGTGCCCATTTGCCGATCCCAGCCCAGATATTGAGATAGGCAAGCGGGAAATACATGCCATCCACCACATCGGTCACTTCGCGTACCGTATAGGGACCATAACCTGGCACCATTAAATAGGGGCCATTGCCCACACCGTAATGGCCTACCGCATCACTAAACGCCTTATCATCGTATTTTTTGATGCCGGCTTCAGAAGCGATATCAATCAAACCGAGTAAACCAAAGCTGGTATTAATCCAAAAACGATTAAAGTGATCGACCGCTTTTGTCCCATTGCCCATCAGCAGGTTATTCACCATGCTGGCAGGCTCGTCTAAGTTAGAGAGGAAGTTGGCAACGCCACTGCGTACAGGCTTAGGCACATAACCGACATAAAATAGAGAGACCGGACGCACCACATAAGGGTCTAGGTAATCATAGTTAATTGTCCACATTTGCCGGTTGAAACTTTCCAGAGGATCGTTCACCTGCGAATGAGGGGGTGAGTCATCAGGTGCACTGCTGCACCCAACTAAAAAAAGTGTGAATAGCGTAATCCAAGGTAAGCGGCCAACCATACGTAATTCCATGTGCAAAGGCCGATGATCCCATCGGCCTTATTGTTATATTATTTTTCAGCTTGTAATTTTATTCATACTGCTTATCAAGCACAACGTCAACAGGCTCACCTGTTTTCATTGTGGGACTTTCAGCATACCAGTCACCGCTTTTCGTCGCCACATTACCATCGCTGTCGATACGCACGCGTACCACATACGACTCAAGACTGGACAATTTTGATCCTTCCATCATGCTGTTATTGTCATCCAACACCACGGTTCTTGGAAACTCACCTAGCGGATAACGGGCTGCAGCAACAGGCATTGGCGAACCGGGAGCATGGATAGATACGATCAACACTGCGTTAGGATCAACCTTAACCTGCTCGCCTAGATTAATGGTGACTTTCACCGATTGCCCCTCTGCCATGCCCTCGCCCATTCTCTTACGAGCGCTTTCAATACTGCGGCTGAGCATCTCATAACGAGCATCGTCAGGACCAATCGCTTGTTGCATCAAACTCCAGTACTTGATCGCAGCAGGAAAATCACCACTTTCAAAAGCATCAAACGCCAATAATGAATAGACGCGTAAATCAGCATAACCACGTTGGGCTAACTTGAGCAGAATCGACTTCGCTTCTTGCTGGTCGACAGAGTCATTCGAAAGCATCAAAGCTTGTGCGTAACCAAATTTCACATCCGGATCTTCATTATCCAGAGCAAAGGCTTTCTTCATCGCGCCAATCGCGGTTTCCAGATCGCGATTAGCAAGGCCAATCCGACCTAGCAACAACCAACCGGTAACATCATCAGGCTGATAATGCAGTCGAGTGCGCAGTGCCAACGTCAAATCATTCATCTCTTCGTCACTGAGTTCCGCTTGTGGCGACATGAGTTTTTTCGACAATTCAGGCAGTTGTGCTGACACTTGCTGCCAAGCCTGAACGTGCTGATAGTGACCAAACTTGGCGTACAGCGCATAACTCAATCCGACCACCAACAACACTGAAGGTAGCGCAACCATCCACAGTGAAACACGATTTTCCTGCTGATGTTTTTGCTGGGTTGGAATGTCGTCAAGCAGAGTCTGTTTTAAATCGGCAATCAAATCTTGTTGATCGGCAACAATGCCTTCTTCGGTTTCCTCTTCAAGCTCTTTCAAGCGGTCTTTGTAAAACGCTTTATTCAGCTCATCGCGCAGTGCCTCATCGTTATTCGCACGCTTATTAATAAACGGAATAATGACGAAAACCACCGCAATCGCCACCAGTAATAGGGTCGAGATCCAAAACATCCACATGATTACTTCTCTCCCTCTTGCTCTTCTTTTAGCAATGCTTTCAAACGGGCTTCTTGCTCTTCATTCCACTCGGCATTATTCGCAGCATCACGCGCTTTACGACGACTGCGTAACACAATCACAGTGAAACCAATCACTAACACTGAAATAGGCCCAAGCCAAAGAACAGCGGTACCTAAGGTAAATGGCGGATTGTAGGTCACAAAGTTGCCATAACGCGCAATCATGTAGTCGACGATTTCCGATTTCGATTTACCCTCTTTGGTCATCTCATACACTTTTTGGCGCAGATCTTGTGCCAACTCAGCGTTTGAATCGGCAATCGTGTTGTTTTGACATTTCGGGCAGCGCAAGGTCGCCCCTAATTCTTGAAACTGTTTCTCCTGCTCTGGGGTATCAAAGTCATACACTTCAATCGTTGCAAACGCCGAGAGAGAAATCAGCATGGCGGTACAGACCGCAAACAACCACTTTTTCATTGTTTCGCCTCCGCCAGCATTTTTTCATACAGTGGCGCGAGTGTTTCTTGCCAGTTGCGCGAATTAACATCGCCAACATGACGATAGCGGATCACGCCATTGGCATCGATTAAGAAGGTTTCTGGGGCGCCGTACACTCCAAGATCCAGCCCCAACATACCATTGCCATCAAACAAGCTGATCAGGTAAGGATTGCCTAAATCATTTAACCATTGAGTCGCTTTATCTCGCTGATCTTTATAATTAAGACCGATGATTTTTACCCCTTGTTTGGCCAACTCATTGAGGTATTGATGCTCGGCATAACAAGTTGGACACCAAGTTGCCCACACATTGAGTAGTAAAGGTTCGCTTTTGAAAATCGACTGATCGTATAACTTACCAGGTTCGGCCAAATCTTCGAGGCGAAACTCAGGAACCGTTTTTCCCACCAAAACCGATTCCAACTTCGTTGGGTCATCCCCTGCGGAGTTTTTCATTAACTGGGTAGCAAACACACCAGCCAACAGCAAAAATACCACCAGCGGGATAAATAAAATCTTCTTATTCACTTAAGCCTCCTGATGTGCGTTTTTTCTAAAGCGGTAACGCTTGTCACTGATGGCTAAGGCACCACCAATGGCCATCAGCAAGCCGCCTGCCCAAATCCAGCGCACATAAGGTTTGTAATAAATACGCACTGCCCAAGAGCGGTTATCATCCAAACGCTCACCCAGCGCAATGTAAAGATCACGCGTAATGCCACGGTCGATCGCCGCTTCGGTCATCATTGACTTTGCGGTGCGATAGAAGCGCTTCTCAGCATGCAGTGTATTGACATATTGGCCTTGGCTAGTGATTTCAAAATCAGCAATGTAGCCATCGTAATTCGGGCCATCTTTATCACGCACACCTTGGAAGTAAAAGTGGTACTCATTGAGTTGGAAGTTATCTCCCGGAGCCAAACGCACATCACGTTCAATGCTGTAGTTTTGCACCATAGCAATACCGATGATGCTCACCGCTAAACCGACGTGACCAAGCATCATCGCCCAGTGGCTACGTTGTAGTTTCTTCACCCCAACCATGAAGCTGTGACGATGAGTCGCTCGCGTGTGCAGTTCATAAGCGTGTAACAGTAAGATCCACCACGCCATGACCCAACCAAGATAAGCCATTGGGCTAAACGTCGGAGCATTCAGCCACATCATCAACGCTGCCAACACTAACGATGCAAACGCTGTGATGAGCATAGGTTTAAAGAGTGTGGCGATTTGATCGCGCTTCCAGCGGATCAGTGGACCAATTCCCATAAAAAATGCAAAAGGAATCATCAACCAGGCAAACAACATGTTAAAGAAAGGCGCACCGATAGAGACGGAGCCGAGGCCCAGTTGTTTGTGCACCAAAGGCAACAAGGTACCAATCAGTACCACCGCGAGTGCGGTCATCAGCAGCACGTTGTTTACCAACAAGCTGTTTTCACGAGATACCAGCTCAAAATTACCACGCACTCGTACTGAAGCGCCTTTGATCGCAAATAGCAGTAGTGAGCCACCAATCACCGCAATCAAGAAGCCGAGAATGAACATACCGCGCGCCGGATCGGAGGCGAAAGCGTGCACCGAAACCAAGATGCCTGAGCGCACTAAGAAGGTGCCCAATAGGCTCAACGAGAATGCAGAAATTGCCAGCAGTACTGTCCACGCTTTGAACGTGCCGCGTTTTTCAGTCACCGCTAATGAGTGCATCAGCGCAGTACCGGCAAGCCAAGGCATGAAAGAGGCGTTTTCCACTGGATCCCAGAACCACCAACCGCCCCAGCCAAGTTCGTAGTAAGCCCACCATGAACCCAGTACGATACCCAGCGTCAAAAAGAGCCAAGCGGCCGTTGTCCAGGGTCGTGACCAACGTGCCCATGCCGTGTCGAGACGGCCTGTCATCAAAGAAGCAATCGCAAACGAGAAGGCAACTGAGAATCCCACATACCCCATGTACAACATAGGCGGGTGAATGATTAACCCGGGATCTTGTAACAGTGGATTTAAATCACGACCATCAATCGGGAAGTAAGGTAGCGTTCGTAAAAATGGGTTAGATGTGACAATGATAAATAGTAGGAAGCCGACCGTAATCATCCCCATCACCGCAAGCACACGCGCTACCGATTCTTGTGGCATACCGCGGCTAAAACTCGCGACAGCCACAGTCCAAGCCGCTTGGATAAGTACCCAAAGCAGTAATGAACCTTCATGCGCGCCCCACACAGCGGTGAGGCGATAGTACCAAGGCAGTTCACTGTTGGAGTTACTCGCCACATATTGCACAGTAAAATCATTGACATAGAACGCCCACAGCAAAACCACAAACGAAATCGACAGCAAAAAGAACATGCCCCATGACAAAGGGCGAGCCGTGTTCATCAATAGTGTGTTGTTGCGTGACGCCCCAACCAATGGCAACACACTGAGCAATATCGCTAAACCGAGCGACACGATCAGCGCGAAGTGGCCAATTTCAGCAATCATTGGGCGCTTCCTTGTTTCTGATCTTGCGAATATTGCAGTGGAGCGTGGTTTTTCTGCATCGCTTCTGCAATTTCTGGTGGCATATAGTTTTCATCATGCTTTGCCAGCACTTCAAACGCTTCAATTTTAGTCGGTTCCACTAACACGCCTTGTGCCACGATACCCTGACCTTCTCGGAATAGATCGGGCAAAATGCCGTCATACGTAACCGTGATGCTTGGCCCCACATCGTGCAGATTGAAACTGACTTTCAGTGAGTTAGGATCACGTTTCACTGAGCCTTCCACCACCATTCCACCGATACGTAGCCGCTGACCGATTTCCGGCTTTTTCCCCTCTTTGCCATACACGAGCTCTGTCGGGGTATAGAAGAGATCCATATTTTGATTCAGGGCATAAATGATAAGACCAATGGTCGCACTGAGGCCAAATAGGATGGCCAAAACAACACCGAGCCGCTTTTTACGTCTTGGGTTCATAGTGTGTCCTCCATATGTTTTGCAGCATCAATACGAGACTGACGTGCCAATTTATCGCGCACTTGATTAAGTAACTTGTTTTTGCGTCGAACGCTGACTATCCAAAGAATCGCCATCGAAAGGTAAGTCAAACCGAAAGCGCCCCAAACATAAGCGGCATAACCGCCCATTGCTAAAAAATCACTGAAAGAGTCAAAATGCATTACCGATTTCCTCGCACTGTTTGGTTGGCAAGCTTACTCACCCAAGGGCGATGACTTTCACGGCTCAAAATTTCATTGCGTAAGCGGATCATGGTCAATGCGGCAAAAAAGAACGCAAAACCGAAGATACAAGCGAGAAGTGGCCATAACATCTCCGGTGCGATCGATGGTTTGGCGAACTTAGTGATAGTGGCGCCTTGGTGCAAAGTGTTCCACCACTCCACGGAGAAGTGAATGATAGGAAGGTTGATCACTCCGACGATGGCTAAGATACCAGCTGCTTTGGCAGCAGTTTTTTGATCATCAAACGCATGGTAAAGCGCAATCACACCCAGATAGAGGAACAGCAGAACAAGTTCAGAGGTGAGACGTGCATCCCACACCCACCATGCTCCCCACATCGGCTTGCCCCAAATAGCACCAGTGATAAGGGCAATAAAGGTATATACCGCCCCAATAGGAGCCATGGCTAACGCAGCCATATCTGAAATACGCAGTTGCCAGACTATCCCGATAAATGCGGCGATAGCCATCGACATGTAGATACCCATGGACCATATCGCGGCCGGTACATGAATATAGATGATTCGAAAACTGTCACCTTGTTGGTAATCCGCAGGTGCATAAGCCAAACCGAGTACAGTTCCTATTGCCAGAAATAGGAATCCTAAACTGGCAAACCAAGGCAGCAACTTACCACACAGTTGGTAAGCGGCATCGGGTTTGGCATAGGGATGAAGCCATTTCCACATGTTTATCTCACTTTGCTTTCAATTTATTGAGTTTTAACTAAGTTGTTATAATTTATCTAACGCAGCATTTCCGTGCTTGATCGAAAACAATCAATGCACACTTACTCGTAACGCCGCGCTTATCGCAAATGGCGTTAAAGTCATCGAACCCATGAGCATAGCCGCTAAAATCGCGAGCTGGCCGTTATACGGCATTCCCAAGGCGGCGGCATCAATAGCTGATGTCGCAAATATCAAAACTGGGATGTAGAGCGGCAATACTAGTAAGCTCAAAAGTACTCCGCCTTTTTGCAATCCCACGGTTAGCGCGACCCCAATTGCCCCAATAAAACTTAATGTTGGTGTCCCAAGCAACAAAGTCAGTACTACCGCAAGCCAGGTTAAGCTATCAAACGAGAGTAAGATTGCCAGCAGCGGACTGATTAAAATCAGTGGCAACCCAGTGAGCAGCCAATGAGCAGTCACTTTAGCCAGTACCACCATTGAGAGCGGTATAGGTGTCAGCATGGCTTGCTCTAATGCGCCATCTTGAAAATCATCACGAAACAAACGCTCTAATGAGAGTAATGCCGCTAATAAGGCAGCCACCCAAACAATGCCAGGCGCAATTCGCGCCAACAAGGCAGGTTCTGGTCCCACACTGAGCGGAAACAGGGTAATAACGATGATAAAAAACCACAGCGGGTTAAACACATCCGCTTGACGGCGAAAGGCAATCAAGAGTTCACGATGAATAAACTGAACAAAAGCAGACATCATTTCAGATCACCCAAGCGAATTTTGCGCAGTTTAGGGTTATCGGCAAACATGTCTTGGTGTGTGGTCAGTATCACTATGCCCCCTTGCTGTGCATGGCTTAAAAAGAGCGCCTCAAGCACGCTCACCCCTTGTTTATCTATGGCGGTGAGCGGTTCATCCAAAATCCACAACGGCTTTTGACTCAGCCACAATCTCGCCAAAGCAACCCGTCGTTGTTGCCCTGCAGACAATTGTGCTACTGGCACATCTTCGCGCCCTGCCAATCCAACTTTGGTCAGCGCTTGAAAAATAGCGGGCTCATCCACCACTTGTTGATGAACCGCAAGATAAAAGCGTAAATTTTCTAATGCGGTGAGCTCTCGCTTAATCCCAGTTTGATGACCTAAAAACAGCAGATCTTGGTGGTAACTTTCACGATCACTTTGAATTTTACTCTGTTGCCAGAGGATTTCCCCAGATTCACACTCGCCAAGACCCGCAATGATGCGTAACAAGGTCGTTTTACCAGTGCCATTGCGACCTTCAATTTGAACGAGTTCGCCAGCATGGATCTCAAAAGAGAGCGATTCGAATAAAATCCGTTCATCACGTATGGCGGTGAGATTTTTAACTTCTAACATGCTTATCTACTAAGAGCGTTGGGACGGTTATATTAACACAGCGAGGAGGAGACTAAAGACGCGAACTCTATTACCAATCACGAAACTAAGTAAGAATCTATTAAAAATTCGCGACTTTTGTTCGCATCTAACCCTTTGTGGTTACATATATGATCCATCAATGATCGGAAATATGCGTGATATCACAATATCAAACGCGTTCACTCTCCATGTCGATAGCTCATCCATTTCTGTCGGAGAAGAATAAAAAAAGGAAGCCAACGCTTCCTTCAAAAACTACTTAAGTAATGAGCCATATCTAAACGACTTATACGCTTACTGCTTGAAGCTGCAGGTAGGCTTCAAGTAAATAGGAAAATACTATGATTTGGCTTTTTTTGTTCGAGCTTCAGGATGGCTTTCCAGCGGCGGAATAGATTCTTTACCTGCAAGTTTATTTTGCAAAGACATCATCAATTCCGCTTCTGCTTTGGGTAGCTCACACTCTTGGATCAGTTCATTCAAATCGGCACCTAACTGCACCATCTTACTGGCACGAGTATACAGACGCGCATCGGCATCCGTATTTTCTAGCTCAAGCAGTCGTTCATTAAGGTGACGAATGATATCTTGTTGCTCGCTGACTTTTTGTCCGAGCCCCACCATCACAGAACGCACTTCAAGCAGTTGTTTGTTCGATTTCTGCAGCTCTCGATCCAGATTGCGTATTTGTTGGCGCAAGGTTTCACTTTGACGATGCTGGCCGCGCTTAAGACGCCACAATACCAACAAAATGCACAAAACAACAAAAACCGACCCTCCTGCGATCACAGGAGGGGTTAACCAAGTCAAATCAACCATTACAGATGAGCCATGTCGTCCCATTCTTCATCGGTTAGGAACTTGTTCAGATCCACCAGAATCAGCAGCTTACCATCGCGGTTACTCACGCCTTGGATAAACTTCGAACTTTCATCTGTTCCCACACTTGGGGTTGAATCAATTTCTGATGAGCGTAGATAAACCACTTCGGCCACGCTATCCACCAAAATACCGATGACTTGACGTTCTGACTCAATCACAATGATGCGTGTATTGTCAGTAATTTCGCCTTGCATCAAACCAAAACGTGAACGAGTGTCGATAACCGTCACGACGTTACCACGCAGGTTGATAATACCTAATACATAGTCAGGTGCTCCCGGTACAGGAGCAATTTCGGTGTAGCGCAGTACTTCACGTACCTGCATTACATTAATGCCGTACGTTTCTTCTTCCAATTGGAACGTCACCCATTGAAGTACTTCATCGTTCGACTTTTCTTTTCTGACTTTCACTTCATTCGCCTGAGACATACCTTTCCCTCTCTGAGTCGTTTCCGACACCCAATGTTTTAATTTTCTAGCGCTTTTACATCAAGCCCTGCATTAAGCATAGCTATCAATGCTTGAACATGGATCAAAGCGCACATTTTTTCTTTCACCATGCCCGCGAGCCAAGGTCGTTTACCGACTTGTTCGCGCCATCGCACTTTTTCTGTACTAAGTAACTCAGTACCCATGAGCTGAGTGCTGGCGAGCCCCCATGCACTTTCATCCAACATCACAATGTACTGATACGCTTGCTTGTAACTCTCATCGTGTAGCTTCTCAGCCATTACCCATTTTGCTGTATCAACCACATCGAGTTGTGAATCTCGATTGGTCTGTAAACCTAAATACCAAGCCGGACGACCAATTAAGTGGTTAAGTGTCGTCATTCGGTGAATTCCACCTAGCTCATCGAGTGGTACTGCGAAAGTCACACCGTTGACATCAAAATAGAGGACTTGGAAGTCTTTTTCACGGATCGTGTTAGTCCAAGTGCCCAGTTTATTGCGCCCAGCTTGCGTTTCTGGAGTAGCCTGCGTCTCAGCGACGGGTTCCTCAACGCTGGTTTCTATCGCAATTTCACTCTCTGACTCAGCGTCCACATACTCTGGTTCGAGATCGTCTTCAATAACACTCTCTGTCGTCTCGATGTCCGGCTCAACATAGCTGGTTTCGATTTCCCACTCTTGGATCTCTTCAACAACGCTGCAGGGCTGAACAACGGGGTCAATTTTGGCGATCTTAGCCGTGTTCTCTTCGAGAATATGCTCAAGGTCCAAATCGGCCACTGGATTGCTCGATTCCAACTGGCTCAGCAAGCGCTGAACATCTTCAAGATTAGGCAGTTCGAGCTCTTCAACCTCTGTATCAAAATAGCTTTTATTCGGAACAGACTGAACAGCAGGAGCCAGCTCCCATACAGGATCTGGCTTGGTTGGCGCAGGTTCGAACTCGACCGCTTCTTCATCCAATAACGCCGTAAAATAATCGTTTAGCGCTTGTTCGCTGGATATCAACGCACTACTCATCGATAGCTAGCCTCTCTAAGAAAAGCAGAAGCTGCTTATAGGCGAACACTCCACGACTTCCCTCTGCAAAATGCGAAGCGGGCAGACGCTGTAAGCTGGCATCGCGAAATTTGGTATCAATCGGCACTGCAGACGTCCAAACTTTATCAGGATAGTCCTTCTTCAGTTGATTCAAGGTCTGCAACGAAGCGCGCGTTCTCTTATCGTACATGGTGGGTACGATAGTCACTTTAAACTCACGGCTGCGCGATTTCTGCATAATTGCCAAAGTGCGCACCATACGTTCCAAGCCTTTCATCGCCAGAAATTCGGTTTGCACTGGGATAAGAATACGATCGCTGGCCGCCAGCGCGTTAACCATCATCACGCCCAAAATAGGTGGGCAATCAATTAGTACATAATCATAAACATGACGCAGCGCGAGCAGTGCACGCTTTAAAATCAGCCCCATCCCACTGCGATTCCCCATCACGCGATCCAGTGTCGCAAGTGACATATGAGCAGGAAGAAGATCAATACCTTGAATATCGGTTTTCAAAATCAAAGGCTTAACGGAAGCTTCGTTATATTCACGTAACTGAAATAGATCGAATAAACTGGCTGGCACATCATCAGAATCGTACCCCAAGTAGGTAGTCAGCGAGGCGTGCGGGTCGGTATCAACCAGCAGGACACGCTTACCCTGCTGGCTTAATAAGCCTGCCAATGTAATCGTTGTGGTGGTTTTTCCTACCCCACCTTTTTGGTTTGCTACACTCCAAACGATCATTGAGGTTCCTTAGGCGAGCCCGACTTCTACCAACATGCGCTCAGCGATTCTATCCAGCGGCAGATCTTCAGTTGATATCCCCGCTTTGGCTACGGCTTGTGGCATGCCGTACACTACGCAACTTTCTTCATCTTGTGCCCAAATGGTGGCTCCTGCTTGTTTCAGCATCCGCGCACCTTCACGTCCATCCGCGCCCATTCCGGTCAAAACCATGGACAACACTTTGTCACCAAAGATTTTTGCCGCAGAACCAAAGGTTACGTCCACACACGGTTTATAGTTCATGCGATCGCCACCGTCGATAATGCGCAGACGAGCAGCCCCAGGCCGCCCATCCAGCATCATCTGCTTACCACCCGGCGCCAAATAGGCAACACCTGGGCGCAGCATATCCCCATCTTCTGCTTCTTTGACTTCAATTTTACATAGCGAATTGAGACGGCTAGCAAAAGCAGCGGTAAACGTCGCTGGCATATGTTGAATTAACACTATGGGATGCGGGTAGTTAGCAGGGAGCTTAGTTAATATTTTCTGTAGCGCTACCGGCCCTCCTGTCGAGGTACCTATCGCAGTTAGCTGATATTTTTTACCTGAAGCTTTAAAACGAGTCGCCGCTGAAACCGATGCAGTTGAACGATTTCCTATTGGTGTGGTGGGCGTTGCTCGTTCTTGGTTTAGTGATGAACTCGCAGCTATCGATGATGTGGACGTGGGACGTGTGACAGTAGGGCGACGTAAAAAGATCTTTTTCGACGCAATAGAGAGCACACGCTGTTGGAGCAGTGTGACCGCTTCATCTCGATTGCGCGCGATATCTTCAAACTTCTTCGGCAGAAAGTCTAATGCGCCAGCATCCAGTGCATCCAGTGTAGCTTTTGCGCCATCATGGGTCAGTGAAGAGAACATCAAAATTGGCACGGGATTGTTAGCCATGATCTCACGTACGGCTGAAATGCCGTCCATGACGGGCATTTCAATATCCATGGTAATCACATCTGGCTTAAGTCGAGCAGCCTTTTCAACGGCCTCTTTCCCATTTACAGCAACATCAATGACTTCTAAGCGCGATTCGGAGTTGATGATTTCACTCACGCGACGACGGAAAAAACTCGAATCATCAACAACTAATACTTTAATCGCCATGTTTATCCTTATCGTTGAGCAGCGAATCAGATTCGAGACGCAGCTGCATACTGCTTGAGCAGATCCGGCACATCCAAAATCAGAGCAATATGTCCATCACTAGTGATGGTCGCACCAGACATACCTGGAGTGCCCTGCAGCAATTTATCAAGCGGCTTAATGACCACTTCTTCTTGGCCAATTAAGGTATCCACAACAAGGCCAACGCGCTGGCTACCGATTTGTACAATCACCACATGGCCATGACCTTGACGAAGTTGCACTTTGCCTTTCTTCGGTGCTAACCAGTTTTGTAAGTAGAACAATGGAATCGATTTTTCGCGCACTATGATAGTCAGTTGACCATCAACCACGTTGGTACGGCGGAGATCCAGATGGAAAATCTCATTCACACTTGCCAACGGCAAAGCGAATGGGTGACCCGCCACCCCAACCATCAAGGTAGGAAGAATCGCCAGAGTCAAAGGCACTTTGATGGTGATTTTTGTCCCTTTGCCAATCGTGGAGTCAATATCGATCGAACCATTGAGAGTATTGATGGCAGTCTTTACTACGTCCATCCCTACACCACGACCTGATATGTCAGAAATTTTCTCTTTACTAGAGAATCCCGGCATAAAGATCAGGTTGAAACACTCTTTATCCGATAGACGTGAAGCGGCGTCTTCATCCATCATGCCACGCTTAACCGCAATCGAGCGCAGTTTATCCGGATTCATACCCGCACCATCATCGACAATCGCGAGCTCGATGTGATCCCCTTCCTGCGAGGCAGAAAGAATCACTTTACCCGTACGAGATTTGCCATTTTTTGCGCGCTCATCTGGCATTTCGATACCATGGTCAACCGAGTTTCGAACCAAGTGGATCAAAGGGTCGGCCAGCGCTTCAACAAGGTTTTTATCGAGATCTGTCTCTTCACCCCGCAACTCAAGATCAATTTCTTTGTTCAGGCTACGAGCCAAATCGCGAACCACGCGCGGGAAACGTCCGAACACTTTTTTGATCGGTTGCATGCGCGTTTTCATTACTGCGCCTTGCAGATCGGCGGTCACCACATCTAAGTTAGCCACCGCTTTAGACATCTCTTCATCGTTGCTATTTAGACCAAGGCTCAAAAGTCGGTTACGCACCAGCACTAACTCACCGACCATGTTCATGATGACATCAAGCGTTGAAGTATCTACCCGAACGGTTGATTCAGCTTGCGCTTTCTTTGCGCCTCCAACTGCTGCCACTTCGCGAGATTCATCAGAATCTTTCATTGCAGTAGGAGCCGGAGCTTTTGCTGGTACCTCTTTAGCCACAGCAGGCTTCGCCGCTGGTTTAGCGGGAGCTGCTGGTTTAGCTGCAGGAGCACTCGCCTCGACTGACGCTTTTGGCTCACTGATTGCTGGACTAGGAGTCACTGGACGAGTCGCCATTTCTAGTTCTTCTACAGACGGACCTTTACCCGTACCGTGAAGCTCATCGAGCAGTTTTTCGAACTCTTCATCCGTCATTAAATCATCGCCACCGGGCGCTGATTTTGCAGCCGTAGGTTTCGGCGTCTCAGTCGCTTTAGGTGCCGGCGGTGTTACCGGTGCTGCTGGAGCGGCAGATTCAATCGATGGGCCTTTACCTTTACCATGCAATTGATCAAGTAGCTTTTCAAACTCATCATCAGTGATGTCACCGCTAAGGTCGGCACTTGTTAACGGAACGGCTTTTGCTGGTGCAGGAGCTTGTGCCTGTTGAGACTGAGCGCCCGGCGCTTTGCCTTTGCCATGCAGTTCATCAAGCAACTTTTCGAATTCATCTTCGTTGATATCGTCGATCGAGCCTTTATCGATCACACTATTTGATGCTGTAGCTGTAGCTGCAACATCAGCCTCAATTTCCGATGCCACTTCTTCAACAACGTCTTCGATGATCTCTTCAACCAGTTCTTCTTCTGGCTCATCAAAATGCGCTTCTGCCGTGTCATCCTCATTTTCTGAGGCGGGTTTGCTTAGACGATGCAGTTCATCGAGTAATTCGGGGTCGGCAGGTTGCAATGGTTCACGATCTTGCACCGCACGAAATTGTTCGTTAACCGTATCTAAAGCTTTAAGCATGGTATCCATCAAGCTAGGGGAAACATGTCGTTGACCATTACGTAAAATGTCGAACACGTTTTCCGCACCGTGACAGGTTTCAACCAGCTCGGATAAAGCCAAGAATCCAGCACCGCCTTTTACGGTATGAAAACCACGGAATATGGCGTTCAGCAGATCTCGGTCTTCTGGATTGTTTTCCAGTTCAACGAGCTGCTCGGAAAGCAACTCCAATATTTCGCCGGCTTCTACCAGAAAGTCCTGCAGGATGTCTTCGTCTAATTCGTAGCTCATACGTTACCCCTAAAATCCAAGACTTGATAACAGATCGTCAACTTCGTCTTGAGATGAGACAGCATCAATTCGTTCATGAGGGTTGAGAATAGGTCCCTCCGGTTCTATTGATGCCACTATCGCCTTATCTGCTTTTTGTTCTTTTTGCGCTGCGCCAAAAACCGTCAGTATTTCAACTAGACGTTTTTCAACCTCATTGACCAGATTAATCACGCGTTTGATGATTTGTCCTGTTAAGTCCTGAAAGTCTTGTGCCATCAGAATCTCGGTCAATTCACCACGTAATTCACTGCTGTCACCTTCTACTTGCGTAAGCAAATCATCAATCCGGTGACAAAGAGCCTTGAAATGCATCAGTTCAATCCGACCATTCATCAAGCCATTCCAGTCAGGCCGAATCAGCAGCAAGCTTTCATGTAGTTTGTCGGCTATCGGCATACACCGATCCACTGCATCCATCGTTTTATTCGCTGCGACTTCCGTTTTCTGTATAACGTAATGCAGTCTTTCTCGTGCGTCTGGAATTTCATCTGTCGCGATTTCACTGAAGCGTTCATCAATCTGAAAATTTTTCAGTGCTTCGTGTAAATCTCGCGTCAGCATCCCTATCTCTTTAAACATAGGGTTGTTGGCAGACTCGTAAACATAGGTGAAGAAACGATTGGCTTCGTCTTGCTGTCCCTGTTCCAAAAGTTGCACGAGTTCTTTAGCCTGTTCTAATGAAATCATCCTGAATCAGCCTTTTGCGCGTGTGAATAGAGCACCTTTTGCCGCAGCAAAAGCCTTATAAACGCTCAAAAATTTTATCTAATTTTTCTTTAAGCGTAGCAGCGGTAAATGGTTTTACGATGTAACCATTCACGCCAGCTTGAGCGGCTTCAATGATTTGCTCACGTTTGGCTTCTGCCGTGATCATCAATACAGGAAGGTGCTTCAGCTCTTCGTCGGCACGGATATTTTTAAGCAGATCAATACCCTGCATGCCGGGCATGTTCCAGTCTGTCACTACAAAGTCAAAATCACCTTTCTTGAGCATAGGCAATGCCGTTAGGCCATCGTCCGCTTCCTGCGTATTATTGAACCCCAGATCTCGAAGTAGGTTTTTAACGATTCGGCGCATTGTTGAAAAGTCATCAACAATAAGGATCTTCATGTTTTTATTCAAAATTGCCTCCACTGAGTTTGAGATCAGTGATATTTAGTCATTCCGAGTCCAAGAACTTAACTTTGTTCTTAGTCGCTGCATAGATTGGCTGAGTATTTGGCTAACGCGAGATTCACTAACTCCAAGTACCTCACCAATTTCTTTTAAGTTTAGCTCTTCATCATAATAGAGCGAAAGTACCAAAGCTTCACGCTCCGGGAGCGATTTTATTGATTCAACGAGTGCTTTACGGAAAGATTCTTCAGCGACACCGTGAAAAGGCGAGTTATCTTCCCCCTCTTCAAACGGGGAAATCGCGTCATCAGAAACACCGAGATCCTCTATCCCAACAATGCGTGAACAGTTAATGTCCATCAGCACTGTGTGATACTGTTCTAGTGACATGTTTAAAAACTTTGCCACTTCAGCATCCGTTGGATCGCGATTGAGTTCTCCTTCGAGCACTGCAATCGCTTGACTGATTTCCCGATTATGTTTGTGCACAGATCGCGGAACCCAGTCACCACGTCGGATATCATCGAGCATAGCCCCACGAATCCGAATTCCGGCATAGGTTTCAAAGCTCGCGCCTTTACTTCCATCATAATTTTTTTGTGCCTCAAGCAAACCAACCATGCCAGCTTGAATAAGGTCTTCAATCAGAACACTGGGCGGGAGACGGCCAATCAAATGATGAGCGATACGCTTAACCAATACAGAGTACTTCTTAAGAAATAGCTGCTGGCTATTAAGATTTCCGTATTGATCGTATGTAAGCGCTTTATTCACCGAAAGGTTCCCCTACTGTTTCTGACCGATTAAGTAAGCGTTCAACGAAAAACTCTAAATGTCCACTAGGTGTTCGCGGTATCGGCCAAGTCAACGCTTTATTTGCCAGTGAGCTAATCGCCAGTGCGGCTGGCGAACGTGGATACGCATCCACCACGATTTTTTGTCGCTTCACCGCTTGGCGCACATTGTCGTCGAGTGGGATGCAGGCGACAAGTTCTAAGCTCACATTTAAAAACCGTTCTGTCACTAATGTTAATTTAGCAAATAATTCACGGCCTTCACGATAACTTCTCACCATATTAGCAACAATTTTAAATCGTTGAACTTGATGTTCTTTGCTCAGGAGCTTGATCAGGGCATACGCATCGGTGATTGACGTTGGTTCATCACACACCACAACCACCACATCTTGCGCGGCGCGTGAGAAGCTCACCACCATATCTGAGATGCCTGCCGCAGTGTCGATGAGCAAAATATCCATCTCATCTTCTAACGTGCCAAATGCACGAATCAGTCCCACATGCTGTGCATGTGATAGCTCGGTCATGGATTGCGTTCCTGACGTAGCTGGGATGATGCGAATGCCATGTGGGCCTTCCACAATCGCATCTTTAAGTTCGCACTCTCCTGCTAAAACATGGCCTAGGTTACGTTTAGGGCGAATGCCGAGCATTACGTCAACGTTTGCAAGGCCTAAGTCGGCATCGAGCACCATGACTTTTTTGCCCTGTTTGGCCATGCAGATTGCCATGCCTAAGGTGACATTCGATTTTCCTACACCACCTTTGCCCCCTGTTACCGAAATTACTTTGGTTACTGAAGGTTGGGTTAAGCGACGTAGGCCGCTTGCTTGGTCATATATCATTTTGTTTGTCATACCTGTCCGCCGCCTAGAATCTCTCTGAATCACTGGTCCAGTAATGAGGTTCATCTTCAGTCGACTTCTCTAGCAATTCGTTTGCCTTTGCGACCATGTATTTGGGTTGCGCGATTACGATATCTTCGGGCACTCGCTGCCCGTTAGCGATATAAGCGACCGGCAACGCATTTTGTACAACTACACTGACGAATTCGCCTAAACTTAAGCATTCGTCTAGCTTGGTCATAATGCATCCAGAAAGCGGTATCCTTCTGAAATGCTCAATGGTTTCTTGCAATACTTTGCGCTGCGCAGTGGCAGGCAAAACAAGATAGCTGTGAATAGTTTCTCCGCTCTCTTGCATCAAGGTATCCAACTGTTCTGACAATCGAACATCTCGCTGCCCCATCCCTGCTGTATCGACCAAAATCAGGCGACGATTACGTAGCTGATAGATTACATCGGCTAACTCGTTGGAATCTTTAGCAACTCTTACAGGACATCCCATAATTCGGCCATAAATCGATAATTGTTCGTGCGCGCCGATACGGTAAGTGTCTGTCGTCACCAAGGCAACGTTGTCAGAGCCGTATTCCATCGCAGCACGGGCGGCCAGTTTAGCCACAGTTGTGGTTTTCCCTACGCCAGTAGGCCCAAGCAATGCGACCACGCCGCCGCGTTTTAGAATGTCGTGTTTGATGACTGGAATTTGGTCGGAGACTAAACCTAACAGTGCTTTCCATGCTTTAGGGGGAGGCGTTTCCTCTGGAATATAGCAGGCCAATTGGTCAGCCATTTCCAAAGAGACGCCCATGCGCTCTAAACGTTTGATCAACATGGCACGCAGCGGCTCTCGCCGCTCGACTTCTTGCCACATTAATCCAGAAACTTGATGCTCAAGCAAACGGCGAATTGATGTCATCTCTTCACGCATCGTTTCTAATTCGCTGACGGCAACTGTGGGTTCTTCAGGCACTTTTCGATCATAACGAGTCGGGTCGAGCCTAGGCTTACGGCGTGTATCGGCATCGTCTTGCAGCAACTTACCGAGCGCAGAGTCAGGGCGTTGATGCTCTGCACCGCTGCTCTGCTTACGCTGCGGTGTACGATTTTCTGACTGGCGCTTGAGCAGCGCAGAGAGTGAATCTTCGTTTTCCGCACGGTGCCCTTGCTCATCTGCCGAGCTGTATTGCTTGAGCATATTGGCAAAGCGTTGAGTCATGGAGCGGCCAGTGTCGGCACTCGATTGCAAACTGACACGATCATCCACCAATTCTCTGCTCTTGGTCGGAGCGACCGAGGGCGAGACTTGGTTATAACCATGTCTAGGCTGCGAGTTGTAACGTTTGGCTGGTGCTGGCGCGGTTTCGCCATCGACAGCTGCCACAATTTCGACCCCACCCGCGACTTTTTTATTCGACATGATCACTGCATCTACGCCCAGCTCTTCTTTGACCTGAAGCAGCGCAGTTTTCATATCTTTGGCAAAAAATCGTTTTATTTTCAAAGCAGATTTCCGTCTTTAAAAAACGTGCGGACGATTAATTACCCACGGCCTGCACAATTCGAATTTGTTTCTCATCGGGGATCTCCTGATAGGAGAGCACACGAAGGTTGGGAATGGTGTTTTTCACAAACTTCGCCAGTGTTGAACGCAATACACCAGATGTCAGCAATACTGCGGGTTCCCCTTTCAACTCTTGCTCTTGAGTGGCGTGACTTAGAGCCATTTGCAGTCTTTCTGCCAGTCCCGGCTCAATACCTGCTGATTCACCACCCGAAGCTTGCATAGTTTGATGCAAAATTTGTTCCAGCTCCGGAATTAAGGTAATTACAGGCAATTCAGGCTCTACCCCATTGATTTCTTGGACAATCAGTCGTTTGAGTGAGATGCGCACCGCCGCAGTTAAAATGTCGGGTTCTTGACTCTTACTCGCGTATTCCGAAAGGGTTTGCACTATGGTGCGAATATCGCGGATCGGGATCGCTTCATGCAGTAAGTTCTGTAGAACTTTAACCACGGCACCCAGCGAAAGCTGATCTGGTACAAAGTTTTCCACCAGTTTGGGCGCGGAGCGCGAGAGCATTTCCAGTAGATTCTGAACTTCTTCATGGCCAATCAGCTGTGCGGCATTGTTGGTCAACAGTTGACTAAGATGAGTGGCGAGCACAGTGGAAGAATCGACTACGGTATAGCCCAAAGCTTGCGCATGCTCACGCTGATCTTCCCGTATCCATACCGCATCCAGACCAAAGGCCGGGTCGCGAGTACGCTCACCGTCAATCATGCCGTACACTTGTCCCGGGTTAATCGCCAACTCTTGATCTGGCCGAATTTCTGCTTCACCCACCGCTACGCCCATCAAGGTGATGCGGTAACTATTTGGCGTTAATTCTAGGTTGTCACGAATATGTACCGGTGGAATAAGGAAACCAAAGTCCTGTGACAGCTTTTTACGCACCCCTTTAACACGTTCAAGCAGCTCGCCACCTTGATCTTTATCCACTAGGGGGATCAAGCGATAACCCACTTCCAACCCAATCACATCAACCGGCTGTACATCATCCCATGACAGTTCACGTTGGGTCGGGGTTTCCACATCGCTCTTGGCGGGCAGATTTTTATTCTCGGCCTTGGTTTTCTGTTTACGGTGCAGCCAATACGCCGCACCACTGGCCAGTAGCGCCAAAAACAGGAATGCAAAATGTGGCATCCCGGGGACAATCCCCATAACGAACAGGATACCTGCGGTAATGGTGAGGGCTTTCGGGTTATCAAACAGTTGGAAGATAACCTGCTGCCCCATGTCTTCATCGGTATTTTGACGCGTAACCATAATCGCAGCGCCAATCGATAAGAGCAGTGATGGAATTTGGGCCACTAAGCCATCACCAATAGTTAGTAGGGTGTAGATTTCGATCGCTTCTTTGAAGCCCAAATCGTACTGGATCATCCCGATACTCAGACCGCCGATGATGTTGATAAAAAGAATCAAAATACCGGCGATCGCATCACCCTTCACAAATTTTGACGCACCATCCATCGAGCCGTAGAAGTCCGCTTCTTTGGTCACTTCAAAGCGGCGCACACGCGCTTGTTCTTGATCAATCAATCCCGCGTTCAAGTCAGCATCAATCGCCATCTGTTTCCCGGGTAAGGCATCCAAGGTAAAGCGAGCGCTCACTTCGGAAATCCGTCCCGCACCTTTGGTCACCACCATAAAGTTGATGATCATCAGGATAAGAAACACCACCAAACCGACTGCGTAGTTCCCACCAATCACCACGTTACCAAACGCTTCGATAACGTTACCCGCCGCACCTGGACCTTCATGACCGTACAGCAAAACGACTCGCGTTGACGCAACGTTCAGTGCCAAACGCAGCAAAGTCGCGATCAGCAGTACCGTTGGAAACGCCGCAAAATCTAATGGCCTGCGGGTATACACAGTAACCAGCAGCACCACTAACGAAAGAGCGATGTTGAAAGTGAAAAACAAGTCGAGCAGAAAGGCTGGCATTGGGAGGACAACCATCGCCAATGCGGCCAATACCATGACCGGAGCACCGATCGCAGGTATGCTGCGTTGTGGAATTGAAGGCAATTTGTCCGCAAATGGCAGTGTAAATTTCATAAATTTCTGGCTGTCACTGAAGGGTTAATCGGAACATCAAGGTTGTGCCTTTGCGATGCTATACCCAAACGACTTGGCGTTGCAGGTAGGCAGCATGTGAGTTCATCTCCATAGCATAGACAAACTCTATGTATGCGTGAACGAGCGTAGCCAACACTTCTGCAGCTTCAAGTAGAAAACATATATCGCGCTGATGCAATTTTCAGTCCATTCCCTACGTCAATTTTATGGCAATCTCAGTTAAGGCATCTCGCCTGAAAAAACAAAGCCTTAAAAACAACGAGAGCCGCAGGAGGCTCTCGATATACACGATAAATGATGGGAAATAGGGTTACGGATGCACATTCCACAAAGGCTGTCCATTCTGCGCTATGGGGTCGTAATCGATACAAATCATTCCTGAAGTCGGGAACATGGGTGGAATCATATCGGCCACAAATTCAGATACCAGATACCCCACTAGCGGTAAATGTGAAACCAGCAACAAGGATTCGAGCTGTTCAACCTCAATCAAGGCCGATAGGTAATCAAATACTCGATCCGACTGGCCGTAGGGCGTGATGCCATCGCAAGTTTCCACTCTTTTGGCGGAGAAATGATCCGTGAGCAGTTCCCACGTCTGTTGAGCACGTAAGTAAGGACTAACCAACACAAGATCGAAGCCCTTCACGCCCCGTTGATTGACGCATGCGCGAGCGACTGCTTCGGATTCATGACATCCTCTGTCGGTTAATGCTCTTTGTGCATCACTAGGAGCAAACTGCTGTGCTTCACCGTGACGCATAATATAAATCTTCATGTACACTACCTACGCTATGCAGTCTCTGGCTGCTTGGTTTTTTGATTATAACAGCAGTCTGAGTAAAGACTTCGACTTCGTTAACAGTCTATTAAAAAGCCAAGCGACAGACTAAACTGATAGGAATAATAGTACGATGTGTCAGTTTGGTGTTCTGTGACTCGTCTTTGACCCTACCAATCCGGAGAAATGCTGTGCATATCAGCCCCAATGATACTCACCAGTACCGATATATTACGCTGAGCAATGGCTTACGGACGCTACTCATCCAAAGCCCTGACGTCCAAAAATGCGCAGCGGCGTTAGCGGTCAACGTCGGACACTTTGACGATCCTATCGAACGCCAAGGTTTAGCTCACTATCTCGAACACATGCTGTTTTTGGGCACAGAAAAATACCCGAAAGTTGGCGATTTTCAAACTTTTATCAGTCAGCATGGCGGTTCGAATAATGCATGGACTGGCACAGAACATACCTGTTTCTTCTTTGATGTTTTGCCCAACGCTTTTGCTAAAGCGCTTGACCGTTTCAGTCAGTTTTTTATCGCACCGCTGTTTAATGCCGAGGCTTTGGATAAAGAGCGTCAAGCCGTCGACTCAGAATACAAACTGAAAATTAAAGATGAGTCACGCCGTCTCTACCAAGTACAAAAAGAGACCATTAATCCGCAGCATCCTTTTAGTAAGTTTTCGGTAGGTAATCAGCACACCTTAGGCGATCGTGAGCACAGCTCAATTCGAGATGAAATTATTGAGTTTTATCAGTCTCATTATTCCGCCAAGTTGATGACGTTGTCCCTGATTGGGTCACAAAGTTTTGACGAACTCGAAGCATGGGCTGAGCGTTATTTTGCCGCGATCCCAAACCCGCAACGCGATATCAAGCCCCTACCTCCTTTTGTTGATCGCGAACATACGGGAATTTTGATTCAGATTGAGCCTCTCAAAGAGATTCGTAAGCTGATCCTCGCTTTTCCGATGCCCAGCACTGAAAGCTACTATCAGAAAAAACCGCTCTCTTATTTTGCTCATTTAATTGGCTATGAGGGTGAAGGCAGCTTGCTCGAAGTTTTGAAAGAGAAAGGTTGGATCACCACTCTTTCTGCTGGCGGAGGGGTAAGTGGCAGTAACTACCGCGAATTTGCCGTCAGTTGTGTGCTGACTCAGGAAGGATTGGATCATGTTGATGAGATTATTCAAAGTCTATTCCAAACGCTGAATTTGATTGCGACTCAAGGCTTACAAGCGTGGCGTTATCAAGAAAAACGTGCTGTGCTTGAGTCGGCTTTCCGCTTTCAAGAAACCCAGCGCCCACTGGATATGGTCAGCCATTTAGTGGTCAACATGCAGCATTATGCCCCCGAAGATACGGCTTACGGGGACTATATGATGTCAGGCTATGATGAAGCCTTGTTGCAACACATTTTAAGTTATCTCACCCCAGAGAACCTGCGTGCCACCTTGATTGCGAAAGGGGGCGAGTACGATAAAAAAGCGCAATGGTACTTTACCCCTTATTCGGTTCGCCCTTTCACTGCTGAACAACTGCACAGATTCCGCCAGCCGTTGGATTTACCCATCTCGCTGCCTGAACCCAACCCATTTATCTGTTATGACCTCGATCCGTCAGAGGTCAAGGAAAACCACACTCTGCCGCAAGTGTTGCAGGACTTACCCGGATTCAAACTTTGGCATCAGCAAGACACCGAATTCAGAGTACCTAAAGGCGTGATTTATATTGCGATCGACAGCCCGCATGCCGTGGCTAACTGTCGTAATATCGTGATGACCCGTTTGTGTGTGGAGATGTTTTTGGATGCGTTAGCCAAAGAAACATACCAAGCCGAAATCGCGGGGATGGGCTACAACCTCTATGCCCACCAAGGTGGCGTGACGCTCACGTTGTCAGGTTTTAGCCAAAAATTACCGCAATTGATGGAAGTGATTTTACGTAAATTTGCGCAGCGCGATTTCCAGCCTAAGCGCTTTGCCACCATCAAGCAGCAAATGACTCGTAATTGGCGCAATGCCGCCCACGATAAACCCATCTCTCAACTGTTTAATGCGATGACTGGGTTATTGCAACCCAATAACCCACCTTATGCCGAGTTACTAGCCGCGATTGATGATGTACAACTGGAAGAGTTAGCCCATTTTGTCGACACAATTCTGTCACAGTTGCACGTCGAAATGTTTGTCTATGGTGACTGGCCTGCCGCCGAAGCCCACAAGATGGCGGAAGTGCTCAAAGACGCGCTACGCGTTCAAGGGCAAACTTATGAAGAGTCGCTTCGCCCATTGGTTATGCTCGGAAAGAGCGGAACGTTTCAACGTGAAGTACAGTGCCAACAAGATGATTCCGCGATTGTGGTGTATTACCAATCTCATGAAGTCAGCCCACGCAGTATTGCGCTTTACTCGCTGGCCAATCATCTGATGTCGGCCACCTTCTTCCACGAAATTCGCACCAAACAGCAACTCGGTTATATGGTTGGTACGGGCAATATGCCATTAAACCGCCATCCGGGTTTAATCTTATACGTTCAATCACCATCGGCTCCGCCAAGTGAATTGATCCGCTCTATTGATGAGTTTTTGAATGCCTTGTACATGGTGCTGCTTGAACTCAATGAATATCAATGGCATAGCAGTAAACGGGGATTGTGGAACCAAATCTCCGCGCCCGACCCGACACTCCGGATTCGAGCCCAGCGTTTATGGGTTGCGATTGGCAATAAAGATCTCAGTTTCGATCAGCGAGAAAAAGTGCTGGAAGAGCTTAAAAATCTCAGCCGTGCTGACATGATACGCTTCGTTGTCAATGAACTGAAACCACGTACGGCACATCGCTTAATTATGCATACTCAAGGCCGAGCCCATCACGATGCCCCTGCCTTACAACTCGGCCAAGAAATTGGCTCAGTGGAAGAGTTTCAACTGCGTCCTAAAGCTTATGATGTGGGTTAGGCCCTTTCGGATTCCACAATGGTTTGCAACGGGTGTGGATGCATCTTAATACACACCCCTTGCCACTGGAACGCAACGGTTGGGTTCGCCAAACGCTCCCCTTCACCTTGTGGACTCGACAGTTTCACTTTGATGCCGAGTTCATTAAGCTGATGCCATTTTTCCGCCAGTGAGGGGTAACCGCCTTTCAACTCCTCACAAAAAGCCTCTGCACTCAGAGCTTGTGAAGGGATCACAAATTCTACATGCTCCCAACTCTGCTCAGGATAGGTTTTCCCTTGCGCAGGATACGGCAGTTCAAGACACTCAATTTGCCAATGGCTCACTTGCAGTGGCTGGTTAAAACGAATCACGATGATCGGGCGGCCATTAATCTGCGCACAAGAGATCTCTTCACCATAAGCGAGCCAAGCTTGATGAGCGACTTGCGCCAATTGCGGATCGTTGATTCGCAGCGCAATATGGTCTAGCTGATTGGCTCGCAGATCTAAGCCTAAAAGATCAAGCAACTGCTCAATTTTGGCAATGAATACGTCGAGTTTTTCGAGCAGTTGTTGTGGAGCAAGCCCTGTCGCATAAAGTTGTTGTTGCATCTGTTCGCCTCAAAATGCCAGTTTGGACGCGATACTACCAAGATTGACGGAAAAAGGTGAAAATTTCCTGTGTTTCACCCTAGGTGGTTAGGCTGAATATTGTTATCATGACCGCCAATTAAACCATATTATTGTGATATGCCTCACTTCAAAAATGATGGCATTCCTCCCCTATTTCCTTGAATTGAAGGGTAAACGTGTGAATATCCAAGCACTGATCAATGATCGAGTTTCTCAGGCTATTGAAGCCGCAGGCGCACCAGCAGGCACTCCGGCACTGGTTCGCCAATCAGCAAAAGCACAATTTGGTGACTACCAAGCCAACGGCATTATGGGCGCAGCCAAGCAGTTAGGTACCAATCCTCGAGAATTTGCACAAAAAGTCTTGGATGTTCTCAATCTTGACGGTATCGCGAGCAAAACCGAAATCGCAGGTCCGGGTTTTATCAATATTTTCTTAAGCGAAGAGTTTTTGGCTGCGCAAGCCGAAGCGGCTCTGGCAGATGCTCGCCTTGGCGTGGCACAAGAAGCCCCAAAAACCATCGTGGCTGACTACTCAGCGCCTAACGTTGCCAAAGAGATGCACGTAGGCCATCTGCGTTCAACCATCATCGGTGATGCTGTCGTACGCACTCTGGAATTCTTAGGTCATAAAGTGATCCGAGCTAACCACATCGGTGACTGGGGCACTCAGTTCGGTATGTTGATTGCTAACCTTGAGCGCGTGCAAAAAGCATCGGGTGAGGTTTCGATGGAGCTTTCAGATCTCGAAGCTTTCTATCGTGAATCGAAAAAACTGTATGACGAAGATGAGCAGTTTGCAGAAACAGCACGTAACTACGTCGTGAAACTGCAAGGTGGCGACCCATTCTGTCTAGAGATGTGGAAGAAGTTGGTTGACGTGACCATGATTCAAAACCAACGTAACTACGACCGCCTGAATGTCTCCCTCACTCGCGAAAACGTCATGGGCGAAAGCATGTACAACGACATGCTGCCACAAATTGTCAGCGACCTGAAAGCCAAAGGTTTGGCAGTGGAAGATGATGGCGCGCAAGTGGTGTTCTTGGAGGAATTCAAGAATAAAGACGGCGAGCCTATGGGCGTTATCATTCAAAAGCGTGATGGCGGCTTCCTGTACACAACGACGGATATCGCCTGTGCTAAATACCGCTATGAAACACTGGGCGCAGATCGTGTGTTGTACTTCATCGACTCACGTCAACATCAACACTTGATGCAAGCGTGGACTATCGTACGCAAAGCGGGTTATATCCCAGAAAACGTCAGCTTAGAGCACCACGCATTCGGCATGATGCTGGGTAAAGATGGTCGCCCATTCAAGACTCGTGCAGGCGGCACTGTACGTTTGGCGGATTTGCTGGATGAAGCTGAAGAGCGTGCCAAGGCCCTGATCGAATCGAAAAATCCAGAGTTATCCGCAGAAGAAAAAGCCAACATCGCCAATACGGTTGCAATGGCAGCCGTGAAGTACGCGGATCTTTCTAAACACCGCACTACAGATTATGTGTTCGATTGGGACAACATGCTGGCATTTGAAGGCAATACCGCCCCTTACATGCAGTATGCTTATACTCGTGTGGCTTCTGTTTTTGCGAAAGCGGGCGTGGATATGAATGAGCTAACAGGTCATATCCAAATTACTGAAGAGAAAGAGAAAGCCTTGATCGCCAAACTGCTGCAGTTTGAAGAGGCGGTACAATCGGTCGCGCGTGAAGGTCAACCGCACATCATGTGTAGCTATCTGTTTGAACTAGCAGGCATTTTCTCTAGCTTCTACGAAGCTTGTCCAATTTTGGTCGCAGAGCAAGAAAGCATTAAGCAGAGTCGTTTGAAACTCGCTGCACTGACAGCGAAAACCATCAAGCAAGGTCTTGCTCTACTGGG
The DNA here is from genome assembly GCF_002216685.1 of Vibrio tarriae. NCBI lineage: Bacteria > Pseudomonadati > Pseudomonadota > Gammaproteobacteria > Vibrionales > Vibrionaceae > Vibrio > Vibrio tarriae. The sequence goes on along the minus strand of NZ_CP022353.1, from coordinate 643,916 downwards.
CATTGACACTCTAGAGAGAATGTAATTGAAGTAGAGAAAAGGTTGGCCAATCGCCAACCTTTTCTTTATCACTTATCTGGCTTCAACCAGTCTTCAACCAAGAATAAAAATCGATTTGGAGGCGTATCTGATGGCGCATTTTGAACTGCATCCCCAATTGCAAAAAGACACCGATGTGATCGGCCATTTCCCGCTCTGTGTTGCTCTGTTACATAAAGATTCTGCCGTGCCTTGGGTTATTTTAGTCCCGCAAAGAGCGGATTTACGTGAACTACACCATCTGCCAATGGATGAGCAGCAGCAGTTTTTAGTCGAATCGCAGCTGGTTTGCCAAACTCTGGAAACTCTATTTTCCCCAGACAAACTCAACTTAGGTGCTCTAGGCAATATGGTGCCACAACTGCACATCCATCATATTGCACGCTTTACCCATGATATGGCATGGCCGGGCCCTGTTTGGGGCAGAACACAAGGCGTGTTTCGTACTCAGCAAGAGCAAGCGGCATTACTGACCCAGCTAAGAGATGCACTCGCAAAACATGTACTGTTTACGGCATAGCGCCTGCGTCATCACTGCCAGCTTAGACGAAGTACAAATCAAGCATCGCCGCTAAAAGCAGAGTGGTTTAGGAATGACCATAAAAAAACCGCATTACGCGGCTTTTTTATGAGTCGGTGATACCACAAGCAACTATACCCAAACTACTTGGAGTTGCAGGTAGGCGGCAAGAGAATTCATCCCCATGAGCATAGATACACTATGTGATTGGGGTGAACAAACGTTGTCAACACCGCTGCTCCTTCAAGTAGGAAGGTTTCACATAGTCACATTCACAGCAAGCGATCCTGCCTGATTCATGACGTAGCGCACTCGTACCACCTCATCCTCAGCGTTGATGTACTGTTGACGCGATAGGACACCTTTTTTAATCCATACCGCGAGCATCGCATCGATGCCATCTTCGCTCAGAGCAAAACGGCGCGCGAGCTCTTGCCTTGTGGCGCCATTTTTCGATTCAATCGCCGCTTTGAGTTCATTTAAAATCACGCGACTGGTACCTCTATCATCTTTTGCTTACGCCCTGTCTGTTTAAGTGCCCAGTAGGTAGCAAATCCGATGCCCACAATCACACTAATCCAAATTAAGCTATACATTGGGTGCTGAGCAATATGGGTAGCTTGGTAGTAGAGCACCGCAGAACCGTAGGCCAGCCCCATTGTCCATACCGCAATAAAGCGCGCGTAAGCTGCACCAAATTCGCGTACATAGGCCCCCATCGCTGCGACACAAGGGGTATAAAGTAAAATGAAGATCAGATAAGCAAAAGCCACATGAGCATTGGCAAAATAGGTATGTAAATTACCAAAGATCGAGCCGTCTACTTCTTGCTCTTGCGCAACAGCCTCAGTATCCGTCAAATCCCCTACTTCAATTCCTAGTGGGTCGCCAAAACTGAGCCCAGCAAGGTTGTCAGGAATCGTCATTAAGGCCTCTTGCAAACTCGCCAGCAAATCGTATTCCGCCGCCTCTTCTGCTTCAGGTGTGGTGGTGTAAAGATTATTTAGGGTGCCCACAACGGCTTCTTTCGCAAAAATACCTGTGATGATACCAACCGTTGCAGGCCAGTTTTCCTGAGTGATACCCATAGGAGAAAACACTGGCGTCACAAGCTGCGCGGCTTTGGAAAGCACGGATTTATCACTATCCTCATTACCAAAAGAGCCATCTGTGCCAAGTGAATTGAAAAAACTCAAAATCGTCACCACGACAACAATGGTTTTGCCCGCTCCCAATACAAAACGCTTCAGCTTTTGCCACGTTTTGATCACCACGTTTTGTAAGGTTGGGATTTCATAGTCCGGCATCTCCATGATTAAGCTCTCGCTGACACCAGGATAGAGGGTCTTTTTCAGTACCAAACCTGTCAATACCGCCGCAGCAATCCCCAATAAATAGAGGGCAAACACCAAATCTTGGCCACTTTGTGGGAAAAATGCCGCCGCAAACAACGCATAAACCGGTAAACGAGCACCACAAGACATAAATGGAGCCATCGATGCCGCGAGCTTACGCTCACGCTCTTGATCCAGCGTGCGCGTCGCCATAATAGAAGGCACGTTACACCCGAAACCGAGGACAAGCGGGACAAACGCTTTACCGGGCAAACCGATTTTCTGCATCACTTTATCCAGAACAAATGCAGCACGAGACATGTAACCGGAGCTTTCTAATACCGCTAAGAATAAATACAGGCAAGCGATGACAGGAATAAAGGTTGCAACGGTTTGGATACCGCCACCAATACCATCAACGATCAAGGTCACTAACCAAACGGGGAGATGGTCATCCAGTAAATGGTGTCCGCCATCAACCAACAATGCACCGACGCCAATATCAAAGAAATCGATAAATGCACTGCCGATATTGATTGAAAACATGAACATCAGGTACATCACAGCAAAAAAGAACGGGATGCCAACCCACTTGTTGAGGATAATGCGATCGGCTTTTTCGGTGAATTTATGGCTCAGTTTACCCTCGGTACGTCGCACGTGGGTGCACAGCTCATGTAAATAGGTATAACGTACGTTGGCGACGAGAAGATCAATATCAACCTGACACTCATGTTGACGTTGCTCTACGTTTTGGCGCTCCGTTTCTTTTAATCCGTTAATCACTAAACGATCGTTTTCTAAGGCTCGAATCGCCAGCGCGCGCGCTGAAACCGCTTGCTCAGCAAACATTGGTTCTAGCTCATGAATCAATGACTCAAATTCAGCACCGTAGTGAAGTTCAATCTGCTTTAACGCAATCCCTTGTACTAGCAGCTTATGCAATTTTTCTTTAAAGCGGCGAACTTGCTCTTTATTGTTGGCAGAAAGCGCCAACACAGGACACCCCAAAAACGCTTCTAGTTGTTTGAGGTCGAGATGAACACGTTCACGCTTAAGCGCATCCATTTTGTTAAGTACGACAATCATTGGACGCCGCAATTCACGCAGTTGCAGCGTCATATATAAGCTGCGCTCAAGGCACGTCGCATCAACTACGTTAATGATCACATCCGCAGGATGCGTCAAAACGGCACGTGAAGCGATCGATTCGTCAATACTGTTACTATCATTACCGCTATCTAAAGCATAGATTCCGGGCAGATCGGTGAGTGAAAACTCATCTCCCGCATGAACAAAACTGCCGGTTTTTTTTCTCAACGGTGACACCCGCCCAGTTACCGACTTGTTGTTTTGCTCCAGTAAGACCATTGAATAGCGTTGTTTTTCCGCTATTCGGATTGCCGACGGTAAGTACTTGATACTTCATTGTGCTCTCTCCACTTCAATACTTGCCGCAATATTTTCGCGCAACGCGATCGAAACACCGCGCACTTCAACTTGAAGCGGATCGCCCATTGGCGCTCGGCGAATCAATACGACTTCGGTATTAGGGAGTACTCCCATCACCATCAGTTTCTTTCTGACCGTATCAGAAAGTCCATCCAATGCGAGGATAATTCCACGCTCGCCTGCTTTCATTTGTGACAATTTCATAGAGGTAACTTTGAAAAGGAAGTGTTAATAAGAAATATTACTATTAATGTTAACCGAAATTACCATAAGGAAGGTATGGATTTCTTGCGCGAAAACAATGTTTGCTTAGGTAATAGGCAACGTCAATTCTGTCAAAAACTTCTCGTCAAAAACGTCAAAGACCGAGTCAGAAAAATATCATTCAGAAATGCAGCATGATAGAAAAAACGACGAATTTAATTTATACGATAAAAATCAAACACTTAATCCAATCCATAAGCTTCTGTCGTTTTTCTATGTAAAGTTGTCGTTAATTTTATAAGTAAAAAAAGTCGAGCGGGCTATAGTGAATTCGTTGAAAGGACATCCCTCCTAGAGACAAGAATTCCAGAGGTGGTATGACTATGTCATATCACTCCGGCAGCAAGCGAAGGTGTCGTTGACACCCGTGGTATAGTCCCCCCGGCTATACCACGATATTTTTTTCTACTGATTTACCTCTATCACAACCATCCATTTCAATAACATTTATTTCTTGAGCCTTTTCAGCAACAAGCTTGATAGCCTCCGTTTCTCTGAACAAATTTCATCGTATTTGCAGCTCTCTATTATTGGCCGCCGAGCTAGATTCCCAACTTGTAGCTTTTCTATTTATTAAAACTGCAGACAGAATTGGCTACGTTGATTTATCCCCACCACCTAATCTACGTTAATGGGGATAAACTCCTTTGTTGGCTACCTGCACTCTAGCGATTGGCGACAGGGTGGGATAGAGATGAAGGCTCTTAGTTTTCTTGGTCTTCGATGAACTGACTTGGCGATAATCCAAAATGATGTTTGAAACGCTGGCTGAAATAGGAGGGGTCATTAAATCCGCAATCAAAGGCGACCTGCGCGATTTTCGTCCCACTCAATAAACTTTGACACGCTTTTTCTAATCGAACTTCATTCAAAGATTCTTTGAAAGTTTTCCCTGTTACTGCTTTAAAGCGACGCTGTAAACTGCGTTCAGAGACATACAACAACTGCGCGGCCGTAGATGTGGTGAAATTGGGATCGCTGTAATGCAGCTCAATCAGTTTCTCGACTTTACTGAGCCATTCTTTCTCCACATCATCAATCCCAACCTTAACCGCCAGCTCACCTTCTTCTTGTTTATGGATAGGTTCCAATTCCGGTAAGCTAACCAATGGCCAAGCTAGTTCAATAACATTACGTTCTTTCAATGCTAAAACATGCAATTCACCACCACTGCGAGTGGCCAATTCTTCAAGCGGATAACTATTTCCTGATAAGGTCACCATCATTTGGTTTATGTTTTGGATAGGCACACCAAAATCAGAAAACACGATGACAGCCTGCGCATTTCTCATTTCAAGTTGTATGGTTAATTCTTGATGTTTGTATAGTCTTTTGATCGCATCCGTTAGCACGGCATTAAATAACACATCAAGATTGAATTGCCGCACTTCAACAAAACGAGATTCACCACTATAAGTCAGTTTAATCTGCGCTCTGTTGTACTCTTCTTGCCAGCTTTTTAACGCTGACTCAATCAAAAGATGCAAATCATGATATTTACTTTCTTCGTCATCTCCACGATGCATAAAATGCAGTTGAGCTAGTTCTTGCTTAACTTTATTGAAAGGTGCTTCAAATTCACTCCACGCTCGAACTTTCGCATAAGAAGACAAATGCCGTAGTGATGCATCAATATTTTCTAAAACGTTGCCAAGAATCGTATGGTGGAGCTGCAATTGTTTTCGAAGTTGATGGTTATTACTCAGCACAATTTTACTTTGATGACGTAACTGGCTCGTTTTGAGGTCAACTTGCGCTTTTAGCTTACGATTAGCGCTCAATATCATTCGAGTTCGCCACCAAAAAGCGAGTGCTAACAAGCCCAGCAAACTAAGCACATATCCGATAATAGCAACAGGATTCATATACCAAGGTTGTAAAACTTCAAAATCAAATAGGGCTTCGGTTCGGTATCGTTGTGTCGGATTCGCGCTACGAACTTTCAAACGGTATTTGCCTGGTAACAGTTGGTCAAAATTGAGTAGAGCCCAATCAAAACGCTGCCACTGCTGTTCATCGTTGAGTTTGTACTCTAAAGACTGACTACGTGAAGAAGGCAAAGCCCCAAACTGGAAACTGATCGAATCGCCATAAGCAATTTTCAGTGGTTCTGGCATACGATATCCCAAAAGCTTAGTCGCATGATTCACACTGACTTGACTAAATGTCACCTGAATATTGGGCAAATTAGATACTGCTAATTCTTCTGTATTTGTTTTCACCACACCAAACTGAGACCCGATGATCAGCGAAGAGATCTCTTGTACCTCACCTACCGCACAAGATCCCGATAAAAACTCATTATTAATCAAACCATAAGGGGCTCCAAAATGTTTAGTAAGCTCTTGGTTGCGGTAGTAACTGATCCCTTGTGTGGAAATAAGCCACATACCTTGTTGGGATTCCGTAATACACAAAGGTTGAATATTCTCTTCGATTAACTCTACTGCTGCGGCTTCTGGTTGGTCTTTGCGCCACTGAAAGACCCCATAAGAGCCAACGACCCAAATATGGCCCGCTGAATCTTCAACAACTTGTAGAATCTCACCATAACGATGGCTCGAAAAATCAAAGCGGATCTGCTGTTCAAAGAGTGAATAAGCGCCATGTTCAGTACCTATGACAACGCCTTTTGTCACCGCTGCGATCAGAGTGATCCGTGATGGTGAAAACGCTTTCACCATCCATTCAGAACCATAATCTCGATAGGTTTGTTCAGAAAGTGAATATGACCAGATTTGGTGGTTGCTTGCTCCCCACAGGTTGCCATCACTATCTAAACTGAGATGCTCAATAGCAGTTTGTAGTAGCATTAGTGGCAGATTAGGTGTATCAATACCACGGCGATTCAAATTGTAACGAACCAAGCCTTTTTCTGTCGCTATCCAAATATGTTCTTGCTCAATCACAAAATCATTCACCTTACCTGGATAAATAAGGTTTTTACGCAACTCATCAGAAAAGTTGAAGCTATACAACCCTTGCTGGGTTATAGCCAAATAGTCTCCGCTAGAGTTGAGAGACGTAATCTTACCTATCGGCGTTTTACTTCCGTCATTAGATAGAGCTTGTGCTGGATACCGAGTGAACTGCTGACCAAACAGGGAATAGTAAAAAATCCCCTTATCGGTTCCTATCCACATTCCACCTTGGAAGTCATTGACCATGGCGTAGATTTTCTTACCCAATAAGGCATAGCCATCTTGACTGTTACTCTCAAGCTGAACCACTTTTCCTGTGATGAAAGAATAAACAAAAAGGCCATCTTCGGTGCCAATCCAGTACTCTTTCTCTGTTTCAGCGATCGACAATACATGAGAGGAACCAATTCTATCAGGCAATGCACGCTTATTTTCGATATCGATAATTAACGCACCACGTTTAGAGCCTATCAACAACTCACGACGTTTATGAGAAAAATAGAGTTTCTGGACGAAGTGTTTACCCGATTTTTTTACATGGGAGAAACCTTGAACGTCTGACAAATACACACCGACATTGGTCGCTAAAGCCCATTTCGATACTAAAAACTGCGCATCGTTAATCACGACCTTGCTGGCACTATTGAGCTGATAAAGTTCATGTAAAGAGAGGGACTCGACGCGTCCACTTCGGATCTCATAACTATAAAAGTTTTCCCCATCGACCATCCAGATCATGCCGTTTGAGGCTCCCATCTGAACAATTTGCGTTCCCGGAGTTAAGCTCAACATCAGCTCTTTTTCCCCTCCCGGATAGGTTCTGAATAACTCATGTTGTTCGAAAGCCCAGAATGCACTGTTGGCATAAACAATATGACTAGACATTTGTGGCAAAACTGAACCACGTCGAGGTAATACATTCTGCCCATCAAAGTACATCACTTTGCCATGAACATCATGCACCCAGATACCACCATCACTGCCGAGGTAGAGGTTTTGCGCAACAATGACCTTCCCCTGCTCTTGAATGGGCAGAGGATAGAAAATGGACATGGATTTATCTAACGCCAATACCAAGGATGGGATCATGATATTGAGCAAGCAGCCATACAAAAATGTGCGAAACACGAGTTCCCCTGTCAGCGATAATTCAAAAATTTGTGCGTTATTATTTTAGATATAGAAAGGAGCACAAAATCTCATACATTCTAACGAATCCCCAACCTGTATGCAGTTTGAAAGGTTTAGAAAGACCATTTTTTTAGGATTTGGATACAAAAAAATGCGGCTTAAGCCGCATTTAGAGAAATTATTGAGAGACTTATCTATTTAGGATTGAGACAAACAAGCGTAGTAACTCTCAGCCAAACTACTCAGGAAGGAAAAATAGCTGCCCGCTTTCAGTTCAATCGCACTTCCGAGTGGATCAAGTACACCAGTTTTGGCTGGCGTCCCTCGTACGACAGCTTCAATAATCGCTGGCTCAAATTGCGGTTCTGAAAATACACATTTGGCGAGTTGAGCATTCAAGGTCTTTTTTATCGCGATCAGTGTTTTGGCTCCTGGCTTTCGCTCTGGACTCACCGTAAAGTGACCAAGGTTATTCAATGCAAAGTGCTGTTCGAAATAGCCATAAGCATCATGAAAAACGTAGTAAGGCACGGTCGTGACAGGCTTGAGCTTTTCACCAATCGTGTTGTCTTGCTCGGCAAGGTTAGCTAAAAAGCGAACAAGATTATCTTGATACTGCTGCTGATGATCAGCATCAAGCGCAATCAGTTTTTCCGTAATTGCACTCGCGACTTGCCCAACTGGCTCCATCCCTAACCAGAAATGAGGATCATAATGTCCGTGATGATGCCCATCATGCTCATGCTCCTCCTCCTCGCCATATTCTCGCAGTGCTAAATTAGGGACTTGGCTTAATGTTAGTGCTGACGTACGGCCTTCCAGCAGTTTACTCATGAAGGGTTCAAGATCTTGACCAAACCAAATAACCAAATCTGCTTGTTGAATCCGCTTTACATCTGATGGACGTAGCGCATAATCGTGCGGCGATGCACCGGAGGGTAAAAGCACATCAGGTTTCCCCATCCCCAGCATCAACTCGTAAGTGATCATCTGTATCGGTTTAATGCTGGTCAGTACTTCGATTGCGCTGGCTGATTGAGCAAACAGTGCTACGACAGTAAGTAAAAAAAATCTCGATAACATGGTCGCCAAGCTCCTGTTAGTGGCTTTTATTGGGCATGAATGTTACTTTATAACATAATCATTTTGCAAATGAGTTCTATTCCATGGCTATTCTGATTGAATTGCAAGACATATGCGTCGATTTTGAACAAAGACGCGTACTTGACAATATCCAGTTAACTCTCACCAAAGGCAATATTACAACGCTTATCGGCCCCAACGGTGCAGGCAAATCAACCTTAGTGAAAGTCATTTTGGGATTACAACCTATAAGTTCTGGAAAAATCATTCGCCAGCCAGGGATCCGTATCGGCTATGTACCGCAAAAACTCAAACTGAATGACACATTGCCGCTGACGGTGAGTCGCTTTTTGAAACTTGCAGGTCGTTTTAGCACCCAAGAGCTATCGGAAGCATTGCGCCTAGTCGGTGGCGAGCATCTTCAAAGCAGTGATATGCATAAACTCTCCGGCGGTGAAACACAGCGTGTACTGCTTGCCAGAGCCTTATTACAAAGACCAGACTTGCTTGTGCTCGATGAGCCTGCTCAAGGGGTCGATGTACAAGGACAAATTGACTTATACGACCTCATCCACACCTTGCGCAACCGCTTTGGCTGCGCTGTGTTGATGGTTTCTCACGATTTACATTTGGTGATGGCCAAAACCGACGAAGTGATCTGCTTACAACACCATGTCTGTTGCTCTGGCTCGCCGGAGAGTATCGCCAAACACCCGAGTTATTTAGCGATGTTTGGCCATCGGAGCCGAGACACGCTGGCTTTTTATCAACACCACCACGAGCACCACCACCACGATTTATCTGGCTTACCGGTCAAAGGGAAAGCGAGTGTTTGCTCACATCATTCACATGGTCACCACAAACATGATTGAACTTCTTCTACCTTCTCTTCTTGCTGGTCTCGGAATTGCCATTATTGCTGGCCCTCTCGGATCTTTCGTGGTTTGGCGCAGAATGGCTTATTTTGGTGATACCCTTGCTCACGCCTCACTACTGGGTCTGGCGCTAGGTTTTTTACTCGACATCAATCTGTATCTGGCACTATTGGTCTGCTGTTTGGGGATGGCGGCCATTTTAGTGGCGATGCAAAAGCAAAAACTCATCGCGACCGATACCCTACTTGGGATTATGGCGCACAGTGCGCTATCGCTCGGTATGATTGCGGTGAGCTTTCTTGATAATGTCCGCATCGATTTGATGAGCTATCTGTTTGGTGATTTGCTCGCGATTAGCCCATCCGATCTTACCTTTATCTGGTTCGGTGTCGTCACTGTCAGTTTGATTGTATATCTTCTCTGGCAACCCCTTCTCTCGACTAGCGTGAATGAAGAGTTGGCCTTTGTTGAAGGAACCAACACTGACCTGATGCGTTTAATCTTGATGCTACTTATCGGTTTGGTGATTGCCGTCGGGATGAAATTTGTCGGGGCTTTGATTATGGGCTCGCTGTTAATCATCCCCGCGGCTACTGCTCGCCGTCTTTCACGCACCCCAGAAGCCATGGCGTTTTGGGCGATCGGACTTGGAATATTAAGTGTGATCGGTGGTTTAGCACTGTCTTGGCACTTTGACACACCCGCTGGTCCGTCTGTGGTGGTTTCGGCTGCGGTATTGTTTGTACTCACCCAGTTTAAACGGGTCGCTTAACGCTGTATCACATTAGCTTTTAGTAAAAAAAAATGGCATTTAGTAAAAAGAAACCCCGAAGCTGTGTTCGGGGTTTTTTATTATCTGAGTAAGTAATCGCGGTAGATTACCAACCAGTCACTTCACGCAGCGCTTTGCCAATATCGGCAAGACTTTTTACTGTCTTCACGCCTGCAGATTCAAGTGCTGCAAATTTCTCTTCAGCGGTACCTTTACCACCAGAGATGATCGCACCAGCATGACCCATGCGTTTGCCCGGAGGAGCCGTTACACCTGCGATATAAGAAACGACAGGTTTTGTGACGTTGGCTTTGATGAAAGCAGCTGCTTCTTCTTCCGCTGTCCCACCGATTTCACCGATCATCACAATCGCTTCTGTCGCTGGATCTTCTTGGAACATCTTCAGGATATCGATGAAGTTTGAACCCGGAATTGGGTCGCCACCGATGCCCACACAGGTAGACTGGCCGAAACCTTCGTCTGTGGTTTGTTTAACCGCTTCATAAGTCAAAGTACCAGAGCGAGAAACGATACCCACTTTACCTTTCTTATGAATGTGTCCTGGCATGATGCCAATCTTACACTCATCCGGTGTGATAACACCTGGACAGTTAGGGCCAATCATACGAACGCCAGTCTGTTCCAGTTTCACTTTGACATCAATCATGTCAGTGGTAGGAATGCCTTCAGTGATCGTCACGATAAGCTTGATGCCAGCATCGATCGCTTCCAGAATCGCATCTTTACAGAATGGTGCTGGTACGTAGATGACTGTGGCAGTTGCGCCAGTCACTTCAACGGCTTCACGAACCGTATTAAACACAGGCAAGCCTAGATGCGTGGTACCGCCTTTACCCGGCGACACACCACCGACCATTTGTGTGCCATAAGCAATCGCCTGTTCAGAGTGGAAAGTACCTTGACCCCCGGTGAAACCCTGACAAATGACTTTAGTGTCTTTATTGATAAGAATCGACATTATTTGCCCTCCGCCGCGGCAACTACTTTTTGTGCTGCGTCTGTCAAAGATACAGCTGCAATAATATCTAGACCTGATTCGGCCAGCACTTTGCGTCCAAGTTCTGCGTTTGTACCTTCCAGACGCACAACCACTGGAACGCTTACGCCGACTTCCTTAACCGCACCAATAATACCTTCCGCGATCATATCGCAGCGCACAATGCCACCAAAGATGTTCACCAGTACGGCTTTTACATTGGTATCAGACAAGATGATTTTGAAGGCTTCTGCAACACGCTCTTTGGTCGCGCCGCCACCAACATCAAGGAAGTTTGCGGGTTTTCCGCCGTGCAAGTTAACAATGTCCATCGTACCCATCGCAAGGCCAGCACCGTTAACCATACAACCTACGTTGCCATCCAGCGCGACGTAGTTCAGTTCCCATTTTGCTGCGTGTGCTTCGCGCGCATCTTCTTGAGAAGCATCGTGCATTTGACGCAGTTTGGGTTGACGGTACATCGCATTGGAGTCGATGTTGATTTTGCCATCAAGGCACAGCAAGTTACCTTCTGCAGTAATCACCAGCGGGTTGATTTCCAGCAGTGCGAGATCATATTGAGCAAACATTTCACCCAGGCCCATGAAGATTTTCACGAACTGTTTGATTTGATCACCTTGCAAGCCTAGTTTGAATGCCAACTCACGACCTTGGTAGGCTTGTGGGCCAACCAGTGGATCAATTGCCGCTTTGTGGATCAGTTCTGGAGTTTCTTCTGCCACTTTCTCAATTTCCACGCCACCTTCAGTCGATGCCATGAAAACGATACGACGTGTAGAACGGTCAACTACCGCACCAAGATAAAGCTCATTAGCGATATTTGATGCTTCTTCAACCAAAATTTTTGAAACCGGTTGGCCATTTGCATCCGTTTGATAAGTTACTAGGTTCTTACCTAGCCATTTTTGTGCAAACGCTTTTACACCTTCTTTAGTGTCATGCAGTTCAACGCCACCTGCTTTACCACGTCCACCTGCGTGAACTTGGCATTTTACGACTTTCTTGGCTGTGCTGATGCGTCCTGCAGCTTCAAACGCTTCTTGTGGCGTATCACAAGCATAACCTTCCGGTACAGGCAAACCGAATTCTGCAAACAGCTGTTTAGCTTGATATTCATGCAAATTCATTGTGTTGTTCCATTTGTTTATTGTTCTTCCATAGAGTCCATTGAGCTGAACTTTACGTTTGTAGGGTCACTCTTGAGCGAGTAGCCAATCTTTGGCCAAAGCCAGGTCGGACGTTGAGCATGTCCGACCCTTTTCTCCATTACTCAGAAATCTGAGCAATAGACAGTTTAAACATCGAGCAGCAGACGGGCTGGATCTTCTAGCAACTCTTTAACGGTCACTAGGAAACCAACCGACTCACGACCATCGATTGAACGGTGGTCATAAGACAGCGCTAGATACATCATTGGCAGGATTTCAATCTTGCCATCCACCACCATGGCGCGGTCTTGGATCTTATGCATACCCAGAATCGCCGCTTGTGGCGGGTTAATGATAGGCGTTGACATCAGTGAACCAAACACACCACCGTTGGTGATGGTAAAGTTACCGCCAGTCAGTTCGTCTACGGTCAATTTACCGTCACGACCTTTTTCTGCTAGCTCTTTGATGCCTTTTTCAATTTGCGCCAAACTCAAGGTATCGCAGTTTTTCAGTACTGGAGTAACCAGACCACGTGGGGTTGATACGGCAATGCTCACATCAAAGTAGTTGTGGTAAACCAGATCATCACCATCGATAGACGCGTTCACTTCTGGGTAACGCTTCAGCGCTTCAGTGACGGCTTTCACGTAGAACGACATAAAGCCCAGACGGATACCATGACGTTTTTCGAACACATCTTGGTATTGCTTACGCATGTCCATGATAGGTTTCATGTTCACTTCATTAAACGTCGTCAGCATAGCCGTGTTATTTTTCGCTTCCAACAGACGCTCAGCGATACGCTTACGCAGACGTGTCATTGGCACGCGCTTTTCACTGCGACCGACGACAGGAGCCAGCGCTGCGACAGGGGCTTCAGCTTTCGCAGCTGGTTTGGCTTTGTTCGCGGCTAAGTGAGCTTCGATGTCTTCGCGGGTAATACGACCACCCACACCAGAACCTTTAACTTGGCTTGCTTCCAAGTTATGTTCAGCAAGCAGGCGACGAACCGCAGGGCTTAGCGCATCATTGCTTTCTTCAGTTAGTGATGCTTTATGGCGTTTATCTGGTGATGGCTCAGTAGCATCTGGAGTGTCTTGGGTTGGTTCACCCGCTACAGCGCCTGGCTTCAAACGTGCCAGCAGTTGTTTAGAAAGCACTGTCGCACCTTCTTGTTCCAAAATAGCTTCCAGAACACCTGCATCGGGTGCTGGAACTTCCAGCACCACTTTGTCAGTTTCAATTTCAACGATCACTTCATCGCGAGCAACCATGTCACCCGGCTTTTTATGCCACATCGCAACCGTGGCATCCGCAACTGATTCAGGCAAATCTGGAACCAGAATTTCAATGGTCATAATGGTATCTTCCTTATACTTCTCGTTCTTACGCTAGGGTCAGAGCGTCTTCAATCAACGCTTTTTGTTGTTTCATGTGCACCGACATATAGCCGACCGCAGGAGATGCCGAAGCGGGACGACCTGCATATTTCAGATCAGCACCCGCTGGAATCGCAGCGCGGAAGTTATGTTGGCTACTGTACCAAGCACCTTGGTTTTGCGGTTCTTCCTGACACCAGACGTAATCCACCACATTGGTGTAATTTGCAATGGCCGCTTGTACTTCTTCCAGAGGGAATGGGTACAACTGTTCGATACGAACAATCGCCACGTCTTGCTGTTCATTCGCACGGCGCTGTTCAAGAAGATCGTAATAAACCTTACCCGAACAGAACACAACACGTTTGACTTGCGCCGGATTCAGCGCATCGATTTCACCAATCGCTGGTTGGAAAGTACCTTGGGCTAAATCTTCCATACTGGAGACACACAGTGGATGACGCAGCAGCGACTTAGGAGACATTACCACCAGAGGGCGGCGCATTGGGCGAACCACTTGACGACGAATCATGTGGTAAACCTGAGCAGGGGTAGACGGAACAACCACCTGCATGTTTTGCTCAGCACACAGCTGCAAGTAACGCTCTAAACGTGCAGAGGAGTGCTCAGGGCCTTGACCTTCATAACCGTGTGGCAACAGCATAGTCAGGCCACATAGACGACCCCACTTCTGTTCACCAGAGGAGATGAACTGGTCAATAACCACCTGCGCACCGTTAGCAAAATCACCAAACTGTGCTTCCCACAAAGTCAAACCGCTAGGCTCCGCTGTCGCATAGCCGTATTCGAACGCCAATACCGCCTCTTCTGACAATACTGAGTCAAAGACTTCAAACGTGCCTTGGCCAGCATGGATCTGTGAGAGTGGAATATAAGTACTCGCATCGTTTTGGTTATGCAGAACGGCGTGACGGTGGAAGAAGGTTCCACGACCAGAGTCCTGACCCGAGATACGGATGCGCTTACCATCATCAAGCAATGTGGCATACGCAAGCGTTTCAGCCATACCCCAATCCAGCATCTTCTCGCCAGAGATCATAGAGAGACGATCTTGGTAGATTTTTTCTACACGGCTATGCAGAACATGGCTTTCCGGATATTGACAAACACGACGACCAAGATCTTGCAATCGCTCGATCGCATATTCGCTATTCCAAGGAATATGCCAGTCATGACCTAAATACGGTGACCAGTCCACAGAGTGCATCGCCATTGGACGCCACTCTTTGACCACCACTTCACCGTGATCTAAGGCATCGCGATATTCATTCACCAGTTGTGTCGCGGTTTCAAGATCGCACTCACCACGCTCAGTTAACACATCTGCATATAGCTTGCGAGGTGTTGGATGCTTCTTGATTTTTTGGTACATCAACGGCTGAGTTGCGTTTGGCTCATCCGCTTCGTTATGACCATGACGGCGATAACACACCAGATCAATGACCACATCGCGTTTGAATTCATTACGGTAATCAAGCGCTAGACGAGTGACAAAGGCTACAGCTTCAGGATCGTCTGAATTCACGTGGAAAATCGGTGCCTGTACCATCTTGGCAATATCGGTACAGTACATGGTTGAACGAGTATCGCGTGGGTTTGATGTCGTGAAGCCCACTTGGTTATTGACCACGATACGTACTGTACCACCGACGCAGAAACCACGCGCTTGAGACATGTTGAAGGTTTCAGCCACCACACCTTGTCCGGCAATCGCAGAGTCACCATGGATAGTGATAGGTAGCACTTTACTGCCATCTTCATCACCTAGGCGGTCTTGACGCGCGCGCACTGAGCCCATCACAACAGGGTTCACAATCTCAAGATGCGATGGGTTGAAAGCCAGTGCTAAGTGAACATCACCGCCCGGTGTCGCAAAGTCAGCGGAGAAACCTTGGTGATATTTCACATCACCTGTGCCCCAGCCTTCGCCATGTTTACCGGCAAACTCATCAAACAGATCTTGTGGTTTTTTACCCAGAACGTTGACCAGCATGTTCAAGCGACCACGGTGCGCCATCCCAATCACCACTTCACGCATGCCACTGGCACCCGCGTGACGGATCATCTCTTTGGTCATAGGAACTAAGGCATCCCCACCTTCGAGAGAGAATCGCTTAGCGCCTGGGAATTTCGCACCAAGATAGCGCTCTAAGCCTTCAGCTGCAGTCAGCTCTTCAAGGAAAGTACGCTTTTCTTCTTTACTGAATACAGGGGTACCCACAACCGGTTCGAGGCGCTGTTGAATCCAACGCTTCTGCTCAGTGTCGGTGATGTGCATGTATTCTGCACCGACAGAGCCACAGTAGATTTTTTGTAGGGATTGATAGATATCTTTCAGCTTCATCGTGTCTTTGCCAATCGCAAAGGAGCCCACGTTGAAGGTCTCTTCCATATCTTCTTGGGTCAAATTATGGAATGAGGGATTCAGCTCCGCCACTTCAGGGCGGTTCCATAAACCGAGAGGGTCAAGCTTGGCAGCTTCATGACCGCGGAAACGGTATGCGTTAATTAGCTGCAGTACTTTTACTTGTTTTGCATCGACTTCAGGATCACTAACTTGGACATTGTAATGCTTAGTCTCTTGAGCGAGTCGTCGGAAGTAGTCACGGACGCGTGAGTGCGGTTGTTCAACCACATTCGTTGGGTGCGCAGGCAACCCATCAAAAACACGTTTCCACTCCTCACTTACCAGATCGGGATCACTTAGATACAGTTCGTAGAGATCTTCTACGTAAGTTGCATTGGCGCCAGCCAAGTGTGAAGACTCGAGCCATGCCTTCATCACGCCGTTGTGCATTTTTTTCCCTTAACCAGTAGTTTTCACGTTTGCTGCGGTCTTATCGCCGAGCTATAAAAGGCAGGCCCGAAGGCCTGCAATTTTCAATTTAAACTGAACGATTGATCAACATGGACTTAATATGTCCAATGGCTTTCGTTGGGTTTAATCCTTTCGGACAAACACTGACACAGTTCATGATGCCGTGGCAACGAAAAACGCTAAACGCATCATCAAGATTCGATAAGCGTTCATCTGTCGCGGTATCACGGCTATCAATCAACCAACGATAAGCAGCCAACAAACCTGCAGGTCCGATAAATTTATCCGGATTCCACCAGAATGAAGGACAGGAAGTGGTACAGCAAGCGCACATAATACACTCGTACAGACCATCCAAATGCGCCCGTTCCTCTGGGGATTGCAAGTTCTCTCTTGAAGGGGGTAATGCATCATCTGCAATCAAGAAAGGCTTAACTTTCGCATAGTTATCGTAAAACTGAGTCATGTCGACAATCAAGTCACGAACAACAGGTAATCCTGGCAGTGGACGAATCACAATTTTGTCACCTTTTAACGCAGACAAAGGCGTGATACAAGCCAGACCATTCTTACCATTCATATTCAGACCGTCAGAACCACAAACACCTTCGCGACATGAGCGGCGAAAAGCAATACTTGGATCTTGCTCTTTGAGCAGAATCAAAGCATCCAATACCATCATGTCAGACCCTTCTTCTACCTCAAGAAGATAGTCTTTCATGTAAGGTTTGTTATCGACATCCGGATTATAGCGATATAAAGAGAAGTTGAGTTTCATATTGAGTACCTCCCTTAATATGTACGCACTTTAGGTGGGAACGGGTCACGGTAAATCGGAGTCATGTTAACCTCACGCTTACTCATCTGTTCCGTTTCCGGATTGTAGATTGAATGGCACAACCAGTTCTCATCATCACGCTCTGGATAGTCAAAACGTGCATGTGCGCCACGGCTTTCAGTACGGTAGTTTGCTGCTACTGCGGTCGAAAATGCTGTTTCCATCAGGTTGTCCAACTCTAAACACTCAATACGTTGAGTGTTAAATTCGGTTGATTTGTCCGCCAGATGGGCATTTTTCAAACGCTCGCGAATGACTTTGAGTTCTTCCAGCCCCTCAGCCATCGCCTTACCTTCACGGAATACCGAGAAGTTGTTTTGCATGCAGCGCTGCAGATCTTTACGAATCACGACAGGATCTTCGCCACCTTTGCTGTTTTC
This sequence comes from Vibrio tarriae, assembly GCF_002216685.1. Taxonomy (NCBI): domain Bacteria; kingdom Pseudomonadati; phylum Pseudomonadota; class Gammaproteobacteria; order Vibrionales; family Vibrionaceae; genus Vibrio; species Vibrio tarriae. The sequence continues at coordinate 625,920 of NZ_CP022353.1, read as the reverse complement.
CCAACGCATAGTGCGAGCCAGCGAAGCTTCGATATCCGATGCAGTCGCAGGGCGAGCCTCAGCTTGAGCACGCAAGGTTTCACCAAGATGTAGGCCCGTTGCGCGGCCAAATACGACAAGATCTAGCAGTGAGTTGCCGCCTAAACGGTTGGCACCATGTACTGATACAGAAGCGATTTCACCACAAGCAAACAAGCCTTGCACTTCAACATCTTTACCATGGCTGTCTTGTTTGATCGCTTGACCAGACACTTGCGTTGGTACACCACCCATCATGTAGTGACAGGTTGGGATAACAGGAATAGGTTCTTTCACTGGGTCCACGTGAGCAAAGGTACGTGATAGTTCACAGATACCCGGTAGGCGAGATTCCAATACATCGCGACCTAAGTGATCCAGTTTCAGTTTGATGTGTGGACCCCAAGGGCCGTCACAGCCACGACCTTCACGGATTTCGATCATCATTGAACGTGCAACCACGTCACGACCTGCTAGATCTTTAGCGTTAGGTGCATAACGTTCCATGAAACGCTCACCATCTTTATTCAGTAGATAGCCGCCTTCGCCACGACAGCCTTCTGTAACCAGAACACCAGCACCCGCGATACCCGTTGGGTGGAATTGCCACATTTCCATATCTTGCATTGGTACGCCAGCACGCAAAGCCATACCGACACCATCGCCTGTGTTAATGTGTGCGTTGGTGGTTGAAGCGTAAATACGACCTGCACCGCCTGTCGCAAGCACTGTTGCTTTGGCTTTGAAGTAGCAAATTTCGCCTGTTTCCATGCAGATTGCAGTACAACCGAGCACAGCACCATCTTGGTTTTTAACCAGATCCAGCGCATACCATTCCGAGAAAATGGTGGTTTTATGTTTAACGTTTTGTTGGTAAAGCGTGTGTAATAGAGCATGACCAGTACGGTCTGCTGCTGCTGCCGTACGAGCAGCTTGTTCGCCACCGAACTCTTTTGACTGACCGCCAAAAGGACGCTGATAAATCGTGCCGTTCTCAAAACGAGAAAAAGGCAGCCCCATGCGCTCGAGTTCAATCACGGATTCCGGGCCGTTTTTACACATGTATTCGATGGCATTTTGGTCGCCGATATAGTCGGAACCTTTTACCGTGTCATACATATGCCACTGCCAATCATCTTTATGTGAGTTACCCAAAGCCACAGTAATGCCGCCTTGAGCGGATACCGTATGAGAACGAGTTGGGAAAACTTTTGAAAGCAGTGCGCAAGTTAGGCCTTGCTCAGAAATTTGTAGTGCAGCACGCATGCCTGCACCACCTGCGCCGATTACTACGGCGTCAAAAGAACGAACTGGAATAGTCACTTAGGCACCCCACAATACAAATAGGCCAGAGAAGAAGTATCCAAGTAGAACGGCGATGACCACAAGTTGCAGCCCCGCTCGCAATTTGGAGCACTTAATGTAATCCGTCAGTACTTGCCATAGGCCAATCCAGCCATGAATCAATACTGAAACTAATGCCAACATTGTGAAGACTTTGGTGAACGTACTACCAAAGAATTGAGTCCACGCGACATAAGAGATGTCCGTGAACGCGCAAAAACTCACGATATAAATAGTGTACAAAACTAAGATGATCGCTGAAGCGCGGATCAATAAGTAATCGTGAACACCATTACGACCAAAGGAAGAGACATGCTTTACCATACCAGAACCCCCGCCAGTAGAGACAATACAACCGTAGCGGCAAAAGCTACTTTGGCGCTCGCGGCACCGGATTCCAGCTCTTCAAAGTGACCAAGATCCATCAATAAATGACGAATCCCACCAGCAATGTGGTAGGCCAGAGCAGTTAGAATTCCCCACAACACGAATTTCACGAAAAAGCTGTCAACAATGTTGCTCGCTTCCATAAATCCGACAGGTGAGGAGAGAGAGAGGGATAACAACCAAAGCAAAATCCCAACCGCAACAAACGTAATCACCCCCGACACACGGTGGAGGATGGATGCGATTGCTGAGATCGGAAAGCGAATGGTCTGCAAATCTAAATTAACAGGTCTTGACTTTCTTTCTTTCACGGGCTTGCTCACTCAGCTCCATTGAGCATTTATAGTTATGGATGAATTCTGGTCGAAAATGCGCATAATTTAACATTTACTCAACATTTCAACCGCCAAATCGGCGACTTAATTGTAGTTTAAATGTTACACCCAAGTCTAAAATCTATAAGTTAAATTTCTTTCTAGCCTTGAATTTATAAGGTCTCTCACAGAATTTTCTGTGTCACTATACGGACTGCAACATTCTAATACAATTGCTGTAACAATTTTTGCTACACAGAACAGATTTTTAACTTTATACGTATAAAAAATCAAAGTGAGTGCACACATCAGAGGAGAATCATTGACTTTGATTAAGATCGGACGTACAAGAATCACACACAAAACATCCTGGACGGATTAAATAATAAACAAAGGAGATGGTTATGGCGGATAAGAAAGCGACCCTTCACATCGAAGGTAAAGCGCCAATCGAATTGCCAATTATGGATGGATCGCTTGGTCCACAAGTGATTGACGTTCGTACTTTAGGCTCAAACGGTTACTTTACTTTTGACCCGGGTTTTCTTGCCACTGCATCCTGTGAATCTCAAATTACTTATATCGATGGCGCTAAGGGCATTCTGTTGCACCGCGGCTATCCTATCGATCAGTTAGCCAATAACGCTGATTACTTGGAAGTGTGTTACATCCTTCTTTACGGTGAAGCCCCTAATCGTAAGCAATATGAAGAGTTCAAGAAAATCGTTACTCGTCACACTATGGTTCATGAACAGATCGCGAGCTTTTTCCACGGTTTCCGCCGTGATGCTCACCCGATGGCTGTGATGTGTGGTGTGGTGGGTGCGTTAGCTGCTTTCTATCACGATTCACTCGATATCAATAACGACACCCACCGAGAAATTGCGGCTTATCGTCTGCTTTCCAAAATGCCGACCTTGGCTGCGATGTGTTACAAATACTCGGTTGGTCAACCGTTTATCTACCCACGTAACGATTTGAGTTATGCAGAAAACTTCCTGCACATGATGTTTGCCACACCTTGTGAGGAGTATGAAGTGAATCCTATCGTGGCTCGTGCCATGGATAAGATTTTCACTCTGCATGCGGATCATGAACAAAATGCATCGACATCGACGGTACGTCTGGCAGGTTCATCGGGCGCTAACCCATTTGCGTGTATCGCAGCAGGTATCGCTTCTCTTTGGGGTCCTGCACATGGTGGCGCAAACGAAGCTTGTTTACGTATGCTTGAAGAGATCGGCTCTGTTGATAAGATTCCTGAATACGTAAGACGTGCAAAAGACAAAGATGACCCATTCCGTCTAATGGGCTTTGGTCACCGCGTGTACAAAAACTACGACCCACGTGCCACGGTAATGCGTGAAGCGTGTCATGAAGTACTTAAAGAGCTAAGCATTCAAGATCCACTGCTCGATGTCGCGATGGAGCTTGAGCGCATTGCGCTGTCTGATGAGTACTTTATTGAGAAGAAACTCTATCCTAACGTCGATTTCTACTCAGGCATCATTCTGAAAGCCATTGGTATTCCTGTTTCTATGTTCACGGTGATCTTCGCGATGTCTCGTACTATCGGTTGGATTGCTCACTGGAATGAAATGCACAGCGATCCGGACAACCGTATCGGTCGTCCACGTCAGTTGTACACAGGTCAAAAACTGCGCGATTTCACACCCTTGCATGAACGCAGTTAATCATTGATTCAAAAGCAAAAGAGCGAGATTTTCTCGCTCTTTTTTATTGTTCTAAACTGGATTATCAATATCAATGAAGGTCACATCAAAGCCGTGATTTTCCGCGAGCCATTCCCCTAGTGCTTTAATTCCGTAGCGCTCGGTAGCATGGTGACCTGCGGAAAAGTAATGGATCGACTGTTCGCGTGCCGTATAGGTTGTCCGCTCCGAGATTTCTCCAGAAATAAAGGCATCTAAACCTCGGCTAGCCGCGAGTTCAATATAGTCTTGCCCACCACCCGTACACCAACCGACAGTTTCAATCAGCTTATCGGCTTGATCGGGAGCAATATGCAAAGGTGTACGATTCAGGACTTGGCCAATCCGATGAGCTAATTCTTCTCCGGTTAACGGTTGTAAAAAGTGCCCAAACATCGCAACTGATTGAGGATGCCCTTCCAACCCACCATCAACGCAAATCCCGAGTCGCTGCGCAAGCTGAGCATTGTTGCCCAACTGTGGATGAATATCCAAAGGCAGATGGTAGGCATACAGATTAAGATCATTTTGGATAAGCGTACGTATCCGGCGACCTTTCATACCTCGAATGGCCTCGGGTTCATTTTTCCAAAAATAACCGTGATGCACCAATAATGCATCGGCTTTGAGCTCAATCGCAGCGTCAATCAGCGCTAAACTCGCGGTCACACCGGTGACAATTCGTTTGACCTCCGCTTTGCCTTCGACTTGTAAACCATTAGGACAATAATCTTTAATTAACTGTGGGGACAATGTCTCATTTAGCAACGCTTCTAGCTGTAAATTGTTCATCTTGTAATCCATTGAGCAACAGAGGTGGCGTGGTTATAACAATTTCAGGCTAGAATGTCGAAATATGTCAAAAAATGGTGGTGATCAGATGGAGTTAAAACACTTAATGGATTGGGTGATTCGCACCCCTGCCCTATTTCAAGCCAAAGCGCCTTTGGTCAGCAAAGCGCCATTTAGCAAAACAACTCGAGAGCAGTGGCCAGACTATCAGGGCAATCCACGATTAGGCTTTCTCTATCAACATCTTTGTGCTCAATTATTCACCGAAACGCCATTTTACAATGCGGTTTCAGAAGAAATTCAGCTCGTTAATGAAGGGAAAACCGTCGGTTCATTGGATTTTTTAGCTAAAAACCGTAAAACTGAACACTATGAACATTGGGAAGTGGCAGTCAAATTTTATCTGCTCCACCAAGGATATTGGTACGGCCCTAATGCCGAAGATCGTTTGGATATCAAACTTGACCATATGCTCAACCACCAACTGCCGCTATCACAACATCCGCTTTTTATTGAACAACATCCACTCTGGGCTGGTGCATCACAACATTTATTAATGCAGGGTCGTCTTTATACCAATCCATTTTCTGATGAGCCAATCCCGACCGATTGCCTTGGCTACCCGCTCAATACTAGCCAGATTCAAGGCTATTGGTGTTTCCAGAGTGAGCAGCACTTAATCGATGAACCTTTATATCAGCTTGAAAAGTCAGATTGGTTGACGGGACGGAAAGCAGACTCTGAACCCTATACAGAACACGCAGATGGGTTTGTGCATTGCCAATCTGAATCTGGGAAATTCTGGTTTATTGTGCCAAACCAGTGGCCACAGCGTTAAGAGACATAAAAAAGGGGCGATTTCATCGCCCCTGATTCATTTCATCACATTATAAACCCGCGTCTTTAAACACTTGGTTTACGATCTGCTGCGCTTCAGATTCAATTTGTTTTAAGTGCTCAGCCCCTTTGAAGCTCTCACAATAAATCTTATAGATATCTTCTGTGCCAGATGGACGAGCGGCAAACCAACCATAATCCGTAGTCACTTTGAGGCCGCCAATGGCTGCGCCATTACCCGGAGCATGAGTCAAGCGAGCCGTAATTGCATCTCCCGCTAGCGTTTGAGCCGACACCATTTCAGGAGACAGTTTCTTTAGCACATTCTTCTGTGGACCATTCGCCACGGCTTGAATACGGCTGTAATAAGAATCACCGTGTTTAGCTGCCAATTCATCATAATACTGTTGCGGATTTTTGCCGGTCACAGCGGTAATTTCCGCTGCCAGTAAGCACAAAATGATCCCGTCTTTGTCGGTAGACCAAGGAGTGCCGTCTTGACGCAGGAAAGAAGCCCCCGCACTCTCTTCACCGCCAAAACCAAAGCGACCAGAGTAGAGTCCATCAACAAACCATTTGAAGCCCACTGGAACTTCACACAGCTCACGACCAAGATCGGCAACCACTTTATCAATCATCGCACTGGAAACCAGCGTTTTACCGACGGCAACATGGCCCGCCCAACCTTGACGATGACGGTACAGATAATCAATGCACACCGCGAGGAAGTGATTCGGATTCATCAAGCCTTTAGGGGTCACAATACCGTGACGGTCATAATCAGGATCGTTACCAAAAGCCAAGTCGTATTCATCTTTCAGGGCCAGCAAACCCGCCATGGCATATGGGGAAGAGCAATCCATACGGATCACGCCATCTTTATCTAATGACATGAATTGGAAGCTTGGATCAATGGCTTCGCTGACCAGCGTTAAATCGAGTTGGTAAGCGTTGCCAATTTGACGCCAGTAATCAATGCCACTGCCACCCAGAGGATCAACCCCAATTTTGAGCTTGGCCTTTTGGATCGTCGCCATATCAACCACATTGACCAGATCATCAACGTAAGGCTTAACCAAATCGACTTGCTTGAGCAACTCGGATTGTTTAGCCAACGCAATCGGCATGCGTTTTACACCAGCAAGCTGCTGACTGATGTAAGCATTGGCACGATCTTCAATCGCTTGGGTTAGCTCACCTTCTGCAGGACCACCGTGTGGTGGGTTGTATTTGATGCCACCATCTTGTGGCGGGTTGTGCGAAGGGGTAATCACAATGCCGTCCGCTTTATCTGTATGCTTCAGGTTGTACCTTAAAATGGCGTGTGAAATACCTGGGGTGGGAGTGTAGCCGTTGTTTTCTTGCACAATCACTTCAATGCCATTGGCAATCAACACTTCCAGAACACTACTGAATGCAGGTTCAGACAGCGCATGAGTATCTTTGCCAATAAAGATTGGGCCAGTCACACCATGCTCATGGCGCACATCCGCTACCGCTTGCGCAATCGCAAGAATATGATGCTCATTAAAGGTGGTTTTATCGGCCGTACCTCGGTGTCCCGATGTACCAAATTCAACTTTATGCGCCGTATTACCAGCTTCAGGCTGGAGTAGGTAGTAATTTGCAACTAGCGCAGGGATATTATGGAGATCCTCTTGTCGCGCCTTTTGTCCAGCACGAGGGTGCATAGCCATAGTGACATCCTTTCTTTAAATTTCACATAAAATAAAACCTCATAATAGCGGTGTAGCACTACGCATTATGAGGCTTGAATCAGAATTTTGGGCTGTAATCAGCAAAAATCAAATGGAATGGGTAACTTTCTCAATAATGTCGCTTGGGAAGCCCATGCGCACCATCACCTGTTCAACCATCTGTTGCTTGCGGCTAGTGTTGTTGTTGGTGATCACCCAAAACGGCGTATTTGGGATCGCCTTAGGTTTGGTTGTTTGCCCGCTGGCAAGCAACGTCTGTTCGTTATCAGCAAAGTAAACGCGCTTGCGACCTTTGACCATAGTCGCTTCAGAAAAGCTCGCAGAGTCGATGCGATGAAGAGTAGACAGAATCAGCATGAAGCGATCGATCGCATTTTTTAGCCCGGCAAATTCATCGGAAATCAGCAGTGAACGCATCGCTTTAACACCATCAATTTTGGTATCGAAAGCGGCATCTTTGCTTACAACTATCCCTTTCGGCTCAGCAGCAGGCGCAGCAGTGGCTAATTCACCATCTACATTGAGAAGACGACGCAAAATATCGGAGGCACTTTCACCAATATGCAAAGTCTGACTCGCAATGTAACGGTATAGATCCTCATCAACCTCAATTGTTTTCATTCGCTTTTCACAATCTCTATGTTTAAACTTTCGGGGATTATAGCGAGATCTTGACTGAGACTCTACGTTAAACCAATCACTAATAAGATAAAATGTCAGCACTTCTTAACTACAAACTTGAAGGCAGCGGTGAGACCGTTGTTTTGATCCATGGCTTATTTGGTAGCTTGGATAATCTTGGCTTGCTTGCGCGCGATCTGAAAAACGATCACCAAGTACTGAGCTTGGATCTGCGTAACCACGGGCTATCCTTCCACCGTGATGAGCACAATTACGCGTTGATGGCACAAGACGTAAACCAGTTGCTTGAACACCTCAACCTCACTTCGGTAGTGGTGATCGGTCACTCGATGGGGGGTAAAGTGGCCATGAAATTAGCCGATATTGCCGCAGAAAAAATCCGTCAATTAGTGGTGCTGGACATGTCACCTGTCGCGTATAACCAACGGCGTCACGACAATGTCTTTGCTGGACTCGAAGCGGTGTTAGCGCAAAAGCCCACCTCACGCAGTGAAGTGATGGCAATTTTAGCGCAACATATTGAGCAAGAAGGTGTTAGACAATTTCTCGGCAAATCTTTAATGTCGGAACAGAACGTGATGACATGGCGCTTCAATGTTGCGGCACTCAAAGCACATTATGCAGAGATTTTAGGCTGGGATATTATCGCCAAATGCCGGATTCCAACCTTATTTATTAAAGGGGCAGATTCGGATTATCTGACCACACAACATCAGCCCATGGTGCAAGCCCAGTTTAGCCAAGCCAAAGCTCATGTGATCGCAAACACGGGACACTGGCTGCACGCGGAAAAACCCGCTGAAGTTTTACGTGCAATCCGTAAATTTATTGATGTGCCTGTTTAAGGCAATCAAGTGTGAATTGAGAAACACTACGCGCATTAACTTTGTCAGATAACAGTGGTATAGTGCGCGCAAGCAATTTGGCATAAAGGAATATCATGCTTTACGACTACATGAACATGTTGGAGTCTGTAGGACTCGATCTGCTGTTTGCCTCAATCTTCTTCTTGATCGGCATGGCCATTAAAGATGTATTGAAACAAGGTAATGTTCCCCCTTTCGGGCGTCGTATTGTGTGGTTGGTTCTCTTTTTAGGGTGCGCAGGCTTTGTCGCCAAAGGCATAATTCAATTGACTTGGGAAGGCAGTGGACTAGGTTAAGCTCCGCAAGGCTTCGCGACTCTTTAACATTCTAAAGGTAATGATTCTATGGCAAGTGTAGGTATCTTCTTTGGCAGCGACACCGGCAACACCGAAGCTATTGCAAAGATGATTCAAAAACAACTCGGTAAAAAACTGGTTCACGTACAAGATATTGCCAAAAGCAGCAAAGAAGACATCAATAACTTCGACCTGCTGTTGCTGGGTATCCCGACTTGGTACTACGGTGAAGCACAGTGCGACTGGGACGACTTTTTCCCTGAGCTAGAAGCCATTGATTTTTCAACTAAGCTTGTTGCCATTTTTGGTTGTGGTGACCAAGAAGATTACGCAGAGTACTTCTGTGATGCGATGGGCACCGTACGTGACATCATTCAAGCGAAAGGCGCAACCATTGTCGGCCACTGGCCAACCGAAGGTTACGAATTTGAAGCTTCTAAAGCCCTAGTGGATGAAAATCACTTCGTCGGTCTGTGTATCGATGAAGATCGCCAGCCAGAGCTAACTGAGCAACGCGTGACCAAATGGGTTAACCAAGTTTATGAAGAGATGTGTCTCGCTGAACTTGAAGACTAATTTGCAGAGTCAAAATAAAAAATCCCCTGCCCAGCAGGGGATTTTTTATTAGGGGAGTTTCAATCTCTGCCTATCACCAAAACCAGCGCCCAATCCAAGGAGCCATCACCACAGTTACCATGCCCGCCAACATCATCACTACGCTGGACACCACGCCCTCTGAATTACCGATTTGATAGGCTTTAGCCGTGCCGGCACCATGAGCTGAAGCCCCTAAACTTGCTCCTTTCCCTAAGCGAGAACGAATAGAAAGCACGGTGAGGATTATCTCACCAACGGCCATGCCAATTACCCCTGTCAGTACCACAAACAGCGCGGTCAGATCACTTTGTCCACCAATCGATTTCGTCGCTTCTACCGCAAAAGGGGTGGTAATAGAACGCATGGCAAGGCTGCGTTGCAGCAATTCAGGAAGGTTGAGCCAACGCGCCAACAACACCGTACTTGAAATAGCCACCAGCACCGATACCACGACACCAACGGATAAGGATAACCAGTGCTGACGCAATAACGCCCGGTTATCGTAAACCGGAACGGCAAAAGCGACGGTTGCAGGACCAAGTAACCACAATAGCCAATGGGCATCAGCCATGTAAGCTTGATAAGGGATATGAAACATCATCACCACGATGACGAGCAGCAATGGCGCGAGTAACAGCGGCATCAGCAACAAACTGCGTTTACGTCGATAAAGAAATTTACTCGCATAGTAAAACAGTAACGTGAGCAGAAAACAGAAAAGGCTGAGTAATGAAGTCGACATATGTTCTACTTCTCCACACTGCGCGCCAGCGCTATCTGGCGACGTTTACGTCTCGCTAAAACCAGCTCAACTCGATGCATTTTATCGACGACCCAAGCCGTCGATGCGATCACTAAGATGGTGCTGGCCACTAAAACCACAGCAATTTTAATCCCCTCTTGGCGCATTAAGTCTTGGTAATTCACCACCGCCACGACAGCCGGAACAAAAAACAGCAACATTTCAGCCAGCAACCAGCTCGCCCCGCGCCGAAACCACTCGACATTTACCACTTTGAGCATGACCAGTAACAACAAAATCAGCATTCCCGTTAAATTGGCGGGTAACGGCAGGTGAAACTGATTGACCAACCAATCGGAGAAAAACCAAATCAGTGAAAGTGCCGCCACTTGAACGACAATCAGTAGGCTATGCTTGAACTGAAAAGTACGCGTAACGTTTTGCATTAAGGTTGCCTAGATAAAATGGGAACTGGGTCTCATTGTATTCCGGGCGATTACCAGCATAAAATGACTTAAATTTATTTAATTCATGCCATTTAGGCATACAAAGAGACTTTTGATGGATATCCGCGCCCTACGCTACTTCGTTGAACTGGTTAACCAGCAGAGTTTTACCAAAGCCTCTGAGCGCCTGTTTGTGACTCAGCCAACCATCAGCAAGATGATCCGTAATTTGGAGCAGGAGTTAGAACAGCCCCTTCTACATCGTGAAGGACGACGCTTCTGGCTGACTGAAGCTGGAGAGATTGTCTATCAAAGAGCACAGCAGATCTTAACCCAAATGCAGCAACTGGAAGCAGAACTCACGGATTTAAACCAACTGCAGCGCGGCCATTTGCGTTTAGGCATCCCGCCCATGGTAGGGCATGTTTACGCACGGTTATTTCGTCAATATCGTCAGACGTACCCTAACGTCGAATTAACGGTGGTGGAGTATGGCGGACGTAAGATAGAACAAGCGATATTAGACGGTGATATTGATGTGGCGGTGACCATGCTTTCCCCTAATCAGCATCCCGATCTCAATACGGTTGCCCTCGATCACTACCCTATTTTTGCCGTAGTCCCCGATATTCCTCGCTGGCGAGCACTCACCACACTCACTTGGGCGCAGATCAGCCAAGAGCCTTTCTATCTGTTTACCCATGAATTTACTCTAAGTGACCACATTCATACCTGCTGCCAAGCGGCGGGCTATACACCACAAGTCGCCGCGCGCAGCAGTCAGTGGGATTTTTTGGTGGCATTAGTCAAAAGCGGGGTTGGCGTGTGCTTTCTTCCAGCTCCGCTTTGTCAAAGGATTCAAGGGGATGGCGTATTAATCTACCCCATCACACCGGCTATAGACTGGCGTTTGGGCGTGGTTTGGCATCGCGAACGTTATGTTTCAAAAACAGCCGAAGCTTGGATTGCGTTGTGCCGACGCCAAAACCGATGACGGTTACTCAATACACTCGCTGACACTTTCGCGGTATTGCGGTTTTTTACGCACATAAAGCTTGCGCTGCACCTCCGAAACCACTTCGCCACGAGCGTTTTTGACGTGCACAATAAATTCAGGGAAGCATTTATCGCCTTCCGCTGTGGACGCTAAGATCCAATCCAACATCTCTTGGGTGATACGAAATTCGGCGAAGAGATCCGTATCACCCGGTTTAATGAAGTTAATGCTCGCTTCTTTGTCCCATACGTAATAACGCTGCCCCAATATGCCCATCAGCATCAAGGCATAAACGGGATCCGTCAGTGAGAAAATGCTGCCGCCGTATTGAGTCCGGTTGGCGTTTTTATTCCACCAGCGCAATTTCAAGCGGATGCGAACTTCGCGAAAATCCGCACTGATCGATTCGATATGGATCCCAGCGCCCCAAAATGGAGGCCAAGAGTTTAGTGCCCACTTCACAATATTCGGTTGATAAAGCTTAGAGAGTGTTTTATTCATACCCTGAGTGCCCTAGACTTCGTGTAAGGCAGCAGTAATCAATGCATCATGGTTGCTGCCTAATAATGATGCTATCGTTGTTAAATTATTGTAACTGGTAAGAGCACTTTGTTCAGTGATTTACCTCGACTTTGCAGGTTTCCCATTAACCTCTTGAAGTTCGTGGTTTATTGTTCGCGGTGACTCACCTATAATGCAAAGCAACATTGACTTCTGTTATACCCAAACGAATTGAGATGCAGGTAGACGGCAAGTGAGTGATCCCCACTACAGCAACGGTTGAGGTGGGTTTGACAACGCAGCCAATACGATTGCCATTTCATGTAGAACGGATGTATCACTGCAGAACATCAACAGGAAAGTATATGTCAGACAATAACCAAGCGCTAAAGGATGCTGGTCTTAAAGTTACCCTCCCACGGCTTAAGATTTTAGAAGTTTTACAACAGCCAGAGTGCCAACATATTAGTGCTGAAGAGCTGTACAAAAAGTTGATTGATCTCGGCGAAGAGATTGGTCTTGCCACAGTGTACCGTGTTCTCAACCAATTTGATGATGCTGGTATCGTGACTCGTCACCATTTTGAAGGCGGCAAGTCAGTATTTGAGCTTTCAACTCAGCATCACCATGACCACCTAGTCTGTTTAGATTGTGGCGAAGTCATCGAGTTTTCTGACGATGTGATTGAACAGCGTCAAAAAGAGATCGCGGCGAAATACAATGTGCAACTGACTAACCACAGCCTCTATTTGTATGGCAAATGTGGCAGTGATGGTAGCTGCAAAGACAATCCTAACGCTCACAAGCCGAAGAAATAACCATAGGCTTTACGCTCTGTAAACCGAACCAGATAGTAAAAACCCACCGAATGGTGGGTTTTTTTATAACTTAATGAAAAGCTTAGTTAGAAGTAATCGCGTACGAGCAGCTCTGCAATTTGCACCGCATTGGTGGCAGCACCTTTACGCACATTATCCGCCACTACCCACAAGTTGATTCCACTATGGTGGCTAATGTCATTTCGTACACGCCCAACCAACACATGGTCTTTACCGCCGGCATCACGCACTTGAGTTGGAAAATCCGCACCGCGGAACAGCTCAATACCATCGGTTTGCTCTAGCATATCCATCACTTGCTCAGCATCAATTGGCGCGCGAGTTTCCACGTGTACGGCTTCCGCATGACCGTAGAATACCGGTACACGTACGCACGTTGGGTTGACCATGATCGAAGGATCATTGAAGATTTTCTGGGTTTCCCACACCATCTTCATCTCTTCTTTGGTATAACCGTTGTCCATAAACTGATCGATTTGTGGAATACAGTTAAACGCGATCTGCTGGCTAAAAGTATTCGTTTCCGCTGGATAGCCATTGAGCAGTTTAGCGGTTTGTCCTGCTAACTCATCAATCCCAGCTTTCCCAGCACCTGAGACAGATTGGTAAGTCGTCACGTTAATACGTTCAATCCCCACCGCATCGTAAATCGGCTTTAGCGCGACAAGCATCTGAATGGTTGAGCAGTTTGGGTTAGCAATAATATTGCGGTTACGAAATTCGGCAATCGCCTCTGGGTTCACTTCAGGTACTACAAGAGGAATATCGTAGTCGTAACGGAAGTGTGAAGTGTTGTCGATCACCACGACACCCGCTTCTGCGGCAATCGGAGCCCACTTGGCAGAAAGCTCACCACCGGCAGAAAACAGCGCAATATGCACTTGCGACCAGTCAAACTCTTCGACATTTTGCACACGCACGGTTTTACCGTTGAAGCGATAGGTTTTTCCCTCACTGCGCTCACTGGCCAGCAGGAAAAGTTCATCCACAGGAAACTCACGCTCCTGCAGTACTTCCAACATGGTTTCGCCTACAGCGCCGGTTGCGCCAAAAATGGCAACATTAAATTGTTGGCTCATCACATACCTCTACTTGAAAACCGAGTTTAGCCAAAGGAGCCAAATGGCAATCAGCGCCTCCAGCTAGAGTCACCGCGCTGTATTCACGTCTATCCCAATAGTGTTTGCGCATTAAGTCAAACGCTCCGGGTTGGTGAATCTCGCGGCGAAACTGTGCGTCATCTTTACGCACATCATAAATAATTTGAGTTAGCGTACGCAGTGTTTCCTCGTCCCATGTTCGCTCTAGATAAACTTTGGGCACAGGCGCTTTGGGTAACAAGCTTGCTGGGTTTGCACAGTGTGCACTGCCAAGAAACTCGCAATAGCTGTTAAAAATCATGGTGGTACCGCGCGCCTTACCTTCAAGGCCATAACCAGCAATATGCGGAGTGGCAAATGCGAGCAGCGGTAGCAATTCCATATCCACTTGCGGTTCAAACTCAAACACGTCTAACACGGCGGTAAAACCATCGCCTTGTTGTAAACGCGCTTTCAGCGCCGCGTTATCCACTACAGGGCCACGCGCCGCATTAATTAAAATCTGGTCACTGCGCAGTTGCTCAAGAATTGCCGCATCAATCAGATGATGGGTTGGCCACTCACCGCCGCGGGTAATCGGCGTATGCAGGGTGATGACATCCGCTTGTTTAAGCAAGGTTTCCAGCTCGGTAAATTCTCGCTCATCACCTTGCGCTTGCTTAGGCGGATCATTGAGCAGCACTTTCATGCCAATGCCAGAAAGACACTTCGCAAGATAGCTACCCACTTGGCCAGCACCAATGATGCCTACCGTTTTATCGAAAACCGAGAACCCTTGCTGCTGCGCAAGCACCATGAGAACGCTGAATACGTATTCCGCAACACCGACTTTGTTACAGCCAGGAGCCGCCGTGAAGAAGATGCCACGTTCTCTTAACAGAGCTTGGTCAACATGGTCCATACCCGCGGTCGCGGTACCCACGAACTTCAAGCGATTCGCTTTAGCAAGGAGAGCTTCATTGACTTTGGTGACTGAGCGAATCATTAAGGCATCGATATCAATCAGATCATCGGCGGTTAAGGTACGGCCGGGTTTTAAGATCACTTCGCCAAGCTGACTAAACAGCGCTTGAGCGTAAGGCATGTTCTCATCAATCAGAATTTTCATAGTGGGAATTTGCGGCAATCAAAGTTGCAGGCATTGTGCAGAAAAGCACGGAGGCTGTCGAGAATAAAAATACCCGACGACCTAAGCCGCCGGGCAAACATCCAGAATAAAAGGATCCTATCCCGCTCTCCATGGGACAGAGTCTGCGTCTGTTCGATTAGCGAAACTAATCTGTTCTGGAAACTGTGTTGGATCTGGTGCGCTTAACCTTGGTATTTTTTGATAACCAAAGTTGCGTTTGTACCACCAAAACCAAAGCTGTTAGACATCACAGTCGTCAGCTCTTGCTCACGCAGTTCCGTCACAATATCCAGACCTTGCGCCGCTTCATCCAAAGTATCAATGTTAATACTTGGAGCGATAAAGCCGTGGTGCAGCATCAGTGTTGAATAAATGGCTTCATGCACACCCGCAGCGCCCAATGCGTGACCGGTCATCGCTTTGGTTGCAGAAATCGCTGGGCTATTGCCGCCAAACACTTCTTGGATTGCACCCAGTTCTTTCACATCACCGACTGGAGTTGATGTGCCGTGGGTGTTGATGTAATCAATCTTATCCACGCCTTGCATCGCCATCTTCATACAACGGATAGCGCCTTCACCCGATGGAGCAACCATGTCGTAGCCATCAGAAGTCGCGCCGTAACCGACGATTTCACCGTAAATTTTTGCGCCGCGCGCCAGAGCGTGTTCCAACTCTTCAACCACCACCATGCCGCCACCGCCAGAGATCACGAAACCATCACGATCGGCATCGTAGGTACGCGATGCTTTTTCTGGTGTTTCGTTGTATTTGGTGGATAGTGCACCCATCGCATCAAACATCATGGTTTGTGACCAGTACAGCTCTTCACCACCACCGGCAAACACGATGTCTTGCTTGCCCAGTTGGATAAGCTCAACCGCGTTACCAATACAGTGTGCCGAAGTCGCGCAAGCTGAGCTGATTGAGTAGTTCACACCGCGAATTTTAAATGGCGTAGCCAAACACGCAGAAACGGTAGAAGACATGGTACGAGGAACCATATAAGGACCCACGCGTTTGACGCCTTTTTCACGCTGAGTATCGACTGCGATAACTTGGTTTTCAGAAGACGCGCCACCAGAGCCAGCAACGATACCCGTACGGTCGTTCGACACTTGCTCAGGGGTTAAACCCGCATCAGCAATCGCTTGTTCAAGAGATAGGTATGCATACGCAGCCGCATCACCCATAAAGCGCATTTGCTTACGATCGATATGTTCTTCTGGGTTGATTTTTAAATCGCCCCAAACCTGTGAACGCAAACCATGCTCTTTAAACTGTTCAGAGGCGGTGATGCCTGACTTGCCAGCTTTTAGTGAGGCCAAAACTTCTTCGACGTTGTTACCGATACTCGAAATAATACCCATACCGGTGATGACGACTCGTTTCATGTAACATTCCTATTATGTAAATTTGGCTAGATGATATCGAAGAAGGATAACAGAAGTGGTCAGCTTTCCCATAAATTCGTACAATCTCGAGCCATATTCAGCCTGATTTCATAGAATTTGTTCATTATGTCATCCATTTCACACGCCCAGCTTGGCTGGAACGACGCAGGAACCCCCGTCTCTGATCAATTTGACGATGTTTATTTCTCTAACGTCAATGGTCTGGCTGAGACGCGCTATGTGTTCCTTGAGCAGAATCATCTCCCACAAAGATGGCACAACGATGACCAAAGACGATTTGTGATTGCAGAAACCGGCTTCGGTACTGGCCTGAATTTTCTGGCGGTGTGGCAAGCGTTTGTCGCGTTTCGTGAAGCCAATCCCGATGCCAAACTCAAAGAGCTGCATTTCATCAGTTTTGAAAAATACCCGCTCAGTAAAAGCGATTTAATTCAAGCGCATCAAGCGTGGCCGGAACTGGCGCAATTCGCGCAAAAACTGCATAAGCACTACCCGTTAGCCATTCCAGAGTGTCAGCGGATTGTGTTGGATGATGGACTCGTCACGCTCGATCTCTGGTTTGGCGATATCAAAGACTGCCTGCCGAAAGTCGCAACACAAGAGCAAGGCTTAGTGGATGCATGGTTCCTCGATGGTTTTGCCCCAAGCAAAAACCCAGAAATGTGGAACCCAAACCTATTTGCAGGTATGGCCAAACTTGCGAAAAACGGTTGTACCTGCGCTACCTTTACTTCGGCTGGCTTTGTACGCCGTGGCTTGATTGACGCGGGTTTTGCGATGAAAAAGGTCAAAGGCTTTGGCACTAAGCGCGAAATGATTGCCGGCAGTCTGAATGAGAAGGTTCCGTACACCAATATTACGCCCGAATTTCGTGTTGAAGCCACTCACGACCTACGAGATGTAGCAATTATTGGTGGTGGCGTTGCCAGTGCAACCCTTGCGACAACACTAGCCAAACGTGGTATCGCAGTAACTCTTTATTGCGCAGATCAAAAACCGGCGCAAGGCGCATCCGGTAACCGACAAGGTGCGGTCTATCCGCTACTCAGTGGCGATCACAACGCAGTTTCACGAGTGTTTGCGCCTGCCTTTCTGTTTGCCCGCCAATGGATTGAACAAGCGGCGGAGCAGATAAACTTTGACCACGATTGGTGCGGCGTGACTCAATTAATGTGGGATGAAAAAGCCACGCACAAACTCAAGAGCATGCTTGAGGGGGATTTCCCAACACAATTAGTGCATGGTTTATCCGCAGAGCAAACCAACCAACAAGTCGGCGTGCCAGTGGATAAAGCCAGTGTGCATTATCCGCTCGGAGGCTGGCTCTGCCCTGCAGAGCTGACTCAAGGCTTAATCCATCTTTTAGAGCAGCAGGGCAAGCTCACCGCGCATTATGGCACGTCGATTGATGCCCTGACTTGGCAGCCAGAGACTCAGCTGTGGCAACTGCGCAGTGGCGGCACTCTCATGTCACATCAGTGCGTGGTGATTGCCAGTGGCCATCAATTTGACAGCCTGCCACAAACCGCAGAGTTACCACTTGGCAAAGTGAAAGGCCAAGTGAGCCATATTCCGACCACAGAGACGCTGAGCAAAATCAACAGCGTGCTCTGTTACGACGGTTACATGACTCCCGTTAGCCAACAAAATGGGCATCACTGTATTGGGGCAAGTTATGATCGCCAGCACCTTGATGCGACTTTTGATCCGCAAGCACAACGCGAAAATGTGCAAAAACTGATTCACTGCTTGCCGGAGCAAACGTGGCCATTGGAAGTGGATGTCAGCGGCAATCAATCACGCCAAGGCGTGCGCTGTGTGAGTCGCGATCATCTGCCTTTTGTCGGTAATGTCGGCGAATTTTCGAAAATCACCGAGCAATATCGCGATTTAGCCCAGCAGCAAGAAGTCGAGCCCATCGCGCTCTATCCGCAACTTTATGCGTTGGTCGGGCTTGGCTCACGCGGTTTAAGTAGCGCGCCGCTGATGGCAGAACTTCTCGCTTCGCAAATGTGTGGCGACCCCATGCCACTAGGCGTAGATTTGCTCGAACAGTTACACCCTAGTCGGATGTGGGTTCGAAAGCTACGTAAAGGCAAGGCGCTCACACAAAAAGTCTGATAAAGGCAATCAACGCCGATCAAAAAAGCCTCGCAGTGCGAGGCTTTAGACATTTAGGACTTAATGGACAATTTTTTCTTAGGCAGAGAGCTTAGCCACCGCCGCTTTCAGCTCAGCAACAATCTCAGGCTTGGTCACAACCCCTTGCTCGAGATCGAAGTTATCGTAGAAGCTAGGCACCGAAACGGAAGCTTTCACATTTCCACCAAAGAAAGGCGCTGAAGCAGTTGCCGCGGCAAGCACTGACTGTGCACCACCTGGGCCTGGAGAAGTAGACAGGTACACCGCTGGCTTATCACCAAACAGAGCACGATTGATACGAGTTGCCCAATCGAACAGATTTTTGTACGCCGCAGGGTAGTGACCATTGTGCTCAGCAAACGAAATCACGAAAGCATCTGCTTGTGCAAGATCGCGTAAAAAGGCTTGGGCTCCTTCCGCTTGACCGATCTCTTTTTCCAGATCTTCGCTGAACATAGGCACAGAGTAATCATTGATATTCAGTACTTGTACCTGTGCGCCATCGACAAGATTGGC
The DNA here is from genome assembly GCF_002216685.1 of Vibrio tarriae. NCBI lineage: Bacteria > Pseudomonadati > Pseudomonadota > Gammaproteobacteria > Vibrionales > Vibrionaceae > Vibrio > Vibrio tarriae. Next base: position 606,570 of record NZ_CP022353.1, on the reverse strand, counting down.
AGTAAAAGTGGCAAGCGCTTGGTTGATCGAAGTTGAACTGGTGCTGGCACCGAAGGCAATAATTTTCATGGTGGTTTCCCCTGACTAATGTTAAAGCAAGATTAGTCGGGAAATGGATGTGCAACAATCCTGATTTTTTCACTTAGTTGTTCAGAAAGTTTGAACAACTTTTAACACGGGAGAATTGAGGCGAAAACGTGGGGAAACCGCGAAAGCCTTGCCCTACTGGATAGTGGCTTTCGCGATCAAACCGGAGGGTTTGGTTACGCTTGCGCGGCCAGCTGTTGCCAAAGCTCAGCCACAATCGCGCGGTCGGCAGGGCTTAACTCTGAGCGGGCCGCATCCAAACTTTGTTCAATACGCTGCTTGAAAATCGTGAGATCGGTAACGCCCTCTTCCTCACACTGTGCCGCAGAAAGTGAAATGTGACCACGCAAATAGCCACCCGCAAACAGCTCATCACTGGACGCGTTAACGACTTGTGCATCAATCAGATCCAGCAGTTTCTCTTCAAATTCAATAATCATCAGCTTCTCGTTAATGGATAAATGGTTTTCACCTAGGGTTATTTAACCGCAAAGTGTTCAGGCTGCAAGGCGGGCGTTTGGTAAAAAGCGCGTAACGCCTCCGACAACATCTTCACTCGCTGCGGTAAACCTTGTTCAAGAATCTTGAGCACTTCACTGTGTACCTTGCTCATAAAAGCCAAACGGTCTGGCTCAAAATCACCGTTGAGGTTGTCACAACTTACGGTAAAGGGAAAGCCTGCGCTTATGGCTAAAATCCACTCATAAGCTTGCGGACGAATTTCCACTTTTTCAAATTCCGCCTGCACTTGTGCGGTACGACCATCCGGTTCATACCAGTAACCAAAATCTTCAAGCAGACGCCGTTGCGGCCCAGCCACACACCAGTGAGCGATTTCATGCAAAGCGGAAGCATAAAAGCCACGAGCAAAAATAATCCGGTGGTAACTGACTCGTTCATCCGCCGGTAAATAAATGGGCTCATCGCCGCCCAACTCCAGCTTGGTGTTGTAATCGGCGTAAAACGTCTGATTGAAAATATCAATGAGGTCTTGGTATTGATGGTTCATAGTGCATAGTCAATATGGGTGACGGCGTGCATTCTGGAGATTTTTTCTCATCGGGTAAAGTGCTAAACCTAAAACCATCGGCTTCTATTAGGAATCAATTGGAATGAGAACAATCGGCAAGACATTAGTTTTACTAATTAAAGCCACCTTCACCTTATAAAAAAATCATTGTTTATTCCCTCAGATAAAACCTAGAATTTCGCCTTAATTTTTCTATACCAAACTACTTGGTGTTGTAGGTAGACGGCCCATAAGTTCATCCCTAGAAGCATAGGTAAACTATGTGATTGGGGCGAACGCGCGTAGCCAACACCGCTGCAGCTTCAAGTAGGAAGGGTATATATCCTCTGCTGTTGAATGAGGTGATGCATGCTGCTGAGTGTTTTGTATATCATTGGGATTACGGCGGAAGCCATGACCGGAGCTTTGAGTGCCGGCCGTCGCAAAATGGACTGGTTTGGCGTCATGCTGGTTGCCAGCGCTACTGCGATTGGCGGTGGCACAGTGCGTGATATTTTGCTGGGCCACTACCCACTCGGCTGGGTAAAAAATCCTGAATATCTGGCGATTACTTGTGTGGCGGGCGTGCTGACCACTTGGGTCTATAAGTGGGTCATTAAGCTCAAAGGCCTGTTTATTCGTCTTGATGCGCTGGGCCTGATTGTGTTTTCGATCATCGGTACGCAAGTGGCGATGCGCATGGGATTGCACCCCGGCATCTGTTTAGTTTCTGCGGTAGTCACTGGCGTGTTTGGTGGTTTGCTGCGCGATTTAATCTGCCGTCAACCACCTTTGGTATTGCATGAAGAGTTGTACGCCTCGATTGCTCTGTTAGCATCGGGACTGTATCTCGTCTTGCTTGAGTTTGGTGTCAGTGATGTGGTGAGCACAGTGGTGACTCTGGTGGTCGGTTACACTCTGCGGATGGCTGCGGTGCGTTTTAAATGGCGTCTGCCCTCTTTCCATTTAGAAACCGAGAACTCCATTCACTAGCCTGCCCCGGCAGTAGATTAAGCGGATATGACAACGCCCTCAATCGAGGGCGTTGGGCTATTTACAGGATTTAGCGCATCACTAAATTTTCGGTGTTGTCGTTACGACACCTTGGTTCTGACCACGATGACGCAGCAGATGATCCATCAGCACAATCGCCAACATGGCTTCTGCAATCGGTACGGCGCGAATCCCCACACAAGGGTCATGACGACCTTTGGTGATAAGCTCCGTTGGCTCACCGTTAACATCAATTGTTTCACCCGGCACGGTAATGCTGGACGTTGGCTTCAAAGCAATATTAGCGACAATATCTTGCCCGCTAGAGATGCCACCTAAAATGCCACCGGAATGGTTAGAGCGGAAACCTTGCGGAGTGAGCGGATCACGATGTTGGCTGCCTTTTTGGCGCACCACATCAAAGCCATCACCAATCTCGACTCCTTTCACGGCGTTGATGCTCATCAAGGCATGGGCAATATCCGCATCCAAGCGATCAAACACAGGCTCACCCAAGCCAACAGGAACGCCAGTAGCAACCACTTGGATTTTGGCGCCAATCGAATCGCCTTCTTTTTTCAGCTCACGGATCAGCTCGTCAAACGCAGCCACTTTATCGACATCAGGGCAGAAGAAATCGTTGTTTTCAATCTCATTCCAATCCACTTTATCAATCGCGACATCCCCCATTTGCGACAAGTAAGCTCGCACTTCAATACCAAACTCTTGCTGTAGGTATTTTTTGGCAATCGCTCCCGCCGCGACACGCATGGCGGTTTCACGCGCCGATGAACGACCACCGCCACGATAATCTCGCACACCGTATTTTTGGTGATAGGTGTAGTCCGCATGTCCGGGACGGAACTTGTCTTTAATATCCGAATAATCTTTAGAGCGTTGGTCAGTGTTTTCGATCAATAGCCCAATCGATGTGCCTGTGGTTTTTCCCTCAAACACACCTGCGAGAATTTTGACTTCGTCCGGCTCACGACGCTGAGTGGTATAGCGTGATGTGCCAGGACGACGACGGTCGAGATCCACTTGTAAATCCGCTTCGCAAATAGCCAGCCCCGGTGGGCAGCCATCCACAATACATCCCAGTGCGATACCGTGACTTTCTCCGAATGTGGTCACTCGAAAATGTTGTCCGATACTGTTTCCTGCCATGACTTCCTCAATACACAGTGAAACGTAAGTTTCACCGATTAACTGTTCTTCGTGGCTTCATAGTGGCGTTAATACTTTGTGATGTAAAGTCCTAAAAATGACCAGATTCGACCGTTTTCACCGGCTAATGGTGTTATTCACCACCTTAAGCAAGTTTTCGGTGGAAGCTGCACCATGAAAAACGCCGACTCAAAGGTCGGCGTTGGAATCGATTCAGCGTGTCATGATTAGTCTTTGTATAGAGCAAAATCCGCCGCACAGTCGATAAGCTGCTCACGAGCCAGCAAAAATACGCCATGGCCGCCATTTTCAAACTCTAACCAAGTAAATGGAATGTGCGGGTACTGTTCCATCATGTGCACCATCGAGTTGCCCACTTCACACACCAGAATCCCGTTCTCTTTCAGGTAAAGTGGCGCATTGGCCAGAATACGGCGTGCCAGTTTCAAACCATCGCTACCGGCAGCAAGGCCAAGTTCAGGCTCATGACGAAACTCACTTGGCAGGCTATCCATGTCTTCTTGATCCACATAAGGTGGATTGGTCACAATCAGGTCATACTGCTCTTGTGGCAAATCACGGAACAGATCGGAACGGATAGGGAAAACTTGCTGTTCTAGACCGTGATCTTGAATGTTTTGCTCGGCGACGTTCAGCGCATCGACTGAAATATCAATCGCATCAACTTCAGCTTCTGGGAAAGCATTGGCACAAGCAATCGCGATACAACCACTGCCGGTACACAGATCCATGATGCGGGTTGGCTCTTCTGTCAACCAAGGTTCAAAGCGGTTTTGGATCAGCTCACCGATCGGCGAACGCGGAACCAGTACTCGCGAGTCAACGAAAAACTCAAGGCCACAAAACCACGCTTTGTTGGTCAGATACGCCACGGGGGTACGATCGTTAATACGTTTGATCACGCGTTCTACCACACGCAAACGCTCGCTGCTGGTTAAGCGCGAACTCAGCACATGCGGAGGCACATCAATCGGCAGATAGAGCGTTGGCAGAATGAGTTGTACCGCTTCATCCCAAGCGTTGTCCGTGCCTTGACCATAAAACAGGTTCGCAGCGTTAAATCGACTCACAGTCCAACGAATCATGTCTTGCAAGGTATGCAGTTCAGAAACCGCTTCCTCAACGAAAATCTTATCCAAAATTGCCTCCAAAAAGCGCTACAATGCTGCGTCATCCATTTACAGTAACAAAAATACGTCACCCTAATGAGCAAAAACGATCACCGAAATACCCATAATAAGAGCGATAAAGATAATCTTAACGACGATTTCTCACTGTTTCGTGACGAAGTAAAGGGCGTAAAAAAGTTGCGTCAGGATACCATACTCCACGCACCAAACAGAAATCCCAAGCAAAAAGAAATCCGCCGTACCGAGCGTGAAGCCTCCGACAATGATTTCTATTTTTCTGACGAGTTTATGCCTCATCTGACGGATGAAGGGCCGACCCGTTATGCGCGCAGTGATGTCTCCAAGTACGAAGTGAAAAGGCTCCGCCGCGGTGTGTATGTGCCGGATGTGTTTTTGGATATGCACGGTATGACTCAGCAAGAAGCGAAACGCGAGTTAGGCGCGATGATCGCCTACTGCCTAAAGGAGAATGTGCACTGTGCTTGTGTGCAGCACGGCATTGGCAAGCACATTTTGAAACAGAACGTCCCACTCTGGTTGGCGCAGCACCCCGATGTGCTGGCCTTCCACCAAGCACCACTGGAGTTTGGTGGTGATGGCGCACTGTTGGTGCTGCTGTCGATTCCTGAAAAATAGCGAATCTTTAATAACGCATATCCGGAGGGATCGGCATACTCTCCTCATTGAGTTTCGGCCGCTGACCACCTTTGCGACGATACTGTTTAAGCTGGAAGACGAACGCCAGCACTTGCGCGACCGCTACGAACAAACCATCCGGAATTTGCTGCTCCAGCTCGGTAGTGTGGTACAAGGCTCGTGCTAAGGGCGGTGCAGGAACAATCGCAATGTCATATTCCCGCGCGATTTCACGGATCTTGAGTGCCATATGATCGACGCCTTTGGCTATCACCACCGGCGCTTTATCGGTGTTCTGCTTATAACGCAGTGCTACCGAAAAGTGCTCAGGGTTAGTGATGATCACATCGGCCTGTGGCAGTGCAGCCATCATACGTCGCTGCGCTGCTTCACGTTGCAACATACGAATACGCCCTTTCACCTCTGGTTTACCTTCGGTGTCTTTGTATTCGTCTTTGACTTCCTGTTTGGTCATTTTCAGTTGGTTGGCGTGCTGCCAAATCTGAAATGGGATATCAATCGCCACCACCACCAGTAACGAACAACTGATCAGCAACACAAAGTTGAGCAGAATATCCAGAGCATGAAAGATGTTTTGCGGATACACATCGAGACTGAGTTGGAACAGATCCTTTTGCGAAGCTTCAATCAGATAAAAGGCGACGCCAGACACCAGCAACACTTTCAAGATAGATTTGAGCAGCTCGACCCAGCTTTGCATACCAAACATTCGCTTAAACCCACTCAGTGGATTCATTTTGGAAAGTTTAGGCATCGCCGCTTCTGCGGAAAAGTTAATTCCCCCGATGCCAGCCGCACCAATTAAGGCTGCAACAAATAAGGTAATCAAAATCATCAGCAGTGGTAGCAGCAAGTTAACCAGCGCTCCACCGATAATGTCGAACAGTCTTCCAACATCGAAGATCTCTTCACGACTGAGTGAAAAGAGTCGCTGCATGGCGGTGAACAGGCCTTGGGCTAGGGCTTCGCCAAACCACATTAAGGAGACTGCACCTACCACCAATACCGAGACAGAAGCCAGCTCTTTAGAACGCGCAACTTGACCTTTTTCCTTGGCCTGCTGCAACCTTCGGGGCGTGGCTTCTTCAGTCCTTTCTTGTCCGTCGGATTCTGCCAAATCAGCCTCCTAACAGTTTAAGCGAATGAGACGGCAGATCTGCTCTTCCGCCTCTTGCCAATAAATGTCGTAATGGGTGTACAAGCCGTGAACTATGTACCAACAGAGCAATAAACCCACCAAGAGCGCAAAGGAAAAACCGAGCGAAAAAATGTTGAGCTGCGGCGCAGCACGAGTCATCACCCCAAAGGAGAGGTTCACGGTTAATAACGCAATAATGCCTGACAGTGAGACGGCCAATGATGCTTTAAACATAATGCCGAGCCACAATGCTAACTCACGAAAATCCACCGTCGTCAGCGAGCCGCTACCGATCGGTAAACTTTTAAAACTAAAGACAACCAGTTGGATCATTTTCAAGTGACCATCGCTCACGAGGAAAAACAGCGTGGCCAACAGCATAAACATCTGACCGAGTAGCGGGGTATTTTGTCCGTTGGCAGGGTCAACCATGGAGGCAAAACCTAAGCTCGATTGCATACCGAGTATTTGACCAAGCATGACAAAGATCTGCACCAAAAACTGAGTGACCATGCCCATCGCCACACCAATCACAATCTGTTCAAAGGTTATCATAAAACCCTGCAACGAGAGTAAGGCAATATCAGAAGGTACTGCTGGAATCGCGGGCATCACCGCAAAAGTTAGGGCTAACCCCAAATAAAGACGTACCCGAGCAGGTACAAAGCGCGCGCCAGTCACCGTCATCACCATCAGCATGGCAGCAATGCGGGTGTACGGCCAGAAGTAGTTGGCAATGAAATCAAGCACGGCACTGGCGGGATATTCCATAAGGGCTCCTAGTACAGAACCTGCGGCAAACGCTCAATCATGCTGTAGAAAAAATCCATCAGCATTTGCGTCATCCAGTGCCCAAAAAACATCAGCGCTAATAAGGTAATGATGAGACGCGGCAAGAAGCTCAGCGTCTGTTCGTTAATCGAGGTGGCCGCCTGAAAAATGGCGACCACGAGACCAATCAACAAGCTAGGAATGATGATGGCACACACCATGATCAGTACCAGCCAGAGTGACTCTTGAAACAGTTCGACAAATATCTCTGGTGTCATGTGGCCTCTCCGCTACAAGGCAAAACTGCCTGCCAAGGTCGACAGGATCAGATTCCAACCATCCACCAACACGAACAACATCAATTTAAACGGTAAGGAGACAATCATGGGCGAAAGCATCATCATACCCATGGCCATGAGTACCGAGGCCACGACTAAGTCGATGATCAAAAAAGGCAAAAACAGCATAAAGCCGATTTGGAAGGCCGTTTTCAACTCAGAGGTGATAAAAGCGGGGATCAGCACCGCCATCGAGACTTGCTCAGGCGCGGTCACTTGTGCCCCAGACATTTCCACAAAGGTTTCCAGATCGTTGACTCGGGTCTGCTTGAGCATAAAGGCTTTGAGTGGCTCTTGCGCTAAATCAAACGCTTGGCGTGCAGTGATCTGCTCATTGAGATAAGGCTGCACCGCTTGTTCATTAATCTGGTTAAATACTGGCGCCATAATGAAAAAGGTCAGAAACAACGCAATACCGATAATCACTTGGTTAGACGGCGTTTGTTGCAAACCCATCGCTTGACGCAGAATAGACATCACCACCACGATGCGGGTAAAGGACGTCATTAAAATCACCATGGCAGGCAAGAAGCCGAGCATGGTCATCAGTGCCAGAATTTGCAGGTTTATCGAGTAATCTTCGCTGCCATCGGAATTGGTGGTCATGGTAAATGCTGGAATTCCACCGCCACCACTGCTACTGCCTAACGCGATAGTTTTGGCATTCCCCTGCTCTTTTTCTAGCGCCGTCACCGTGACAGAGGAAGCTCCGGCAGCGGTTGATGGAATTGCGGTATTCAGTGGCTCTTCGGCAAAAGCGAGCGAGGTAAAACCAAGCAACCCCGAAAGCAGCCAAGTGAGTAATCCTGTCGTCAACCAAGAGGTTAAATTAAGTCTTTGAGTCCGTTTCATGTTTTTTCAGTAGCTGCATCAACTGGTTAGAAAAGGCGGTTGCCGGCAGCTCCTCCTGTATGAGTGGATTATCGAGTTTGGCCAGCAGTTGAATTGACTGAGTAGTCACCCCAATCAAATACTGCTCTTCGCCCACTTGGATGATCATCACCCGCTCTCGGGTGCCAACGGGTAACTGTTTGATGATACTCAGCCCTTTTTGCTGACCGAAAGCAGGCACACGCATGCGTTTGAGTAACCAAGCCAGTAGCAGTATCAGAGCGATAACGAACAAAAGCGACCCCAAGGTGGTCGCTAAATCCAGTTGGCTGCTGGTGGCAGCCAACCCGGGGACAGGGATGAGAAACAGAGCCACCAATTTTCGCATTGGCTATCTCAATTTCTTGATACGTTCGGTTTGACTTATCACGTCGGTGAGGCGGATACCAAACTTATCGTTCACCACCACTACTTCGCCATGCGCAATCAGTGTGCCGTTAACCATCACATCGAGTGACTCACCGGCAATCCGATCCAACTCCACCACCGAACCTTGGTTCAGTTGCAGCAGGTTACGAATGCTGATTTTAGAGCGTCCGACTTCCATCGAGATGGTCACCGGAATATCCATAATGGTATCGAGCTTACGGCGCTCGTCATCCGTAATTGGGGGCGCCGTGTTTTTCAGCTCTTCAAGTGGGGCAGCTAAGATTTCATCCACATCAATATCAGGCGCATTAGGGTCTTCACCCAGTGCGGCTGCCCATTCTTCGGCCAATCTTTCATCTTCGCTTTTTGCCATCTTCAACTACCTATTGGTTCTTTTCATTATCCGCTGCTGTCGAGCGTTCATCCCGACGTCGTAGAACGGATTACTCGATTTCATCTTCTTCTGCGTTTTCAAACTCAGCAATAATGTCTTTGCCAAGGAACGCGAGATCCGTTTTCACCACATCTGGGCGTTTGATTTTCTCAGAAACTTGTACTGCGAGTTTTTCACCCGAGCGCCCCATTTTCACACGGTAAGTTGGCAGCTCTTCAATAAACATCACCGCGTGTTCTGGCATTTTGATCGGGATAACATCCCCAACCTGTAACTCCATCAAATCACGCAGCGCAATATCCATTTCCAGTAAGTTCACTCGGAAATTGACCGGCACATCCATGATCTCTTCCCGCAGAGCCGTACTCCAGCGCACGTCGGTTTCCATTTTGTCCGACTGGACACCCGCATCCAGCAGTTCGCGAATCGGTTCCATCATCGAATATGGCATCACCATGTGAAAATCACCGCCGCCGCCATCCACTTCAACGTGGAAGGAACTGACGACAATCACTTCGGTTGGGCTGACGATGTTCGCCATGCTCGGGTTCACTTCGGAATCGAGGTATTCAAACTCCACTCCCATGACTGGCGACCATGCTTCTTTGTAGTCGGCAAACACGATTTTGAGCAACAGTTGAATAACCCGCCGTTCGGTTGGGGTAAATTCACGCCCTTCAATTCGCGCATGATAGCGACCATCACCGCCGAAGAAGTTTTCTACCAGAATGAACACCAAACGCGCTTCCATGGTCACCAAGGCAGTACCTTTGAGTGGACGAAAACGCACCATGTTCAAACTGGTCGGGACATATAAGGTATTTTGGTATTCACCAAATTTCATCATCTGCACGCCGTTGATCGAGACTTCAGCGGTTTTACGCAGCATGTTGAACAGACTGATGCGCAGGTGACGAGCAAAACGTTCATTGATAAGCTCCAGAGTCGGCATTCGACCCCGGACGATACGATCTTGGGAAGAAAAATCGAAGTTTACCGCGCCGGGAGCCGACTTGGGTAAGTCCTCTTCTTCCTCATCGACACTATCAACGCCATGAAGCAGCGCATCAATTTCGTCTTGGCTTAATAAATCAGTCACATTTCACCTATTGCATTACAAAGTCGGTAAACAGCACTTTTTCAATAACGGTTTTGCCCACCGCTTGGTTGAGTGCGGCTTTGATGTCTTCGGTGGCTTTATCACGCAGTTCAATGCGGCCATTGGGTGTGCGTAGCTGCTCTACCGTCGCTGAGGCAAAGGTCGCCAGCAGCGAGCTTTCCACTAAAGGTGAGTGGTAACGTGCCAGGTTCTCGTTTTCGCTGCCACGCACCATCAATTGCACTTTTATTTGTACCATGCGGTCTTTCGAATCACCCGTTACATTAAACACAAACGGCTGAGCAATATTGACGTAAGAAACCGGATCGGTGGGAGCGGCGACCTGTTCGGCTTTCTGCTCCGCGTTTGCAGCAGCTTCGTCGCCACCTGAGCCCATCATGAAAAATGCAGCACCACCACCGCCTGCCAGTAATACCACGGCAGCGATAATAATGATCAACAGTTTCTTTTTCCCTTTGGGGGCTTCAGTTCCTAGATCTTCTTCGGCCATAATTGCCTCTGTATGTGGTTAATTTTGTATAAGTTTAAGCGTAATAACTGATTCCATCACGCTTTGTTGCCACATTCAAATCAAGTTTGATGTCAGTATCAAGGTTTTCTTCGCTATTGAGCATTTCGTTGCGTGCGCTTTGACCAAAACCAGACTGCTCTTGTCCTGTATAACGCTGCTGTTGTCCCGCACTTTGCTGCTGAACCGAAGTATCGCCCAACTGGACGCCTTGCTGCGCCAACATTTCACGTAACCTTGGCATGGTTTGCTCTAATGCTTCTCGAGCGTGTTGGTTCGCTACAGTGAAATGTACAGTTGCGCCATCACCTTGCATGTTCATGCGAATGTGCATCCGTCCCATTTCCGGCGGATCGAGACGAATATCGATGTTTTTCAGGTTTTTCGACATCATCATCTGCACACGTTCAGCCAGTTGATCGGCCGCCATCTCTTTGTTGAGTGGCACTGCTGCGGCACTGGTTTGCACCATTTGCGACTCAGCGCGGTTTAACGCTTGGTTTTGTGCCGTTCCTTGCCCTGCCGCCGCCGCGATTTGCTGAGCTAAACCCTCTTGTCCAGATTCCCCCACAGCACGGCGTTCATCACTGCCCGCTAAAGCTCTACCACCTAATGCAGCAAGCATGGCCGAACTGGCGGCAAGTTCAGGATTTACCGTCGTGGTAGGGTTTAACATCGGATTCGCTGCTGCCGCTTGAGGTGCTAAAGCGGCCATATCGATAGGATTAGCCGCAGTAGGGTTCATCGGCATCGCGGTTGTGGCCGTTTGTTGTGCCACTAAATGGGCAGGCGTTACCCCTTGTGAGACCGACTGAGCCAACATATTTGGAACAGGCGCTTTCGCTTTGCCCCCTTCTTCAAGCATAGTTTTGAGCTCAGGGTTGAGCGTAGCCAACTCATTGTCAGTCGGGATTGGGGTCCCCCAAGGAATCGCCACTTTGCTACTTTCTGCCGCCACTGTTTGAGGAGCAAGCCCCTCATCGGCCATGATTGACGCAGGATTGAGCGTAGCTTGAGTCAATGGCGTCGCTTTCACCGCTTTACTTTGAGCCACAAGTGCCTCACTCACCTCGGTACTTGGGCTTGCCAAAGTCGCAGTTTGAGCAAGTGTTGGTACCACCGGCATACCCTCTGGCATTGCACCCTCAACTGGTTCAGCTTGCACTGTGGTTGCCGCCGCCAATGAAGCGCCTGTTAATCCCCCAGCTAATGCGCTGCCTATCAGCGCGCTCGCCATCAAATCATCTTCCGAGGTCTCATCTTTAGCTTGCGTTGACGAAGTGTTGACTTGCTCTAATTTCTCATTAGTTGGCTTAGCCATCACAGAATTTGGTATTGAAGATTGTGATTCAAGCGGTAAGGCATCTTCAGGTAACGGCGCTTTCGCCAACATTTCCGGATGTTGCGGATCCAATGCTTGGCCATGTTGCGTAGGCAAAGTTTTGCCGTTTGATTTTGAAAGCGCTTGATTGGACTCGTGTAACCGCCCAAGCAATTTATCGCCCTCGCTCATCGCCTGCGCGGTTTTGCGTTGTAGCTCATCACTGATTGGCTCACCCTCGATCGCATCTGATTTTTTAACCCATTTGGCAAGCGAAGCCGGTATGGGTGCATTGGTGCCTTGTTCCTCTTGCTTGACTGGCGCAACTTTAGTGGAAACCGCTTCACCTTTTTCTAATGATGGCACTTTCTGATCAAGTTTTACTGCGTCGACCTGTAAACTTTCGTCACTGGCGGCCTCAGGATCGGTGGCGCTAAACAAAGCCTCATCCATCTCTGCCGTTAAGGCAGCCTCACTGTCAGCATCCAAAGCAACATCAGTACTCACTTCTGCTTCGCCTTCAGCTTGAATCGCGTTTACATCAGTTCCAAGTTTATCCGATGACGTTTTGCTACCGAAAATAAGAGCATGTAACTGCGCAAAAAAGCCGCCGGAGGCTTCAGCTTCTGCCGCTTCCGTACTGACTGCGCTACTCTTTGCCGTCGAGGCTATTTTACTCGGTTCAACCGGAGGGGTGAGATTCACATTCATATTCGCTACTCGCACAGTGGAATTGAAATCTGAGCATGACCCGCGCAGATCAACTCATCAGTAACAGGTTTGGGTTAACGCCTATTTGCGAAAATCTAGCAAGAAGCAAGCCAAGTGAAAGTTTTATTGCGACAAAGAAGGAGAAGGTAGCGCCGCGACATGAGGTTTAAACTAGACCTTATGAGGAGATACGACGGCGATTGAACATCAGGGTCGAAAATTCATCCATCTGCTTCTGCTCGCGTTTTTCTTGTAATAACTGACGTTCGGTTTGTTTTTTCTCCATCAGCCATTGATAGGATTTACGTTTTTGCCGCATGTTCATCCAGTGCTGCTCGCAGTTTTCGACTTGCAGACGAAAATGCTGCTCAGCGCTTTTTTGCTTGGCTAAGGTTTCATCAAGCTGAGTAAGAAATCGGTTAAGGTGGCCATATTGGCTAGCAGTTAACCCAGATTTGCCGCGCTCCACCAACTGCTGACAATACTCTAAGCGGTACTGTTCAATTTGACGCAGTTGATGATAGTAACTATCCAGCTCGCTACGTGCTTTGCTGAGCGCCAACACGGCTTTGTCTTCCCCTTCCTGAGCTTGTTCGAGCAAGAAATCTAACGCGTTATCCATTTCAATACTCCAAGTTACGAGCTGAGTACATGGCGCAGCATGTTGACGCACATGTCATAAGGCACGGTTTCTTTCATCGCTTGCTGCAAGTACTGATCCAATTTCGGTTTGAGGGTGAAAGCCGCATCAATCGCTTTATCGGTACCTGGTTTGTATGCGCCAATCGAGACTAAGTCTTGATTCTTACGGCACACAGAAAGGATTTGCCGAACCGCTTTCGACATCAGCAAATGTTCATCCGTGGTGATTTGTGGCATCACTCGGCTCACCGATTTTTCGACATCAATCGCCGGATAGTGTCCCGCATCGGCCATTTCCCGCGATAACACGATATGACCATCCAAAATCGCGCGCGAGGCGTCAGCAATCGGGTCTTGTAAGTCATCCCCTTCGGTCAATACGGTGAAAAATGCGGTGATCGAACCTTGGTGCGGACCGCCATTGCCAGCGCGCTCAACCAGCGCCGGCAGTTTGGCAAACACCGATGGTGGATAACCTTTGGTCGCGGGGGGCTCTCCGACGGACAGAGCAATCTCACGCTGCGCTTGAGCAAAACGTGTAAGTGAATCCATCAACAACAGCACATCCAAACCTTGATCGCGAAAATACTCGGCGATAGTCAGGGCCGTTTGACACCCTTTTAAACGCATCAGCGGCGAGGAGTCAGCAGGAGCGGCGACCACTACGGAACGCTGGCGACCATCCACCCCGAGGATCTCTTCGATAAATTCTTTTACTTCGCGTCCCCGCTCACCAATCAACCCCACCACTACAACTTGCGCTGTGGTGCCTCGGGTCATCATGCCGAGGGTGACCGATTTACCGACACCGGACCCCGCAAACAAGCCAATCCGTTGTCCTTTACCCACCGTCAGTAAACCGTTAATCGCCTTGATGCCCACATCCAAAGGTTCGTTGATCGGTTTACGTGCCAGTGGGTTAATCGGTATGGCATTGAGTGAAGCGCGTTGATCGGTATAAATCGGGCCTAAACCATCGAGAGGATTACCCACACCATCAATCACGCGCCCTAGCAGTTCCATGCCTACAGGCAAACCAGATTCAGTGGTAATTGGGGTGACTTTAGCTCCGGGGATGACACCGATGATCTGCTCGCTAGGCATCAAAAAAAGGTTATCGCCAGAAAACCCCACCACTTCTGCTTCCATCTCGCCGTTCATGGTTTCGACTTTACACAGACTTCCGACGGGCGCTTTGCAACCTGTGGCTTCCAGCGTCAAACCCACAACACGCACTAACTTGCCCGAAGCCATGGGTCTGGTGGTGTGTCCTTCGACTTTGTATTGGGCAAGGCGATCCGCTAACGCTAACATCGGCTACTCTCCCGGATGGTGACGGTTGATACCGCAGAAGCTTTTCAGCACGCTACGAATCCTATCTTCCATTCGATAGCTGACGCTTGACTCGCCCGCTTCAATCTGTACATCACCACGGCTTAACGCCGGTTCGCTGAGCAAAGTCCAGTTGCGGGTTTGTATTTCTTGCTCACCATACGCTTGGCGGATGATCTCTACATCTTCTGGATTGAGTTTGAGAGTAATTGCATGCCCTGCAATCGGCAGCGCTTCGACTGAGGCTTTGACGGTATCGAGGATCACTTGTGGATTGGTTTGCACTTCAACGTGCACCACTTCTTTGGTCAACGCGAGTACCATGTCCACCAGTTGCTTTTCGACCTGAGCATTGAGCAGATCAAGGGGCTGAGCAAACTGGTTCGCCAGCGCCATAAAGACTTTGACTTGTTCTTGAATTAAGGCTTGCCCTTCAGCAACACCGTCTTGGTAGCCTTGCGTCTGCCCTTCTTGATGGCCCGCTTGAAAACCTTCGGTTTTGCCTTGCTCAAAGCCTTGCTGATAGCCTTCCGTTTGACCTTGCTCAAAACCCTCTTGTTGAGCAGCGGAGCGGATCAGCGCGATTTCTTCTTCACTGAATTCGTGTTCGACTTCCTGTTCAGGCTCGTCAAAGCTAGGGACCCAGCCCGGATCGTAATTAAAGGCGGTCTGTTTGGCCGCTTTGTTACTCTCCGCACCGTAATCCGGCAGCCCCCAACGTTGAGGTGTGACTGTCGCATCATCTGTACCCGGACGAATAAAACCACGCTTTCTTTCACCAGACATTGTGATCCTCAATCATGCAGCAAGTTCAGTTAACCTTGTTCAAAGTAACCTTCGTCGAAGGAAACAGGATCGGCTTACACCGATCCTGCTTGATTATAAGAATTCGTCGGCACCGCCACCCAGCATGATCTCGCCGTTGTCGGCCATGCGACGGGCAATCGCCAAGATCTCTTTCTGTGCGGTTTCCACATCCGATACTTTGATCGGTGGCATCGCCTCCAAATCGTCTTTCATCATCTCAGCGGCACGTTTTGACATGTTTTTGAAGATCTTCTCACGCAGCCCATCGTCTGCCCCTTTGAGAGCTTTCTGCAGCACATCTTGTGGAACATCACGCAGCAATTTTTGAATGCCTTGGTCGTCGACTTCGACCAAATTCTCAAACACAAACATCAGATCTTGGATCTGAGTTGCCAAATCTTCGTCTTGTTCGCGCATCTGTTCCATCAACACGCTTTCGATGTTGTTGTCCAGATAGTTCATGATGTCCGCCGCAGCTTTTAGGCCACCAATTTTGGCCGCTTGCGCACCGGCTTGACCCGCGAACTGTTTCTCCATGATTTCGTTCAACTCGGCCAGTGCAGAAGGTTGTACCTCTTCCAAGTTGGCGATACGCATCAACAGATCAAGGCGATCACGCTCAGCAAACTGCGCCAAAATTTCTGCCGATTGATCCGGTTCGAGGTAAGACAAAACAATGGTTTGGATCTGTGGATGTTCGTTGACAATAATGCTCGCCACTTGGCGCGGATCCATCCATTTCAGAGAATCCAGACCTTTCGATCCGGTACCAAGCAGAATTTGATCCACCAAGTTGTTGGCTTTATCGGCACCCAGTGCCGCCACCAAGGCATTACGCAGGAAGTCTTCACTACCCATGCCAATGTTGGTGTATTTCTGAATATCTTCCAAAAAGGCGCGGTGTACCGCAGACACTTTAGTTTGGCTTAAATCTTTGGCGCGTGCCATGGCGCTACCCACCCGTTGTACCTGCTTAGGCTCGAGGTGGCGAATGATGCCTGCGGCATCTTCTTCATTCAAACTGAGCAGCAGGATGGCTGCTTTTTCATCACCGGGAATTTCACTGATATCAATGGTTGATTCGACCACTTCTCCACCATCTTTATTATCTTTAGCCATTTTGCATCCAGTTCTTCACCACTTGAGCCGCAAGTTCTGGCTCGTTTGCCACCAAAGCACGTACTGCTTTCAGTACGTCCTCATCCTTGTGAAGATTAGGCAGATCAATGCCTGAACCAAATTCGAACAATTCGCCGCTTTCAATATCGCTACCGATGAGGCTAGTCTCACCGTCAGCGCCAATCGGCATACCATCCGGGCCGTACATTTGATCATCCGAATCTGCCGCAGGGTTGATAAGTTTCTTCATCGCTGGGCGTACCAGAACCAAGATAACGATGATGATGACCAATGCGCTGGCGAACCAACGAACCCAATCGTTGAAGTTTGGATGTTCCCAAATTGGGGTATCCACCATCTGTTCCACTTCAGGCTCAGCAAACGGCATGCTGAGGACATTCAGCAAATCTCCACGATTCTCACTATAGCCTACGGTGCCAATAAGGACCTGACGAATCGAATTGAGATCTGCTTCACTGAGTGGCGTGTATGTGATTTCGCCGGTGTCAGGATTGACATTTGAACGGCTTTTTACCGCGACCGCCACCGTTTGGCGATTCACCACGCCAGACTGTTTACGCTCGTGGCTGATAGTGGTGTCGAGTTCATAGTTACGTGTCGCTTCTTTATGCACCGACCCTTGCCCCAACACTGAGCCATCTTTCATCTGCGCCACATCTTGTGGAATAGAAGCATCAGCGGGAGGTTGGTTACTGAGAGCGCCTGGTACACCAGCGACGACATTACCGTTGTTGTAATCTTCCAGCGTGTATTCACTGCGTGTGGCTGGCGTATTGGGGTCAAACACTTTGCGTGTCTGCTCCACCGCACTGAAATCGAGTTCAATATCCACCTGCGCAGTGTAATTGCCCAAACCAAGGATCGGGATCAATACCGAGTCAATTTTTCCACGCAGCGCTTCTTCTTGTTGTTTCTCCAGTTCCTGCTCTTTACGGCGAGCCGCAGAAACGGGATCTTGTGAACCTGAGCTGAGCAAACGACCATGCTGATCGGTGACGGTAATACGGCTCGGTTTCATTCCCGGTACCGCACTGGCCACCATATCGACCACGGCATCAATCTCTTCTTGTTTAAGGTTGGCTCCCGTGCGTAAAGTCAAAAACACGGACGCTGACGCTTCTTGGTTATGGCGAACAAATACACTTTGCTTTGGCAATGCAAGCAGTACGCGAGCTTTGTTGACTTGGCGCATCTCTTCAATCGCTTTCGCGAGTTGACGTTCACGGCTCAATTTGAGGCGTTCTTGTTCTAGACGCTGTGATACACCAAAGCCCATATCCTGCATCAAAATTTCATCGCCGGCCTGACGCTCTTGATTTAATCCAGCGCGTACCATGGAGAGTTTGAGGCTGTTGTAATCACTGACGGGCACCAAAATGGTATTGCCATCAAGTTTGTATTGCTGTTTCTGTTGATCGAGGTAATCCAACACGGGGATCAGTTCTTCGGTTTCGTAAGCACCCAGCGGACGCATATCCGGCTCACGCACCCAGAAGAACAGCATGACGATAAGGGCAACGCAGATTGAAATAGACAGTACCAGTACCACTTGGCGCAATAAATCGAGATCACCAACGGTAAAGTCCATTTTGCTACTTTTTTCGTTGATGTCCGGATTCTGCGTATCGTGGTCAATGTCAGAGCCCGCCATTAAAGCATGCTCACCACCACTATTGCTCAACGCGAGATCGGTTGTTTGTTTATCATCGGCCACAATCTATTACCCAAGTTATACTGGCATATTCATCAGTTCTTTGTACGCTTCAACGAGCTTATTGCGTACTTGAATAGTCGCTTCAAACGCCACACTCGATTTGTTACGGGCGATCATCACATCAGAAAGAGAAATCCCTTCATCGCCGCGATCAAAGCGCATTTGCATATCGCTTGAGGTCTTTTGCAGGCCGTTTACGTTGTTGATCGCTTTAGTCAACATGGCACCAAAGTCAGCGCCAACTTTCTGACCTGTCGATGTAGGCTGAGTGTTCATTGCCTCAAACATCATCGCCTGCATTTCGTTATTTAAACCGTCAAGTCTCATTGCTACCTCTGATGCCAATTGTTTGACTCAAAAATCCTAGTCCTAACTCTAAAGAGCAATTTATATGCCATGCCCTCAACCGGGGATATCAATCCCTGCATCACGCATTTTGGCGAGTTTGTAACGTAAAGTGCGTGGGCTAATACCCAACTTCTCCGCCATCTCTTTGCGGCGTCCCTGACATTCGGCCAACGTATCAAGAATAATCGCAAACTCTTGGTCACGCAGTTCGCCACCCAAACCTGAACTTTGCGAGCTACTGCTTTGCCCACCACCTTGCACTAGGGGTTTAAACACTTCAGGTTCTGCCACAGGTTTGATCTGCGGCGCAGCCATCGACTCTCCTGCCACCGCTTGTTGTAAGCTGCTGGCATCGTGCCAATCGACCCCTTCCAGTAGTATGTGCTCACTCTGAATATGGCCGTTTTCACTTAAGATCAAAGCACGCTGCACCACGTTATCCAGCTCGCGCACATTCCCCGGCCATGGGTAATTCAGCAGTTTAGTGATGGCATTAGGCGCAATGCTCGGAACTGGTAAACCCAGCTTTTTGCAGTGACGCTCAATCAGATGGTTAGCCAGCGGCTCAATATCGTCTTTACGCTCACATAAGGCTGGCCAAGTGATTGGAAATACATTCAAACGGTAGTACAGGTCTTCACGGAAATGTCCGGCTTGCACATACTGTTTCAAATCACGGTTACTGGTCGCGAGCACGCGAACATCGAGTTTGATGCTTTTGCGGCTCCCTAAGCGCTCCACTTCACGCTCTTGCAGTACCCGCAGCAGTTTCGCTTGCAGATTGAGATCCATTTCGCTGATCTCATCGAGCAAAATGGTGCCACCTTGGGCTTGTTCGAACTTACCGGGACACGCTTGTACGGCTCCGGTAAACGCGCCTTTTTCATAACCGAACAGCGTCGCTTCTAACATGTTGTCAGGAATCGCCGCGCAGTTAATCGCAATAAATGGTCCCTCTTTACGAGGAGAGGCATTGTGGATGTAACGTGACATCACTTCTTTACCAGAGCCGCTTGGCCCCAAAATCATCACGTTGGCATCGGTCTTCGCCACTTTGTCGGCTAAGGCGAGCAGCTTGAGGCTTTTCGTATCCGCGACCACGGCATCACCGTTGTCATCTGACTTTACTGGCGCGTAACGGCTGACCATGTTCAGCAGCACTTCTGGCGCAAAAGGTTTAGCCATGTAGTCAATCGCGCCATCTTTCATGGCCGATACGGCATCTTGAATATTGGCGTAAGCGGTCATCAGCAGTACGGGCAAATTCGGCCAGTGCTGTTTAATACTGCGTAGCAGAGCCAAGCCACCCATGCCTGCCATTTGCACATCAGAAACCACAATGTCGACACTGTTTAATTTGAGCTTGAGCAGAGCGTCTTCTGCACAATCGGCCTCCAGCCACTCATAACCCGCTAAAGCCAAGGTGTCGATCAACGCTTCGCGAAGACCTTCGTCATCTTCTACGATTAAGACTTTGCTTTGAGCCATCTTCACTCTCCAGTCTCTGAGTTTGAGCTATCTGTCTGACGTTCAAGGGGAATGCACATAGTAAAACAAGCGCCCTCTCCCTCCTTGGATATCAGTTCCAATCGCCCACCATGGGCACGGCACACCATCTGCACCACCGCTAGACCAAGGCCAGTGCCTTGTGAACGAGTAGTAAAAAAGGGTTCCATGATTTTGTGTTGCAACGACTCTGGCACACCGGGGCCATTATCTTGCACGGAAATTTTAAGTTCGCCATTCACAGGGCGGAAAAACACATCAATTTGTGAGCCTTTGCCAGCAATTTGCAGCGCATTCATCACCAAATTACTCAGCGCGGAAGCCAAAGCATTAGCATTTCCAAGCAACATGGTCTCTTCATTTTCGACTTCTTGCCCATAATCGATCTGATTATTTTTCAGCGCCGTTTCGACCATAGGCATAAACTCAGCGGCTAGATCCCCAATCGAGAAAGGCATCACCACCTTATTATCGCCACCTTTGGCAAACAGTAGCATGTCGTTAACTTGCTTTTCCAAATCGTGCAGTCGGTCAACCAACTTACTTTGAAAACGCTCACGAGTAGCAGGAGGTAAATTCGGTGCTGCGAGATTTGCGGCATACAGCATGGCACTGGACAGTGGTGTTCGCACTTGGTGAGCCAATGAAGCCACCATGCGTCCCAAGGAAGAGAGACGTTGCAGATCACTGATCCGCGACTGCAATAGACGAGTTTCGGTTAAGTCGGTGATCAAAATGAGCTGCCCCGTTGTCGAGGCGGAGATCGCCAAGCGCACTTTGCGCCCATTGCGCAGCGAGATTTCATGACCATCATCGTCACGCGGAGCAAAAGCAATCTGGATCACGCTGTACCATTTTTCACCGACTAGCGGAACATCCAGTAAACGCTGTGCTTCTGGGTTGGCTTCACGCACTATGCCTTGGGTATCGAGCAAAATCACCCCAGCGGGCATCACATCCAATACCTGTTTATAGCGCTCAACTTGATCTTCTAACGAGTCCAAATGGGAATGCTGCTCTTGCACTGCGCTGCTCATCATTCACTCTCTGTTTTTAAATACAACAATGGCTTGGCACGCAAGAGTCATGCCAAGCCATTTATATTTAAAATCAACACGTTAATCAATGCCAATATATTGACTATGGTTTTCCTAGCGTTGCATGTTGTATTTGCGCATCTTCTCAACCAAGGTGGTGCGACGCATACCGAGCATGTCTGCCGCTCTCGCCACCACCCCACCTTGCGCTTCTAACGCTTGGTTGATGAGGTTCACTTCTAAATCGGCGAGCAACTCTTTGAGATTCACCCCTTCAGGTGGCAGCGCTTGTGGCGCATCAATATCAGGGGCAAATTCCTGTTGCTCTTCAAAATTGAAGTCTTCTGCAAAAATTCCTTCTAAAACATCACGCTCTTGCTCTTCAACTGAACTAAAGCGACTCGGCTCTGGCTGAAACTCAGGAATGTCACTGTAACGGTATTTGGTCGGCAGGTGGTTCACATCCACTAAGCTGTTCGGATAGAGAATCACCATACGCTCAACCAAGTTGGCGAGCTCACGTACGTTGCCCGGCCAGTTATGCTCCATCATCGAATTGATCGCACGCGGCGTGAAGCAGATGGGCTGCGCGCCTTCGGCTTCCATGCGAGTCATCAGCTCTTGTAGCAACAAAGGAATGTCATCAATCCGATCGCGCAAGGCTGGCATTTCGATGGGGAACACGTTTAAGCGGTAGTAGAGATCTTCACGAAATTTCTGTCCGTCAATCATCTCTTCCAAATTACGGTGCGTTGCCGCAATCACACGAACGTTTGCCTTGATGGTGCTGTTACCACCCACCCGTTCAAAACAGCGCTCTTGCAGCACGCGCAGCAGTTTAACCTGCATGCTCATCGGCATATCGCCAATTTCGTCTAAAAACAGTGTGCCACCCTCAGCCAGCTCAAAACGGCCTTTACGTGCGGTAATCGCTCCGGTAAACGCCCCTTTTTCATGGCCAAACAGTTCACTTTCCAGTAATTCAGCCGGAATCGCACCACAGTTGATGGGCACAAAAGGACCATTACGGCGTCCTGAATGGTAGTGAATGTTGCGCGCGACCACCTCTTTACCTGTGCCCGACTCACCGAGGATCAGCACGTTGGCTTCCGTGGTCGAGACTTGTTCAATCAAGTGACGAACTTCTTGAATCCCCATACTTTGCCCAACAAGGCTACGAAATAGGGTATTTTTGCGCGCGGTAGCAAGCACTTGAAAGCCCTTGCGCCCGAGAAATTCTTTACAGTGACGCAAAGCATCGCTCAACTGCGGATAGTTGAGCGGGAAATCTAACTCACCCACATAATTGGGGAATTCTTCTAAGGAATAAGGCTGCTTATTGGCAACCAGCAATGGAATATGGTTAGCTTTGGCCAGAGATTGAATTAATTGTTCAGAAAGCGCTTGACCACGCAACGAGCCTAAAATACACCCGCCCCACACGACCGACCAATTGATTTGGTCAATCTGAGTAGACTCAATGACCTCACACTGCTCCCCTACAAATTCTAAAATGACACTGAGATTGAGCCGGAGCGCGGCATCGTCCTCAATCACAAGTAGTTTCGCTACACTCTGCATAGGTGAGATTATTTGCCTTTATTATAAGAAGTTGTGGTTGCACCGTTTGAACATCATTTTCAGGTGTTAGTTTTGATTCTGGATCCTGAATAAACGATAGACAATTTGTGGAAATCAGCAACAAAAAAAGCCACTTGGCTAGTTAGTGGCTTCTATTCTATTTAAATCAGCAAATAAGGCAACCAAGCATTTGCTGGGTGTGATATCTGTTAAAAGTTTCTCTGACAGAAATCAAATACCCACTTCAGCAGCAGTCAAGTTGTGATATTCAGGAGGAATTTGATCCCAAGCTGACTTTATTTCACGAATGATCTCAATCACGTCATCCAGCATTTGTGGATCATTTTTATGGTTGGCTTGGGTAATTTGATTGACCATAAAGTCATACAGTTGATCGAGATTCTTGGCGATGTCGCCACCGTCTTCCATCGACAAGCAACTGCGTAGGCTAATGATAATATCCAAGGCTTTACCTAAACGTTCACCTTTCACAGGGATGTTACCTTGTTGCATCGCTGCCTTACCTTGGATCAGGCGCTCAATCGCTCCGGCCATTAACATCTGGACGATTTTATGCGGTGAGGCCGCACTTAGCTGGCTATCCACTGATACTTTTTTGTAAGCCTGTAAAGAACCACGCATAGTCTTCCTCTTATAAAAACTTTTTGTATTGCTGAACCGATTTATTTCCGTGGCGATATTTATGGAGTGTTTGCCCCATCGCCGCCGTTTTTAACTGCATCTGTTCCACAAGTTGTTGAGTATTACCAATTGCCTTGAGCCATAAATCGGACTTTGCCAATTCTGGGTGATCGGCCAAATAACCTAACAAGCTATGCAATAGCTGTTCCCTGTTATCGACCAACTGCAAAATATCTTCAGTATGAATGTCATCTTCCGCAAGAAGAGTTGCGATTTGTTGATCGAGATCACTCAAACGCTGCAGTTCTGATTCCACATTAACCACCTAACGCGTTCATCATGCCCGCTAACTGCGACTGCATCTTGCTGGTTGCATCTTGCATGGCACTGAATTTTGAATGGGTACGTTTTTCCAAACTTTCCATACGGCGGTCGAGAGAACGTTGGTCGTCATCCAATCGGTAAGTCTGTTCATTCAAGCTCTTTTCTCGGGTACGGATTGAACCCGTAACCCCAGTCATGCTCGAAATCGCATCTTCGACCCGCTTAGCAAAGCCTTGATTGCCGCCAAAAAACTCACCCAACTTAGTGAAGTTGTTATTCAATTGGCGGTCAAGCATAGCATAGTTGATTTCTAGCGTCCCTTGTCGGGTGGTGGTGATCCCAAACTCAGTCAGTGATTTGAGGTTTTCTGGCGCTTGATCAATGCTCGATGAGAAGACGGTTTTTAATCGTGAGTCTGCGCTACGAACTATGCTGTCACCCGCTAAAGGGCCGGCTTGTCCGGTTCGTGGATCAACACCCGCGAGCTCTTTACTGGTTTGGAAAAACTGATTATAGGCCGCGACAAACTGTTCGATGTCGTTACGCACTCGTTCACGGTCATATTCAATGCCGATTTCCGCGGGTGGCTGATTGCGATCGGTTTTGCCTTTGAGGGTTAAGTTGACCCCTTCGATCGCATTTTCGATGATGTTGTTATTGCTCGATAAGGTCGCCACCCCATCCAGCACCACCATAGAGTCTTGCGCCGATTGCACTTCGGTCATGCCGCCGTAGCCATCAAAGGCACTTTGCGCCGCATTCAAGGCCGCTTGCGCTTTTTCAACTTGTTCAATGTAGGCACGCTCTTCTGGGCTAAGTTTCGCGCGCGCTTGGGCTTTGGCTTCTTCTGGCGTCATTTTTCCGCTGCGGATCGCCGCTTCAATCTGCGCTTTCTCTTGCGCTAATTTCTGTTCTAGCTTTTGCTGCGCTTCTTGCGGCGTGACGTAGGAATCGAGCAGTGTACCGGATGCGGCGTTACTCCACCCGGGCACGTCAGCGGCCTTTTTTTGACCTTGAGCATCCAGTTCTTCTTCCGGTTCCCAGTAGGAATCGAGCAAGGTGCCTGACGCGGTTTCTGTCCAGCCCGGAATTCTGTCTTCCGGTCTGATGTATTTTTTGGCTTCACTGGCGGCATTAGCCGCGGCTTTTACCGCACTATCGGTTAACTCGCTAGCGTTAAGCACGTCTCCTGCGGCACCTTGTGCACTTTGTGCGGCACTTCGAATTTCTTGTGCGACTTCTTGATCGACCAGCCGAGCAGCATCGCCAATTTTTTCCGCGACTTTGGCGGCGACTTTTTGCTGTTCAGGGGTGAGTGGGGCGATGAGTTGCTGAGCTTGCGCACGCGCTCTTTCTAAATCACGAACTCGCTGTTCGAGGGTTTTGTATTCGAGTTGCTTAAGTGGATTACCGGGTTCCGCTTGAGCGGACATTTTTACGCTGTGATCTTTGCCTGACACGTTAGAGGCAACGATCAGCCGCGGCCCTTCGATATCATTGATGATCGAGGCTCGCACGCCCGGGTTGGATTTTTCACCATTGATCCCACGGACAATATCGACCAACTTGGAGTTGCCTTGCACATCCAGCGTAAAACTTTTATCGCCCAATGAAATATGCAGCTTGCCCGGACCAAATTTTGCGTCTTTGTCTAACACTTCAGACGCAATTTTATGGCTTTGAGCAAGCTGCAACACATCGACGGAGTAGTTGCCAGCAATAGCTTCCGTGGTGGCTGTCGCGGAGACAACCTGTTCGTTACTGGTGTCGACTTTGCGTACAGCAAAAGCCTTCTCCTGACGAAACTGGGTCATCAGATTTTTCATCGTATCCAGCGACTCTCTGAGCCGACCATAGGCGCTGATACTGGTGTCAATGTTGGAGCGCTCATTGTCAATGCGTTGCTGCTTAGGTACGCGCTCCGCACTGACAATTTTGCTGACCATGCCATTGATGTCAAAGCCAGTATTCATCCCCATCGGGCCTAAACTCATTCAATCACCTCAAAAACCGTGTTACACCTTTGCCATCAGTAAACCGGATCGATGATCCTGTTCACGGGCAAGGCGGCGCAATACTTCAAGCATCTCTTCCTCGGGGATTTGGCGAATAATATCACCCGTCGAGGCTTCGTAGATAGTAACCACCTCACGCCCGGATTCATGATCCAATCTGAAAGACAGGCCTTTGTTAATGGATTTCACAAACTCATTCATTTGCTCCACCATTTTGGCAAGTTGCTCCTCGTTAAGACGTTGGCGCTGCTTCGCTTGCGCCACGGCCGTCTCTACCGATTCTTGCTGTCTTGCCCTGACCTGCTCAGAAAAGTGTTCAGATAATTTATCTGTACGCGAAACCGAGCGGCTGTTATCCCCTGAAAGCGAAACGCTTTTTGCATTATCGTTTTCTGAAGCAATTTTAGTGCCACTTTGTGAGCCGTAAGGCTGGATGTTCGATGCGTAGGATGGTATTTCCATAACAATCTCCCTTCCACCTTATAAGTAACATTGAATCCACAAGTTACTTACTAGCTCAATTCCGCTCAAAGGGTTACCCCAATAAGCTCAGAGCTGCAGATGGTGACTGCTTCGCTTGCGCCAATACAGAAGTACTCGCCTGCTGCAATATTTGCGCCTTCGTCATCGCCGTGGTTTCACGAGCATAATCGGTATCGCGGATACGGCTACGAGACGCATTGACGTTTTCGTTGACATTATCCAAGTTACTGATCGCATGACCGAAACGGTTCTGGAATGCACCTAATGAAGCGCGTTGGCTATCCACCGCCTTCAAAGCACCATCCAGCACTGAAACGGCTTCTTGTGAACCCGCTACTGTTGAAACATCCACATTCGCAACAGTCACATCACGGCCAGCATCAAAACCAATTTCACCGCCCAGTCCACCACCAATGGTCACATCACCATTGACTTTTTGTGATGAAGCAAACAGTTGTAGCTTACCGTCTTCACCGACCGAGGCTTTGACATCTTCGGTTTGACCGTTGATATAAGTCGCAAGCTCTTCTAAGTCGTCACCTTGTTTGGCATTAATGATCACTTCACGTGCTTCACCCTGTTTGTTAGTGTAGTTCAGGGTTAGATCGGTTGCTGCGCCGACACGCCAGTCTGCGGCTTTACTATCTTGAGCTCGATAGCTTTTACCTCCCATGGCTTGAGTATCCGAGCGCATACTGCCCATGCTGAGCATGACGGCTTCACCCGAATCCGCACCAATCTGGAACGATTTACTACCAAACGAACCATTCAGCAGTTTGTTACCACCAAAAGAGGTGGTTTCTGCAATACGGTTCAACTCGTCATTGAGGGCAGACACTTCTTCTTGAATCGCGCGGCGTTCCGAAGAAGAGTTTGAGCCGTTAGAGGATTGCAACGCAAGATCGCGCATCCGTTGTAAGATGTTGGTCGTTTCGTTCATCGCCCCTTCTGCAGTTTGGGCGATGGAAATACCATCGTTGGCGTTTTTCACCGCCATGTCCAAACCACGACTTTGCGATGTCAAACGGTTAGAAATTTGCAGACCTGCGGCATCGTCTCGGGCACTGTTGATTTTGTAGCCGGACGACAAACGCTCCATCGATTTCTGCATACCATCAGCAGCGCCATTTAAATAGCGCTGAGCGGTCATGGCAGACACGTTCGTGTTTACATTAATTGCCATATTGATCTCCTTAGGCGGATAAGTTGGTAAACCTCGGTGTCTCTCACCTCACCTCGGTTTACCTCATTTCTCTCGTATCCTGTAACGGCGAGAAATAAATATCCTTTAGAGAAATTTCAGGCTTTTTTTCAAAAAAAGAAAATCCTCTCCACTTTCGTGAAGTTAGGCACTCATTAATGAAACTGGCTGAAATAAAAAATCCAGCCGAAGCTGGATTTTTTGGCGGTGTGGGGATTAACCCAACAGGCTGAGTGCGGCGTTTGGCGCTTGCTTGGCCTGAGCCAGCACAGAGCTTGATGCTTGAGATAGGATTTGCGATTTGGTGAGCGCAGTCGTCTCTTTCGCGAAATCGGTGTCCTTGATACGGCTCTTAGAAGCATTCACGTTTTCGTTAATGTTATCCAAGTTGCTGATTGCATGGTTGAAGCGGTTTTGGAACGCACCCAGTTCAGCACGGTGACTATCTACATACTTCAGTGCAGAGTCGATAACCGCAACCGATTGTTGCGCGCCACCGACTGAAGTTACATCGATAGTGTCAACAGTTTCTGCTGTGCCCGCTTGCATGTTCAGAGCACCCGCTAGGCCACCAGAGAACGCCACATCACCGGTTACTTTGTTGTTACCAGCAAAGATTTGTAGCTGACCTTTCTCGTTGACAGACGCCTTCACCATGTCGGTTTGACCGTTGATGTAAGTCGCCACTTCTTCGATATCATCGCCTTCTTTAGCATTAACGGTAATGGTTTGATCCTGACCGTCGATATCTTTCAGCGTGAAGGTGATGTCGTTCGCGCCCGCTTGAACTTTCCAATCTTTGTCTTTTGCGTCAGCCGCGACATAACTGGTACCGCCCATCATGCGGTTATCACTGCGCATGTCTTTTAGGGTCAGCATCACAGCTTCACCATTGTCAGCACCGATTTGGAATGACTTGGTTGAGAAAGTGCCGTTGAGCAGTTTGTTGCCGCCGAAAGAGGTAGTTTCAGCCACACGGTTCAATTCATCGTTTAACGCGGTGATCTCTTCTTGGATTGCCACACGCTCGGCTTTGGAGTTTGAGCCGTTCGCAGATTGCAGAGACAAGTCACGCATACGTTGCAGAATGTTAGTAGTTTCATTCATTGCGCCTTCTGCGGTCTGAGCAATTGAAATACCATCATTCGCGTTGCGTACTGCTACATCCAGACCGCGGCTTTGTACGTTCAAGCGGTTAGAGATTTGTAGGCCTGCTGCATCATCTTTAGCGCTATTGATTTTAAAGCCTGAAGATAGACGCTCCATTGATGTTTGTTGTGCGTTTGTTGCACCAGTCAAATAACGCTGTGCTGTCATTGCTGATACGTTGGTATTTACATTTACTGCCATGGTGATTTCTCCAATTGATTTTCCGATGTATCCGGTTTCCGACGTCTCGGAAAACCAAAGTAGTTCTCTCAAAGTTACCTTTTATAACGGCGCGTTTTTTAAATCCTTTAGGAAAAATTTTCGATTTTTTAAGAAAAAAGTTTGGTTGGCGATAAATCAGTCATCAAACACATAAAATGCGCAAAAAGTGCACTTGGGCACTCAAGATTTTTCTACCGTGGGCGATAAGGTGAGCTTGATCTTTAGTTAGACAAATAATTCATTATCGTCATATAACGAATAGGTCGGGCAAAGTTAGTTACGCAGTAAAAACAGTACAAACTTTGGCTGGCGTTTCGCTTGAGCAAGCACAGAAGTGCTGACTTGCTGCAAAATTTGCTGCTTAATCATTTGCGTGGTTTCTTTGGCGTAATCCGCATCTTTAATCCGGCTGTTCGAAGCCGCTAGGTTTTCATGCACATTATCGAGGTTACTGATCGCGTGTTGGAAACGATTTTGCATCGCCCCCAATTCAGAACGGTGTCCATCGACATATTTCAGTGCCGTATCAATGACAGAAACGGCGCGCTGCGCTCCGCCTGCACTGCTGATATCGAGATTATCCACCGCTTCATACCCCAACAAGTTGAGTTGTAACTCGTTGGCTAGGCTACCACCAAACGCCAAGGTTCCTGAGGTTTCTTTCCCCGCGATGTAAAGCTGGAGCTGCCCCTTTTCATTCACGGACGCAGAGACTTTATCGGTTTGACCATTGATGTAAGTCGCCAACTCTTCAATATCGTCCCCCTCTTTGGCTTGGATCTGAATGTTCTCATTCTCCCCTTGCGCATTAACGTAGCTGATATTGAGTTGTTGTTTACCTTTTGTGACTTGCCACTGTTTATCGGCCAGCGCAGCCGCAACATAGCTAAACCCGCCCATCTCCAAACTGTCAGATCGCATATTGCGCAGTGAAAGCTGCACGGCTTCACCACTGCTGGCACCAATTTGGAAACTGGCTTTCATAAATTGGCCATTGAGCAGCTTGCGTCCCGCAAAAGAGGTGGTTTCAGCAATTCGATTCAATTCATCGTTTAAAGCGGCCATTTCCTCTTGTAATGCAGTTCTTTCGGCAGCACTGTTTGAACCGTTGGCCGATTGCAAAGATAGGTCGCGCATGCGTTGCAATAGCTGAGTGGTTTCTTGCATCGCCCCTTCTGCCGTCTGCATGATCGAAATACCATCGTTGGCATTGCGCACAGCAATGTCGAGGCCACGCATTTGCGTTTCCAAACGATTGGAGATCTGCAGTCCTGCAGCATCGTCTTTGGCACTGTTGATTCGATTGCCAGAAGAGAGCCGCTCCAGAGATTGATTGAGCATCTCGGACGCAGAATTAAGATGTCGCTGTGCTACCAGCGCAGACACATTGGTATTTACCGTCATGGCCATGGCTGCTGCACTCCTTACACGATTGCTTACTTGTTCTTTTATCGGTGTAAAGTGAGTTTTCTTTAATCAAAAAACCGAGCACTAGGCTCGGCTTTGGCATGAAACATATGCAACGGTGTTGCATTATTGATTCTTGAGTGTCAGTTCCTGCAACATCACTTGCGATGGTGCAAAGAAATAAGCCCCTGTCACGGCTTTGGTAAAGCGCAGCAGTTGGTCTGTTTTGCCATCAGTGACACCGTACATGCTTTCCAGCATGGTTTTGAAATTATGCAGCGTGTGACAGTACGCGATAAACAGTAGGCCGTGATCGCCGCTCACGCTGCCATAGGGCAAACTGTGGCGAACAATCTTCAACCCTTTGCCTTCTTCTTTAATATCCACTCGGCCCACATGCGAAGCGGCAGGAACATTTTCTAGCTCGACGGAGTCAGGCTTAGTACGACCAATCACTTTTTCTTGCGCCGCTAAGTTGAGACGATTCCACGCTGGCAAATTATGCACAAAGCGTTGTACCATCACATAACTGCCTCCCGCAAAGTCGCCATCGGCCACCAACGCGACTTCCGCGCGTTTCTCAGCTTTCGGGTTTTCTGTGCCATCAATAAAGCCCGTCATGTCACGTGCGTCTAAATAACGGAAACCATAGGTTTCATCCACGATTTCAATATCTTGAGCGATGTCGCTAATCCCTTTACGTAGAGTATAAAACAGCAAATCGTGGCGCGTGGCGTGACAATGGATCAACACATCCACATCCGTGCTTGGCGCGTGAGTTTCGCCCTCACCCAGCTCAGGAAAATCAATCAGTTCTGGTGGCGACGCCATCTCAAAATGGCTCCAAAAACCTTTGCTGAACGCGA
Source organism: Vibrio tarriae (assembly GCF_002216685.1). Classification (NCBI taxonomy): domain Bacteria; kingdom Pseudomonadati; phylum Pseudomonadota; class Gammaproteobacteria; order Vibrionales; family Vibrionaceae; genus Vibrio; species Vibrio tarriae. Next base: position 575,529 of record NZ_CP022353.1, on the reverse strand, counting down.
CAGAAACCGTCAGCTCGGCTCCCGGCTGATTTTGATTGATTTCCTCAACTAACGCAGGCAAAGCCTTAAGCGCTTGCAAAACATGGGCGTGGTTCTGACGAACTTTCAGTAGTGTGTACAGGGCAAACGGGCCAGCTTCTGGCAAGATTGCGGTCTGTGACTTAAACATAACGAATCCTCACTTTTCGGTTTTGCTCAGTGTAATAAAAAGAAAAATCATCGCGTTGATGATGATCATGCCTTATCCAACGCGGGGGCTTGTAAACTGTCGCGCACATGGCGACTCTGCACGAGGTAAATGCCAAACCACAGTAATAAGAGTAGGGTCAATGCGTTGGCCCAGTGAAAAGCCCCCTGCTGCAAGTAAACGTGAAAAGCCGTTTGCACAAATTGGCCTATCACAACGAATAAAGAAATCGCACGACCTTGCGCGACAATCTGATTGACCCATTGCCGCTGCGAACTGCGTAACGTGATGAGCCACATTAAGGCAAGCGCCGGAGCCCCCATCGCAAGTCCAACATACAACAAAGAGTGATCGGGATAGATCAATGAGAGCAAATGGGAACCTTGTTCGCGGCTCACCCCCGCCATCACAAACATGACCCAAGCTCGATTAAGAAACAGCCATCCTAGCCATAGCCATATCGGTGCTTTTAAAAATCCTTGACTATCATACTGTTCAATCGAATAACGCACGGTTTTCTCAACTCATAAAACACAGGCTGTTCACTCTAGCGCAATTCCCCTAAATGACCACTGCTTATTCTTAGCTCACCCCATTTTTTACCCTGCGCTCACATGCTAGTCTTAGTCCTAAGCTTTTTAAACCGTATAGATTAATGAAAAACACGACTCTCATTCCGTCAGAACAAACCCAGCAAGAGGCGTTAAAAATTGCGAAAGCGACTCAGCGCCCCGGACAAACCAAAGAGCAAACTAAGCTCATCACTCAAGGTATCGAAAAAGGGATTGCTTTATACAAAAAGCAGCAGAAAGAGAAACACCGGCAGGCAGATAAGCTGCGTAAAAAAGCGTTAAAAGCCAAGCAATCTTCGACAGAGGAAATCCACGAAGCGGATGACTATGTAGCCGAACTCGGCGATGACTCTCATACCAATCAAGCCAAACTCGCATGGGTATTATTAGCGCTCAGTTGGCTAGGTTTTATCAGTTACTGGTTGTGGCAAAACAGCTGACGCACCAAGCCGCATGATGTGCCAAGCCGCATAATGTGGAAAATGAAAAAGCCAGCGATGCTGGCTTTAAGCACAAAACCCTAAGCTTGCCGCAATGTCTTTTTTGCGTTCGGTGACCCATTGGCTGTCAAAGGGCCCCCAGTCAGAAAGCTGGTAGTAGCCATCATTGTGTCGGCGGCCATCTTGCACGAAGTTCAGTTCAATACCGATACCCGGCATGGCTTTGATGACATCTTGGATAGTACGACGAGGCCAGCCAGTCTTTTCAATCAGTTTAGGGACATTGGGTCGCTCAAGGCTCTCCACAAGCAAAGCTAAATATAAGCGCCTTGCGAATACAGGACTCAGTTCCATTGATACCTCCTAAAGTATGCTGTGCTCATTATTTCCGTTTTACTGTGTTATGTGTTGCGTTTGATCAATAACTTGCCAATCGATTTACTTTAATGGGATATTTTTTCTTTGTGTGAAATATCTATACCCAAACTACTTGGAGTTGCAGGTAGGCGGCAAATGAGTAAATCCCCATGAGCATAGCGACACTATGTGATTGGGGTGAGCGAATGCAGCCAACGCCGCTGCAACTTCAAGTAGGAAGGGGATACATCACTCTTTTGTCTCTGCCTGCCCTTCCTGTTAGGATTGAACGCACAATAAGCAAGGTTGCCCTAAGCTCAACACCATGAAGCAACCCATTCAGGCCTTCAATAAAACCCATTTAAGGATAAACATGACGATCACTCTGTATGGCATTCCGAACTGCGACACCATGAAAAAAGCCCGTAAATGGCTAGAACAATCGGGTGTCGCCTACCAGTTTCATGACTATCGCAAAGAGGGGGTTACCCCGGAATTGGTGGCTGGATTTTGTAGCCAATTAGGTTGGGAACAAGTACTCAATAAGCGCGGCACAACCTTTCGTCAACTGAGTGATGAGCAAAAAGCCACTTTGAATGCCGACAATGCCGTGGCATTGTTAGTAGAACATCCGGCGATGATTAAGCGCCCTATTTTACAACGTCAAGATGAACTGCATCTTGGCTTTAGCGATGCCCAATATCGCGCTCTTTTTTCTTAAGCTTTTTGATTAATACAAGGAATTTCAAGGATGACAGATAGCCCTGTACTGGCTCTGGCAAAAGATCTGATTAGCCGCCAATCCGTTACTCCTGCCGACGCAGGATGTCAGGATCTGATGATTGAGCGTTTAAAAGCGCTGGGTTTTGAAATTGAAAGCATGGTGTTTGAAGACACCACCAACTTCTGGGCTCGCCGCGGCACGCAATCTCCCCTGTTTGTTTTTGCAGGTCATACCGATGTGGTGCCTGCCGGCCCTCTGGCGCAGTGGCACACTCCTCCTTTTGAGCCGACTGTGATTGATGGTTTCCTGCATGGGCGTGGCGCAGCAGATATGAAAGGCTCGCTGGCTTGTATGATTGTGGCGGTAGAGCGTTTTATTGCCGAACACCCCGATCATCAAGGCTCGATCGGTTTTTTGATCACTTCTGATGAAGAAGGCCCCTTTATCAACGGTACCGTCCGTGTCGTAGAAACGCTAATGGCACGTAACGAACTGATCGATATGTGTATCGTCGGTGAGCCGTCCAGTACCCTAGCCGTAGGCGATGTGGTGAAAAATGGCCGTCGTGGCTCCATCACGGGGGATTTGAAGGTAAAAGGCACTCAAGGCCATGTTGCTTATCCGCATCTGGCTAATAATCCCGTGCATAAAGCGCTCCCCGCATTGGCCGAACTCGCCGCCACCCAATGGGATGAAGGTAACGCCTATTTCCCACCCACCAGCTTTCAAATTCCTAACCTGCAAGCGGGTACTGGCGCATCGAATGTCATCCCTGGGGAATTTGATGTGCAGTTTAACTTCCGCTTTAGCACAGAGCTAACCGATGAAGAGATCAAACGTCGCGTACATTCTGTCTTGGATGCTCACGGGCTGGATTACGATGTGAAATGGACACTCAGCGGCCAGCCATTCCTGACCGATGCCGGCGAGCTACTCGCCGCAGTCGTGGCGGCCGTAGAGGAAGTTAACCATCAAGCCCCTGCGTTACTGACGACAGGCGGAACATCCGATGGTCGCTTCATTGCCCAAATGGGCGCGCAAGTGGTTGAGCTCGGTCCCGTTAATGCCACCATTCACAAGGTAAACGAGTGTGTACGTATTGCGGATTTAGAGAAATTGACCGATATGTATCAAAAAACCTTAAATCATCTTTTAGGCTAACTATGACCCCAGAGCAGCTGACCGGGCAAACCGACACACATTTGATCTCCGTAATGGTCGGACAAAAAGCGTTTCAAGTGCATCCGCAAGTGAGTGCGGATCTTTTAGCACTCAAACAAGCGGCGCAAGATGCAGGGTTTAATCTTTGTATCGCCAGCGGTTTTCGCTCCTTTGAACGCCAACTGGCGATCTGGAACCAGAAAATGCTCGGTCAAAAACCGCTGCTCGATGAACATAGCCAGCCATTGAATAGCAACACACTGAGTGAAGCTGAAAAAGTACTAGCCATATTACGCTGGTCAGCCTTGCCGGGCGCAAGTCGTCACCATTGGGGAACGGATTTTGATGTGTATGACCGCGATGCTTTACCAGAGAACACCAGTCTGCTGCTTGAACCGTGGGAATATCTTGAAGGGCATCAAAGTGAGTTCTCTCAATGGCTAAACGCACATCTGGCTCAATTTGGTTTTTTCCTACCCTATCAGCATGGTCAAGGGATTGGCTTTGAGCCTTGGCATATCAGCCATAAACAGGCTGCGCAGCAATGTTTAGCGGCACTGACCGAGCCTCTATTGCTTGAGCAACTCTCTGCCGTAGCGATGGAAGGAAAAGCGACCATCCAAGCGCTGTTGCCAGAGATTTATCAGCATTTCATCACGAATATTTGTGAGGTATAACATGGAGATACTGTTTAACCCTTGGGTGATCTCGTTGATTGTGGTCGCCGTGATTGTCGGGAATATTGCCGCGCTTAAATACACCGCCAACATGAAATTTGGGCAAATGGATAAAAAAAGCGAACTTGATCGGCTGAATGAACTGGATCAGAAACTATACCCGCGTTCACCCAATGACGCTGAGGACACCTCTGAACCGAAAGATAAGTGATAACACTAAATAACAAAGGGATGCCAAGGCATCCCTTCTTTCTCATCTCTACTTTTCTACTTTCTCTATCAATCTTCAACGTTCGATAAAACTTGGTAGGAAAACAGAATTCACGATTAGGATTATTTCTTATCCACCACCGCAGAGAGCACAGGTACCATCTCTTTCAACAGCGCTTCATTGACCGGTTTACCCGCAGAGTCTGTCACGTTAATCGAAGTACGGTTACCCAAATCACCAAACAGGAAGGTATAAGTACCTGATTTAAGCTCAATCGGTTTTACCCCGACCTCTTCCCAGAATTCATCATCTGGTGCGGCGTATTTGGCTTTGACCGTACCTTGTGACTGGTTACGCTCTTCGATGGTAAAGCCCATATGGGGCAGTAACTCCGGCAAACGCTGCCAGAACACATCATAAGGGGTACGCGCAATAATCACAGGGAAACCACTGCGATCTGAGCCCATGGTAATCGGAATTTGCTTGACCAGCTCTTGGGCACGACGCGCCGCTTCCGCACGCACATCGGAGTCGTAACGAGTTGTCACCAAGTTGGTCATAAAGGCGTTGTAACGCTCTTTATTAGTGGTACTGACCGTTTGTACTTGACCATTTTCGCGCCAACCAATCAGTGCGATTTTAAAGCCATAACGATTATTGGTTTCCACCATCGACATTAGGTAGCGGCTGCCAATCGTCACATCTTCATCTTCTGATACCCAATCGACCCAATCCGTTTCCACCATAGAATCGGTTTGCTTACGCAGGGGGATTTTGCGCTCCGCAATCATTTTCAACGCGGTATCCCACACTTTTTGAGCTTCATCTTGGCGCAACATCCATAAGGTCACCTCGCCATTTTGACGTTCTGCGCGAGCGCCTGGAATAAGTTCCAACACTTGTTGTGGCGGGCGAATATCCACCACATTACCCACACCACCATGAAATGCCCCCTGCGGAATATCATAGTTAGGGTAAAACTGCGGAGTGGCACCTTGTGGCAATACCCAAGGCTTAAATTCTGTGGTTTCGAGATAGTCGAAATCGTCTTTGGCTTGGCGTCGTTGCGTGGGGCTGCTGGAGCAAGCACTTAAAACCAAAACAGCCAGTGAACCGAGAACTAGCTGGCGAGAAAACTTCATTGAAACTCCTAAAAATTGCCGGGGTCATGATACCCCGGCATTGTAATGGATCGCGCCTTAATAAATACAGGCTTCAGACAGGGCTTGGGCAACGATTGGGCGTGCTTGTTCCGAAAGTTGCGTCAAAGGTAGACGCAGATCACCATTTGCAATCAATCCAATCTTATGGGCAGCCCATTTCACCGGAATTGGGCTCGATTCGATAAACAGATTTTTATGCAGAGTCATCAAGCGTTGGTTGATGATCGCCGCTTCTTCAAACTTACCATCCAGTGCCAAATGCATCATCTTAGCCATGTCGGCAGCAGCGATATTGTTGGTCACTGATATCACACCTTGTCCCCCGAGCTTAACGAACTCAAGGCCTGTGGCATCATCACCACTGAGTAGGACAAAACCTTCTTTACACATCTCACGGTGCTTCGCAACACGGCTTAAATCACCGGTCGCATCTTTCAGTGCGACAATGTTCTTGATTTCAGATAAACGGGCAACGGTTTCTGGGCGCATATCCACTGCGGTACGTCCCGGAACATTGTACAAAATCACGGGAATATCGGTTTCTTGCGCAATCGCGTTGTAGTGCAGAAACAGGCCTTCTTGGGTCGGCTTATTGTAATAAGGCGTGACACTCAAATACCCAGCAATACCTGTGTTATTCAGCAGGCGGCTAAACGTAACCGCTTCGTGGGTCGCATTCGCGCCTGTTCCAGCAATAATAGGCAGACGACCTTCAGCGAACTCCACCGTTTTTGCTACTACTTTCACGTGTTCTTCGACAGTTAGCGTCGCGGATTCACCGGTGGTGCCAACGGAAACAATCGCATCGGTTCCTGCATCAACATGGAAATCGACCAGCTTTTTCAGGCTGACATAATCGACTTCACCGTCCGGAGTAAATGGGGTAATTAACGCAACGATACTTCCTGAAAACATGTCTATCTCCCTAATCTGATACTCTCAGCATGGTAATGCATGGCGCTAAAAAAAGACAAGCGGAGAAATGGGCTTAAATCACCATGCGGATGAATATTGATAAGATACCCTCAATAAATGGCGGGCAAGACGAGTGACCTTTATACACGGCACTTCGTCGTGGGTGTCAAACTGTGGTCATTTTCAGGGTGAGCGCACGGAAAAACGCACTTGGTCACGCTTTTTCTCTAGTTTAACTGTGTTAACATGCCCGAAAAATCATCTCTAAAGTGACAGTATGACTCAGCATCTTGTGATCACCGCCGTGGGCACTGACAGACCCGGCATTTGTAACGAAGTGGTTCGATTAGTGACCCAAGCGGGTTGCAACATTATTGATAGCCGCATCGCTCTGTTTGGAAAAGAATTTACACTTTTGATGTTAATTTCTGGCTCCCCAAGCAACATTACTCGCGTCGAAACAACGTTACCTTTGCTTGGCCAACAGCATGATCTGATCACCATGATGAAACGTACATCACCTCATGATCATCAAACCCATGCTTATACCGTGGAAGTGTACGTCGAGTCTGACGATAAACTGGGACTGACCGAAAAGTTCACCCAATTTTTCGCACAGCGCCAAATCGGTATGGCATCACTGAGCGCACAAACCATCAGCAAAGACAAACTGCACAGTGAGCAAAATCAGTTCCACATCGCCATCAGCGCACGAGTGGACTCAAGTTGTAACCTCATGCAGTTGCAAGAAGAGTTTGATGCCTTATGTACAGCACTTGATGTTCAGGGTTCACTTAACTTTATAAAAAACAGTCAGTAATCAAAGGGATCATTATGAACACTCTTACTGCTGGAGCTCCAGCTCCCACTTTCTCTTTGCCAGATCAAGATGGCAAACCAGTGATGATTGCGGATTTTGCAGGCAAAAAAGTCCTGCTCTACTTTTACCCAAAAGCCATGACGCCAGGCTGCACAGTGCAGGCACAAGGACTACGCGATATTCAAGCAGAGTTGCAAGGGCATAATGTGGTGGTGCTGGGGGTGAGTACCGATCCCGTGAAGCGATTAGGCAAGTTCATTGAACGTGATAATCTCAACTTCTCGCTGTTATCAGATGAAGATCACCAAGTGGCTGAACAGTTTGGCGTATGGGGTGAGAAAAAGTTCATGGGTAAAATCTTTGATGGCTTACATCGCATCAGCTTTTTGATCAATGAACAAGGTGTAATTGAGCAAGTCTTTGATAAGTTTAAAACCAGCAATCACCATGAAGTGGTACTGGCTTATCTCAGCGGCAAATAATCGGTAGAAATGCCGATTTTAGTCAGTTTGAATGCAGAAAAGATTAAGGCCAGTCATTGACTGGCCTTATAATTGACACTCGAAAGCATAGGTCAAAACGCTACACGATAAAGGTATTGAGGAGTTTGCCTTGCTCACGCACGTTTTCGGTTTGTACTTCCATGGCCATACTCGCTGATTTAGCGGAGTCCGCCACCTGAGTCGAGAGATCTTTAATCTTCACCGTATTGGTGTTGATCTCCTCGGCAACGAGACTTTGCTCTTCCGCTGCAGAAGCAATCTGCATGTTCATATCGCTGATCCGTTGGATAGCACCACGAATCCGTTGCAGAGATTCATTAGCAAGCTGCGCCTTCTGCACAGCATCATCCGCCGTGTACTTACTCTCATTCATAGCAGCAGAAACCGCACTCGCACCGCTTTGCAACTGTTCGATCATATTACGAATTTCCGTGGTCGATTGTTGCGTACGCTGCGCCAACGTCCGAACTTCATCGGCAACCACCGCAAAACCTCGACCCGACTCACCCGCGCGCGCGGCTTCAATCGCCGCATTGAGGGCCAATAAGTTGGTTTGGTCAGCAATATCGTTAATCACTTTCAAAATAGTTTCGATATTTCCGGTCGCCACTTCTAACCCTTTGACCTCTTCTACCGCTTGTTCGATACGAGCAGAAAGCGCATCAATCGATCGCGTGGTATCACTCACCACTTTACTGCCATCTTGTGAAGCTTCATCAGCCTCGTGAGCCGCAGCCGCTGCGCTTTGTGCGTTATTCGCCACTTCTGTCGCCGTTACTGCCATTTCATGCATTGCCGTCGCGAGCTGCTCCAACTCTTGCAATTGCTGAGTGACTGCACGAGCGGATTCTTGAGCGCCCATCACAGTTTGCTCAGTGCCATACATAATTTCAGCACCAATCGCTTTAAGTTGTTGAATTTGGCTCTGCAACGTCTGGGTGAAGGTGTTAAATCCTCTGGCCAACTCGGCGAACTCTTTATCGGTGTTAGTATCAAGGCGCTTAGTTAAGTCGCCTTGGCCTGAGGCGACATCCTGAATAGCAAGATTAAGTACTCCGAGTGGCTTCATCAAAACGCGGATCAGCAGTCCCAAGCCCAAAACGCTGAATACAACACCAATAAGGGTATAAATGATCGAGCTGTTGCGAAGTTCAGTCAGGGCGGAAAAAGCGATGGATTCATCTATCACCGCACCAATGTACCAATTCTCTTCCGGCACAAGCGTGAAGCTAACCAGATAAGTTTTGCCATTATTTTCTACCGTTTGAGTACCCTGTTGAATGGTGACGTTGGGCAAATAGCGATTCAATGGTTCCCCATTGAGCTCAGATTTCGGATGGGCGATGGTAGTACCATTTTCCGTCACAATAAACAGATAGCCGGCATCAAACAGGTTAATCGAGTTGACCAAATCCGCTAACGCCGTGAGTTCTACATCAAAGAAGATAGCGCCTTTGAATTGGTTTTGTGCCGTAAGCGGAGTGCCAATCGAAATGATGGTGTTCTTGGTTGTGGCGTCAACGTAAGGCTCGGTTACCACTAGATTTCGTTGTTGTTTTGCATCGTTATACCATGGGCGGGTGCGCGGATCGTAATCCGCCTCGACTTCCCACGCGTCGTCGTTTTCTACCACACCACCGTCGTTGTCATAGCCGACACCCACAGCAATATAGCTTTGTTTTAGCTTAGGCGTCTCCAAGACTTGGCGAACGTATTCACGGTTATCCGGATCTAAAGCCAATACTTCTGTCGTGGTCTGAGCTAAGGTTTTCTTGCTGGTCAGATCCGCTTCAATGGTATTTTTTATTCCTATTACCATCTCTTTTAAACTGGTGTTAACGAAAGATTCAACTTGGCTGCGGACGGTCGTTTGCTGCTGAAAAGAGAGCAAGGAAAGAACGACCAACAGCAGCATTGAGGATGCAGCTACAATTTTATAACTAAATTTCATACCAACTCCGATGCTTTGCGCTGTGATTATTACAGTGAAATATGCGACACCTAACTATATCGTTGGTATGAAGTATAAACTTTAGCTTTTATTTACAGTTAGATGAGTAACGCACAATTAAAAAGCCTCACTAAATAGTGAGGCTTTTTAATTGTGCGTAAGATTGTCTTTTCGCGGAAAAGCTAATCCGTCTCCACGAGATCGTCCTCTAAACTAGGTAACGCCTTCCAAACGGCTTTCACCAAGGTCGCCAAAGGAATCGCAAAAAAACACGCCCCAGAAGCCCCATAATCCGCCAAACACGAGCACCGCAATAATGATCGCCACCGGATGTAGGTTGACCGCTTCGGAGAATAGGATGGGCACCAAAACGTTACCATCCAAAGCCTGAATAATGCCGTAAGCAATCAACAAGGTGTAAAACTGCGGGGTCAGCCCCCATTGGAACAAGGCCACAATAGCCACGGGTACGGTTACAGCTGCAGCTCCAATATAAGGGATCAATACCGAAAGCCCTACCGCGACTGCCAACAATACGGAGTAACGCAGGTCTAAAATCGCGAACGTGATGTAACTGACTGTACCGACAATAACAATCTCCAGCACTTTGCCGCGAATGTAGTTGGAGATTTGTTGGTTCATCTCCTCCCAAACCTTGTTCGCTAGCTTGCGGTTACGCGGCAAAATACCACTCGCCATCCGCAGCATCTCTTGTTTATCCTTCAATAAGAAAAACACCAACAGAGGCACTAAAATCAGATAAACGCCCAGCGTGGCTAAGCTGACCAGAGACGCAAGAGAACCTTTCACCACAGATTCGCCCATGCCTAGCACTTTGTTTTTGGCATTACTGATCACCGACTCGACAATCTCTAGATGTGCCAATTCAGGATAACGTTCAGGCAAACTGGTGATGAACTTCTGCGTACCGCTGTACATATTCGGCACGTCATTAATTAAATTCCCCACCTGTTTCCAAATCGTCGGCACCAAACCAAACACCGCCAAAATCATCAAGCCAGTGAACACCGTAATGACAATGATCACCGCTAAGGTGCGCGGAATTCGTAATCGGCGCAGCTGAGTAACGGGCCACTCCAGTAGATAAGCGAGTACAATCGCCACCAACAGAGGGGCAATCAAATGACCAAAGAAATAGATGGTGATAAAACCAAACAACAAAATCGCCACCAAGCTGGCAGCGTGTGGATCGGAGAAGCGTCGCTTATACCAACGACTGACCATTTCAAACATTAAACGAAGTCTCCTTACTAACCTTGAGCGAACAGTGATCGTGATTGAGAGTGCGCTGACAATCCAGTGGCTGCTGAGCAATATACTTTTCAATGTCACGTTGTGAGGCGGGATCGGCAATCAAAATGGTCAGCGATTCACCGAGAGATAGAGCTGCCGCGGCTCGTTTAACCAACAGTAACGCCATAGGGCAACGCTGCTCCCGCAAATCGAGAATAATCGGTTCCATTCTGCCGCTTAATCCTTAATATAGGTGGCACATTGTATCGGCTTTCGTTCAGGGTTACACCTAATTGGCGTTAATGGGGGGTAGATTTTCACAGGAAATTCGCTGCTCAAACGCAGAATCAAGAAACCAATAGACATCGGACATGTCTTACAGGCAGATAAACTCGGAGTATGCACCGCCATTATGAAATTCTTCCCGACACGTACCCTGTTATGTCTATGCATTGCAGCGCCATGTCTTCCTGCCATCGCACAAAATGATCCTATCGAATTGCCGGATATTGGCACGGTAGCGGGCTCGACGCTGACCATAGATCAAGAACTGATTTATGGCGATGCTTATATGCGTATGCTGCGCAATAACCAACCTGTGATTAACGATCCTGTACTCAATGAGTACATTGATAATTTAGGACATCGTTTAGTCGCCAGCGCCAACGATGTCAAAACGCCGTTCACCTTTTTTATGATCCGCGATCGTAACATCAACGCTTTTGCCTTTTTTGGTGGTTACGTCGCCTTGCACTCTGGGTTGTTCCTTCATGCACAAAGTGAAAGTGAGTTAGCGTCGGTCATGGCACATGAAATTGCTCACGTCACCCAACGCCATCTTGCACGCAGCATGGAAGAGCAAGCACGTCGCTCTCCTGCGACGATGGCGGCACTCGCCGGTTCATTACTGCTCGCGATTGCCGCCCCAGAAGCGGGGATTGCGGCGATCAACGCCACCATGGCGGGCAGCATCCAAGGCCAGATTAACTACACACGTAGCAATGAAAAAGAAGCGGATCGATTTGGCATCGCGACCTTAGCCAAAGCCGGATTTGACGCAAACGCAATGCCGCAATTTTTCACTCGCCTTGCTGATGAATATCGCTACGCCAGTAAGCCGCCCCCTATGCTGCTGACTCACCCACTGCCAGAAGACCGGATTACCGATAGCCGTGAGCGGGCCAGACAATATCCGCCACTCAAACTTGCTCCACACTTGGATTATCACTTGGCGCGCGCACGGATCATCGCTCGTTATGCGGGCATTGATGCCGACGCAGCGTTGGATTGGTTTGCTCGCAGTGAGAAAAAAATCGACGCCACACTACAGCCGTCCATCCAGTACGGCAAAGCCTTGGTTTATCTCGATCTCAAACAGTTCGATAAAGCAGAGCCTCTGTTGACTCAGCTAGTTAAAGAACAACCGGACAATCATTTTTATCTCGATGCGATCAGCGATTTGTATATTGAGCTCAAGCAAGCCGATAAAGCACAAAGCTTGTTAGAAAAGGCGCTCAAACAGACGCCAAATAACTCAGTGCTGACCATTAACTATGCGAACGTGCTGCTCAAGCAAGATAAGTTCACCGATGCCATTCGAATCTTGCAACGTTACACCCATGACAATCCTAATGACATCAATGGTTGGCAACTGCTGTCTGAAGCCAATAGCCGTTTAGGCAACAGTGCGGAAGACTTAGCGGCACGCGGTGAAATCATGGCGCTGCAAGCAAACTGGAACAAAGCGATTCAGTTTTATACCCAAGCCAGTCAGTTGGTGGAATTGGGTAGCTTAGCGCAAGCCCGTTACGATGCGCGGATTGACCAGTTAATGGTGCAACGCGAGCGCTTTTTATCCCTCCAATAATAAATCTGATACAGGAGAAGTTATGTCAGTCGTGATTTATCACAATCCTAAATGCTCCAAAAGCCGTGAAACGTTAGCCTTACTCGAAGACCAAGGCATTACACCGCAAGTGATTAAGTATTTAGAAGCCTCACCTTCGGTGGAAGAACTCAAACGTCTCCACCAACAATTGGGGCTGAATGAGGTGCGTGGCATGATGCGCTGCAAAGAAGAGCTGTATAAAGAGCTCAATTTAGGGGATAGCCAATTGAGTGATGATGCACTGTTTGCCGCGATGGCGGAACACCCGAAACTGATTGAGCGCCCGATTGTGGTGTGCAACGGTCAAGCTCGTCATGGCCGACCACCTGAACAAGTGCTTGAAATTCTATGATTTCGATAGTGGTGCTCTACTACAGCCGTCACGGTAGTACGCAAGCATTGGCACGCCAAATTGCGCGCGGCGTAGAATCCGTAGAAGGTTGCCAAGCCTTGCTGCGTACCGTCGCAGAGCTTGATGGCACAACAAGCGACAGCGATCCTTACCTTAGCCTTGATGAGTTGAAACAGTGTGACGGCTTAGCGTTTGGCAGCCCAGTTTGGTTTGGCAATATGGCCGCGCCATTAAAACATTTTTGGGATCAAACCACGCCACTTTGGCTGAGTGGCGCGCTGATTGATAAACCAGCTTGCGTGTTCACGTCTTCATCAACCTTGCATGGTGGGCAGGAAACAACCCAGCAGAGCATGATGCTGCCTTTACTGCATCATGGCATGTTGATTTTAGGGATACCTTATTCCGAGCCAGCCTTGCACACCACTCAATCCGGCGGTACACCGTATGGTGCAAGCCATGTCCATCAACAAAAAACACTCTCTAGTGAAGAGGCGGAGCTGGCACGCCAGCTAGGAAAGCGCCTGGCTCATGTGGCCAAACAGTTAAAGGGATAACAATGACCACCTCCAGTATTGCAATGCAACCTCGGACCGCGTTTTATCGCTGGCTGGCACTGAGTGCCAACCTCGCTCTGTTGGTTTGGATCCTGTTATGGCAACTCACGTTGTCACCACATCCTCATCTTAATCCTACCGCGCTCGCGATAGGCTGGGTCATTCCACTGCTACTGCCTCTGTTTGGCATTCTCAAAGGCAAACCTTATACCCATGCTTGGGCAAACTTTGTGTTGATGCTCTATTTCTTGCATGCTTTAACCTTGCTGTATGTGGATGGCGGGGAGCGTTGGTTAGCCTTGGTTGAACTGCTACTGACTTTTGCGGCATTTATCGGCAATACCCTTTATGCGCGCTTACGTGGTAAGGAGTTAGGCTTAAAGCTAACCAAGCTTTCTGAAGTGGAAAAGCAAGAAAAAGCCCATTTTGACCACCGATGATCTTTTTGCCTATCGGTGACCCATTGCTTGGTTGAGTGCGCATCAAAGTCACTCTCGAATTGATTATCGCAATAAAAATAGCGCCTTTTCGGCGCTATTTTTTGCTTTGGTTTGTCCCCTAACTTCCTTATAACTCAAGTCATTTGGGGCTCTCTCCTCAAAGCATTAACCTTGCCAAGAGAAATAGAGAGTTTTAGGTTGAACAGGTTGTGGCTGAGCAGCAGCGTTATTTGGGTTACTCGGGTCTACCGGCATTTCTGACGTACTATTTTCCAGCGAACGAGTGTCTGAAGAGACGGGCTCTTCTGGAGGCATCTCCATCAATACCGCCTGCCCCATGCGTACCACTTCATTAGTGAACTCTTCCACGCTGGCTAATAAATGCACGTTAAAAGTTACTTGAGTACCTTGAACCTTCAAAATATCCAGCGAAGCGACTGAGCTTAAGCCCTTGAGTTTGTTCTCAACCACAAAGAAATCCTGCGCGCTATCGAGTGGGCTAAATTGCGCCAATACCGATTGCGAGGATTCACTGCTTACTACAACCGCGCTTTTACGTGCGTAGTAATCACTGATTTCATCAATCATCTCGGTGACCGCTTGCTCACCCGAGGCTTGACCTGAGATGGGCGCTTTCGGTTGACTCACCATGGTGTTAGCCAACTGATCAAACAGAGTCCAACGCAGTTCAGAGCCTTGCGCACGCACAACCAAAACCGCATCGGTCGGGTAACGTTGACTTGCGATGCTGATCGGGTTGATAAAGCCACCCCATAAATCGGAGACCTGCACACCGGTCACATCATCAAAATCGCCAACCGGAACCGTTAAGGGTAAGCCGCGAACACGGGCGCGAGCTTTCATTTGGTTCAGTAACGGAGTATCTGCATGTTCCCAACTCACGCTGCGATCGTAGTTGGCTTCTTCCACCAGCCATACCAGCAAGTTACTGCGGCTTTCAGGCCAAAAGGGTAACTGAGCTTGACTTAACAGTGAGCGAATGTGCTGCGCGCTGAATTGCAAACGCATCACCGACTGAGCACCCTCTTGTTGAGTGCTGATCTGGGTGATGTACTGGTTACTCTGACGCAAAGCTTTCTGCACAGCATCATTTTTGAGCGCATCTTGACTACCAGTAGCGCGGACAATCACTTCTTCCATACCACGGACACGCGCCGCCGCATCAGCGTTACTTTGCTGCGGATCGACCGCAACTTCTGCCTGATACAAGTTGACTCGAGTGAGGGCGAAGGCGGGAAACGTGAGCAATCCCATCATCAACACAGCTAAATAGCGCATACCATACCTACATTCTGTTTACTGAACGACGATGATAAGCAACTATCCAAAGTTCAGCAAGGCGAGAGGTTACAGGAGTGCGTCAGAATTTGTGCGACGCGATCCACGTCGTTTTTAAACATAGCCTATAATCCTGTCAATTTTTGATCTTATTCCGCTCGCAATCGATTGCAGAAGTGATAGAATCCCGCGAATTTTTATTTAGCTCAGGGAAAATACGATGAAAAATGCCATACAAGGCGCGCAAATGCTGTTTGTCGCATTCGGCGCGTTGGTTCTGGTCCCGCTTCTGACCGGACTCGATCCAAACGTTGCACTGTTCGGTGCTGGTTTAGGAACACTGCTTTTCCAATTGATCACCCGCCGCTCTGTCCCCATTTTCCTCGCCTCTTCTTTTGCTTTTATCGCTCCTATTATGTTCGGCATCCAAACCTGGGGCATTCCTGCCACTATGGGTGGCTTGATGGCCGCGGGGGCAGTGTATATCGTACTCGGTGGCATTATTAAGGTGCGTGGTGTGGCTATCATCCACAAACTGCTACCTCCGGTCGTGGTAGGTCCTGTGATTATGGTGATTGGCCTGGGGCTTGCTCCAGCCGCCGTGAACATGGCACTAGGCAAATCCGGTGATGGCTCCGTGCAACTCGTCGACCCACAAGCCGCACTCTGGATTTCTTGTATTTCACTCTTGGTCACTGTGGTGTTCAGTGTGTTCGCCAAAGGCTTTTTTAAGCTAGTTCCTATCCTAGCGGGCATTGTCAGCGGCTATGCACTCTCACTGGTAATGGGTGTCGTCAGCTTTGCGGCGGTGGAACAAGCCGCTTGGCTTGCGTTACCCAACTTCACTTTCCCTGAATTTAACATCAACGCCATCCTGTTTATGATCCCAGTCGCGATTGCTCCTGCGGTCGAACACGTGGGCGATATGCTGGCTATCTCAAATGTGACCAACAAAGATTACCTGAAAAAACCGGGCTTACACCGCACTATCGCTGGTGACGGGGTCGCGACCATGGCCGCAACCATGCTTGGCGCGCCACCCAACACCACATACAGTGAAGTGACTGGTGCCGTGATGCTGACTCGTGCATTTAACCCAGCGATCATGACTTGGGCGGCAATCACGGCCATAGTGCTCGCTTTGGTTGGCAAACTCGGCGCATTGCTGCAAACCATTCCAGTTCCGGTAATGGGCGGCATCATGATCCTGCTGTTTGGATCCATCGCCACCGTCGGTTTGAATACATTGATCAAAAACCAAGTGGATCTGCACAAATCACGCAATCTGGTGATTGTGGCCGTCACTCTGGTATTTGGTATTGGTGGTATGGCATTCGGCGTGGGTGACTTTAGCCTGCAAGGCGTAAGCTTATGCGGCATCGTCGCGATTATCCTCAACCTTGTTCTGCCAAGCGACTTAGGTGAAAACCACGTAGTGGATAATGCACAAATGGAAGAAGAGGCACGCCATTAATCTTCGCTGACTTCTCACCACTTCTAGAATCAACGGCCTCTCTTTGAGGCCGTTTTTACAGGGGTATCGATTAATTCTCTTCTTGACACAAATCCGCAAACTGGCCGCGCGTTAAGTGCGCGAGATCTTGCGGAGATAACTCAATTTCTAAACCGCGCTTACCTGCACTGACACAAATGGTCGCTTGGCTTGATGCACTTTGATGGATAAAGGTTGGCAGCGCTTTTTTCTGGCCGAGAGGACTTATCCCCCCCACCACATAGCCTGTGGTTTTCTCGGCGATGTCCGGCTTTGCCATCTCCGCTTTTTTGGCTTTGGCCGCTTTGGCCGCGAGCTTTAAATTCAGTTTGAGATCGACGGGAATAATCGCCACCGCGAGATTTTTTTCCTCGCCATTCATACAAAACAGTAAGGTTTTGAATACCCGTTTCGGATCTTGGCCGAGCGCCTGCGCTGCTTCTAAGCCGTAACTGGCATGGCTCGGATCATGCTCATACTGATGAATGGTATGGGGGATTTTATTTTTCTTTGCAAGATTGATTGCAGGAGTCATGAATCACGTGTCCTCATTTACTCACACTGCTGGTGGGCAGAGCTGGGTTCCATATGGATATGGAAAAATAAAAAAAGCGGTGTTTGCACACCGCCTGTCAGTAAACGCAATTCAACTCAGCGAGTCAAACCTTATTAACGATAAACAATCTCGCCCGCTGGCGCGAAACGGTTCACATCGATTGGGCTGTTCGCTTCAAGGAAGTCTTTCAGCACTTCTGCATCCACAAAGCCAGTGTTGACATAGCCTGGGTGGTCACTGATTTTTGGATAACCGTCACCACCTGCTGCATTAAAACTTGGCACAGTGAAACGGTAAGTGGCATCCAGACGTAACTGTTTACCACCGATCATCACGTTAGAAACTTTGCCATCCGCAACCGTCATTGAAATGCCCGCGAACTGTGCATACGCACCTGAATCAACTGGCTTGGTCGCCACCACATTCAGATAATCCAGTACTTCCTGACCATTCATATCAACATAAGTCACGATGTTGCCAAATGGCTGTACTTTCAGTACATCTTTATAAGTGATGTCACCAGCTTGAATAGAATCACGCACGCCACCTGAGTTCATGACCGCAAAATCAGCTTTGGCACGTTGCATGTGTGCATTCGCAATCATACGCCCCAAGTTAGTTTGTTCGAAGCGCACTACGTTACGGTCACCTTCCAGCTTACCGTTGCTGTGTGCAATCTTGATGTTCAGTTGCTCTTGACCTTTCTCTTGGAATGGGCGCAGGAACTCAAGCATTGCGTTGTCTTCTTTAATCTCAGAAGTGGCAAAAACACGCTGAGTTTCGCCATTCACATCGACTTTCTTCTTGAGGTTAACTGGGATGAGGTCATAACTCACCATGTTCAGCTCACCATTACGGAACTCATAATCCGCACGGCCAACGTATTTACCCCACTCGTAAGCTTGAACAATGTAAGTACCGTTCTGAATATCAGGTTTACATTCATCACCCGGCTTAAAGTTCTTCTTCACCAGATTAGGGCCTTCCATACACACAGGCTCTTGCGAGTGACCGCCGACAATCATGTCCAACTCACCGGATGGCAAGTAGCGCGCCAAAGCGACATCGCCCGGTGCGTTCACACCGTGCTCACCGTTTTGATAGTGCCCCATGTGCGTCACAGCGATGATCAGATCCGGCTTCTCTTTTTTCTTCAGCTCAGCGATCACTTTTTTCGCTTCTTCTTTAGGATCGCGGAAATCGATGCCGCCGATGTATTCTGGGTTACCAATTTTTGCGGTGTCTTCGGTGGTTAAACCGATAACCGCAATCTTAATCCCTTGCTTATCAAAGATATGGTACGGTTCAAACAGACGCTTACCGGTCGCTTTATCGTAAATGTTGGCTGATAGCATTGGGAAATTCGCCCACTCTTTTTGCTTAAACAGCACTTCAAGTGGGTTATCAAATTCGTGGTTACCCAGCGCCATAGCGTCGTAACCGATTTTGCTCATGCCTTTGAAATCAGGCTCTGCATCTTGTAGGTCTGATTCTGGTACCCCAGTATTGATGTCACCACCAGAGAGCAGCAACACACTGCCTCCTTGTGCTTCAATGTCGGCACGCAGTTGGTCAATCAGCGTTTTACGTGCTGCCATACCGTATTCACCATACTGGTTTTGCCAGAAACGACCGTGATGGTCATTGGTGTGCAGAATAGTGAGTTTGTAGGTTTTGTCTGCTTCCCACTGCTGAGCGGGTTCAGTTGCGCAACCTGCCAAGGAGGCAATAATGGCTGCACTGAGGACGGATTTTAGAATGAGGCCTTGTTTCATTGTCATACCTTTGAACTGATGAAAACCACTGCTTGAAATGTCATTGGGCGCTCGAACGGCGCAATCGCTTACCCCTGCACATCGCTTGGTGTACTGGTAAAACTTGACTTAGTTTAAAGTAACCGAATTGGTGAGACAGCTTGATTTCATATTTATGTAGAGTAGATCACCTAAAAGTGTCCAATAAAATGTAATCAATAGATAGTGTTAAAAATATAGCGAGCTCGGATCACAAGCAAACGTTTCACTGACAAAAGACCATTCTTAGTTATAGTGTGCGCGCAAGCGTTTAACCTACAGAAACGTTCATTCGTAGGAAAATCATAATAATGTGTATGAGCATCAGATATGAGAAAGCCATCCGAAGATGGCTTGAAATACAACATAGAGTCAGGCTATCGCGCTTATCGAATATCGATGTGCGCAAAGTTTTTGATCAAGTCGTCCAGCGCTTTCATTTGCGCAAGGAATGGCTCTAATTTGTCGAGGGGTAATGCCGATGGTCCATCGCAACGCGCTTTATCTGGATTTGGGTGCGCTTCAATAAACAGGCCTGCAATACCCGTCGCTAAACCCGCTTTCGCCAGTTCAACGGTTTGTTGACGACGACCGCCCGAAGCTGCACCTGATGGATCGCGCATTTGCAGTGAGTGAGTCACATCAAAAATGATTGGACTGCCGTTAGAGGCTTGCTTCATCACGCCAAAACCGAGCATATCGACGACGAGGTTATCGTAACCGTGGCAAGAGCCGCGCTCACATAAGATCACTTTGTCATTGCCACACTCAGCAAACTTCTCAACGATGTTGCCAACTTGACCCGGGCTCATGAACTGCGGTTTTTTCACGTTAATGACCGCGCCGGTTTTCGCCATCGCTTCAACCAAGTCGGTTTGACGGGCCAAAAAGGCAGGCAGCTGAATCACATCCACCACATCCGCCACAGGCTGCGCTTGCGCTTCTGTGTGGACATCGGTGATGATTTTCACGCCAAAGGTATCTTTCAGCTCTTGGAAAATTTTCATCCCTTCTTCCAAGCCTGGGCCACGGTAAGAGTGCACTGAGCTGCGGTTCGCTTTATCAAACGATGCTTTGAACACATAAGGGATACCGAGCTTGTCGGTCACTTTCACATAGTGCTCACAAATTTGCATCGCCAAATCACGCGATTCCAGTACGTTCATCCCGGCAAATAGGGTAAACGGCTTATCGTTAGCAACCGGAATATCACCGACATGGACAATTTTGTGTTCCATCTTAATCTCTCTTGTTGGGTTAATGCAGCGTCACTTGACTGCCATGACTGAGTACATTGACTTGCGTTTTTAACAATTCAGCCGCCGGATCGTTCGGACAGTGCTCAATAAAATATTGATAGTCCGAAATAGCAATTTGATGGCACTGTAGCTGTTGGTAAATAAAGCCACGATCACGGATTTCGTATGGGTCATCGGGCACAAAAGTGAGTGCCAAATCGGTACATCTTAGCGCCAGAGTATAGCGCTCTTCACGCAGTAAGGCACTTTTGAGTAGCGCCAACCAACGCCCAATAATGGTCGGATTATCGACACTTTGTAAATGCTGTGGCTTAAGCTTCGCCAGTGGGCCTTTATGCCCAACTAACCAAGCTTGCAGCGTGTGTTGTGACACGATCTCACCATTAAATGGATTGAGATAAATCGGCCGCTCTCCCGGCCAATTGAGCGACAGCAGAAACTGAGTAGGGAAACTTATCCCATTGAGTGGAAAGCCGAGTTTGTGTCCTAGGTAGAGCAGTAATGAGCCTAAACTGACGGGAATGCCTTTGCGCCGCTGCAAAACTTGATCGATAAAGGCATTACGAGAATCAAAGTAGGCTTCGCGATCGCCGCTAAAGCCCCACTCTTGATAAAACAGGCGCAAAAAAGCCTCGAAACGCGCTTTCTCATCACGCTCATGTACCAATGCCAGTTCGGCTTCTTTTAGCAGACGTGCTAACTCAATGTGAGCCCATTCTAGCTGCGTATCGGGATTAATGGCCTTGTTGAGCGCAAGCGCTCCTTCCACCAACTCCATCGCATCAAAATCTTCATCACAGAAATTCAGCATGGTCGCACCTTAAGCTTAACCAAACAGAATCGGTGCTTTTGCGACCGCGATTTTCCCTGCCATCGCCAACCAGCCCAATGCGCCAAAAAACGCAAAGCTACGCAGCAATTTATTACGACCTAATTTCAGTGCAAAAAAGCCTAGCGCGATGTACGCCAGCACGCAGGTGAATTTTTCCGTCATCCACGGCGCAGCATCGGTAAAAGGAATAAATCCCGTGATGAAAATCAAACCGATACCGGAAAGCAGCAATAAGGTGTCATTGACATGAGGGAAAATTTTGAAAAAACTTGCGCTCTAGGTGTGCTGAATTCATCATCATTAGCACATAGCGAATCGACAGCATGACCACACTGACGCCGATGGTGAACAGATGAAAATGTTTTAATCCTTCGTACATTATGCTTCTCTTTCCGTTTTATATTGTCCCAGTGTAACTCGATCATGACCGGCATAATCTTGCTCGGTAATGATGTTTTGATAGCCTAACTCACGCAAAATCGTGCGCACCGCAAAGCCTTGATCGTAACCATGCTCAAACAAAAGCCAGCCGCCATCGAGTAAAAAATGCGGCGCGTGCGTGCTGATGTGGCGAATGTCCGCCAAACCATTTTCTGCAGCAACCAGCGCACTTTTCGGCTCAAAACGCACATCGCCCAGACTCAAATGCGGATCATTTTCTTCGATATACGGCGGGTTAGAGACGATCAAAGCAAACTTCGTACCGTCTACCAGCGGGCTAAACCAACAGCCCTGCAAAAACTGCGCATTGCGGATCGCCAAACGAGTCGCGTTTTCTCTTGCTAACTCTGCCGCCTCCGGACGTAAATCAATCCCCGTGACTTGCCGCGTTGGCAATTCCGAAGCCAAAGCCAACGCAATCGCCCCGGTTCCGGTGCCAAGATCCAGCAGTTCACCGTCAATCAACGCCGCTTTATCCAGCGCTAATTCAACCAAACGTTCCGTATCCGGACGTGGAATAAGTGTCGAAGGAGAAACTTTCAGCGGCAGAGACCAAAATTCGCGCTCACCAAGGATATAGGCCATCGGCTCTCCCGCTCTGCGGCGAGCAAGGAGCACATCGAGAGAAGCCAAAGTAGGCTTCTCCAAGGTTTTATCAGGCCAAGTCAACAAGTAAGAACGAGGCTTAGCCAGTACATGGCAAAGGAGTACTGCGGCATCTAGGGCTGGCGAATCACTGCCGCTTTGCTGCAGTTGCTCGGTTGCCGCTTTTAATGCCGCTTCAATGGTGACTGACATGAATTAGTTTTGATCCGCCAGTGCCGCCAATTGATCCGCTTGATGCTCGTGAATTACAGGGTCAATCAAGGATTGCATATCCCCCTCCATCACTTCGGTCAGACGGTATACCGTCAAGTTGATACGGTGATCGGACACCCGACCTTGCGGGTAGTTGTATGTACGAATGCGGTCACTACGGTCACCAGAACCGAGAAGGTTACGTCGTGTATCGGAAATTTCCGCGGCGCGTTTTGACTCTTCTGCTTTAGCAATACGCGCAGCAAGTACTGACATCGCTTTGGCTTTGTTCTTATGTTGCGAGCGCTCATCCTGACACTCGACCACAATTCCAGTCGGTAAGTGAGTGATACGGATAGCCGAGTCGGTGGTGTTAACGTGCTGACCACCCGCGCCAGAGGAGCGGAACGTATCAATTTTCAGATCGCTGGCTTTGATTTCTGGAATTTCCGCTTCTGGAATTTCAGGCATCACCGCAACGGTACAAGCGGACGTGTGGATACGCCCTTGCGCTTCCGTAGCCGGAACACGTTGCACTCGGTGGCCGCCAGATTCAAACTTTAGCGTACCGTAAGCACCGTCACCGTTCACTTTCGCGATCATCTCTTTGTAGCCGCCGTGTTCGGCTTCACTCGATGACATCACTTCGATGCGCCAGCCTTTTTTCTCCGCAAAACGGCTGTACATACGGAACAAATCGCCGGCAAAAATACCCGCTTCGTCACCACCCGCACCCGCGCGAATTTCTAAGAAGCAGTTGCGATCATCGTTTGGATCTTTTGGCAGCAACAGAATTTGCAGCTCATCGGTCAGGCGCTCAATTGCCGCTTTCGCCGCTTTGATCTCATCCTGCGCCATTTCACGCATTTCTGCATCATCTTCTTGTGCCATCTCTTCGGCAGCAACCAGATCTTCCTTCGCTTGTTGGTAAGCTTGGAAACACTGAGTGATCTCTTCCAGTTGCGAATACTCTTTGGACAGAGCACGGAATTTATTTTGATCACCGATAACTGTTGGGTCGCCAAGGAGGTGCTGAACCTCTTCGTAGCGCTCAACAAGGGATTCAAGCTTGCTTAAAATCGACGCTTTCATAGTTGCTTCTTTAAACTCTAAGTTGAGATTTAGTTCAGATCGTCAAGACCTAAACTTTGTCTGATCACGGCCAGTTTAGCCGGTTCCCCTTGTTCCGCCGCAGTTTGTAGCGCTCGGGTTGGGGTGTGAATTAGTTTGTTGGTCAATTTGTTGCTTAATTCTATGAGCAGCTTTTCAGGATCGCCACCCGCTGCCAATGCTTGCAAACTTTTATTGAGCAGCTCTTCACGAGCTTCATTGGCTTGCTTACGATAATCACGAATACTGTCCACCGCTTGCAGTGAGCGCATCCAACTCATGAAGGTGGCGCTCTCCTCACTGACAATCGCTTCTGCCTGAATCGCTTCCACTTTGCGCTGCTCGATATTGCTATCGACAATCGACTGTAAGTCATCGACCGAATAGAGATAAGCATCATTAAGCTTACCGACCTGCGGCTCAATATCGCGTGGCACGGCAATATCCACCAACAACATCGGCTGATGGCGACGGGCCTTTAGCGCGCTTTCGACCATGCCTTTACCTATGATGGGCAAAGGGCTAGCGGTCGAGCTGATCACAATATCCGCTTGCGCTAAATAATCTGGGATCTCATTTAATGCGATGACGTCGGCGCCAAACTGCTGCGCTAAGCTCAAAGCTCGCTCTCGCGTGCGGTTCGCCACTATCATCCGTTTACAGTGGTGTCCATCCAAATGTTTTGCTACCAGTTCAATGGTTTCGCCGGCCCCAACCAAGAGTACAGTGGCGTCGGCCAGCGATTCAAAAATGTGTTTTGCTAATGTGCAAGCAGCATAAGCCACCGAAACCGCGCTGCCGCCGATTTCGGTTTCTGTTCTTACCCGTTTCGCGACCGAAAAAGCCTTTTGAAACAGCTTTTCCGTCGCCGGATTGACGGCGTGATTCTCTCTCGCCTCTGCGTAAGCTTGCTTAACTTGTCCTAATATCTGCGGTTCGCCCAACACTAAGGAGTCCAAACCGCAGGCGACACGCATCAAATGACGAATGGCGGCTTGCTCTTCATGGACATACAGGCTGGGTTTTAATTCATCCAAACTGACTTGGTGAAACTGGGACAACCATTCGATGACTTTGTTTTTACTTGCTGATTTCACATCACAATAAATTTCGGTGCGGTTACACGTTGAGAGGATCACGCCTCCTTTAACGTGTGAACTGGTGGAAAGCTGATTCAGCGCCAAAGAGAGCTTCTCTGGACCGAACGCCACTTTTTCCCGCAATTCTACCGACGCCGTATTGTGATTGATTCCAATGGCAAGCAAAGACATCTATAGAGGATTCTCAGATATGTGTGGTGGACTAGAGGCGGAATTTTACTTGATGCCCTCTTTGATTGAAAGGGCAGACCGGATTTGTTTTCCTGAGTTCGTGAGATCAATGATATAGTTAGCCCGTTTTCGCTCTCGCTTTGGATAAAAAAACGCACTATGAATGCTCTCGTACGTCGCCTATTGCCAGGATTGGCGAGTCTGTTGCTTTTGGCAGGTTGTGCCACCGCGCCGCTACAACCCGTCAATGTTCAATGGCAATCACACCAAGTCACTCTAGAACAAATTCAACATTATCAATTAACCGGAAAACTCGGCTATATCGCGCCCGATCAGCGACAATCGTTCAACTTTCAATGGCAAAAAAGCCCACAAAAACTCTCACTGCGTTTAAGCAATTTTCTTGGTCAAACCGTGCTGAACTTACAGGTCGATGAACAAGGTGCGCGGGTCGAAACTTATGATGATCAAATCTACCGCGACCAAGATGCACAAAGCCTGATCCGCAATTTAACAGGGTTAGATATTCCCGTTGAACAGCTTGAAGATTGGATTTTAGGCTTGCCGACCCAAGCAACCCATTACGAGTTGAATGAACAAAACACCCTTGCCACTCTCACCAAACTCGCCTCAACGGCGGAATGGCACGTGGAATACCAACGTTACCAAGCGATTGAGTGGCAACATCAGCCCATTCCGCTGCCTGATAAACTTAAACTCCAGCAAAATAAAACCTCGATTCAACTGGTGATCTCACAATGGACGCTGCTCCCATGATCCACGGCACAACCGTGTGGCCTTCACCGGCCAAACTCAACCTGTTCCTTTACATCACAGGTCGTCGAGCTAACGGCTATCACGATCTGCAGACCTTGTTTCAGTTTCTCGATCACGGTGATGAGTTAATCATTACCGCCAACCACAGCGGCAACATCTCCCTCTCTCCTGCTCTGGCCGATGTCGCGTTAGAAGATAACCTGATTTACAAAGCCGCGATGGCACTCAAAAATGCGGCTCAATCGCCACTCGGCGCAGACATTAAACTGCACAAGGTGTTGCCTATGGGCGGCGGAATTGGTGGCGGATCATCCAATGCGGCCACCACCTTAGTCGCACTCAATTACTTGTGGCAGACTGGACTTAGCGATGATCAATTGGCTGAGATTGGGCTGGCACTCGGAGCGGATGTCCCTGTCTTTACTCGTGGTTTTGCGGCTTTTGCTGAAGGAGTTGGCGAAGAATTATCCGCAGTAGAGCCAGAGGAAAAATGGTATCTCGTGATTCGTCCTGCGGTCAGCATCGCGACAAAAGATATTTTCACTCACCCACAACTGGTGAGAAACACGCCAAAGCGTGATCTGGCAAGCCTTCTTGCCACCCCCTACGAAAACGATTGCGAAAAAAATTGTCCGATCACTGTACCCCGAGGTTGATAAGCAACTTTCATGGCTGCTACAATACGCGCCGTCAAGATTGACCGGGACGGGATCTTGCGTTTTTGCTGAGTTTTCGAGCAGGAAAGATGCACAGGCCGTCTTTGCTCAATTATCTGACAACGTCTTAGCGTTTGTCGCCCAAGGGCGCAATGTTTCACCGCTCAGAAAGACGTTGGCTGACTACCAATCAGCTAAAATCCGACCTTACTAAAAAACTGGACGCAACCCTGAGGTTTCCACCGTGCCTGATATGAAGCTATTTGCTGGTAACGCAATACCCGAACTAGCCCAACGTATTGCAGATCGCCTGTACATTTCCCTTGGTGATGCTACTGTTTCTCGTTTCTCTGATGGTGAAGTAGCAGTACAAATCAACGAAAATGTGCGTGGTAGCGATGTATTTATCATTCAATCCACCTGTGCCCCAACCAATGACAACCTGATGGAACTGGTGGTAATGATTGACGCAATGCGCCGTGCTTCTGCAGGCCGTATTACGGCAGTTATCCCTTACTTCGGCTATGCCCGCCAAGACCGCCGTGTGCGTTCGGCTCGTGTACCTATCACTGCAAAAGTTGTTGCAGACTTCCTTTCTAACGTTGGTGTTGACCGCGTTCTGACTATCGACCTCCACGCAGAGCAGATCCAAGGCTTCTTCGATGTTCCAGTAGACAACATTTTCGGTACTCCTGTTCTGCTGGAAGATATGAAAGCACGTAACTTGGAAGATCCTGTTGTCGTATCGCCAGACCTTGGTGGTGTGGTGCGTGCTCGCGCAACCGCGAAAGCACTGGGTGACATCGATATCGCGATCGTAGATAAGCGTCGTCCACGCGCGAACGTTTCAGAAGTCATGAACCTGATCGGTGATGTTGAAGGCCGTGACTGTGTGATTGTCGATGACATGATCGACACCGGTGGCACGCTGTGTAAAGCCGCGGAAGCGCTGAAAGAGCGTGGTGCGAAACGCGTATTTGCTTACGCCACTCACGCGGTATTCTCAGGCAATGCAGCGAAAAACATCAAAAACTCTGTGTTGGATCAAGTGATTGTGACTGACTCTATCACCCTATCAAAAGAGATGGCGGCGACAGGAAAAGTGACTCAATTGACTCTATCAAGCATGCTGGCTGAAGCGATTCGTCGTATCAGCAACGAAGAGTCCATCTCTGCGATGTTTAACTAATCATTGAGTAACCCAGTCTATCTGCCTGTCAGGTAAGCTCGGGAATCGATGATACGAAAGCGTTTCATCTCCGATGAAGCGCTTTTTTATTGCCTTTTGTGTGACTCGCACCTCGCGGCGGATGTGTGCTATCATACCGCGCTTTTGAGTTTCCGAAGAGATATTCGCCTTGAGTCAACCAATCAAACTCCTTGTCGGACTGGCCAATCCTGGGCCGGAATACGCTAAAACACGCCATAATGCAGGTGCTTGGGTTGTCGAAGAGTTAGCCCGTATCCATAACGTCACGCTCAAAAATGAGCCGAAGTTTTTTGGTCTGACCGGACGTTTGCTGATTAACAGCCAAGAGTTACGCGTGTTAATCCCCACCACTTTTATGAATCTCTCCGGCAAAGCGATTGCTGCATTGGCCAATTTCTATCAGATCAAGCCAGAAGAGATCATGGTTGCCCACGATGAGCTAGACTTACCACCCGGTGTGGCAAAATTTAAGCAAGGTGGCGGACATGGCGGGCATAATGGGCTCAAAGACACCATAAGCAAATTAGGCAACAACAAAGAATTCTATCGTCTACGGCTTGGCATCGGCCATCCGGGACACAAAGATAAAGTAGCCGGTTATGTGCTCGGCAAAGCGCCTGCTAAAGAGCAAGAGTGCCTTGACGCCACAGTGGACGAAGCTGTTCGCTGCCTTGAGATCCTACTCAAGGATGGCCTCACCAAAGCACAAAATCGTTTACACACTTTCAAAGCTGAATAAGGTTACAGTCATGGGTTTTAAATGTGGCATCGTCGGTTTGCCAAACGTAGGTAAATCAACTCTTTTTAATGCGCTGACCAAAGCGGGCATCGAAGCAGCTAACTTCCCGTTTTGTACTATCGAACCAAACACAGGCGTTGTTCCTGTACCAGATCCACGTCTGGATGCCTTAGCCGCGATTGTCAAACCTGAACGCATTCTGCCAACGACGATGGAGTTTGTGGACATTGCAGGTCTAGTGGCGGGCGCATCAAAAGGAGAAGGTTTAGGTAACAAATTCCTAGCTAACATCCGTGAAACCGATGCAATTGGTCATGTTGTACGTTGCTTTGAAAACGAAAACATCATCCACGTGGCGGGTAAAGTGTCACCGCTGGAAGACATCGAAATCATCAACCTTGAATTAGCGCTGGCTGACTTAGACAGTTGCGAGCGCGCGATTCTGCGTCAAAGCAAACGCGCTAAAGGTGGCGATAAAGAAGCCAAATTTGAGCTGGCCGTACTGGAAAAACTGCAACCAGTATTAAGCGAAGGTCAATCAGCTCGTTCTGTTAAGCTAACTAAAGAAGAACTCTTGGCAGTCGGTTACTTAAACCTACTGACGCTCAAACCCACCATGTACATTGCTAACGTGAATGAAGATGGTTTTGAGAACAATCCATATCTGGATGCCGTTGTTCAGTTTGCAGCACAAGAAAATGCTTCTGTGGTAGCGGTTTGTGCAGCGATCGAGGCGGAACTCTCTGAACTTGAAGAAGAAGAACGCGACGAATTCTTGGCCGATCTCGGCATTGAAGAACCAGGCCTAAACCGCGTGATCCGCTCTGGTTATGATCTTCTCAACCTGCAAACCTACTTCACCGCAGGCGTGAAAGAAGTGCGTGCATGGACCATTCCTATCGGTGCAACCGCGCCACAAGCAGCAGGTAAGATCCACACTGACTTCGAGCGTGGTTTTATTCGAGCTGAAGTGATCGGTTACAATGACTACATCCAATTCAATGGCGAGTCAGGTGCCAAAGAGGCCGGTAAATGGCGTTTGGAAGGTAAAGAGTACATCGTAAAAGATGGCGATGTGATCCACTTCCGCTTCAACGTTTAAATCTCGCTTTACTGCGAACCAAAAGCCAACCAAAGTGTTGGCTTTTGCCATTTATAAGCCTCTAAAAAATGATCTTTATGACTCTCCAAGCGTAATGAATTTGTTGTTTTGGTGATGGTTTTTGATCATAAACACGCCTCTTTGTTTAAAAAAAACCCGAACGGTTGGTTTCAAAGAATTTATTCAAAAAAACTGTTGACGCTCCTAACCCATATCCGCATAATGCGCTCCGTTCTCAGCGATAAGGCATCGCCTTCTCGTTAAGAAAATAAAATTTGGCTACGTAGCTCAGTTGGTTAGAGCACATCACTCATAATGATGGGGTCACAGGTTCGAATCCCGTCGTAGCCACCAAATTTTGACAATTTGATGCTTTTGACACGCGGTGGTGGCGGAATTGGTAGACGCGCTAGCTTCAGGTGTTAGTGTCCTTCGGACGTGAGGGTTCAAGTCCCTCCTTCCGCACCAAATGCATCGGGTTATAACAAATTTGCGGAAGTGGCGAAATTGGTAGACGCACCAGATTTAGGTTCTGGCGCCGCAAGGTGTAAGAGTTCAAGTCTCTTCTTCCGCACCATATTTTGATGAAATCAATCATCACTGCAGGTCTATCGCCAAGCGGTAAGGCAACGGGTTTTGATCCCGTCATCCCATGGTTCGAATCCATGTAGACCTGCCATTTTCTTATGGCTTTCAAGACGGCAAAAACCATTGGAAGTCAGGGCGAGATTGTATTATAGTCTCTCGCTCGAAAAGATGGCTACGTAGCTCAGTTGGTTAGAGCACATCACTCATAATGATGGGGTCACAGGTTCAAATCCCGTCGTAGCCACCATATTACAATTTGATGCATTTAACGCGGTGGTGGCGGAATTGGTAGACGCGCTAGCTTCAGGTGTTAGTGTCCTTCGGACGTGAGGGTTCAAGTCCCTCCTTCCGCACCAAATGTATCGAATTCTGTAGGTCTGTCGCCAAGCGGTAAGGCAACGGGTTTTGATCCCGTCATACCCAGGTTCGAATCCTGGCAGACCTGCCATTATTTCGATGATTTGAGCAATCAAGTTATCAACACAATTTGCGGAAGTGGCGAAATTGGTAGACGCACCAGATTTAGGTTCTGGCGCCGCGAGGCGTAAGAGTTCAAGTCTCTTCTTCCGCACCATATTTGATGATATAAATCATCACTGCAGGTCTATCGCCAAGCGGTAAGGCAACGGGTTTTGATCCCGTCATCCCATGGTTCGAATCCATGTAGACCTGCCATTATTTAGATGATTTGAGCAATCAGGTTATCAACACAATTTGCGGAAGTGGCGAAATTGGTAGACGCACCAGATTTAGGTTCTGGCGCCGAGAGGCGTAAGAGTTCAAGTCTCTTCTTCCGCACCATATTAAATCTGAAAAGATTTAGAGTGGCTACGTAGCTCAGTTGGTTAGAGCACATCACTCATAATGATGGGGTCACAGGTTCGAATCCCGTCGTAGCCACCAATTACAATTTGATGCATTTAACGCGGTGGTGGCGGAATTGGTAGACGCGCTAGCTTCAGGTGTTAGTGTCCTTCGGACGTGAGGGTTCAAGTCCCTCCTTCCGCACCAAATGTATCGAATTCTGTAGGTCTGTCGCCAAGCGGTAAGGCAACGGGTTTTGATCCCGTCATACCCAGGTTCGAATCCTGGCAGACCTGCCATTATTTCGATGGCTTGAGCAATCAAGTTATCAACACAATTTGTGCGGAAGTGGCGAAATTGGTAGACGCACCAGATTTAGGTTCTGGCGCCGCGAGGCGTAAGAGTTCAAGTCTCTTCTTCCGCACCATTATTGAAAGCAACGACGATCGTTGTGCAGAATACTGCAGGTCTGTCGCCAAGCGGTAAGGCAACGGGTTTTGATCCCGTCATACCCAGGTTCGAATCCTGGCAGACCTGCCATTATATTGATGATTTGAGTAATCAAATTATCAACACAATTTGCGGAAGTGGCGAAATTGGTAGACGCACCAGATTTAGGTTCTGGCGCCGCGAGGCGTAAGAGTTCAAGTCTCTTCTTCCGCACCATACAAACAAACCTAGCTTCGGCTAGGTTTTGTTTTATCTGCACTTTATTGATCGCGCTATCGCGTCCATAACTTAAGCCGCTTTCCGGCGGAAGCTAAGCTCCTTTAGATAAGACACAACGCCACCATTAGCTAACCATTTATACGCTCTTTTGCGTGATGGCCGCTGATGTTCTCTCTTTTACGTTCATCCCTGTTACGTTTCTCAGCCACACAAAACCAACAAATTACAGGCAATAAAAAACCCAGCTGCAGCTGGGTTTTTTCCTATCAACTCGAACTAGCCTAGAAGAGCCAGTGCTGAGTTGGGTGCCTGCTTGGCTTGTGCGAGAACAGAACTTGATGCTTGAGAAAGGATCTGCGCCTTGGTCAGTGCAGTCGTTTCTTTGGCAAAGTCTGTATCTTTGATCCGGCTCTTAGACGCATTCACGTTTTCGTTAATGTTATCTAAGTTGTTGATAGCGTGGTTGAATCGGTTTTGGAATGCACCGAGTTCAGCACGATGGCTATCCACATATTTCAAGGCAGCATCGACAATCGCCACACTCTCTTGCGCACCACCTACAGAGGTCACATCCAGAGTATCGACGGTGACATCTTTTGCAGCACCGATGCCTAACTCACTCGCGAGTGAGCCGCCAAAAGTCGCTGCACCATCGATTCGGTTGTTATCGGTGAATAACTGTAACTTACCTTCTTCATCCACCGATGCTTTAATCATATCGGTTTGACCGTTGATGTAAGTCGCCAGCTCTTCGATATCATCCCCTTCTTTCGCGTTGATTGAAATGGTGACATCGCCTTCGCGTTTGTCTTTCAGAGTGATGGTCAGATCGGTTTTACCCGTTTCCACGCCCCAACTTTTGTCTTTGCCGTTAGCCGCTTGATAGGTTTTACCCCCCATCAAAGTGTTATCACTGCGCATGTCTTTGATGTTAAGCATCACCGCTTCACCGTTATCCGCACCAATCTGGAATGACTTGGTCGCGAATGTACCGTTGAGCAGCTTATTACCACCGAAAGAGGTGGTTTCGGCCACACGATTAAGCTCATCATTCAACGCGGTAATTTCTTCTTGAATCGCAACACGGTCAGCTTTTGAGTTTGAACCGTTAGCTGATTGCAAGGAGAGATCACGCATACGTTGCAGGATGTTAGTGGTCTCTTTCATTGCCCCTTCCGCTGTTTGCGCCATCGAAATACCATCGTTGGCGTTACGAACGGCGACACCTAAACCTCGGCTTTGCACGTTCAAGCGGTTAGAGATTTGCAGACCGGCCGCATCGTCTTTTGCGCTGTTAATTTTGTATCCTGAAGATAGACGTTCCATTGACGATTGTTGTGCGTTAGTTGCACTCGTCAAGTACCGTTGTGCTGTCATTGCTGACACATTGGTGTTTACATTCACCGCCATAGTGGTATCTCCTATTGATTTTCCGACGTAGCGGAACTCACAAACGGTCTCCGACGTCTCGGAAAACCAAGCAGTTCTCTCAAAGTTACTTCTATTAGCGACTCGCTGAATGAATCCTTTAGTAAAAAGATGGGTTTTCGCTATAAATACTCTGAAATGAGTGAACCTTGAGAGTTCTCGCACAAATCACAAAAATATCTGGCGGTTAGGCTCAAGTTTTACCCACAGCAGCCGGGGATTTTTCAGGCTTCATTGTTGTATCAAAGGCTTACGCTTAAAAGTCAAAATGCTTTGGCGTCGCGAGTGGAGCACATGAGTGAATATCATCAGCTTAAATAAAGAGAGCAACTTGAGTGAATGAAGCTTTGCAAGCATGGTGCATGCTTTAGGCGACAAGGGCGTTGGAGGAGGCTCAGTGATGGTGAAACGCAGAAAAAAGAAAAGCCCCTTTTCCTTTGAGAGAACTGGGGCTATTGGGTGGTAGCCATCGCCAATGTGGAGATCAAGAGAAATGAACACATTTCGGCTAACCGTTAAGGGCGCATGATTATGTTGGGCTAGATGAGCAGTTTTGAGTGAGAGAGCTCGCCTAACATTCCATAACCATACTTTGCCAAAGTCCCTTCATTACATACCCACGTCTGAGCTCATTAATGAAGGTACCGGGAACTACTGCAATAACGAGATTGCAGAGTTTGGCAACTGTTTCGCTTGGGCAAGAATTGAAGTCCCTGCCTGTTGCAGAATCTGAGATTTGGTAAGTTGCGTTGTTTCCTTCGCAAAATCCGTATCTTTAATCCGACTTTTCGACGCTTCCACGTTCTCCTGAATGTTCGACAGGTTACTGATGCTGTGACTGAGCCGGTTCTGTTTCGCACCGAGGTCTGCTCGTTGCGAATCCACGTATTTTAATGCGGCATCGATAATACCCACGGCATTCTGTGAACCACCAACACTGGTAATATCAATGTCTTGTACTGTGGTTTTCACACCTGGACCACCATTGAGGCCAAGCTCGGTTGCCAATCCACCGGAAATATTGAAGTTACCTTGAACATTCGGCTCAGCAACAAAAATCTGCAGTTTGCCTTCTTCGTCAACGGAAGCTTTGAACAGATCCGTTTGACCGTTGATGTAAGTGGCCAACTCTTCAATGTCATCACCATCTTTGGCCATGATGTCGAGCACCACGGCCTCACCATCTTTCTTGGTGAATTCAAACTTCAGGTCACGAGCGGTAGGTGGTACGCCCCACTCTTTGGTTTTCGCTTGTTCTGAGACAAAAGATTGGCCACCCATGCGGAAATCGTCCGCACGTACGCTGGTCAGTCCCATGATGATCGCTTCACCCGAGCTAGAACCGATTTGGAACGAGGCTTCACCAAATGAGCCGTTCAGCAGCTTACGGCCACCAAATGAGGTGGTTTCTGCGATACGGTTTAATTCGTCTTGCAGTGCTCTTGACTCTTCATCCAAAGCTTGGCGCTCTGAATCAGAGTTGGTGCCGTTCGCCGATTGTAAGGCGAGGTCACGCATACGCTGCAAAATACTGGTGGATTCATTCATCGCACCTTCAGCGGTTTGAGCAATCGAAATACCATCGTTGGCGTTACGCATTGCCACATCCAAACCACGAGATTGCGCCGTTAAACGGTTTGAAATCTGCAGGCCTGCCGCGTCATCTTTTGCACTGTTAATGCGATTACCTGATGAGAGGCGTTCCATGGAGGTGTTAAGATCTCCCGTCGCCTTAGTCAGATAACGTTGTGCGGTCATCGCCGACACGTTGGTATTTACGTTAATGGTCATAGTTTGCTCTCCTATCGAGTTCGCAAGCTCATTTGCGAAGCGGTCAGCTTTGGTCTCTTTTGGAAGCACTGACCGTGAATAACTTGCCAAATCGGCCCAAAGGCAGATTTAAAAACCGGTTACAACAACTCTGATGTACTTTATTCAATTAGCGTGCCAACTTTATTTTCTTTGGCACCCACTGCTATACATCACTTATTTTCAATGAGTTACATTGTCTATCTAATTCAATCAGCCACTCAGAGTTGCCGATTCTTGTTGGCGGCAATCAATTTTGCCGCTTACTTGCCGCTTTGGTTACCCTGTACAACTTTTCACCAAGGCTTAATGTTGTATTAGCAACTTCCGCGCCACTTTTTCACTCAACTCACTTCGCTCATATGGCTTAAGCACATATGGCATTGAAGGCTAGATGTAGTTAAAAAGGGTGAGATCTTTGGTTTTACCAAATGCTTTCTGCGATGCCTCAAGGGCACGCGAGTTCTCGTTGAAATCAATCACGGCTTCTGCGTAATCCAGATCCTCAAAGGTACTTTTGGATTTCGCGAGGCTGATTTTGAAATCTTCGTGCTGCTCTTCCTGAATATCGAGCGTACTCAAGCGAGCACCAATATCCGTTCTGGTTTTGTTGAGATGGATAAAGGCGGTATGAAATTCTTCAACTAACTGATGCAGTTTGGCCGTATTCGAAGCATCCGATACCGAACCTTCGGCGTAGCGAATCGCATCACGGAAAGTATCAAACACGCTAAACGTGGTGCGAGGCGTCAGCTCAATCGCATCCCCTTTGCTGATTTGCCCTTTTAGCTGGATGTTCAGCTCTTCAAACTGGATGCCGGTTTTCGCATCAAACTCTCCCGCTTGCACTACGCTGCCGTTACGCTCTAACTGATAGCCATTTTTGCCTTCAGGCATATCGACAAAGGTTACGCGATAGGACGAAGTATCATCGGGATTGAGGTTAACTGCCCGCTCTAAGAGCAGCTCGGAACCCTCTTGCAGCGCATAGTTGGGCTCATAGCTGCCAAAAGGATTCGGGATCTCCATAAACACTTTGCTGCCTGGATTATTAAATGGTATTTCCAAGCTGTTGGAGATCTTCATTTTGCGCTGATAATCATCCCCCGCGTAGGTCACATTGCCTTGGTTATCACGAAAGAAGGGCTGATTTTTGGGTTTGGTACCGGCAAAAATATAGTTGCCGGATTCATCTTGTACGTTGGCGAGGTTAATAAAGTTATTGGCCATTTCTTGCAACACGCGCGCACGCGCCACCCGATCTTCTGGTGACAATGAACCGTTGATCATCTCCATCACAGTGCGCTTTGCGGAGTCAGAAAACTCTTCGGTATTGGAAATGATGACTTCTTGATGCTCAAGGCGGTTGCGCACTAACACTATCGCATCTAAGTACTGACGCAGTTGCTCTTCTTGTTGCCCAACGTTTTGGATGTAGTGCGTCGCCAGCGGGTTATCACTCGCTGACAACAGCTTTTTACCAGACGCCAATTGCGCTTGGTTATTAAACACTTTCGATTCCTGACGACGGATGTCGTTCTGAACCGCTTGGTAGTTATGGAAGCTAGAGATTCGGTTTAACATTTACCCATCTCCCTATCGCAACGCCAAAATGGTGTTGAAAGTATCGTTCGATGCCTGAATGATGCGTGAGGAAGCCATATACGCTTGCTGGAACTTCATCATGTTGGCGGCTTCTTCATCGAGGTTCACGCCGGAAATCGAAGCGATGCGCGATTGCGCCGCCTCTTTCTCCAGTCTTGCCACATCGGTCAAACGCGTCATGGTGGCCATTTTTAGCCCCACATCCGTGTTGAGGTTGTGGTAAAGATCGATGATGGTGGACTCGTTATCATTCATCCGTTTGGCGGTTTGAATGTTGATCATTTTACGTAGGTTGCCGTTGTCCCCTTCTGAAGGGACAAGGTTTGCCGTGAATTTGTCATTAGGCAAAGCGCCTTCCGTCAGCTCAAAGGTGGTGCCCAATACGGTCACAGGCCCAGTCGGCGGATAAGGCTGAGGCTGAAGTAAAATATTGCCTTTGGTATCGGTCACCGCGAATTGATCGCCGGTTGGCGAAACAATCACTTCAAATTCGCGAACATCCCCCGCTTGCAAAATCTTAAATTTCGCTTTGCCTTGAGCAAAGGTGGTCGACGCTTCAAAGCTCTGTGCGGCAATTTTTGTCGCATCTTCTGTCGCTAAACGTATATCTGCCGCACCGTTACGAGTTGGGCGCACCAAAATTCGCTCCCCGACTTGTGGCGGATTGCGCACTTCCACGCGTAAGCCATCGACATACACATTGCCTTTGACCACTGGCAACACGGTTTGTTGGCCTGAAGGCAAAGTCACCACAAATTCACTGCCGTTGTACTGCATGGAGTACTCGCCACCTTTGAGTTGGCTGACATCTTCAATAAATACCGCCATATCGGCTTTAGAATTACTGTTGGTTACCACACGCGAACGGGCCAGAACATCCAAGTTAACATCGGTAAACAGAGCACTGCCTACCTTGCCGCGCAGGTCTAAGCCTTGGGCTTGCAAGGTATTCACTTCATGAGAAAAGGAGACCGCGAGACGACCGACTTCATCCATCAGGTATGGAATGTGCTCATCACGCATATCCAAAATGGCTTCCATCTTGCCGCCAATATCACGTGCGGAGATGGCTTTGAGCGCCTTGCCTTCCACCATGGCTAAACGGTGTTGCTGGGTATCAGGAAAACCATCAATCACTTTCAGCTGGCTGGCTTCAGTACCGGAAACCAAAGTGTGGCCGTTGCCGATATGAATGTTGAAGCCTTCACCATGTTTTCTTTGCGTGACCGTAACTTTGGTGTATTGCGACAATTCGGACACCAGCTTTTCATGCTTGTCCATCAGGTCGTTATGCGGTCCAGGTACACGCATCATCAAACGCTGCAAATCACGAATTTCCAACGCCAGTTGGTTGATGCGTTCTACGCCAAGGGCTAAGCCTTTATTGGTAATGTCTTTTTGTAAACGAACCGTCTCATGGAAGTCATTCAGGTTTTGTGAAATGAGCTTGGCTTTTTCGAGCACCACTTTACGGGCACCCAGATCATTGGGCGAATCGGCCAAACTTTTTACTGAATCAAACCACTCATTGAGGTTCTCAGGAATTTTCTTCGAAGCCACAGAGGAAAGCAGCTTAGACAGCATATCGAGGTTTTCTTCGGTATCCCGCTTAAAGGCAAAATCGGTAGAGGCAATATTCAGCTCTTTAACGGCAAATTGATCCCACGAGCGGCGAACATTTTCCACATGCACACCCATACCATAGGTTTCACCGCCGTATTGGCGAGGCGCATTGGTCCCTTGGATCACAGACTGACGGCTGTAACCCTCTGTATTAACATTGGAAATGTTATGACCTGTGGTATTGAGTTGTCTCTGAGCCGTCAGTACGCTTTGCGTACCCACATTCAGAAGATCAGACGCCATACTGCCCCCGAAAACCGATATTAATCAGTAAAATTCACTGAATCTAAACAGTATTAGCAATATGCATGCCAGATTAATTAATCTCAATTTACTCTAATAAAAATAGCAAGTTAGGATTAGTAAGTTGGAAAATAGCGAGTGCGAAAGAGTGCCGCCGGAAATATTCCGGCGGGCGATTTATAGCAGGTTCATTTGATCGATTTGCGCTTTTACGCGCAGCACCTTGTCGGCGTATTGCGGGTCTGTCGCGTATCCGGCACGGTGGATACCGTGGATAAAGCGTTCACTGTTCCCTCCATGATCCAACGCATTGGTATAACGTGGGTTGTTTTCCAAGAAGCGAACATAGTCGTTAAAGCTGTCATCAAAGCTCGCATAAGAGCGAAACGCGGCTTTCTCCACCACCGGAACATTGTTGTGATATTCCAAAGTTTGGGTCGCGACTTTATCACCCTGCCAGCTGCGATCCGCTTTGATATTAAAGAGGTTATTGCTGTTACCGCGGGCATTTTTCACCATTTTTTGCCCCCAGCCTGTTTCTAGTGCTGCTTGAGCAATCAACAAGGAAGAATCGACCCCGAGCATACGCGCCGCTTTATCCGCATAAGGTTTGAGTTTGGAGACAAACGACTGACGAGAATCAAACTGTGTCGATTGAACCGCTTGTGTTTTACGCAGCGGATACACCGCCGCCACCAAGTCTTCATTACTGCGCTCACTGGCCGTTTTACGGGCATGTTCCACACGGCGCATGGCTTCTTGGAAACCATCATCGCCTTTTTTGTCTGCCGGAGTTTGTCCGGTTGAAAGTTGGGCAACAATCATATCGGCCAATCCCAGAGAACCAGAGGAACTAAATTCACTCGCCATCTGCTCATCGAGCATTTGTCGGTAGGTATCTTCAGTCTGACTCCCGAACATGTCTGATTTAAAATCGCTGTTCGCATCACGCATTGACTTGAGCATCATCGAGGTAAAGATCGACTCAAACTGGCGGGCTGCCGCCGTCAGAGCAGATTGTTCTGAACCTTCATCGCCATTAATTGCCTTTTGGCGCAATTTATCTAGACCTGCAATATCTTGGATAAAGCCAATGTCATTGGGATTATTAATCATGGCTGGCTCCTTAAATAATGATCAGTTGGCCTTCAATCGCGCCCGCTTGTTTCAGCGCTTGCAAAATCGCCATTAAATCAGAAGGGGCTGCACCCACCTCGTTGACAGCACGGACCAGATCATCCAGAGTGACACCCGGCTCTAACTTAAACATTTTGCCCTGTTTCTCTGTCACTTCGATACTGGAATCCGGAGTGACAACCGTTTGCCCACCACCTAGTGCATTAGGCTGGCTGACATTAAGATTCTCTTTAATCGCTACCGTCATCCCACCGTGAGTAACCGCGGCTGGTTTGAGGCGCACATTCTGCCCAACAACGATAGTGCCGGTGCGTGAGTTAACAATAATTTTTGCCGCACTGTCTGCTGGATTGAATTCAAGGTTCTCAATCGCAGAGAGGAAGGCAACACGCTGGCTGAGATCGCGCGGAGCACGTACTTTGATTGAGGCCGCATCCACCGCCGAAGCCATTTGAGGCCCTAAGAACTGGTTCACAGCATCGGCTAAACGCTGCGCGGTTGTGAAATCGGATTCAAACAGGTTAAAGGTAATGTAATCGCCACGACCAAATGGGTTGGGGACTTCACGCTCAACAATCGCGCCACTGGAAATCATCCCCACAGTTGGGTTGTTGCCGACAATTTTTGAACCATCGGCCCCCGTCGCACTGAAACCACTCACCACTAAGTTACCTTGTGCCACCGCGTAAACTTGTCCATCCAAACCTTTCATGAAGGTTTGCATCAAGGTGCCGCCACGTAAACTTTTTGCCGAACCAATCGAAGAAACAGTGACATCGATGGTTTGACCTTGCTTAGAAAACGCGGGCAGATCGGCAGTGACGATCACGGCGGCAACGTTTTTAGTTTTTGGCTTGGTGCCGGGAGGCAATTGAATGCCGAAGTTTTGCAGCATGGCGTTAAAGCTTTGATCGGTAAAAGGTGTGGATTCACCAGTCCCCGGCAAACCGGTGACCAAGCCGTATCCGACCAGTTGGTTGTTACGAACTCCCGCAACCTGCGCGACATCTTTGATCCGTGCAGCTTGCGCACTGGAAGCCAGCAGCAACATCAATAAAATCGTGAATTTTCTCATGGCGGATGTACCTTACTCTCTAAAACAACGATGAGGCCAAAAGGCCTCACCGTTCACTATGCTGTCAATAAACTAACCCAGCGGCTCGACTTACAAAGAGACATTAAAAAATCGTGCCAAGAATCCAGGTTCTTGCATATCTTGGTTGGTTCCTGTGCCAGAATATTGAATTCGCGCATTGGAAATACGGTTAGAAGCAATCGTATTGTCGAAGTCGATATCATCCGGACGAATGGTGCCACTCAAACGAATGTACTCATCTCCCGTATTCAGAGTGAGCCATTTTTCCCCTCGGATCACTAAGTTACCGTTCGCTAGCACTTCAATCACTTCCACCGTAATCGAGCCTGACATGCTGTTACTTTGGTTAGCCGCCGCGCTCCCTGAAAACTTATTGTCGTTTTTCAGCGCGTAAGAGAAATTGTAATCCCCGATGGTCAAATCTTTGCCACCGACCGCCAGCGGATCCATTGAGGCATCATTTTTCTTATTCAAATCCGCATCGGCACTTTTGGCGGCTTTGGTACTCTCATTTAAGGTCACGGTAATAATGTCACCGACACCGCGCGGTTTTGAGTCGTCATACAAGCTGTTACCGCTCGCCAAATTAAACAGCGAGCCTGTTTCCGCCGCATAGTGCTCAGGCTTAGCTTTCGGATGGATCGGTGCCCATGCAGGATCGCCCGCAACCGGATCGGTACGGTTACGCAATGCATCGGTTAAACCTGAGTTACTCTCAGATTTGTCACCTTCAACCGCATCTACCGTCGTGGTGCCTTGAATGGTTTCAGCCGTTTCAATTGGTGGCTGCATCAAGCTACAACCAGAGAGCAGAATCAATAAGCTAGAAGCAAGTAGACGTTTCATCTCGGCCATCTCTTAGTTAGTAATTACAGTTGTTGGTTAACGAAGCTCATCATCTTATCGACGGCAGAAATGACTTTAGAGTTCATTTCATACACGCGCTGCGCTTCAATCATGTTGACCAATTCTTCCGTTACATTCACGTTTGAGGTTTCGAGCATGGATTGACGCACATCCCCCAAACCATCCAAACCTGGAACTCCTTCTTGTGGCTCACCACTGGCTCCCGTTGGTAGATAAAGGTTTTGCCCAATGGGCTCTAAGCCGCCGGGGTTAATAAAGTCAACCGTAGTGATCTGACCGAGCACTTGGTTATCTTGCTGACCACGGACACGAACCGATACTTCACCATCATTACCAATCGTGATGGAGATAGCATCTTCGGGAATGATGATCTCTGGCTGTAAGCGATAGCCCGAGCCTGAGGTCACAATCGCGCCTTCATCATCCAGAGTGAACTGACCATTACGGCTATAGGCAATGTTGCCATCCGGCATCAGAATTTGGAAAAAACCGTCGCCTTCAATCATCATGTCCAAGCTGTTGGAGGTGGTTTGTGCGTTACCATGAGTGTGTACCTTTTGGGTTGCCACCACCTTAGAGCCTGCCCCTAGCATCAAACCACTCGGCAAACGAGTGTTTTGCGAGGATTGTGCCCCCGGCTGGTTAATGTTTTGGTAAAACAGATCTTCAAACACCGCACGCCCTTTTTTAAAGCCAATGGTGGAGGCGTTGGCAAGGTTGTTGGAAATCGTTGCAATGTTGGTTTGTTGGGCATCTAAGCCGGTCTTACTGACCCATAGTGCTGGTTGCATACCTAACTCCTACCTTAAATTAGCTCGTGCGAAGCAGTGAATCGGAAGCTTTGTCCATCTCTTCCGCCGTGCTCATCATCTTGACTTGCATTTCAAACTGACGTTGCAAGTCGATAAGACTGGTCATTTCACCAATCGCATTCACGTTGCTTCCTTCAAGGGCACCCGTGAGAATTTTTACGCCAGCATCGGCCTCAAACTGCGTATTAGGATCCGTCGCGCGAAATAAACCATTCACGTCTTTAAACAGTGACTGATCATTGAGTCGAACCAGCTTGATTCGATCCACGACTTCCATCGCATCGGCAGGTGCACCTTGTGGGCGAACAGAAATAGTGCCATCACCGCCAATTTCGACTTTGGTTAGTGGCACAGGCAAGGTTATCGGTGCGCCTGTTTCACCGAGAACCGGATGCCCATTGCCGTTAAGCAGCAGGCCTGTTTCATCGATACGTAGGTTGCCGTTACGAGTCAGCCCCTCTTTGCCGGTTTTATCCAGCACAGAAATCCAGCCATCACCTTGAATGGTGATGTCGAGATCGCGACCTGTCGTGATCACACTGCCTTGGGCAAAGTTATGCCCAGGACGCTCAGTCATACTGAAAACGCGAGTTGGGAGGCCTTCACCGTAAGCTTGCATTGAACGCGCTTGCGCTAAATCGGCACGAAAACCTGTCGTGCTGACGTTAGCGAGGTTGTTTGCCCGTAGCTGCATCGCTTGCATGTTTTGTTTTGCGCCACTCATGGCAAGAAACAATGCGCGGTCCATAATCTGCTCCCAAATCGTTAGTTAAAGCAGTTAAAGCAAGCAACATGCCAACTTAATTATTCCTTATGGAACAAGCTGATAGATGAGAAATCTGAAGGAGATAAGCGTATTTGCCGCGGCAAGGGGGCAAAGAGGCAACCCCATTAAGCCGCATTGCCGCCGCTTAATGGGGTTGAAGAGGATTAACGAATTTGCAGGATGTTTTGTTGCAATCCGTTGTGTACTTCCAAAGCACGTGAGTTGGCTTGGAAGTTACGCTGAGCGGAAATCAAATCCACCAGCTCTTGCGTCATATCGATGTTCGACTGCTCTAGTGAGCCATTACTGACCGAACCAAAAGAACCTTTATTCGATTCACCCCAGATTTTCGCCCCCGAAAACTGAGTGGCATCCCACTGAGTGCCGCCTTTTTTGTCCAGCCCTTGCTCGTTAGCAACACGCACCAGCGCAACACGGCCTAGTGTGGTGTTAATGCCGTTCGAGTAAGTAGCAAGTACGCTACCATTTTCGTCAAAGTCAACTTTGGTTAGGAAGCCAGTGGTCGCGCCATCCTGATCAAATTTGGTCAGCTCAAAAGGTGCGGCAAACTGAGTTACCGTATCTAATTTGAATGACAACGTTTGATTCACATCCGCCCCGTTCAAATCGATAGGGTTTGCTCCCCCCCCAAGCGGTTCAGTCACAATCGGTTGACCGTTGTTTAGGCTCGCCAGAGTACCATCGTTGTTAAAACGCATGGTATGTCCCACGTGGCCTGTTGGACTTGCCGCATCACCACCGACAACGTTAATCGGCTTTTCACCGGTTTTGTCAGTGACGGT
Source organism: Vibrio tarriae (assembly GCF_002216685.1). Classification (NCBI taxonomy): domain Bacteria; kingdom Pseudomonadati; phylum Pseudomonadota; class Gammaproteobacteria; order Vibrionales; family Vibrionaceae; genus Vibrio; species Vibrio tarriae. Next base: position 531,772 of record NZ_CP022353.1, on the reverse strand, counting down.
GTAGTAGGTCTGCCATGTATTAGCTTGATTCATATCTTTCAAGTAATACGTCGTTAACTTATAAGGTTGCCCCATAGAATCATAAATGGTCGATGAGGTAGTACGGTTATAAGTTTCAGGATCTGTGATATCAAATAGCGCTGGATCTTTGAGATCACCGTTAGCAGGCAAGTTTGCCCCTAAGTCAATATTCGCGGTTTGTTTCGGCTTACCAAACTGCGGCGGAATATTAATTGGCTTTGGCTCATAAGATAAAACATCACCCGTATCAGGGTTTACTTCATAACCAAGCAGGAACTCATCATTCGCTGTGACCATGAAGCTATTTTTGTCCAAGTGGAATGCGCCGTTACGAGTCAGCTCATTTTGCTGTGGAACTAGGCGATCTTTCGCGACAGCGAAGAAACCGGTACCCGCAATACGCAGATCCAATGGGTTATTGGTGTAGATGCTCGAACCTTCGTGGAACTGTTGAGCCACTTTGGCCGCTTGCACACCTTGCCCTGGTGTCGTCTTCGCGTTAGTAAAGAGTGAGGTGGAATACACATCACCAAATTCGGCACGCGACTCTTTAAAACCAAAAGTATTGGCGTTCGCAATGTTGTTACTGGTGGTATTTAAATCCATCTGCGCGGCGGATAAACCACTAAGAGAGACATATGACATAAGTAATTCTCCTATCTAGCTAGCGCTATCACGCTTTGCCTACTTCAAGTACTTCAGCAAGTCGAACTGGTGCATCAAAACCAGCCAGATTGAGTAGTACGTTACCATCGCCTTTGCCTAACAAAACGCTGTTGACGTTCGCATACGTGGAGACTTCAAATTCTTTGCTCTCTCCATCCAACAAGCCAGACGCTTTAACTTTGTATTTGCCACCCGGCAACGGATTACCGCTCTGATCTTTTCCATCCCATTCAACGCGGTTATCGCCCGAAGATTTGGCGCCGACATCAAAGGTTCGTACCAATTGACCAGCTTCGTTCTCAATGCGGATAAACAAGTTATCGATCGATTGCGGCAACTTCACCATTGCCGCCATGCCGCCCTCAGGCTTTTTCATGCCTGCTGCTCCCGGCACTAGCACGTCACGCCCTACCAGTGATGAGGCTTGCAGCGCTTGGTTAGAGGTCATTGATGAGTTGAGACTCTCAAACTGAGTGTTCATCTTGCCAATGCCATCAACGGTCGCGAATGAAGCCATCTGCGCAATCATCTGATCGTTACTCACGGGTTTGAACGGATCTTGCTGTGCTAACTGCTTGGTCAGCAAAGAAAGAAAGTCTTCTTGTTTCAGGGATTTCTGCCCTGTGGTTTCATCCGGCTTTTTCTGCTCTTGAAGAGCTTTAAGCTGATCAATATAGGACAAGCCGCTTTGACCAACATTATTGATTCCGGCCATACGTTAACTCCTTATCCTTATTGACCCATCTGCAGCGTACGCAACAGCATCTGTTTACTGGCATCCGCCACTTGCACGTTGGTTTGATAAGAACGAGAAGCAGAAATCATATTCGCCATCTCCTCCATCACATTGACGTTTGGCTTATAGATATAGCCTTCATCATTGGCAAGTGGATGTTCTGGATTAAATTCAGCGACCAGCGGTTTATCACTTTCCACAATTCCCAGTACCTTCACCGGCACATTCGGATCGCGGTTAAAACGCGCTTTACTCAACTCTGCGCCAAACACAGCATGACGAGCTTTGTAAGTATCTTTCGCTGAACTACTAATACTATCGGCATTGGCCAGGTTACTTGAGGTGGTATTGAGACGAACCGACTCGGCGCTCATCGCAGAACCTGTGACATTAAATACGCTGAATAAGCTCATCTATCTACTCCCCTTTAATCGCTTTGGTTAAGTTCTTAAATTTACCACCAAGGAAATCCAAAGAAGCTTGATGACGGATTTGGTTTTGCATAAACATATTACGCTCAAAATCGACATCCACCGTGTTGCCATCACCCGTATCTGGTTGTGTCGGTGTGCGGTAAAGAATTTCCCCAGTAGCCATCGAAGAGGCAGGAATATGCCGACCATCGGTACGACTAAGGCTAATGCTTGTCCCCGAACTTGCCGCTTGCAATGCCTTCTGGAAGTCCATTCCTTTTGCCTTAAATCCCGGCGTATTGGCTTGCGCAATATTGGTGGCAATCACCTCAGAGTTGCGCTCACGTACGCCCACCGTGTGCTGGTGAATGCCTAGGGCTCTGTCAAAAGAAATAGCCATGTTTACCTCTTCGATAAGAACTGACCGTTATTGCTGAAATCAATTTGCAATTAGCGTACCAACTTTTAAAACAAACGCCATTGGTAGCAAGATGAATAACAGATAGCAAACTCCACGCCAAACCGGTTCAGTGGGGGGGGAAAGAGCTCGTTCATGTTCGTTAGAATCTAAAATAAAAAGCCCAGTAAAAACTGGGCAAAATGAGATGGATTGATTTTTTATTTGAGTTTATAGATGATGCCAGGATTACAACGCACCATTTCAAACTTGTCGGTGAGCCCAGTCAGAGATTCGGATGCCCCCAACAGCAAATAACCGCCAGGATTCAGGCTTGCCGCCATCTGGTTGAGTACCTTAGATTTCATATCTGGTGAAAAATAGATCAGCACGTTACGGCAAAAAATGATGTCAAACTTACCCAACAAGGAATAACTTTCCATCAAGTTTTGTGGACGGAAGTTCACCAAACGCTTTACGTTATCTTTGATTTTCATTCGGCCATCGCCCGCATCTTCGAAAAATACTCGACGACGCTCAGGAGACAAACCACGGCCTAGAGCCAAGTTGTCATAAATCCCAGCTCGGCACATGTCTAACATACTGGCCGAAATATCGGTAGCAGTGATTGACACGCTCGGCAACAATCCCGGACGTTTTTGCTGAACCTCTAAAATTGTCATCGCCATGGAATACGGCTCTTGGCCTGATGAACTGGCCGCTGACCAAATTTTTATCGGTCGCTTATTCGCCGCCATTTCAGGCAATAATTTGTCAGCTAAAACCGTAAATGGATAGGAATCTCGAAACCATAAGGTTTCGTTGGTTGTCATAGCGTCAACCGCTGCTACGCGCAGATCGCGATTTCGCCCAGTCACGACATCCCGCAACAAGTCAGACAACGAACTTAACTTGAATTTGGTGACGAGTGGACTTAGACGGCTTCGCACCAAATACTGCTTGCTGTCACCCAGTACAATTCCGCACTGAGATTCCAGAAATCGGCAAAAGTCGCGATACTCTTGGTCGCTAATCGTAATAGCAGTCATTCATTTCTCTTTATTTAACTAGCGCAGCTTTCACCGCATTACCAAGCTCATCAGGGTTAAATTTTGCAATAAACGCATTTGCCCCAACTCTCTCAACCATGGCTTGGTTGAACACGCCACTCAATGAAGAGTGCAAAATAACATAAAGATCTTTGAGCTCGTTATGACGGCGGATTTCCGCAGTCAAGGTATAACCATCCATCTCGGGCATTTCAATATCGGAAATCACTAATGAAATCTGATTTTGGATTGGGCCATCTTTAATCATCTCCATTAGTTTTTCATAAGCATCTTTACCATCTTTGGTGGAAATGACTTCGAAACCGATGGATTCAATGGCGCGTTGCACTTGTTTACGTGCCACGCTGGAGTCATCCGCAATCAAAATACGGCGAACAATCTCTTTTTCTTGTTCAACTTCGGCAATTTCTTGACCGATATCTTTGGTCATCGCTTCGTTGACTGGCGCAATCTCAGCCAAAATTTTCTCAACGTCGATAATTTCAACCAGTTCATTATCAATATTAGTCACAGCTGTCAGATAGTTCGCTTTACCAGAACCATCAGGTGGCGGCAGGATCGCCTCCCAACGCATGTTGATGATACGTTCAACCGAACTCACCAAAAACGCTTGGATAGTACGGTTAAATTCAGCAATCACAACGAAACTTTTATCCACATCCACCGTTGGGCGGCCACCGATCGCAAGACTTAGATCGATCACAGACACTGTTTGCCCACGAATATGTGCCACCCCTTTAACTAAACGATGCAAGTTAGGCATAGCGGTCAATTTAGGACATTGCAGGACTTCTTTAACTTTGAAAACGTTAATACCGTATCGCTGACGGCCGTTAAGACGGAAAGTTAATAGTTCTAATCGGTTTTGACCGACGAGTTGCGTACGCTGATTCACAGAATCAAGAATACCCGTCATAAGCTCATCTCCATCTCAAACTTTTATCCAAAAAAAGTGATAGTCTACTACAGGCTATGAAGAAACCAGAGAAACGAAAAATGCATCCGAAGATCGATCTCCATTCGCATTTCATAACTAAGTGTAGAGCTTTCTGTGAAATATTTTATAGCTTTATCGGCTTTTTATTATTTTTCTTTAGTCTAGCGACCAATGCAGCCACGCCGGAACAGCTTTCAATGATAAAAGAAGCTGCCGAAAATCATGTGCTGAGCACGGTAGATATGCCAGCTGGCGGTGAGTTGGTGGTCAATGCAGCCAATATAGACGATCGTTTATTCGCGACCGATTGTCCGGAACCTCTCACAACCAATTCATCATCTAGCAATGGGTCTGCGGCCAACATCACCGTATTGGTGGAGTGCAAACCGGATAACTGGCGTGTTTATGTGCCGGTTCGTCTGACGATCACTATCCCACTCATCACAGCGGCAACCCCATTAAGTCGGGGACAAATGATTTCCGCACAAGATGTTACGTTAAGTATGGTAGACCTGCTGCGTTTCCGGCGGCAAGGTTTTTCCACTCCTGAAAACGTGATTGGTGCAAAAATCAAAAAAAATATTCGAGTGGGTGATGTGATTGAACAGAAGGATGTCTGTATCGTATGTAGGAATGAAAGCGTTGTCATTGTGGCAGGAAAATCTGGTATGTCGATCACAACCAAAGGGACGGCGATGTCCGATGGTGTTCTAGGAGAGCAGATAAAAGTGAAAAATGACAAATCTAACCGTATAATTGATGCGCAAGTCAGTGGTGTCGGTGAGGTCACCGTCGCGTTTTGATAGCTTTACCTTGCTTATCAGAAAAACTGGTGCCAAGTGATTTTCTGTTTGGTTAAAAAAGTCGCTAAAGTTTCGACCTGTGTGGTCGATATTGACAGTACACGTTAAAGTTTATTGAAAAGGCTCATTTATGGCAGGTATTGATAATATACGCGCAGGACAGTCGTTAAACACGACCAGCCGCACCAATGTGCGTTCTTCTGATGCCAGCAACTCCTCCACTCAATCCGGGGCGGTATCACGCTCATCGGCAAGTGGTCAGGATGCGGTATCGCTGAGCTCACAAAGTAAAGCCATCGGCGAAATGCATAGTGAAATGGCTTCAAGACCCAGTTTTGACAGCGCAAAAGTCGCCGCAATCAAAGAAGCGATTGCTAACGGCTCTTACGTGGTTGACCCTGAAAAACTGGCCGATAACATGATCAAATTCGAAAAAGAACTGGGCGGCTTCTAACCTAACGTGTCCCCAGCGCGCGTCATCGAGTATGTTGTTATGACTAAAGAGTGATGAGCAAAGAATGATGATCAAAAAGTAATGTATAGGCGATTTGGCGATGGCAGCATTAAAAAACTTGGTTGAGTTTCAACTGAAAAATGCGCAAGAACTCGTGACCGTACTCGAAGCGGAGAAAGTTGCGATCACCAGCCGAATCTCTGTGGATATCGAATCCATTGCAAAACAGAAACTCACCTTAGTCAATCAATTACAGCAAACTGACCAACGCATTGCGAAACATCCACATGTCGCGAGCCTGACTGAAGATGCTTATCTCAATGAGTTGGTGAGTAAAATCCGCAGTATCATCATGGACTGTCAGCAAGCCAACCAGATTAATGGCGATGCTTTAGCCCGCGCGCAATTGAGCTTTAATAAACTCAATAACCTGATGCAACAAAGCCATGGCAAGATTGGTATGACTTACAGTGCGACCGGGAAAACCCATACTATTTCAACCTTGGGTACCAATATCAAAGCATGATGAGAGAGTTTCTTAAAGCGAAGCACTCAAACAAATGAGTAAGACTTAACAAGCAAAAAAGCGGCAATCATTGCCGCTTTTTACGTTCTGGGAGATGAAGATGTGAGAGCTAGAATAGAGTCATTTGACGTTTTTCGGGGACTTGTTGTACTTCTCCGTAATCACGCATCTTGTCCATCTTGCGAATATCAAGTCTCAGTTCAGTGACATAGCTATCACCAACCTTATAACTGCGTACCACTTCAGCACCGCGAATCACACCATCGACCGCACCTGCCGTCAGTTCTGTACCAAGACGTTGATCTTGCAACTCAGCACGACCACTGATGCGCATACCATACACCTGCTCAGCAAGCTCGCGGTAAGCATCAATTTTAGAAGCACGCATCGCACGCACTTGCTTCTCAGCCTCATCACGCCCTCTCTGCTCGCTGATATTGGCATAGCCAACCGCCGTTAACCAATCATCGGGACGCATGCTTTGCAAGGGTTGGCATCCCGTCATCACTAAGGCTGCCACTAGGAGTAGTAAGCTAGATTTCATCATCGTTCTCCTATGGACGTAAAATCACGGTGTACGGCTGAGTCATCGTTGGATCTGAACGGATCAGCACGCCATCCTGGGTACGAATACTGTTTAGTGTGTCTAGATCTCTACCGATACGATCGGCTGGCAAGAAACCTTGCGCTGTTGCGACCACAACCCGTGATTGCATACCTACCACACGAGCATTCACAATCACCCCACCCTCTTGGCGCAGCATAGTGCCAGTCAACACATATTGGACTTCCTGCTGCTGCGAGAGATCTTTCCAATCACGACTAAAGGCAAAATCTCCTTGTTGCGTCACTTGGATTGAGCCTGTGGTTTTAAAATCCACCACTTTGAATCCACGACGCTGAAACTGGTGAATAAATCCTTCAGAAACCGAATTTCCCAACCAGTTAGTGCTATCCATATTTTGCAGATCGACAAACGAGGTTACCGCGATCGGCGTACGAGCTGTGATGCTGGTATTCGATAGCATCAAATCTTCCGTCATGCTCTCAACAAAGAAATCCAATGTGTGACGAGGACTCTCCATCAACATAAACTGTGAACCATTGTATGGCTCTTTACCGTTATAAATCGGGGCGTATGCACACGAAGTCAGTAAAACCACGGGTACTAAGGAAAGCCATTTTTTCATTCTCTTCATCTCCAGATATACTATGGCGCGCATTTCAGCTTCTCACTCGATTAAACTGGAACGCTCCTTGCTTTTCTTAAACTGTTATTGATTCAGAATTGCAATGCCTACATCAGTTAGGATTTGAAAAGCAAAATTTATACCCACTTGGGACCTTACGATGAAAAAAAATATTTTATCTATAATTTCAGCACTTTGGATGATACTTCAACTTCCATCGGCTCACGCTGCTTGGTATGAAGTGACAGGATCTGCCGCTATTGTTTCTTCCGAAGAGGTCGCTCGCTTACACGCCTTAGAAGATGCGTTATATAAAGCGGTAAATTTTGCCGGGGCAGATATTGGCAGCATCAGCAATTTGATGCCGCTGTTGGAATCAGAACGTGGAGAATACCTATTTGCTAACCATGAAGTACGCTACATCCTAATTGAAGAACGCAAAGCGATTAACAATGTGATGTACGTGCGCACCCGCATTGATATTTACCCATCGGCAACGGCTTGCCACCTTGAGCAGTACAAAAAAACTATGTTGATCGGCAATATTGATCTGGTCTCGCCTCAGCAAGCAGTGATGGGACAGATCTATCAGGTCGGTGATGATTTTGCGCAGGTGATTAATCGTCGCTTAGAGCAAGAATCTCGCAGCTTTGTCTCGGTCGGCACAACACAATACGATATTGACCCTAAAGCACCGGAGCGGATCAAGATGATCGCGCAAGATGCTGGAGCCCAGTACATCATGGGCGGCATGATCACTGATTTAACCGCCACCATAGAGCAAAAAACGCTGCAAGATGACATCATCAATCGCCAGTTTGCGATGGAAATCAGTGTATTTGATGGCAAAACAGGCAATGAAGTGATGACACGCACTTACCGTGAAGTTGCACGCTGGCCGTTTCCTAAAACCAGCCAAATTGATACGCGTAGTGCACGTTTCTGGGCATCGACTTATGGTGAAATGATGCTGCGTGTGAGCCGCAACATTATGCTCGACCTTGAATCGGAAATTTCTTGCAAGATCACGTTACCGCAAATTGTGGCGAAATTTGGAACCACTGCCACCATGGATCTCGGTCGTATTCACGGTGTTAAACAAGGTGACAAGCTTAGCCTTTGGCACACCGGTGCCTTTATCGACCAACAAGGGTTGCCGCGTAACAAAGTCACCCAAAGTGAGATTACGCTTACCGTGTCTCGTGTATACGAACACGAAGCGGAATTAACCGTGGATCAACCTGAGCTCGCCTACAGTATTCAAATCGGCGATGTGATGCACAAGCAGATGTAGTTTAATCATCAAGCTACAAGTCCTGAAGTGCCATGACTGGCACTTCAGGCATTTCCAGCAAGGGAGTGCCAATACCGCCCTTCGACCACTTCCCCCAAATCCCTCTATCCACTACACAAAAACACTACCCCATAGACGGAGAGCGACAAGCTTCATCTTCAAGCGGCCTCACCTGCTTTTTCAGCGTCGACAATGCAATATCTTGTGCAATGCAATCGGCAAACCGCTCAAACATGCCACTGGTTACCTTGTTCAGCAGAGCGACTTGAGCTGGGCTATAGTGTTTCGACATATAACTCATCATGACTCTCAACGTCTGCTCTTGATCGACCCTCTCTTCTAAAATTTCAAACTGTAAACCTAAGCCGGATTCACTTTTATCGGGATCGACTTGTTGGAAGCGAATCGCATGCCCTTCTGTCAACGGTAGCTCTCCGTGCAGCTTATTTTTTGCATGCAGTTGAATAAAGACCTCAAACATGTGACTTTCCGTCTCATGCTCAACACCTTTGAGCCCTTCTTCAATCAGATCGATCAGAATATCTGTGTATGGCATCGACTGGTTAATGCTGTTTTTCACTTGCTCGATGAGTTGCCACACCGTTTGTACTTTCGTGAAATCCACCAACTGAACGCCCATCATCAATGTGTAATCGGTGCTTGCCCTCAGGCAATAGAGTCAAGCTGATCTCAATCGGGTTTCCCTGCGTTAAATCGAGCATCTGGTGGGTCATTCGCTGGCGCTTGGTATGCACAAAAGACTCCACCTCATCTGGCGTCCATTGTGATAGGTCATCCACTTTAAGCTGATGGAGAGTTGAGAGCGGCAAGATCTTCTGCTGTCCATCCTTGGTGATCGCTAAACGTAACATGGGATGTTTCGCGTACAGCGCGCGTACTGCTTGCGTTAGCGCCTGTCGATTTAATGCTTGACCATCAAATTCGGCGTAGAGATGCGCGGCCACACCATCGAGCAAGCAATCGTGTTGTCGCCCTAGCCAATAAGCCGCTTGCATTGCTGTCATTTCTTGCATTTTAAAATCCACAAAATCATCCCTTTACTTGGCGGACACATTCTTGCTGTGCGTTGATGCGCCATAAAACACCAATAATAACCATTATCAATTGCATTGCTAAATGGGAATAGTCAATCTTTGCTATGACAAATTACGGTAGGTAATCGAGATGGGGACTGAGTACACCAAGGTGAGAGTGAGAGACGAATTGGGGATAGAGCACTTTTGGCTAGCCCTAAGAATGGTGCTAACCAAAAGTGATGGACAGGGTTGACAGGGTTAGTGAGCCAAATGAAGGATCAAGCGTTAAAACTCTTCATCCATCACCACATGGCGCTCTTCGTGGTACGCCTCTTCATTTTTACCGCGCTTCCAATAAGGAATGGCGTAAATCTTATCTCTTGCGATTCGATATTCATTTCGCAAAATTTTACGACACGCAATGACGCTCTCATTTTCCCCTGCCACAAAAGCAGAAAGCGACTGTGCGCCTTGCGGTACTGGCAGTTGTTTGATCGCCATCGCCAAAGCGGGTTGCGCCTGATTAGGATCGCGCACTAACCACTTGATCACCATCTGTTCTGGATGGGAGATATCATGCTTATCTTCGATATCATCCACTTCAAGAAAGACATAGCCTTTGGCCTGACTAGGCATTTTTTCTAAAATGGCACTGATCGCAGGCACTGCTGATAGATCGCCAGCCATAATATGCCAATCCGCAGGCTCGATAAGAGGGTCAGGCCCACCGGGACCTATCAAACCAAGCTGTGAGCCAGTTTGAGATTTTAGAGCCCATCCTCCCCCCGGCGTTCCTTCACCGTGCACAACAAAATCGATATCAAGTTCATTGCTTTCCGCTCGGTATTGCCTGACGGTATAGGCTCGAGGAACGGGTTTATGCTCTGGCCAAATGACTTTATCACTCTCACGAATCGGTAACTGGAGTATGCCACTCGCCTGATTGGGGAAAAAAACCTTAATGTGCGACCCATTTTGATCTTCGGGGAATCCAATTAAATCCTCACCGGTAAGGGTCACTCGAAGTAGGTTTTTTGATACATACTTTTTACGCACAAAATCCAGTAATCTCGGATAAACGCGCTCGACTTCGTTACTCATTCTTTCACCTAATTTATCTTATGCCTTAGCCAACCTTGCTGGGAGTGTCATTCACTCAATCCTCCCAACGTTCTGCCCCAGCTGAAAAACAGTGGTTCGGCCCTGTAAACAATCAATTCAAATGAGAATGTATGTCATTAACAAACTTTACACAACTGTCGATCAACTTAACCAAGGGATCCCAGATTCTTAGAATATGGTTTAACCTCGAGAGCTCAGCTCAAGGCTTAAATGCGAACATAAAAAAAACTCCTCTCAGCTGACTTAGAGGAGTTGTTTTGTTTCAGTCCATTTGAAATATCATTTAGAAATTCAACTGCACCGATGCACCAATCATGCGAGGCTGCTGCTTAAGTTGGTCAAGCGTATTATTGGTTGAGAGATAGAGCGTTGTTTTATCAGAATCCAATAAGTTAGTGGCATACAAGGTTGCTCGTCCATGCTCAAAAACATACGCTAACTGAGCATTGGCAACCCAATATGAGTCAATCGCAAATTTTTCTGAATTGCCACTCTCCGAGAAATAGCTTCCGGTATAAGCCGCATTACTACTGAACTCAAACCCTTGGCCAAAATCATAAAGCAGACCAACATTGGCTGACATTTTCGGTGCACGAGGCAGCTCTTTAGTCTTTCCGGTGGTATCTTTGAACTCGGTTTTCAAAAGCCCTAGGTTGGTAAAAAGTTCGAGTGAAGAGGTCGCATACCAACGTGATCCGATTTCAGCACCATAAGTACTCGCTTCATCAAGGTTAGCGATAAACACATCACCACTAGATGTGGTTTGCGTCATCTGCATACTGTCAAAATCGTTATAGAAAAGGTTAGTCAACACTTGGACAGAATGGCTGAAACGGTGACGGGTGTAAAACTCATAGTTCCAAATTGATTCCTGTTCAAACTCGTAGGGCCTAAAACCTGTAAATTGCATCGAGTTAAACGCCAGTCCTGCACCACCCGCATTGTAACCTTTAGCCGCTTTAATCCCATAGGTCTGCCCTTGCACTGGTGTATATGCCACATCGAACTTAGGCAAAAATACGCTGGATGTTTCATCGTAATCAAGCTTGTATCTTGGGTGCGAGACGTTTCGCTTAACCTGCTCTCTTTCAAATCGCCCAGCCAAATTCACATCGATAGAAGGCGTTAACGCATAAGTGACTTCCGCAAAAACGGATTTGGCTTTAGTGCGACCATCCATCGGATATGCACTGGCCGCATCAATGTACATATCATCTTGTGAAGATTGGTAGTAACGCGCTCCAATCAGCGCATTCACACTACCATCCAGTGCGATATAGCGTAATAACGGTTCGATATGGAATTCTTTACCATCGGTATTGAAATCCCCCCGGCTATTGGGATTGGTATAGCGGTCATAGCTGAAATCGGCATACACCAGATTGTTTTCAACAGTGAAGAAGTCGTTGAGATGCCAGATAATATCCCACGCCGTCGTGAACGAGGCTGTCTCATAAACCGGTCGGAAAGCTTCGTTACCCGCCACATTAATGTTTTCTGTTTGTGGCCCACGAGAATCCATGTGAGAGAGCGTTAACGTGGTTTTAAATCCATCCAGTGCGGAAGGTTCATACAGCAGCTTACCGCGCACGGAATTCATCTCGATTTTTTTAGGATCGCCGGCGGGTTCAAAAGCAGCAAGATCGACAAAACTATCGCGCTTCTGCTGATCAAAACTCAAACGAAATGCCAACTCATCTTGAATAATAGGTGCAGAGATCATACCCGCTGTTTGCGAATAATCGCTTTCGCCAATACCTGCTTTTACCGCACTTTAAAAATGATGAGTAGGGTCGTTAGACTTCATCACAATCACGCCCGCCGAGGTATTTCGCCCTTGAATGTAGCTCTGTGGCCCTAAATAGATCTCCACTTGCTGCATATCCCAGAGTGAACGAGGGCCAAAAGCAATTTCAGAATAAGTCAGGGAACGAACGTAACCAACACCGCTACTGCTTCAAGCAGGAAGGGGATACAAGGTCAGAGTAAAGCTTACTATGTCAATCTTTGGTCATTCCTACAGCACATTTCTTCTCGTGCTAGCCAAAAGCCTCTATTATTACTATTAACAGTTTTATTTATAAAACACGTCATGTCGAAAAGTAACCTAGAGACTAATACCGGACACCGCTTTATATCCAAAGCGAAAACCGCGTATAAAATTCATATTCATACCCCTGACGATAAGGTTTTACATCGCTCAGTCGGGTTTGTACGGCTTGGTGAAAAGAAAGGATTGAAGAAAGCGATTGTGCTACGCAACGAATTAGGTTCCGCCATGTGGGGCAAATTTTGGCGCAGAATCCTAAAAGATCCTTACTTGATGACTCGCTTACCACACAGCTTAGAACCCAAAATCATCCATAAACCAAGGCCGACCTTAGATAACCCCACAGCAAGAGACGCTTGTTATATTGCGGCTTGGCGAGAATACGATGAACAAGGTAAATGCCACTTCCGCAGCGTGGTCTGTTCCATCAATAAACACGGAAAACTGGCCGCCTACACGAAAACCAAAAAAGCCCTATTAGCCGCACATAAAGATTGCTTAGATATTTTGGTGTTTATGGGACGCTTAAACAGTATCGACCTGAAATAAAACCTTTTCGACTCGATTTTTGTTATCACCAGAAAAAAACAAAGGCCCGAATGGGCCTTTGTAGATTGAATCTTGATGATTACCGTCAATTATTCAGTAACTTGGTACTGGAATTCAGGGATCACCAGCTCAACACGACGGTTCTTCTCACGACCTTCTGCTGTCGCGTTAGAAGCGATTGGGCTGCTTTCGCCTAGACCTTTAGCTGAAATACGAGACGCATCAATACCTTGATCCTCTAGTGCTTTCGCTACCGCTTGAGCACGACGCTCAGACAGTTTTTGGTTGTAAGCTTCAGAACCAGTTGAGTCAGTGTGACCAACAACTTCCACTTTTGCTTGTGGGTATTGGTTTAGGTAGCCCACAATTTTATCCAGCTTCTGAACGGTTGCTGGTTTTAGCTCAGCACTTGCAGTAGCAAATGTGCTGCTGTCCAGATGTTGGAAAGTAAACGTTTTTGTCACCGCTACTTTCTCTGCCACAACAGGCGCTGGCTCAGCTGGGCGTTGTTCTACCACTGGTGCTGGTTCTTCACTACCACCGAACTTATAAGCGATACCGAGTGTAGCGGTTTCTGCGCTCGCACGTAGGGTGTCGTTATTAATGTCCGTCAGGTTTTGGTATTCCAGACGCATAGTGACATTGTGGTTAGTGTTAAATTCTAGACCTGCCGCACCTAGGTATGAGTAATCGTCCTTGCTGCCGTAATCGACATAAGCACCACCGACTTTACCATACAGCGCAATACCTTCAGTGAGAGGAATGCTGAGTCTTGGTGCTAGCGTGATCGCTTGTACCTTCTCATTCGCCAATCCATCTGCAGTAAACTTACCTAAGTAGTCGTATCCTGCTTCAAGAGAGATCCACTTGTTAGCTTGGTAACCTAAAAATGCACCGACGACTTCATCATCATCGTTACAGATTTGGCCAGACAGACACGCGTCATCCAACCAAGATTTACCGACCTTACCTCCGACATACACTTCTGCCACTGCCGCAGAAGAAGCAAAAAGTAACGTCGCTGAAATAATTGCCGCTAGCTTTTTCATGGTATTTCCTTTTTCTTTATGATTATTGTCGAGAATTATACGCTGATCCTCGACCGTTCAAAAAGGTTAACTCGCACTCGAGTCAGATCACCTTTTTGTCCGCATCACTATAGCGGATGAAATAAAAAGGAAAAGAGCCTTTCGGTTATTATTTTGTCACGTCTTTGCTAAAAATGAGAAAAAACTAAAACATATCCGCGCAACTATAAACCATAGTATTGGAATATGATTTTAAAAATTAATAAAAAAGCCGCAGTTTGTTCTGCGGCCTTGGGACTTTATGCAATCAAACAACTATGCATTCGTTTCACGAGTTTCGATGTACGCCAATGCCATTTTGATACGCGCAATCACACGCTCTTGACCAATCAGGTTCATCACCGCATCCACTGAAGGAGATTGACCACCGCCGGTCACTGCAACACGCAGTGGCATACCGATTTTACCCATGCCGATCTCAAGCTCTTCACACACTTGTGCGATCACGTGATGCAGCGCTTCGGTATTCCATTCTGTCAGCGCTTCAATCTTGCTCAGTGCTAACATCAGTGGCTCTTTTGCCACACCACGCAGGTGTTTCTTCGCAGCATCAGCATCAAACTCGGCAAAATCTTCGTAGAAGTAACGTGATTGCTGAGCAAGCTCAACTAGGGTATTGCAACGCTCACCCACCAACTTCACCACTTCTGCTAAAGCAGGACCGGTCGCTTTGTTAATGCCTTGGTTCTCGAAATGCCACTCAAGGTGTTTCGCCACATACTCAGGCTCTGAAGTCTTGATGTAGTGGTTGTTCAACCACAGCAGTTTGTCAGTGTTAAACGCTGACGCTGATTTGGAAATAGCCCCCAAGCTAAACAGCTTGATCATCTCATCGCGAGAGAAGATTTCTTGGTCGCCATGCCCCCAACCTAAACGCACTAAGTAGTTCAGCAACGCTTCTGGCAGGTAGCCGTCATCACGGTATTGCATTACAGAAACCGCGCCATGGCGCTTAGATAGCTTGGCACCATCATCACCCAAGATCATTGCACAGTGCGCAAAGGTTGGGATGGTCGCGCCCATGGCTTTGTAAATGTTGATCTGGCGTGGCGTGTTGTTGATGTGGTCTTCACCACGAATCACATGGCTGATACCCATATCGACATCATCCACGACTACACAGAAGTTATAGGTTGGAGTGCCATCAGTACGACGGATGATCAGATCATCCAGTTGGTCGTTACGGATTTCAATGCGGCCACGGATTTGGTCATCAAAAACGACGCTGCCCTCTTTCGGGTTACGGAAACGGATACAGCAAGGCTCGCCTTCTTTTGCCGCTTCATTGACCGCTTTGATTTTTGGATGATTCGCATCGTAACGCGGCATCTCTTTGTTGGCTTCTTGCTCAGCACGGATTTCATCCAGCAGCTCTTTCGGCGCATAGCACTTGTAGGCTTTGCCTTCTGCCAACAACTGATCAATCACTTGGTTGTAACGATCAAAACGTTTGGTTTGGTAGTATGGGCCTTCATCCCATTCCAAGCCTAACCACGTCATGCCTTCAATAATGGCATCCACCGCCGCCTGAGTAGAGCGTTCTAGGTCGGTGTCTTCAATACGCAGAACAAATTCACCACCTTGGCTTTTAGCATATAACCAAGAATAGAGTGCTGTACGCGCACCACCAACGTGCAGATACCCAGTTGGACTAGGCGCAAAACGAGTTTTAACCGTCATTTGAATTACCTTTGTGAGATTCTTTTGCTGAGAGCTCAGCATGCGAAATTTTGGGCGGTATTCTAACACCCGAGTTAACGCGATGCTACGCACGATTTTCGGCAAATTGACTCTTGGTAAAATGAGTTCGAGAAGTAAGGGTTGACCTTACCTTAAGGTTAAGGTTTATCCTTGTGGACATTCCGCAAGGAGGAGTGATCATGAACCATTTTTCTTTAGCGCTGCGTGGCCTGAACTGCATGGGCTGTGCGCGAAAATTGGAGCGCCAACTCAAACAAGATTTGACTCTTGAGATTGAAACGCTGACGCCAACCTCAATTGAACTGCATACTCATGCCACCTTAAATGAGGTGCTCACCAGTATTGAATCGCTGGGTTATCAAGGCGGCACTGAGCAAACTTATCAGCTACAAGGTTTAAACTGTGGTCGCTGTGTGAATAAACTGACCACGCACCTCAGCGCGCAGGCTGACATTGCCAAACTGCAAGTCAGTAAAGAGCGGCTTTCGCTGGTTACAACCTTAACCACTGAGCAAGTGAAAGCGCTGGTGGCACAAGTGGGCTATCAGGCTATCGAAGCAACACAAGCACCAGTAACCTCTATTCATGAGAAGCAAACGGATACGCCTGAGGCTGAAAACCTCTCGTACCAAGAACCCGCCGAGGCTTCGAGTCAAACACACTCTCTGCTTATTAAAGGGATGACCTGCGCCAGTTGTGTCGCATCGGTGGAAAAAGCCCTGCTTTCTGTTGAGGGAGTGCAGAGTGCACAAGTCAACCTCGCAGAGCAAAGCGCCTTGGTGAGAGGCATTTTCGCCAATCCGCAACCACTGCTTAACGCCATTGAACGTGCAGGCTACCAAGCCGAGATCTTGGATGACCCAGCACAGCAGCAAGCCAAACAGCAAGCGCAACTCGATGCCTTACAAAAAGAGCATAAACAGAGTGCCTTATTAGGTATCGCTCTGGGTGCGCCTTTAATGCTGTGGGGCGTGTTTGGCGGCAACATGATGATCCGCAATAGCAGTGATCAAATGGTATGGGGGGGAATCGGCGTCATCTGTTTCGCACTGCTGCTCACCGCTGGACGCCACTTCTTTATTAATGCGTGGCAAGCACTGACTCATGGCAGAGCGACCATGGACACCTTAGTCGCATTGGGTACAGGGGCAGCTTGGTTTTACTCCATGCTCGTAATAGCTTGGCCGCAAGCGTTCCCTGATGCAGCGCGCCATGTCTATTTTGAAGCGACCGCCATGATCATTGGTTTGATTTCATTGGGTCATTACATAGAAACCAAAGCAAAAAGCCGTACTAATCGCTCACTGCAAGCCTTGCTTAACTTACAACCTCAGCAAGCAACCTTAGTGACTGAACAAGGCGATCAATCCATCGCCGTCGCTGATATTCAACTGGGCATGTCACTGCGCATCAAACCCGGAGAGCAAGTCCCTGTCGATGGTGTGGTCAATACAGGCCACTCTTATCTGGATGAGTCCATGCTCACCGGCGAACCCATTCCTGTACTCAAAGAAGCCGGCGCGAAAGTCGCGGCAGGCACGTTGAACCAAGATGGCAGTTTGGTTATCACCGCAACTGACATTGGTTCGCAAACCATGCTGGCGCGGATTATCCAGTTGGTAAGACAAGCGCAAAGCAGTAAACCAGCGATAGCTCGTTTAGCAGACCAGATTTCGTCGATCTTCGTCCCTGTCGTGGTATTCATTGCCATCTTGTCTGCCGCCCTTTGGTATCTGTATGGCCCCGATCCTAAAGCCAGTTACATGTTGGTCGTTGCGACCACTGTATTAATCATCGCCTGTCCTTGTGCTTTGGGGCTTGCCACTCCGCTCTCGATTACCGTGGGTATCGGCAAAGCAGCAGAGATGGGGATTTTGATTCGTGATGCCAATGTACTGCAGACTGCAAGCCAGGTAGATACCGTGGTGTTTGATAAAACGGGGACGCTGACCTTAGGCAAACCGAGTATTCAATCACTGCATGTGCTGCAGGGTGATGAAAACCAATTACTTGCCCTAGCCTATGCTCTTGAGCAGCAATCAGAACACCCACTGGCTAAAGCGATCTGTGATTATGCCAAACAGCGCAATATTCGCCCTGTGGACATCAGCCAATTCACTAACCAACGTGGACGTGGCCTCTCAGCCGATTACCAGAATCAAACCGTGCTGGTTGGCTCTCTCGCTTTTATGCAAGAACAAGGCATTGATTTGTCGATGGCTGAATCGACTCTAGAAAAATTTGCAGCACAAGCGTGGACGCCGGTGGCGGTGGCTTATCGTGGTATGTTGCAAGGCGTGTTAGCGATTGCCGACCCGATCAAGCCCACCTCAGCGCAAGCGGTACGTAAGCTCAATGAGCTTGGAATTCATACCGTGATGCTGACTGGCGATCACGCTTCGGTTGCCAATGCGATTGCCAAAGAGCTCGGTATCTCGCAAGTGATAGCGCAAGTGCTGCCCGACCAAAAAGCGCAGCACATTCAAGCTTTGCAACAACAAGGCCGTAAAGTCGCCATGATTGGCGATGGGATTAATGATGCCCCAGCTTTAGCGCTGGCTGACATTGGTATTGCCATGGGCAGTGGCAGTGATGTAGCCATTGAGAGCGCACAGATGACCCTTTTGAACTCATCACCAACCAGTGTGGTGAGCGCGATTGAGCTATCAAAAGCCACACTGCGCAATATGAAGCAAAACCTGTTTGGCGCATTTATTTACAACACGCTGGGCATTCCTATCGCAGCGGGTGTGCTTTACCCAGCGTTTGGATTTTTACTCAGCCCAGTTGTCGCCGGAGCGGCGATGGCGCTCTCCTCGATCACCGTGGTCAGCAATGCCAATCGCCTGCGCTGGAGCAAAATTTCTTTCGATCAACATTCTCAATGAGGTACACCATGAAACGCACAATGATGACACTCGCCCTATTGGCCACATTTTCAGGACAAGCGCTTGCTACTCAGGTAGTGAATCACAAATCTCCTTATTGTGGTTGTTGCACCGAATGGACCAAACACATGGAAGAGAATGGTTTTACGGTAAAAGAAGTGCTGCATGACAACATGGACAGCATTAAACAGCAACTTGGCGTAAAACCTAAGCTGGCTTCTTGCCATACCGCAGAGATCGGCGGTTATGTATTTGAAGGCCATATTCCCGCTCAAGACATCAAAGACTTTCTGGCTAACCCACCGAAAAATGCCAAAGGGCTCGCGGTTCCCGGAATGCCTATGGGTTCACCGGGTATGGAATATGGCGATAAGAAAGACAGTTATGCAGTGTATGCCTTTAATGAGCACGGCCAAGTCTTTGAATACCGCTCTTATCAAGGGAACTGATGGTATTCTTATCGCAATCTAGAACATGATGCACTAACCATCTGATTTATAGCGAATATTCTTACAGACAAAAAAGCCTCCGCATGCGGAGGCTTTCGTTATCCATTGAGTGAAATGAGTACTCGATTATTTCAGCGAGGTGACTCGGCTAGTGCGCTCACCGCTCGCAGACACAGAGCGAATCCAAACTTCTCCGCTCACTTTCGGTGCTTGCTTCGCGTCATAATCCAACCAAGTTTGACCATCCAGTGAGTATTGCAGTGTGACACCCGGGAACTGAACGTTCATGGCCAAATGACCGTTCTCGATCTTGGCTCCCGGAACTGGGAGGCGGTAATCAATGCCTGCTTTCTCAAGTTTAGCCAGCTCACGTTGACCTAATACGTTAGCAAAGCGATTCCAATCTGCGTTCAGCGCTTTATGGTTAACTAACTGAGTCTCTTGCGAATATTCCACACCCACTTTGTAGCTGTTTTCCCAATCCGCACGATGCCATGCACGCTCAGCTGCGGCGATAACACGTGGGAATACCATGTATTCATACTGCTCATCGGTACGTACTGTTTCAGACCACAGTTGTGCAGATAGACCATAGAAAGGCTTACCTTTCACTTCGCCTTTACCACTGAAGCCATTGCCATCACGATCCAATGAGGTTTCAGCATTTTGTGGCAAGTTTTCCGGTGCAAAACCAAACATCTTACGAGTGTCGGTTGCACGCGTTGCCCAATAGTAGCCACGCTCTTTAGGATCCACTTCGTAAGGCATATCCATGTACACGTAATCAGGGTTAGAAATGATCACATCATAACCTTTCTCAGCCCATTCATAGGCAGAAGCAGAGCCGCCCCAGTACAGTACATCCCAGAAGTTCACACGTGTGTTTTCGGTTGCGAACGCTTTTTCACCTTCGCTGTATTTCAAGCCATCTTGCCATGCTTGGAAGTTAGGAATACCTTTCTCGGCAACCAACTTAGACACTTGCTCAGCAAAGTAGCTTGGTAAATGGCCGAAATCACTCACCGCACCTGTTGCAATCAAGTTTTGGCACTGCGGCGAACGCGCAAATGGCTTATCTTGCTTAGTCAGATCCAAGTTGCCTTTCCAACTTACTGGCTCTTGGGTATTCACATCTTGGAAGCCTGCGCCCAACTTGATGTTTTTCGCTTCATCGCCACCAAAGTGCCACGTTGTCAGAGGCATACCCGCCGCTTGGTGCATCGCCGCAATCTCAGAGATCACTTTATCCACAAAGCGCTTTGACGAATCTAAGCATGGGTTGATAAAGCTCATGCGGTCATAGAACTGCACGGTCGTCACGTTAGAGGTATCTTGCGGATCCAGCAAACGGAACTCATTGGCCGCCGCCTCATTGCCCTCTTGCATTAAACGTTGGTAACGCGCTTCCATTGAAACCACGGCCGCACGAGCGTGCGCTGGCATATCAATCTCAGGGATCACTTCGATATGACGTGCTTTCGCGTATTGCAGGATCTCTAAATAATCTTGCTTAGTGAAATAACCAGAGCCAAAGTTATCGGCGTTTGGACCAGAACCCAATTGTGGCAATACACATTCTGTTTCACTCGGGTCAAAACAGCGTTGAGCGCCGATATCCGTCAGCTCAGGTAAGCCCGGAATTTCAATACGCCAACCTTCGTCATCGGTCAGATGGAGATGCAGCTTATTCATTTTGTAAGCCGCCATTTGATCCAAGGTCGCTAGAATCGCTTGTTTCGAGTGGAAGTTACGCGCCACATCCACCATCACACCGCGATAATCAAAACGAGGAGCATCGACGATTTCAACCTTTGGCAGTTGAGTGGCATCGGCCATATCGACTAAACCCAGCAGCGATTGCATCGCATAGAACGCGCCTGCTTGGTCAAACGCGGTCACTTTAACGGCTTTATCCGTAATCGCTAAACGATAAGCGCCAGATTTGGCCAGCTCACCTTTGAAGGCTTTAGGGTTGATAACCACTTGTGCTGGCATTACGCCTTTCAAGTTCACACCAAGCAGTTGTGCACGCTCATTCAGCGCTTGCATTTGCTCACCGTCAAGCGCTTTGCTAGGCAGCGCGATACCTTTCGCGATAGAGACTGATCCACTATGTGATTTCACTTGCAGTGGTGTTGGGATGAGTGCGTGTGTCACATCTTGCAGCGCAACATCATTGTTCTTTTCAAAGCGAGACAGCGCTTGAGCGAATACATTGTTGTCACTCGGAGTGCGCTTAAGGTTTTCACCCTCCAGTCCGTTGACAAAGCTTGCCACATCCTCAGTATTTAAAGCCGCAATGACTTTTGGCTCGGCATCGGGCGCGGTGACAAAAGCGCGTGGCATAAAGTCCGTTTCAAACAGCGTCCAGTATTCACCAATCAGCGGCAAAGTCACCGTTTCACCTGCGGCAAAACCATCAAACTTATCGGTAGGTTCCAGTTTATGTAGGTCGCCGGTAACGCGAGTAATTTTGAACTGGTCATTACCCACATCGAGGATCAAGCGAATACTATGGAAGTAAATAGCCCAATCTTTTGAATTGACCGCCTCACCACGGTTAACCAAGGTCATATTCACTTGGTTACAAGAAGCCCACTCAGCTTCTAGAGTTTGACAAGCCAAACCGGTATCTGCGCCGTGATTGTTGACCACTTGGTATTGCACATCCAAGTTATTCGCTAATGTGTCCACCACGTCTTGTGGTGACGTAGTGTTGAGTGCGCAGCCACTTAATGAAGTGAATACCGCGATCGAGATAAGACTCTTCTTCAGCATAATAATGCCCCTAAATTAGTTAACGATGAGGGATGCTCTGCCTGCACCCAATCTCACAACGACATCTGCCAATGGCTTTACCTAAAATTCAGGGATATTTAGCGGCACTTTTTTCTAAGCGCAAAATTAATCCTTTAGCCAAGTGATCATGTTCAAACTTTACAAAATGACATCAAGATAAAAATCTTAAATTTCAAAAAGATATAAACAACGTCAAAATCGACACTTCATTTTTGACGAGATTTCTTCCAATCCAGATCACACTTAGCAATCCGCGCTACGCAAAGAAAGCCGATCGACATCACACAAGATTGCGGCAACAAATCGTGAGTTGGCTCGAACAAATCAACAAGATGTGAGCTTTATCATGATTCAAGCTCCGTCAAATCCGTTAATTCACTGCTAAAGTAACGTTTTTGCCGAACCTAAAGGAGTTCACGCATTCCATGCTCAAACGATTCGCTTGCTGTCTTTTATGGCTATTTATCCAACCTCTTCACGCAGAACCCTTGTACTGGTCAGCAACCAAAGGTTCGACACAACTCATCCTCTTCGGCTCTCTGCATGTGGGCAGCGATCAGCTTTATCCATTGCCTGACCAACTCGCACAAAAGCTAAAACAAAGCGCAGGCTTAGTCGTGGAGACGGATATCCGTAACCAATCCAACATCACTTTGCCTGCAACGACGGTGAGTAGTGAGCAGGTTTTAAGCGATGAACAATTGTTTGTATTGGATGGGATTGCGCAGCAACTGAGGTTGGATGCCCAGCAGATCCGCCAACTGCCCCCATGGTCAGCCAGCCTTATCCTGCAAATGCGCCAATTTTTAGAGATGGGGTATCAAGCCGATAAAGGCATCGACCTTTATTTCATGCAGCAAGCTGAGCAGCATCAACTGCCTGTACTCAGTCTAGAAACCTTACAATTTCAAGTGGATCTGTTAGCGCACTTACCCAACTCAGGGCAGGAATTACTGGTGAGTTTGCTCGATGAATGGGAAAACAATACCCAACTCACCGAGTGCATGATTGAAAGCTGGAAAAAAGGAGATGAGAAGAATTTGCTACAAATGCTCACACTCACCGGTATGTCTGCTGAATTGGAAGCCCAAATGCTCACCGAGCGTAATCAGGATTGGGCAGAGAAGCTCACTCACCCTCACTTCTTACCACAGCAGGGCAAACCTTATCTGGTCGTCGTCGGCACTTTGCATCTGATTGGCAAGCAGAGCTTGCTCAATATTCTTAAGCAAAAAGGCTTTAGCATCCAGCAGCTTAACCAAAGCCAAACGGCAAGCTGCTCATTTTTATAAATCAGCTATACCCTTCCTACTTGAAGCTGCAGCGGTGTTGGCTACGTTCGCTCACCCCAATCACATAGTTTATCTATGCTCATGGGGATTCACTCTCTTGCCGCCTACCTGCAACTCCAAGTAGTTTTGGTATATTCGGTAGAACAAATGATTTGGTGTTGTTGGTCGGCGGCAGATAAACTTATCCAAACAAGTATCGACAGATCATGTGATGGGAAGCGAGTGTCGCCAGCGCTGCGACTTCAAGTGAGAAGTAGATAAAGCAAAAAGGCCCCAGCATAAATGCTGAGGCCTTAAATATGGTCGGTGAAGAGGGATTCGAACCCCCGACCCTCTGGTCCCAAACCAGATGCGCTACCAAACTGCGCTATTCACCGGAACGCTGCGTATGTTACTCGTTCTTTCTTGAAGCGCAAGCCCTGAAGCCAGACTTTCTGTTGAGTTTCTCTCGTTCGGTCAAAACAGCAGCAAAGCACGTAAAAAATGTGACTCATAACTCAACATTAGAAACATATAAGCAACCTATGCAACACAATTGATCCAGATCAGTGCTGCAAATATAGCCAGAATTTAACGTTAACTCGTCTTCAACACTTTGGAGGAAACATGGACTTCTGGCTCGATCTTCTTTTTGGTAATGCAGTTGGACTCTCTTCAATGATAGTCATCTTGGGCGCTTTAGGTCTTATGCTGTTCTATGGCGGTTTCTTCATCTACAAAGTGATGACGGACAAATCTCCTCACTAGATCGCTAGCCTCTATTGAAAGATAGAAAAACGCTATGCACCGGAGCCGACTGCGTGTCTGCTCCGGTTTTTTATTGTGCATTTATCCTCAACATCACTCCCCCTTCCACGCACAACTCCGTGCAACTTGCTAAATGAGAAGTATATAATCAGCGCCATGTGAAATAACTTTGATGTGCCGTTATGTCGCAAGAGGATTTAGAACTGTTTCAACAAATGATGGGCGATGTAAAAACCATCACTCATGATACGGTTGAACTCAAAAAAGCCCACCAAGTCACCGAAGCTCAACTGGCTAAGCGAGAAGCGGCAGTAAGCTTGGCAGACCATGACCCCGAGGCGCTATCCCTCGATCATGCCCCCATGCTTAAGCCTGATGCTATGCTCGAATTTAAGCGGGATGGCGTTCAAGATGGCGTATACCGCAAACTCAGATTGGGTAAGTACCCCATTCAAGCACGCTTAGACTTACATCGAAAAACGCTCAAAGAAGCACGCAGTGAAGTGATCCAATTTATTCGTCAATGTATGGCGATGGATATTCGCACCCTGCTGATTGTGCATGGCCGTGGCGAGCGCTCCAACCCACCAGCACTGATGAAAAGTTTTGTCAGCCATTGGCTGACTCAAATCAGCGAAGTGCAGTGTGCTCATTCAGCTCAACGCTTACATGGCGGTACCGGTGCGGTGTATGTCTTACTTCGTAAGAGTGCCGAGAAAAAAGCCGAAAACCGTGAGCGGCACCAGAAACGGCTTGGCTAAGTAGGTAAAGCTGTTAGAATGCGCGGATTTTGTGCACCATCCGTTGTGAAACGTTAGGAGATTGTATGTCCCAACCGACTGAAAAACGCCTCAATAAATTCATCAGTGAGACGGGCTATTGCTCACGCCGTGAAGCCGACAAACTGATTGAGCAAGGGCGAGTGACCCTCAATGGCCTACAGCCAGAAGTGGGAAGCAAAGTCACTGAGCAAGATGAAGTCTGTATTGACGGTAAGCCTCTGCGTAGCAAAGAGCGTCCAATTTATATTGCTTTAAACAAACCCACTGGCATTACTTGTACGACGGAACGTGATGTGCCGGGAAATA
The DNA here is from genome assembly GCF_002216685.1 of Vibrio tarriae. Classification (NCBI taxonomy): domain Bacteria; kingdom Pseudomonadati; phylum Pseudomonadota; class Gammaproteobacteria; order Vibrionales; family Vibrionaceae; genus Vibrio; species Vibrio tarriae. The sequence continues at coordinate 506,455 of NZ_CP022353.1, read as the reverse complement.
TCGTTGATTTCATTGGTCACCACAAACGTATTTTCCCAATAGGTCGTTTAGATAAGCCGTCTGATGGCCTGATTTTTCTGACCAATGATGGCGATATCGTGAATAAGATCCTGCGTGCGGGAAATAACCACGAAAAAGAGTACGTGGTTCGAGTCGATAAACCCATTACGCCTGAATTTATCCGTCAAATGTCTTCTGGGGTAAACATCCTCGATACGGTAACTCTGCCCTGTAAAGTGACTCAAGAGACGCAATATTCATTTCGTATTGTGCTGACTCAAGGACTGAACCGCCAAATTCGTCGCATGTGTGAAGCCTTGGGATATGAGGTGTTTAAACTGCGCCGTGTGCGAATCATGAACATCACGCTAGATGGCATTCCAAACGGTAAATGGCGTTATTTAAGCGAAGCGGAAGTGAGCGAGATTCTGGCTATGTGTGAAGACTCCAGCGGTACAGAAGAAGCCTCACGAGTCGCGCAAAGTGGTGACACGATTAAACGTGCGACCGATGCCAAGCTTTTTGATAGCCGTGAAGCCAATAAAGAATCCAAAGCGCGCCGTAACCCCAAAACCTACCATGGTAAAAATGCACAAGAGTTTCGCCATGCGCCAAATTCGAAAAAAGCGCAGCGTCGTCCCACGAGCTCTTCATCAAACGCTTCGACAGCGTCAAAACCTGCCCAACGTCCAAGCCCACGTACCGGCGGTACCCTGAGCCTCAGAAAATCGAAATAACCTTGTAATGGCACGTAGAACAGAAATGGGAAGCCACAAGCTTCCCATTATTATTGATACAAATCCTATATTTCGGTTGCGATTTCTTATCAGAAAGCCTTGTTAGGATTACTTAGTACCAAAAATCTTATCACCGGCATCACCAAGACCCGGTACGATGTAGCCTTTGTCATTCAGCTTCTCATCGATAGCCGCCGTGTAAAGCTCAACATCTGGGTGCGCTTTTTCTAAAGCGGCAATCCCTTCCGGAGCGGCCACCAACACCAGAACTTTAATCTGGTTACAGCCTTTCTCTTTCAACAAGTCAATTGTCGCAATCATCGAGCCGCCAGTTGCCAGCATTGGGTCAACCACCATGGCAATACGCTCTTCAATATTAGTGGCTAACTTATTGAAGTAAGGAACCGGTTCAAGAGTTTCTTCATCACGGTAAATCCCCACCACGCTGATACGCGCACTTGGGATATGCTCAAGTACACCATCCATCATGCCAAGACCTGCACGCAAGATAGGCACAACCGTCACTTTCTTACCTTTAATTTGATCCACTTGCACAGGACCATTCCAGCCTTCGATCGTGACTTTTTCGGTTTCAAAGTCAGAAGTCGCTTCATAAGTCAGTAGACTCGCCACTTCAGTTGCAAGCTCACGAAAACGCTTAGTGCTGATGTCACCTTCACGCATCAGGCCAAGTTTGTGTTTTACAAGAGGGTGCTTAACTTCAACAATTTTCATGTCCAACTCCGGCTTCATTAATTTAAACCTGCGGATTATACACTTATTTTGTCGACTTTTCCGACTGTAAAACCGGAGAAAAATCTTACGCAAACGTTTTCCTTTTTGTTTTAAGCCCTGTAGAATAGCGCCGTTTTCATATCCAACTAGACCGAGGAACTTCCCCGTGAGCGGTAATAATCCATCTCTCAGCTATAAAGATGCAGGTGTCGATATTGATGCAGGTAATGCACTCGTTGAACGAATTAAAGGCGCAGTGAAGCGCACCCGTCGCCCTGAAGTTATGGGTGGCCTAGGTGGTTTTGGCGCACTGTGTGAACTGCCAACCAAATACAAGCACCCTGTTTTAGTCTCTGGCACTGACGGCGTAGGTACCAAACTACGTCTCGCTCTGGATATGAAAAAACACGACACCATAGGTATCGATCTGGTGGCGATGTGCGTCAATGATCTGATTGTTCAAGGCGCTGAGCCGCTGTTTTTCCTCGATTATTACGCGACGGGCAAACTGGATGTGGATACGGCTGCTGAAGTGATTTCTGGTATTGCCGATGGCTGTTTGCAAGCGGGCTGCGCGCTGATTGGCGGCGAAACTGCTGAAATGCCAGGCATGTACGAAGGTGAAGACTACGACGTGGCAGGTTTTTGTGTCGGTGTCGTCGAAAAAGAAGAGATCATCGACGGCAGTAAGGTACAAGTGGGTGATGCGCTGATTGCGGTTGGCTCAAGCGGCCCACACTCTAATGGTTACTCCTTAGTGCGTAAGATTTTAGAAGTCTCTAAAGCTGATAAGAATGAGCTGTTAGCGGGCAAAACCATTGGTGAGCACTTACTCGCACCAACCAAGATTTACATCAAATCTGGCTTAAAGCTGATTGCTGAACATGACATTCATGCGATTTCACACATCACTGGCGGTGGCTTCTGGGAAAACATTCCACGCGTACTGCCAGAAGGTACTAAAGCCGTAATCAATGGTAAGAGCTGGGAATGGCCAGTGATTTTCCAATGGCTACAGGAAAAAGGTAACGTGACCACTCACGAAATGTACCGCACCTTCAACTGTGGTGTCGGTTTGATCATTGCACTGCCAAAAGATCAAGCCAATGCGGCCGTTGCGCTACTGCAAGCAGAAGGCGAAACCGCATGGGTCATCGGCGAAATCGCAGCCGCCAATAGCAACGAAGCACAGGTAGAGATCAACTAAGCATGAAGAGTATTGTTGTTTTAATTTCGGGAAACGGAACCAACCTACAGGCGATCATTGATGCTTGTGCAACCAGTATTCAAGATGGCAAAGTGACGGCTGTGTTTTCCAATAAAGCAACAGCTTACGGTTTAGAACGTGCCAAACAGGCTGGCGCTGCCGCCTGTTTTATTGATCCCAAAGCTTACGAAACTCGTGATGCCTTTGATGCTGCAATGATGGAGCAGATGGATAAATTTGCTCCTGACTTAATAGTGCTCGCAGGTTACATGCGTATTCTCAGTAGTGAATTTGTTCGCCATTATCTGGGTCGAATGATCAACATCCACCCTTCGTTATTACCAAAGTATCCGGGATTGAACACTTATCAACGAGCTATCCACGCCGGCGATGAAGAGCATGGTACCAGCGTGCATTTTGTCACCGAGCAGCTCGATGGGGGCCCTGTGATTCTGCAAGCCAAAGTACCGATTTTTGAAGATGATACGGTCGAAGAGCTCACGGCTCGCGTGCAGGATCAAGAGCATCGCATCTACCCGCTTGTCGTGAAATGGTTTGTCGAAGAGCGTTTAGCAATGAAAGACGGCAAAGCTTATTTAGATGGCGAAGCGCTCGGCATACACGGTTACGCGGCCGAATAATCTCCAATCGAAAAAGGGTTGAAATCATTCAACCCTTTCTTTTTGTACCACTCTTTATTCCCAGACAACATAAACGATGTGATTGGGGTGAACGAACATAGCCAACACCGCTGCAGCTTCAAGTAGGAAAGGTATATCGCTTAGTCGAGAGGTTGGCTTGGTGCCTGACATCTGGGTCGATTCGGTGCAAAACCCACATCCATCAACACATGTGCATTGTCTTCTATCCGCTCTCCAAAATGGAAAAATGCGAATTGCCCCGGCTTCATACGCTGCCAAGTTTCATTACCGGTTAACGGTTGAGTCGCAATCACTGACACCACATCATTCGGCGTGGTTTCTTCTTGGAAATTGATCTCGACATCTTCATCGAGCAGTGCTGCACGGCCAAATGGGGCTCGGCGAGTGATCCAATACAAATGATTGGTGCAATACGCCATCACATATTCGCCATTAGACAGCAGCATATTAAAGACACCGAGAGCTCTAAGCTCATCACAACACTGCGCAACATAGCGCAGCATCTCAGGCCAATCTTGTGGACCTTCGGGGTAACGCTGTTCCATTTGATTCAGCAACCAACAGAATGCCAGTTCGCTGTCCGTTTCACCGACTGGTCGATGGCGTCCAGTGACTAGATTTTGATATCCCGTCAATTGCCCATTGTGGGCAAATGTCCAGTACTGCCCCCACAACTCGCGGGTAAACGGATGAGTGTTTTCCAGATTCACCCCACCGCGATTGGCCTGACGAATGTGGCTGATCACCGCACGACTTTTGATCGGATACTGCTGAACTAACTCGGCAATTTTGGACTGACTGCTAGGATTGGGATCTTTGAAGGTACGAAAGCCTTTGCCTTCGTAAAACGCGATTCCCCACCCATCACGATGCGGACCCGTTTTCCCGCCACGTTGCATCAAGCCAGTGAAACTAAAACAGATATCGGTTGGTACATTGGCGCTCATGCCGAGCAATTCACACATGGTTTAAACCACTCCTTACTTAAACCAGTAGCCCGGTCAATACCGGGCTCTTGAGCGTAGGGTTACGCCATTTCCTTTTCAATCAACTGAATGATGATGTGGATGATCTTAATGTGCACTTCTTGGATACGATCCGCGTAACCAAAATGTGGCACACGAATTTCAACATCGGCCAAACCCGCCATTTTACCGCCATCTTTGCCGGTTAACGCGATGGTTTTCATGCCTTTTGCTTTCGCCGCCTCAATGGCTTTTAGGATGTTGCCTGAATTACCGGAAGTCGATAAGCCAAACAGCACATCGCCTTTCGCTCCGACCGCTTCCACATAACGAGAGAAAACATAGTCATAGCCAAAATCGTTACTCACACAAGACAGATGGCTTGGATCAGAAATCGCAATACCAGGATAACCAGGGCGGTTTTCACGGTAACGCCCAGTCAACTCTTCAGCAAAGTGCATGGCATCACAATGCGAACCACCATTACCGCAAGAAAGCACTTTCCCACCTTGCTTGAACGAATCAGCAATCAGCTTAGCCGCCGCTTCAATTTGTGCGATGTTGTGGTCATCACTCAAAAATTTCTGCAAAACGTCTGCCGCTTCGGTCAGTTCACTTCTAATTAAATCCTGGTACATGAGGCATCTCTCTATTGATTATTAGTTATCCGAACCCGCGCGCTTGGCACTTCAATTCAGTATCCACCTGAGTTTACCCAAACAAGCGAAGCTGTCGATAGTCAAAAAGCAAGATTTACTCCTCGTTAGCAAATCCAGTCATTCAAGAAGCGGCAAGAGTAGAGAGATTACTCTAGCGTGATCACTTTCGGACAAAATGCCGTTTTACATTTCATTAATATTTTGGTTACACTTTAACTGGTTAGACCACTAAACTTAGAGTCGCGATTTTCGTATCTACTGATAGAAAACGCGAGTCTGAAAAAGGATAAAACAGTATGGAAATCTTGCTCTCTACCTTAATCATGCTCTTGATACTCGGCGCATGCCTGTATCAAAGAACATCCCTATTTACCTCATTAGCAGCACTGACTTTCACCATGCTAGCGCTTTCACTGTTTGGGCCTGTTGGCTTTTTCGGTTGGGCGCTCTATTTGGCGGCCGTCGTCGTGCTCTGTCTGCCATCCGTTCGCCAATCGTTGATCAGTGGTAAAGCATTAGCAGTGTTTAAAAAAGTACTGCCCGCGATGTCACAGACCGAGAAAGAAGCCCTTGAGGCCGGAACAGTTTGGTGGGAAGCCGAACTGTTTAAAGGCAAACCGGACTGGAAAAAGCTGCACAATATCCAAGCTCCGAAGCTCTCTGCTGAAGAACAAGCCTTCCTGGATGGCCCAGTCAATGAAGTGTGTGCCATGGTTAGCGACTACCAAGTCACCCATGAACTGGCAGATTTACCGCCAGAAGTGTGGACTTTCCTCAAAGAGAAGAAATTCTTCGCCATGATCATCAAAAAACAGTATGGCGGCTTAGAATTTTCAGCTTATGCACAATCTTTGGTGCTGCAAAAACTGACCGGTGTTTCTGGTGTTCTCTCCTCAACCGTAGGCGTACCTAACTCTTTAGGCCCCGGTGAGCTGCTGCAACATTACGGTACCGAAGAGCAGAAAAACTATTACTTACCTCGCTTAGCGGAAGGCAAAGAGATCCCCTGTTTTGCTTTAACCAGCCCAGAAGCCGGTTCAGACGCAGGTTCTATCCCTGATTTCGGTGTAGTTTGTAAAGGACAATGGGAAGGCAAAGAAGTTCTAGGTATGCGCCTGACGTGGAACAAGCGCTACATCACTCTCGCACCGGTGGCGACTGTGCTGGGGCTTGCCTTTAAACTGCGCGACCCTGAAGGACTGCTCGGTGATAAAGAAGAGCTCGGCATTACCTGTGCCTTGATCCCAACGCATCTTAAAGGCGTGGAGATCGGCAATCGCCACTTCCCACTCAACGTGCCTTTCCAAAACGGTCCAACCCGTGCCAAAGATCTGTTTGTGCCGCTGGATTTCATCATCGGTGGTCCAAAAATGGCAGGCCAAGGATGGCGCATGTTGGTGGAATGTCTTTCGGTGGGACGCGGCATTACCCTACCTTCCAACTCAACCGGCGGCATTAAAACTGCGGCACTCGCTACAGGCGCTTATGCGCGTATTCGTCGCCAGTTCAAACAACCTATCGGTCAGATGGAAGGGATTGAAGAGCCATTAGCGCGTCTAGCCGGTAACGCTTATGTGATGGATGCGGCAAGTAACCTGACTGTCACGGGTATCGATCTCGGTGAAAAGCCTTCGGTAATTTCTGCGATCGTAAAATATCACTGTACTCACCGCGGACAACGCTCAATTATTGATGCGATGGACATTGTCGGCGGTAAAGGCATCTGTTTAGGCCCCGCTAACTTCCTCGCTCGCGGGTATCAAGGTGCTCCAATTGCCGTTACCGTAGAAGGCGCGAACATTCTTACCCGCTCGATGATCATCTTTGGTCAAGGTGCGATTCGCTGCCATCCTTATGTACTCAGAGAAATGGAAGCGGCTTATAGCCCAAATTCTGATGCGGTAGAAAAATTTGATAGTGCCCTAGCAGGACACGTTGGCTTTGTGCTCAGCAACTTAGTGCGCAGTCTATGGCTTGGTTTGACTGATGGTTATGGTTCACAAGCCCCAACCCGTGATGCAACCAAGCGCTACTACCAACAGCTTAATCGTTACAGTGCTAACTTGGCCCTGCTTGCGGATATCTCCATGGCAGTATTGGGCGGCTCACTCAAACGTAGAGAGCGTCTCTCTGCCCGTTTAGGGGATATTCTGAGCCAGCTTTACTTAAGCTCAGCGACCTTAAAACGTTTTGAAAACGATGGCCGTCCAGCCGAAGATTTACCACTGGTACATTGGGGCTTACAAGATAGTTTGCGCCAAACTGAAATCGCCATTGATGAGTTCTTGGTTAACTTCCCAAATCGGATGATTGGCCGCGCATTACGTGTACTCATGATGCCTTTCGGCCGAGTGCGTAAAGCGCCAAGTGACAAGCTCGATAGCAAGCTCGCGCAGATCTTGCAAACCCCGAGTGAAACACGTTCAAGAATTGGTCGTCACCAATACTTAACACCGAGTGATAACAATCCTGCGGGTAAGATAGAACAAGCGTTGAATGTGATTTTACAAGCTGAGCCGCTGTTTGAAAAAGCATGCAAAGCGCTTGGTCAACGCCGCCCATTTATGGGGTTGGATGAAGTCGCCAAGCTGGGCTTAGAAGCCAAAGTGCTGACCATTCAGGAAGCGGCACTACTGAGCGAAGCGGAAGCACATCGTCTCTACACCATCAATGTCGATGACTTTGCCCCACAAGAGCTGGCCGCAAAAAAGCGCACACAACGTAAAGCAGAAGTGGCTTAAGTTCCACATTGAGCAGTATTCACCACTTCAATAGCCAAAAGGGAGACAACGTCTCCCTTTTCTTATCTTCCATAAACTCAAGTGAGCCTTCATTCAAATCCGCTTGAACAACAAACTTCAAAGGGTCAAAGGCAAATTCAACGCCTTTACTTACCCTTCTTAGGCGGCATATTTAGCTGCATTTCCGGTACAGCGGCTTTTTTCATTTTGATCTTACGCAGTACAAACCAAACGGCTAATGCCAAGATCAGTACCACGATATTACCCACTATGATGTACATCATGTTGCGGCTACGCTGCTCTTCGCGCATCTGAATGATCAGCAGCTCTTGCTCTTGTTTCAGGCGTAAAGCTTCCTCTTCTTCCTGAATTCGACGCACTTCAGCAATATTAAGCTCATCGACCACACTGTAGGTTTGATCGCCAATCGGGAAATAGAGTTCACGTTGTGAAGCAAGTTCGGTCGCCCACACTTTTCCATCCCAAGAATAGTTGCCAAATTCTCCGTCATAGGGGATCTCTAATTTCGCAGTCAACGATTCCTTACCAGCTTGAGACTCCGAGATATAGTCATCTTGATAAGGATGGCGATGCCGAATATGAGCAAGTAAAGAACCAGGTTCAATCATCCCCTGCTCACCTGTAAACAAAACTTGATGTGGAGTACCAGTAAGGCGTGATTGAATGAAAGTAGTAGAAATCGGCGTTGGGTAAACTAACACCTCTTGCTCTTGCGCACGCAGAAAAACGCCATTTCCTGAGGTAATTCGTAAACGGTATTTGCCCGGTTCAATCGCCATTTTTAAAGCGACCGTGAACACACCATCGCCGGGCTTTTCATCAAGCAAAGTACCATCATCGGCAAATTCTCCGAGCACTTCGGGAATGGGGCGCGCTTCCTTGGCGAGAGAATCTTCATTTTCAACAAACTTGGTGAAGGTCACTTTGAGGTTGACTCGATCTAGAAAATCGCGCAATAGCAAAGGTTTACCGTCCGACGTTAAGCGTGCGGTAAATTTAAATTCTTCCCCTTGAAACACTCGGCTGGGAAAGACGTCGGTCGTAAGTTGTAGATTCGAGATAAGTTTGATGTTGTTTTTCGGTGTGACTTTACCGATTGCCTGCCAAGGCCCTGGCATAGGATTCTCAATCGAGATGATGTCCATCGAGGGTTCTTGATACCAGCGCACATTTTCAGGGTTACGCCATTGATAATACTTACTGCCATCAGGGCGAACTAACACGACTGGCTGAGAATCTTTTTCGCGGTAAATCACAAAGGTGATTTGGGTTATGGTCGGATCAACGCGAAAACGGTTATCAAGCAGCGACATGCTAGATTGTTGTGCCGCTAGACTACTCAAACTGATCAAACATCCCACTATCGCCGCGAGAATCCTCAACATAACCTCTCCTAACTACGCCATAGGCAAGTGCCACTTTTGGCCACTATGTCCAAACGATCTTGATGTGCTTGTAGTTCATCGGCGCTAGCCGCTAAAACCTTTAACGCTTTTCGCGCTGAACGGGCACGTTTTAACGATTCTGCGCTCAATTCCCCACTATTTTGCGTGGCCGATGAAAATTGCAGTGAAGTCTGCCCACCGGTCATCAATAGATAAACGTCGGCTAGAATCTCCGCATCGAGCAAAGCGCCGTGCAGGGTTCGGTGTGAGTTATCGATGCCGTAGCGCTCACACAAGATATCCAAGTTATTGCGTTTACCGGGGAAAATCCGCTTGGCCATCGCCAAGGTATCGGTCACTTTGCAAAAATCGCTGGTTTTACCGATCGAGCCACCGAGTTTAGCAAACTCGTAATCCATAAAGCCGACGTCAAACGGCGCGTTATGGGCAACCAGTTCAGCCCCTTTGATGAAGTCTAAAAACTCCTCATGGACATCTTTGTACTCGGGCTTATCTTTTAGAAATTCATCGGTAATACCGTGAACTTCAATCGCCTCTAATTGAATATCACGATCCGGTTTCAAATAGACGTGAAAATGCCGTCCGGTGAGTTTACGGTTGATGATTTCAACTGCACCGATCTCAATAATTCGATGCCCCTCGTAATGGGGGCCGCCTTCGCGGTTCATACCCGTGGTTTCGGTATCGAGCACCACGATGCGTTGGTATTCTGCATTGTTGCTAGTATTCATCAGGATATCTATGTCAGACTATGCCAATTCTTTGCGTGACCCAATAGTATCAAATCATGAACAAACAGGTGGAAATTTTCACGGATGGTTCTTGCCTCGGCAACCCAGGTCCCGGCGGTTATGGCGTCGTGATGCGTTATAAGCAAGTCGAGAAGACCCTTGCTCGCGGTTATCGCCTCACCACCAACAACCGAATGGAAATGCTGGCCGCCGTCATGGCTCTGCAGGCGCTTAAAGAACCCTGTCGCGTGGTCCTGACGACCGATAGTCAGTACGTTCGCCAAGGGATCACCCAGTGGATCCACAACTGGAAGCTGCGTGGTTGGAAAACTGCCGACAAAAAGCCCGTGAAAAACGCCGACTTATGGCAAGCCCTTGACAAAGAAACCGCTCGCCACCAAGTCGAATGGCGCTGGGTTAAAGGCCACGCTGGACACCGTGAAAACGAAATGTGTGATGAGCTGGCCCGCCAAGCAGCAGAAAATCCTACCGAAGACGATACTGGCTACCAACCAGAAGCCAAGTAACGGAAGCCAACTAACCGAAACCCAAATTCAATCTGAATCACAAATTGGGCAGCGTCACGACTGCGACTTGCTATTGACTCGATAGTTGACCCCGATCGGCGACAGTCGTCGCTTAAAACGCCATTTAGAGCTGACGGGTTTAAGTGGGCAAGTTCGTTTACGCGCAACAATAAAATACAGGCTACCAAAGGGCGAATTTGAGCCGCCTAAGCCATTTTCCAGCCAAGTCCAAAAAGGTCGATATTTCTGCATCGGAAACAAGGCGTATTGATCGCAAGCAAGCACTTGGTAGTTCAGTACGCCTAACCAATCTTTAATCCGATTAGGGGTAAACATCCGCCCACTCCAAGGCAAGTTGTTTTTGCGCCAAGGCATGAGGCTAGCTAAACCAATAAAACTGATCGGGTTAAAACCAGTGATGATCACATAGCCATCATCAATCAACACTCGGTCAACTTCACGCAACAAACGGTGAGGATCGTTGCTGTAGTCGAGTTGATGCGCCAAAATCGCCACATCAATACTCTTCTCCAAAAACGGCAGCTCATATTTATCGGCAATCACCGTATGCAATGGATTTTCAATATCGAGGTGTACTTGGTGTTGAATATTGCAGGTACAACTGGCAAGCTCACAGCTCAGACCGCCGAGCTTTAACATATGGTAACCAAAAAGTTTTGGGCACCATTCATCTAAACGGGTCTGAATAGATTCACTCACCCATTGGCCATTTTTCAATTGTGCCCATGAGTGTGGATTTTCAAGCGCTTTATCACTGCGTGCTGGTTTCATTGCTCACCCGCTTCATCAAGGTAACCGGAGACAACTCATGTTACAGATCAAAAGCATACCCGCATTTGACGACAATTACATCTGGCTGATTCAAAATCGCGATCGCGACTGTGCTGTGGTGGACCCGGGCGGTGCTGAACCTGTCCTCGCTTACCTTAAACAGCATGACTTAAACTTAAAAGCCGTGCTGATCACCCATCACCATCACGACCACATTGGTGGCGTTGCTGAGCTTGTACATCAGTTCCCCAAAATCCATGTTGTAGGCCCAGCACAAGAGCCCATCCCTACCCTTACTCATCCGGTGGAAGATGGCGACCAAATCGAACTGTTTGATGAACGCTTTATGGTGCTCGGTCTGCCGGGACACACCTTAGGACATATCGGTTACGTTGGCGATGGCAAGCTGTTTTGCGGCGATGTGCTTTTTTCTGCAGGCTGTGGGCGCGTGTTTGAAGGCACGATGGAGCAGATGTTTTCTTCTTTGAATAAGTTGCTCAGCCTCCCCGAAGAGACTCAAGTTTACAGCGCACACGAATACACCGCCGCTAATGTGGCTTTTGCATTGGCGGTAGAGCCCGAAAACGAACAACTGCATATTTATCGTGATGAAGTGAGTCGTTTACGCGCGCAAAATCAGCCAACGTTACCCACCACTTTGGGGCGCGAAAAATCGGTTAATCCATTTTTACGCACTCAAGAGCCAAGTGTCATTCGCTCAGTGGCTAGCCAAGTGTCAACGCTGGAGCCGCTCGCAATATTTACTGCATTACGTGAATGGAAGAATGAATTTTGACTTTTGTCGCTTGTCACCAAGACAAAGTGGCAAGTATTATCAGCAGCCATGAAGAATAAGGGCTGTGTTACATGCGAGTTAAATTCAGTTGGGTATTGGCGTTGCTGCTCGTCGGCTGTCAATCCCCCCAACCTGTGGATACGACCACATCAGATGACCAAGCGGTAAACCCGCCCACTCAATCTGCTACCGTGAAAAAAAAGCGTAAGCCGCAAACGACTACAACTCTGTCTGCTGGCGAAACGGAGAGCGTAGAAGAAGAACGCGTCGCGCTGACACCACAAGAACAAGACGATGTATGGCAACGTATTGCTATGCAGTTCAAGCTTGGCATCCCCAAAGACCCAAGTGTTGATGCGCAACGCGAATGGTTTCTCAAAAACCCAGGTCACTTACAAGCGATTGCCAGTCGTGCTGAACCTTTCCTCTATCTGATCACTGAAAAAGTCGAGCAACGCGGTCTGCCGCTGGAATTGGTGCTGTTACCGATTGTTGAAAGCTCGTTCGATCCTTTTGCCTATTCCCACGGCAGTGCTGCGGGCTTATGGCAGTTTATTTCGTCTACCGGCAAGCGTTATGGTCTCAAACAAAATTTCTGGTATGACGGTCGACGTGATGTCGCCGCAGCCACAGATGCCGCGCTGGATTATCTTACTGTCTTGAACCAACACTTCGATGGCGATTGGTATCACGCTATCGCCGCTTATAATAGTGGAGAAGGGCGCGTTGCTCGAGCCATTAAAGCCAACAAAAAAGCCGGTAAACCTATCGACTTCTTCTCACTGAATCTGCCTAAAGAGACCAGTGGTTATGTGCCAAAATTGATAGCACTGGCCGATGTGATTGCCAATCAGGAAAAATACGGCATCTCTATCCCAGCAATCGAAAACCGCCCAGTGTTAGCCACCGTTGACCCGAAAGAGCAGTTGGATCTTGCGATTGCCGCTCGATACGCTGGTCTAACCGTCAAAGAGCTGCAAAGCTTTAACCCTGCCTATAACCAATGGGCAACGGCTCCTAATGGTCCGCATCAACTGCTGATCCCCGTTGAAAAAGTTGAACGTTTTAATTTAGCCATGGAAGAGAACCGCGGCAAAGGGATTAAGGTGGTTCGCTATAAGGTGAAATCGGGTGATACTCTCAGCACGATTGCCGACAAGTACAACACCACGGCTAAAGTGATCAAAGAAGCGAACCAGATCGCCAGCAACCAAATTCGTGTTAGTAGCTATCTGTTCGTACCAACCTCAGTGAAAGATGAGAAAGCCTATGCACTGAGTGTAAGTAATCGCTTAGCCAAGACGCAATCCGTACCACGTGGACAATATCAGTTGACGCACACCGTCAACTCAGGGGAAAGCCTCTGGACCATCGCCAAGCAGTATAACGTGCCTTACCAATCGCTTGCGAAATGGAATGGTATGGCACCGAAAGATGCGCTGCGTAAAGGTCAGAAACTGGTGGTCTGGAAAGACAGCAAACCTGCAAGTGGCGTGATCCGCACCGTGACCTACAAGGTTCGTTCTGGCGATACTCTGAGTGGCATTGCCAATAAGTTTAAAGTGAAAACCACGGACATCGTTAAGTGGAACGCTTTGAACAGCACTCAATACCTCAAGCCCGGCCAGCAACTGAAACTGTATGTGGATGTGACCAAATTCAGCGCATAAAACCGTACTGAACTGACTAGCTCAGTTGAGTAAGCGAAAGCGAACCAACAGAGGATTATGATCAGAAGCGTCCGATATGGACGCTTCTGCTTTTTCAACCTGCAGTCCACGATAGAACACATGATCTAATGGTAGGCCATTAATAAACGTCGTGCGGTTATCTGGCGAAAAGCGCACTTCTTGCAATCCTACGGAGGCAAGCTGAGTACTCAGCAGCGCCATCCGCGCCTTACTCCAGCTGTTAAAATCGCCCGCCACAATCACAGGGCCAATAAAGGTGCGTAACTCATCAAGTAGCGCGATCAACTGTTGTTGATACTCTTGGGTGCCATAAGTGAAGTTGACTGCGTGCAGATTGACCACGGCTAACTCTTGCTCATTACTTAAACGATAACGTGCGTAGATCGCCGATTTAGGCAGTCTCAACCACGGTTCAAGCTGAGTGTAAGCACAAGCCATGGTAGGCATCACTTTAGCAAGGTTAATCACCCCAGCCGCCTCTCCAAAAGCTTCAAAAGCTCGAGCCTGAGTGCCATCCCACCCTAATTGATTGATCCACTCTTTAAACACTTGCGTCATGTTGGCTTCTTGCAGCAACAGTAATTGCTGACCACGACTCAATTCGGTGAGCTGCGTTGACCAATTGGCACGATTTTGTTTATAGATATTCCAAACGAGCAGATTGAGCTGTCCATCACGATCCAAAACTTGCGACTGCGGATGTTGGTAACACAACAGCGGTTCACCTTGCTGATTGCGCCCTATTGTGACTAATTCAGGTTGAGTAGGAATCGTGAAGATAGACCAGAAAGCGGCCAATCCCACCGCCACCATCAATAATGGGGCCATCCAGTAACGTTTTTTCATTTAGTTACCCTCAAACAAAATAAGGAGCCTTAGCTCCTTATTGTTTCGTAATCCTAGGGATGGATGCTTAAATCGCATCTTCATCCTCTTCACCGGTACGAATGCGTACCACACGCTCAACGTTGGTGATGAAGATTTTACCATCGCCAATCTTACCGGTTTGAGCCGTTTCAATGATGGTGTCGACACAGCGATCCGCCACATCATCGGTGACCACAATTTCTAGCTTCACTTTAGGCAGGAAATCGACCATATACTCTGCACCGCGGTACAGCTCAGTGTGTCCTTTCTGACGGCCAAATCCTTTGACTTCAGACACTGTCATACCTGTGATGCCGACTTCGGCCAACGCCTCGCGGACATCGTCGAGTTTAAACGGCTTGATGATGGCTTCGATTTTTTTCATGTTCATCCCTTAAACGACTGTCAGTGCTCGGCATTATCTGTCAGCAATCGATAACAATCAATAAAAAGCCCAAGCAGAGCTTGGGCATTCAACCAAATGATTTTTTATTTCAAGCTCGAATAGTATGCAGCCAAGTTCGCAATATCATCATCACTGAGCATCATAGCTTGAGCCTGCATAACAGCGGCCAAACCACCATTACGCTCTTTGTTTTTATAAGCTTTAATCGAGGTAGTAATGTATTGTTCATTCTGCCCCTTTAAATTCGGGTAGCCAGGAATCACCGCGATCCCATCCATGCCGTGACACGCTGCACACACTGCCGCTTTGGCTTGTCCCGCCGCTACATCACCAGCCAATACAGAGCCTGACAATAAGCTCCCACCCAGCACAAGTGCCATGACCATTTTGTTCATTGCTTTCCCCATGTAATTATCCCTATAGATTATGTGTGGTTATGAATTTATTTTGGCACAGAATCATGAGATTTGAACCAAACTAACTCACAATCTTGCCCACTCCAGTCACGATCTACGAATAAATCCGCGACACAGACCACTCTATTTTGGTACATGAGGATGGGGGTTTGCCGCCGCCGCCAACTCGGCACACCATATTCTTGAAACAGTTTTTTGAGTTTGCGCGAACCCACCCTCCCAACCGGACAAGCCTCTAGCCCTTGCGGCTCAAAGCTAACCCATAATTGGCTGGGGTCATCGGGCAGCTTGATGTTGCCACCCGCCTTGCTGGTCAACTGAAGATGACCTAAACCATGCGGCAATGGCAAAAGTTGCTCAGGTGCCAATGCACTGCGCCAACCTGAAAGGTCTCTTTCTGGCGGTACGAGGTACAGACAGTGCTGAAAACGGCGCACCTCAATCTTGTTCAACTTTAATTTTGGATTGGCATCCTCACTCGCCAGCGCCACCTCACACCAAATACGTTCCGTGTGCTGACGACTCGGCATCGGTAGCCTGTGGTGCGCAAACCAAGCTCGGATCAGTTGTCTGCGCAGCCCCTCACTGCCTTCAGCGAGAACGGCGATCGACAATCCACCCTCAGCAGTGATTGCTCGTTTTAAGGCGTCAGCTAAAAATTCTTGCAGCAGCGCTTCTTGTTCAGCACACAGCTCAGCACTGCGCTGCACCGCTTGGCGAATGCTCGGCCAGCGCTCGGTAAGTACAGGCGTCACCTGATGGCGTAGAAAATTGCGCTCATAGCGGATATCAGCATTACTTTCATCGGTTACCCAAGTGAGTTTGTGCTGCTTGGCATAGGCTTCAATGTGTTGACGTGAGACGGTTAATAGAGGGCGGAGCAAGTGTCCCTCGGCGAAAGGGGCATAATCTGCCATTGCGGCCAGCCCTTTTGGGCCACTGCCGCGCTTTAATGCGAGTAAAAAAGTTTCCAGTTGATCGTCCGCATGCTGCCCAAGTAACAACAGTGTCTGCGCATTCACATGCGGAGCAAGGACTCGATAACGCGCCTCTCGCGCCAGTTTCTCAATACTTTCACCACTTGCCACATCCAGCTGTACATATTCGATTTGACATGCCATTCCGACTTCACGGCAACAGCGTTGGCAATGCTGGGCCCACTGATCGGCATTCGGGCTCAACCCATGATGAACATGAACCGCGGACACATCCCAGCCAAACTCATCGCGTCCACGCGCTAGAAGGGCAAGCAGTACCTGCGAATCCACACCGCCGCTCAGTGCGAGAAGGAGTTTGCGAAAAGGATAGAGGGCTAATTGCTGCACAAAGTGGGGATAGAGATCGTCCATAAATCACAGAGAGTTGAGAAAAGTGGCTCAAGTTTACCCCTTGAGCCCAGAAAAGCCAAAGGGCTGACCTAAGCCAACCCTTTGCTATATGTGGATATTCCACCGTCACTGCGAGATGAAATAATCAACAGTAACCGTAATCAACAGTAACCGTAGTTCATCAAACGTTGATAACGGCGCTCCAGCAAGTTTTCGTGATCCAGTGCATCCAGATCGGCCAACTGACGCAGTAGCGTGGCTTTTACATTCTCGGCAGTCAGTTTGTGATCACGATGCGCACCGCCCAGTGGCTCTTCAATGATTTCGTCAATCAATTCCAGCTCTTTCAAACGTGGGGCAATCAGGCCCATCGCTTCTGCCGCTTGTGGCGCTTTATCAGAATCACGCCATAGAATCGACGCACAACCTTCTGGTGAAATCACTGAGTAGGTGGAGTATTGCAGCATGTTCACGTAGTCACCAACGCCAATCGCCAACGCACCGCCAGAACCACCTTCGCCCACCACGTTACAGATGACTGGCACTTTCAAACCTGACATCACTTTAAGGTTTTTGGCGATCGCTTCCGACTGACCACGCTCTTCAGCACCCACACCTGGGTATGCGCCCGCGGTATCAATGAAAGTGATGATAGGCATATTGAAACGCTCAGCCATTTCCATCAAGCGCAGCGCTTTGCGATAACCTTCTGGTTTTGGCATACCGAAGTTACGTTTCACCTTTTCACGGGTTTCACGACCTTTTTGGTGACCAATCACCATGACCGCACGACCCTCAAGACGTGCAATACCGCCCACGATCGCTTTGTCGTCAGCAAAAGCACGATCGCCTGCCAGTTCATCAAACTCAGTAAAGATGTGTTTGAGGTAATCCAGCGTGTAAGGACGCTGCGGATGACGCGCCAATTGCGCCACTTGCCACGCACCTAAATCACTGAAAATCTTCTTTTTCAGCTCAAGGCTTTTCTTCTCAAGCTGCTCTAGCTCTTTATCCAGATCTACGGATGCGCTTGCGCTGTGACGAGACATATCACGCAGCGCCTGAATTTTCGTTTCCAGTTCGACAATCGGTTTTTCAAAATCAAGAAAATTGAGGCTCATCTATCGATCCTTTGTGATTCAGCCATGCCACCCTCAGTGTGCACTGGCTGAATTTTAGTTAAATTCGAGTTCTACCTGATCATTACCAAGTAGCTGCTTTAATTCGTCTAACAATGTATCGCTTGGCGTGACTCGCCACTCTGTGCCTAACGTCAGGCGCGCTCGCGCATCAGGGCGCTGGTAGTATACATTGACAGGTACGGTTCCTGCGCGGTGAGGTTCTAGTATGTGACTAAAACGCTCAAAAAATTGTTGATCAATCTGCGACTGTAAAATCGAGATGGATAAACCGCGGGCAAATTTTTCACGCGCGCTGCCCAAGTCCATGACCTCGCGCGCCGACATTTTAAGTCCACCATTGAAGTCATCAAAGCTGACCTGTCCGGAAACCACCAGAATTTTATCTTTTTCTAACCATTCTGCATACCGATCTAATGCTTCTGAGTAGAGCATTACTTCCATACGACCCGAACGGTCATCCAGCGTCATTAAGCCAATTCGCGTACCACGTTTGGTGGTCATCACCCGCGCGGCAATCACTAATCCGGCAACAGTTAACGATTGATCACGCCGTGTTGGCGCGGCTTCATTCAAGCGGCAACTGGTGTATTTGGTCAGCTCTTTCAGGTATTCATCGACTGGATGGCCGGTGAGATAGAGCCCAAGCGTCTCGCGCTCCCCCTCCAAACGTACTTTTTCCGGCCACTCAGGTACTTGCGTGTATTTCTGCTCGACTTCTTCTGGCGCATCCGTGAGCACACCGAACATATCCGCTTGGCCAAATGCTTCAGCCTGATGATGTTGGCTTGCCGCGCGCACTGCATCATCGACCGAGGCCATCATGGCAGCGCGATGTGGCCCTAATCTGTCTAGCGCACCGGCCAGAATCAGTTTTTCAATTACCCGTTTGTTGACCTTTTTCAGATCAATCCGCGCGCAGAAATCAAACAAATCTTTGAAGTAACCGTCTTTGTTACGCGCTTCAAGAATGGCTTCAATCGGGCCTTCACCCACCCCTTTGATCGCGCCGATACCATAAACAATCGCACCGTTATCATCCACGTTAAAGCGATACAAGCCTGAGTTGATGTCCGGTGGCAACACGGTCAATCCCATGTTTTTACACTCATCCACCAAGCCAACCACTTTTTCCGTGTTGTCCATATCCGCGGTCATTACCGCCGCCATGAACTCGGCTGGATAGTGGGTTTTCAACCATAAGGTTTGGTAGGAAACCAGCGCATAGGCGGCAGAGTGCGATTTGTTAAATCCGTATCCGGCGAATTTTTCCACCAGATCGAAGATTTTCATCGCCAACTCACCATCAACGCCATTTTTCTCCGCCCCTTCTTGGAACACAGCGCGCTGCTTAGCCATCTCTTCTGGCTTTTTCTTACCCATTGCACGGCGCAGCATGTCTGCCCCACCCAAGGTGTAACCAGAAAGCACCTGCGCGATCTGCATCACCTGCTCCTGATAGAGGATGATGCCGTAGGTCGGCTCTAGGATCTCTTTGAGCGATTCATGTTGCCACTTTTCATCCGGATAAGAGATGGCTTCACGACCATGTTTACGGTCGATAAAGTTATCCACCATGCCAGATTGCAACGGCCCCGGACGAAACAGCGCCACCAAAGCGATAATGTCTTCAAAACAGTCAGGCTGTAGCCGCTTAATCAGCTCTTTCATACCACGCGATTCAAGCTGGAATACCGCGGTGGTTTTGGCATCTTGTAGGTTACGGAAAGAGCGCGCATCATCGAGCGGGATCGCTTCAATCCGCACGGGTGGTTTGCCTGCTTTTTTCAAACGCGGGTTAACCAGCCCCAACGCCCAATCAATGATGGTGAGAGTGCGCAGCCCCAAGAAGTCAAACTTGACCAAGCCGGCGGTTTCCACATCGTTCTTATCGAACTGAGTAACCGGGAAGTTGCCTTCCGCATCACAGTAAATCGGCGCAAAGTCAGTAATGGCAGTGGGCGAGATCACCACGCCCCCAGCGTGTTTACCAGCGTTACGGGTACAACCTTCCAGAATTCGACACTTGTCGATCAGCTCTTTGACTTCCTCATCCGCGTCATACAGCTCTTGCAGTGCAGGCTCGGCGATAAAGGCTTTCTCGAGCGTCATGCCCGGATCGGGTGGTACTAATTTTGAAATGCGATCGACAAAACCGAACGGATGACCAAGCACACGCCCCACATCGCGAATCACCGCTTTCGCCGCCATGGTACCGAAAGTGATGATTTGTGATACCGCATCACGACCATACATTTCCGCTACGTGATCAATCACTTGGTCACGCTTATCCATACAGAAATCGACGTCGAAGTCGGGCATGGAGACCCGCTCTGGGTTCAAGAAACGCTCGAACAGCAGATCGTATTCCAGCGGATCAAGGTCGGTGATTTTCAGTGCGTACGCGACTAACGAACCCGCACCCGAGCCCCGTCCCGGCCCTACTGGAATATCGTTATCTTTTGACCACTGGATAAACTCCATCACGATCAAGAAGTAACCGGGAAAGCCCATTTGGTTGATGACATCGAGCTCGATTTGCAGTCGCTCATCATATTCTGGACGGCGCTGTGCACGGACTTGCGGATCAGGGAAAAGAAATTCGAGTCGCTCTTCCAACCCTTCGCGAGATTTCATCACAAGGAAATCTTCAATCGCCATCCCGCCAGTTGGGAAGTTAGGCAGGAAATATTCGCCCAAACGTACGGTCACGTTACAACGTTTGGCAATCTCGACACTGTTGGCTAACGCTTCTGGAATGTCCGCAAACAGCTCACACATCTCCGCTTCGCTGCGCAGATACTGCTTCGGGCTGTAATTTTTCGGGCGACGTGGATCTTCCAGCGTATATCCATCGTGAATCGCGACTCGGATTTCATGGGCTTCAAACGACTCTTCAGTGATAAACACCACTTCGTTGGTTGCCACGACGGGCAAATCGTACTGCTCTGCCACATCCAGCGCAAAGTGTAAATAGCTCTCTTCATCGGCACGACCAGTGCGAATAAGCTCTAGATAGAAATGATCGGCAAAGTGAGTTTGGTAAAACTCAATGCATCTTTCTACTTGTTGCTGATTGCCTTTGAGTAATGCGCGCCCCACTTCACCCCGTTTTCCACCCGAGAGCACAATCAGCCCTTCGGCATGCTCGACCAACCACGCTTTATCAATCACAGGTTGATGCTGGACATGGCCGCGCAAATACGCTTTAGAAATCAATAGGGTGAGGTTTTTGTAACCGACATTATTTTTAGCAAGCAAGGTGAGCTTGGTCAGCTCATCACCGAACTCTTCCGATTGCAAAGTAAAGTCGGCACCAATGATCGGCTTAACCCCGCAGTTATGCGCGGTGCTGTAAAACTTCACCAAGCCACACAGGTTGGTGAAATCGGTCAAGGCCATTGCGGGCATGCCCATTGCCGCCACTTTTTTCACCAATGGCGGGACTTTGGACAAACCATCCACCATAGAGAAATCACTGTGTATACGTAAGTGGATGAACTTTGGGTCTGACATGCAAGGAGTATCCAAATCTTAGGAAACGCAATTGCGCTCTATTCTATACCAAGAGCACGTTTTACTGGGCCAAAACTTTTACGATGCTGCTCAATAACCCCATGCTGCTCAATGGCAGCAAAATGCGCGGCGGTTGGGTAGCCTTTGTGCTTGGCGAAACCAAACTGAGGATATTGCTTATCCAGCACTTCCATCTCTTGGTCACGGATCACTTTGGCAATAATCGAAGCGGCACTGATTTGCGCGACACGCAGATCGCCTTTAACCACGGCTTGCGCTTCCATTGGGAGCTTGGGAATTTTATTGCCATCAATCAATACCAAATCAGGCTGAACGCACAACCCTGCGACGGCGCGCTGCATTGCGACCATGGTGGCTTGGAAGATGTTCAGCTCACCAATTTCTTGTGGTGAACAGCGTCCCACCGCCCAAGCTAAGGCTTTTTCCTGAATCTCAGGAAACAGGGCTAAGCGTTTTTTCTCACTGAGCTTTTTGGAATCATTCAAGCCCATAATCGGCCGATTAGGGTCAAGGATCACCGCCGCCGTGACGACATCCCCCACCAATGGACCGCGCCCGACTTCATCCACTCCAGCAATCAAGGCATAACCTGCAGGAATCTCAAAGGGAGGCAGCTCAATGCTTGGTTTCTTCGCCATGGTATGTTCTCAATCTGGTTAATGTTATTTCTGAATCAAATGCAGCACAGCTTGCGCCGCTTGCTGATCCGCATCTTTACGGATCCATTGATGCATTTCGGTAAATTTGTCCATCAAGGCTTGGTTGTCACTTTCGAGTAAACGGCTCACTTCATGGTAAAGGTTGTCAACGGTGCAATGCTCTTGCAGCAGCTCTTTCACCAACTCTTCCCCCGCCAAGATGTTCGGCAAAGAGACATACGGCGTTTTCAGCAGACGTTTGGCCAAAAAGGCCGTAAAGGCATTCACGCGATAACCGACCACCATAGGGCGTTTAAGCAGCATGCACTCCAAGGCCACCGTGCCGGAGGCAAGCATCACCGCATCGGCTGCAGTAATCACATTGCGCGCGGTATCATCCACCAGCACAAAATTCAGCTCAGGAGCGACTTGTTGCCAAGCCTGTTCAAACTGTGCACGACGTTTGGCATTCACCAAGGCCACCACAAAGCCAAGATCTGGATAGCACGCCTGCAGTTTTTGACAGGTGGCGATAAAGGGCTCCGCGAGCATCTTCATTTCGCTGCCACGGCTGCCCGGCAAAACGGCTAACCAGCGGCGCTGCTCATCCAGACCAAGCAGTTGGCGAGCGGCTAACTTATCGGACGCTAACGGGATCGAATCCGCCAAGGTATGACCGATAAACTCACAAGGCACATTGAATTTGTCGTAAAACGCTTTCTCAAATGGAAGGAAGGCCAGCACTAAATGCGTCGCCGCGGCAATGCCATGAATGCGGTTTTGTCGCCACGCCCACACTGATGGACTGACGTAATGTACGGTTTTGATCCCCGCTTGTTTAAGGCTCAGCTCAAGGCGTAAATTAAAATCCGGCGCATCGATACCCACGAAAACATCCGGCGGATTGGCAGTGAAATACTTAACCAGCTCGGCTTTGACTTTCAGCAGGCGTGGCAAGCGGCCAAGCACTTCCACTAAGCCCATCACGGCCAACTCTTCCATATCAAACAGAGATTGACAGCCAAGTGCGTTCATTTTCGGCCCACCGATGCCGACAAACTCAGCATCTGGGTAACGAGCACGTATAGCTTTGATAAAGCCTTCGCCTAAGGTGTCGCCAGAGAGCTCCCCAACAACGATGCCAATCCGTAATGGTCTATGCACGGTTTCCTCCGCAGTTCATCATGCCTGATGGATACTCAAGCCTTCGCCACTTGGGTGGTATCTACCCTGTTTTGACACTCGCCAGAGTACAAAAATGCAAAAGATCGCTGAGTCAGCAGCGATCTTTAAATAGTTTGGTTAGCTCACTCACTAAACAAATTAGCGAATAATGCCACGCTCGGATTTCTCAAGGAAATCGAGGAACAGTTTCACACTAGGATATTGCTCAGCTTCCTGGGCAATCTCAGCCTTGGCTGCTTCAAGGGTCAAACCATTGCGGTACAAGGATTTGTAGGCACGGCGAATCGCATGAATTTCTGCTTTATCAAAGCCACGGCGTTTTAAGCCTTCCACGTTAATACCAAACGGTGCACAGTGGTTACCTTG
The DNA here is from genome assembly GCF_002216685.1 of Vibrio tarriae. NCBI lineage: Bacteria > Pseudomonadati > Pseudomonadota > Gammaproteobacteria > Vibrionales > Vibrionaceae > Vibrio > Vibrio tarriae. The sequence continues at coordinate 482,903 of NZ_CP022353.1, read as the reverse complement.
CGCCATCACGTACGGTGGCACATCTTGCACCACAATAGAGCCGCCACCCAGCATACAGTGATCGCCAATATGACAGAACTGGTGAATGGCGGACATGCCACCCACAATCGCTTGGTTGCCCACTTTTACGTGACCCGCCAAGGTCGCATTGTTGGCAAAAATACAGCGATCGCCAATCACACAGTCATGCGCGACGTGGGCGTTGATCATAAATAGGTTGTCGCTACCCACGATAGTGATGCCTTTATCTTGCACTGTACCGCGGTGCATGGTGACGCTTTCGCGAATCGTATTACGATCACCAATGATGAGCTGCGTATCTTCACCGGCGTATTTCAAGTCCTGACACGCTTCACCAATTGAAGCAAACTGGAAAATCCGGTTCAAACGACCGATTTTGGTTGGCCCCTTGACCACAACGTGCGATAACAGCTCAGTACCTTCACCGATCTCAACTTTGCTATCAACAAAGCAGAAAGGACCAATCTTAACGTTGGCACCAATGATAGCGCCCTCTTCCACAACGGAAGTTGGGTGAATTTGTGCAGTTTCGTGAATCATCTTAAAACTCTCGACGTGCGCATTTCAGTTGAGCAGAGCAGACCACATCACCATCGACCTTGGCTACGCCGTTAAATAGCGCAATACCACGGCGCTCTTTAAGGAATTCAACTTCAATCATCAGTTGATCGCCCGGTGTCACTGGCTTACGGAACTTAGCTTCATCAATGCTGGCAAAATAGTACAGTTCATTCTCTTTTGGCGCACCAAAGGTTTTGAACGCCAACAGGCCAGTGGCTTGAGCCATGGCTTCTAAAATCAATACACCGGGGAAAACCGGCAGTTGTGGAAAGTGACCTGTAAACTGAGGCTCATTCACTGAAACATTTTTCAAACCAATCAGGTATTTACCTTCTTCATAGTCGGTCACGCGATCAATCAGTAAAAATGGATAGCGGTGAGGCAGAAGCGATTGAATTTCAGTGATATTCATCGTTTTCTTATCAGTAGTCAAAGTCATCATCCTGTTTGTAAATAGAAAAATAAGGGAATACCCAACAGCGAAAAGACTCGCAATGTGCGAGCCTTTGAAACCAGCTTATTCAGCTTGAGAGTTATCGGGCTGTACCGTGTCGGATTGCTCAAGCAACTTTTCTAAAGCTTTCAGTCGCTTATGCATATCGTCAATACGGTGTACGCGAGCGGCCGTTTTACGCCACTCTTTATTGGTTTGCAGAGGAATACCCGAAGAGTACATCCCCTTCTCCTCAATACTGCGCATCACCATACCCATGCCAGTGATGGTCACGCCATCAGCAATCTCGATATGGCCGTTAATCACGCTAGCGCCACCAATAATACAGTATTTGCCAATGCGTGTACTGCCGGCGATGATGGTACCACCCGCCAGCGCACTACCATATCCGATGTGCACGTTGTGAGCGATTTGCAGCTGATTATCGATGATCACGTTATCTTCAATCACCGTATCATCCAGCGCGCCGCGGTCGATGGTGGTGCAAGCACCAATCTCAACGCGATCACCAATACGCACAGAGCCAATCTGCGGAATTTTGATCCACTCGCCACGCTCATTCGCATAACCAAAGCCATCAGCACCAATCACTGCACCAGATTGAATCAAACAATCTGAGCCGATCTCCACTTTGTGGTAAATCGTTACATTGGCCCAGAGCTTGGTGTTATCGCCCAAACGCGCTTGTTTACCGACAAAACAGCCAGCGCCAATCACCACATTATCGCCAAGCTGAACACCTGACTCAATGACCGCATTTGCCCCAATCGAAACGTTGAGGCCTAACTTTGCATCTTCAGCAATCACTGCACTCGGCGCAATACCGTGTGCAGGAGAAGGAGTCGAATCCAGTGCCTGAGCCACTTTAGCGAATGCAACGTACGGATCGGCAACCACCAGAGCGTTACTCGGGCAGAGTTCTCGCTCACTGGTTTTGACCATGATCACCGTGGCTTTACAATCACCTAAGTGCTTACTGTATTTAGGATTAGACAAGAATGTCACATGTCCAAGCTGTGCCTTATCCATAGGCGCAACGGCACTGACCAGTGCTGTTGGATCACCGAACAACTCCCCCCCGGTGATAGTAGCCAATTCGGCTAAAGTGAGTGTGGTCATAATTTTCGATTATTTAATGGCTTTAATAACTTTCTCAGACAGATTGTGTTCTGGCTTACCGTATTGCATTGAACTCGTGTCTAGCACGATGTCGTAGCCTTCTTTCTCTGCCACTTTTTTCACTGCATCTTGGATCACTTTAAACAGTTTTTGCTTCTCTTCAGCTTCACGACGAGCAGAAGCTTGCTCTAGCGCTTGCGCTTTGATCTTGTATTTGCTGTCTAATTGACCGATTTCGATGCGCAGCTTCTCTACTTCATCTTGTCCCATCAATTGACCATCACGCTTAAGCTTTTCAATCTTGGTTTTGGCATCCGCTTGAATCGATTGTAGCTCAGCCCCTTTGTCTTTGAACTCTTCTTGCAGCTTTTGCAAAACGACTTCACGCTGCGGCAGCGCTTGGAACACTTGCGCAGTATTGATATAGCCAATTTTCTGCGCTGCTTCAGCCGCGTTCGCCATCATTGATGAGCTAAGAATAATCAGACCAAGGCTGGCTGCTTTCATCATGTTTTTCAAAATATGTTCCTCTCCTAGAAGGTTCTTCCAATAGTGAAGGTGAAGAATTCTTCGTCGTCACCCTCATACTTTTTAATCGGTTTAGCCAATGAGAAAACCAGTGGTCCCATTGGTGACACCCACTGCAACGCCACACCATAAGATGAGCGGTAATTGGTTGGATCTGAATAATCGTAATAGTACTGGTTACCATAATCGGCACCACCAGAACGATAATCAAACTCGGTATCCCACACGCTCGCCATATCATAGAAGATACTGGTGCGAATTTGGTTACGTGCCTCTTCTGAAGCAAACGGCGTCGGTACTATCAGTTCCACGCTGGCAAGCGCTATCGCGTTACCACCCACCGAGTCATCGGTGGCAGTATCAGAGCCATTGTTCGAACCCGAGTAGTCTCGGTACACCGCTTTAGGACCTGCTGAGTTTGACCCAAAACCACGTAATGAGGTAAATCCGCCCGCATAGAAGTTCTCATAAAACGGGAACAAGTTATCTTTTCCATCGGTTTGACCATAACCATTCCCGTAACCTAAACGACCGCGTAGCAGTAAGGAAAACTCATGTTTCTTGGTCAAAGGGAAATACTGACGGACATCGTATTGCAATTTAAAGTACTGCGCATCCGACCCAGGTACTGTCATTTTGTAGAAAGCACGCTGATGGTTACCCGCCGTCGGGAAATAACTATTATTGAGGTTATTACGAGTCCAAGATAGGCTGATATCGAAGTCATCGGTCAACAAGTTACCGCCAGAATCGATGTTACTCGCCTGCGCTGCGAGGAAGTTCTCCACTTGCAGATAAGGCGTTAAGTTACCGATCTTGTTGTGGGTATAACCGACACCAAACTCAAAACGGTTCAACTCATCAAATGGGAAACCCCAAGTCAAACTGGTTCCGTAACTTTCGTTGGTATAGTCAACAATACCCGCTTCAGAAGCTTCAAACTGGTTATAGAAAACTTTACCACCCAAGCTGACACCATCGAGGTTCCAGTAAGGGTCGCGATATTCCAACGTCAGGTTTTTCTGATAATCGTTAATCATGGCGTTTACGCCAACGCGGTTACCTGTACCTAAAAAGTTATCTTGTTGCAGACCGACTTGGAAGCTCACCCCTGACTCAGTACCATAACCGACACCGAAGTTGACACTGCCTGAGTTCGCCTCTTTTACGCTGTAGACGAGATCCACTTGGTCTTCACTGCCCGGCACACGTACCGTTTGTACTTCTACCGTTTCAAAAAAACCTAAACGATTGAGACGAGTCTTACCGGTTTCGATGTCTTTTGAGTTGAGCCAAGAGCCTTCCATCTGGCGCATTTCACGGCGCAAGACTTCATCACGAGTGCTGTTGTTACCGACAAAACGTATGTCACGGACATAGACACGTTTGCCAGCTTCGACATGAACCACCAGTGACACTTGCTGCTTTTCGTCATCAAATTCAGGAATGGTACGTACTTGTGGATAGGCATAGCCAGATTCCCCAAGCACTTTCTTAACACTCTCTTCAAGTCTAGTCACCGCAGAACCGTTATAGGTTTCGCTGATTTCAAATGGGATGAGGGAAGTAAACTCCGCCTCTTTGCCCATCAATTCGCCACGAAACTGCACTTTGCTCACAGTATACGGCTCGCCCTCATTCAGGTTGAGCGTAATGTACACGCCTTTTTTATCGGGAGAGATGGCCACTTGTGTGCTATCAACCTGAAATTTCAGATAACCGCGATCCAGATAGTAAGTGCGCAGCGCTTCAATATCGCCAGCCAGCACTTGCTTCTTGTACTTATCATCGGCAAGGAAGTTCCACCATGCGACATCAACGTTGAGGTTAAAACGCGACAGCAACTCTTCATCGCTAAACACTTGGTTACCGATAAAGTTGATCTGTTGGATCTTAGCGGAAACGCCCTCAGTAAAGACAAACTTAAGGTCAGCACGGTTGCGCGGTAATGGGGTTACCACCGATTTCACGGTCGCGTTGTATTTACCCACACTGTAGTAAAAATCCTCTAAGCCTTTTTCAATATTGCTGAGTGTCGTGCGATCCAAGGCTTCGCCAACTCGGATGCTCGAAGCATCCAAGTTTTGCTTGAGTTGCTCCTCTTTGATCGCTTTGTTGCCAGAAAACGACACGCTCGCAATGGTCGGGCGCTCTTTAACCTGCACCATCAAGGTATTGCCATCGCGCAATACTTTGACATCCTCAAAGTTACCTGAGGAATAGAGCGCTTTGATGATGTTCGCGACATCTTGCGAATCGACACTGTCGCCGACTCGAACGGGCATTTTCAGCAACGCCGCACCCAAAGCGACCCTTTGCAGGCCATCAATTTGAATATCCTGTACCACAAATTTTTCGGCACCATTCGCCGACACGCTCGTGGCAAGCAGTGTTGCGAGCAGAATCTGTTTCATCGCCATATTGTTTTGAGTTCTTCCTTACTGCAACTCTTGCCTAATGTTTATCAATCACAGGCGAGTAAAATCGTTAAAGATTGCAACGGCCATTAAAGAGAAAATGATGGCACCACCAATCCGGTAACCCATTTCCTGCACCTTTTCCGGAACAGGGCGACGGATCACCGCTTCAATCATGAAAAACAACAGATGACCACCATCCAGCATCGGCAGTGGCACCAAGTTGATAATGCCAAGGTTAATACTGATCAGAGCCAAAAAGCCTAAAAAGTACACAAAACCGTAGTCAGCCGTTGTTCCTGCGCCTTTAGCTATCGAAATGGGACCACTGAGATTATTCAACCCAACATCGCCCACCAACAGTTTTTTCAACATGCTGACCGTCAGGTCAATCACTTGTCCGCTTTTTTCAACCGCTTTACCAAGCGACTCAAATACACCAAATTGCAATTCAAATCGATAGTTTTGCGGCCATTCTGCGACTTTTGGTGCGATTCCCGCAAAACCAATCACTTTTCCTTGCGAAAGCTCACGGCTGTCGGGAATCAAAGTGAGTTCAACTTGCTGCCCTGCTCGCTCAACCACAACAGCGATAGGCGCGTTAGGATGGCTTTGAATTGCATTGACCACTTGTTGCCAAGACTCAACCGCTTGTCCATTGATTTGCAACACGGTATCACCGACTTGTAAACCCGCACGCTCACCAGCGCCTTGCGCAGAAACATTGGTCAGCTGATTGGAAATCTCAGGGGTAAAAGGTTTAAAGCCAAGCGCCCCATAGCAGACTCTGTTTCTGGGTCAAAGTTCCAATCACGCAGATTTATTGTCTTAATTTCATTCAATCCCACCCCTTCGGCTGAGGAGACGGTGATCGTCATACTGTCATCGCCAATATGACCAATTAAGCCCATGTTGACCGATTCCCAGTCGGGAGTATTCACGCCAGAAACCGCTTTGATCTCCATACCCGGTTCAAGGCCCGCTTGAGCCGCAATCGAGTAAGGTGTCACTTCGCCAATCACAGGTTTGACCGCTGGTACGCCGATCATAAACACCAGCCAATAGGCAAAGATTGCGAAGAGGAAGTTAAAAATGGGGCCCGCACTCACAATGGCAGAACGTTTCCAGAGTGACTGCTTATCAAACGCCATGGCTTGCTGTTCGGCGGGAACATCATCCACACGTCCATCGAGCATTTTGACGTAACCACCGAGTGGGATCATTGATATCGAATATTCTGTACCGTCATGGCCGACGCGTTTCCAAATCGATTTCCCAAAACCGATAGAAAATTTCTCAACTTTCACACCGCAACGTCTGGCAACCCAGAAGTGTCCGAACTCATGCACTGCGACGAGAATGCCCAGCGCAATGATGAAGGCGATAAAGTTCCACAATATGTCGGTCATGCTTGGCGCTCTTTGAGTACTTGATGGGCAAAATGCCGAGCCATTGTATCTAGCTCAAGCAGGCTTTCCAAGTCACGGCAATGTAACTGGGTGTTGGTCGCACAGACCTTGGACAATACTTGATCATTGATGAGTGCAATGTCAGTAAACCGTATTTTCCGCTTTAAAAACGCGTCAACGGCCACTTCATTGGCTGCATTGAGCGAGGTTGTCGCATGTTGGCCGAGGAAACACGCATCCATGGCTAATTGCAAGCACGGGTAGCGCGCAAAATCGACCTCCATAAAGGTCAGTTGCTGCAGACGCGTAAAATCGAGTGCAGGCACTCCTGCGGTCACTCGCTCAGGATAAGCCATGGCATAGGAGATTGGCGTTGCCATATCCGGCTCACCCAACTGAGCAATCACCGAACCATCTTGGTATTGCACCATAGAGTGGATCACCGACTGAGGATGGATGAGCACTTTGAGCTGTTCACGTGACGTGTTAAATAGCCATTTAGCTTCAATGTATTCGAGGCCTTTGTTCATCATGGTCGCGGAATCAACCGAAATTTTCGGTCCCATTGACCAGTTTGGATGAGCAATCGCCTGCTCAGGAGTCACGCTATCTAAGGTCGCAAGGTCGCTATAGCGAAAAGGGCCGCCTGAGCCCGTGAGCAAAATATGGTCGATACCGTGTTGAGATAAATCACAGCGCCCCAACTGAGTTTGGATTTCAGTCGGCAGACATTGGAAAATCGCGTTGTGTTCACTATCCACGGGCATTAATTCAGCGCCAGATTGTGCGACAGCATCAATAAATAGCTGTCCCGACATGACCAATGCTTCTTTATTGGCAAGTAACACACGCTTACCCGCTTTCACCGCCGCCATGGTGGGTAACAAACCTGCGGCCCCAACAATGGCCGCCATCACGGTATCCACATCATCCAGCGCCGCGACTTGGCACATCGCCTCTTCGCCGTACAGTACTTCGGTCGCCATCGTTTGGCTTTTGAGCAAGCCTTGCAGCTCAGATGCTGCTGATGCCGTTGCCATAACGGCATATTTCGGCTGCCACTGTTGGCATAGCTGGTACATTTTGGCTACGTTGACCCCAGCCACTAACGCAACAATAGAAAACTGCTGTGGATTTTGGGCTATCACCTTAAGGGTGCTGGCTCCAATCGAACCAGTGGCACCTAAAATGGTTAGTTTACGCATAGTGAAGATCGCTGTTATTCACATCAGGCCGCCTAAGCAGCCTGAGTATTAGAACAAGAAATAGAGAAGAGCGAACACAGGGAAAGCGGCCGTTAGGCTATCAATCCGATCCAGAATGCCGCCGTGCCCAGGAATTATATTGCTGCTGTCTTTGATCCCAGAAACACGTTTAAACATGCTCTCGACCAAATCTCCTAAAACCGAAATCACCACAGTCAATAAGATGATCAGCAGCATGACAGGCATAGAGCTAAATTGAATACCAAACCACTCTGCTACCCAATAACCAACCAACATGGCGGTGACGATGCCACCGACCAACCCTTCTATCGTTTTATTCGGGCTGACTGCAGGCGCCATTTTGTGTTTACCTAAGCTTTTTCCCACAAAATAGGCACCGCTGTCTGCGGCCCAGACCAGAAAACAGACGAAGAGAACTAATTTCGCGCCATAAAGAGGATCGGAAAGGTAAGTATCGGCGCGTAAGAACAACACACTCCAAAAGAAAGGCAGCAGAGTAAATAGGCCAAACAGGTGGCGAACAGTGCTGGAGTGCTCCCATAATGGACGCGAGCGCGGATAAGTGATCGCCAGTCCACTTGAGACGAGCCACCAAAGGCTACCGATACCCAGCACAATAAAATGCGCCGTATTCATATTGCTGATAGCCGGAAATTGAAAGTCGATCAAAGCGACACTGACACCGCCAACCAATAAGGCGGGAATCATGGCTAACATGCGTGATGGTTGGTTAACGAACTGAGTCCATTCCCAGAATCCGAGTAAGGTCACTACTGCGAGTGCCAACATAAACCAAGCAAAAGGCAGATAAAGGATACCAAGGATCACCAAAGGCGCCAGAATAAGCGCTGTAATGATTCGCTGCTTCAAATTGAGAAGTCCTATATTCAGTTTTCCATCAATGCCTTGATTTGTTCACCAGTACAGCCAAAACGGCGCTCACGATTAACAAACCAAGTCACTGCTTCAATCAGGCAGTTTTCATCGAACTCAGGCCAGAAGACTGGAGTGAAATACATTTCTGCATAGGCAAGTTGCCAAAGCATAAAATTACTAATACGGCACTCTCCACTGGTGCGGATCAACAAATCCACATCCGGCAGATCAGCCATAGTCAAATGCTGCTTAAATACGGCTTCATCGATGTCCGATGGTTGCAGTTCACCTTGGGTAACCTTTTCAGCCAATGCTTGAGTAGCTTGCAAGATATCCCACTGTCCACCGTAGTTCGCAGCGATATTGACCACCATGCCGGTATTGCTGGCGGTTAACTGCTCCGCTTGCGCGATTTTCGTTTGCAGACGCTCACTAAAGCGGCTTTTATCACCGATCACTCGCAAACGCAGATTGTTTTTATGCAATTTCTTAATTTCGGTTGAAAGAACAGTCATAAAGAGTTCCATCAACACGCCGACTTCTTCTTCCGGACGACGCCAGTTCTCGCTGCTAAAAGCAAACAGAGTCACAGCTTTAATGCCAAGGCGAGCAGAAGTAGAGATGGTTTTTCGTACCGCAGCCACACCATTTTTATGGCCGAACACACGCGGTTTTCCCTGCGCTTTCGCCCAACGACCATTACCATCCATAATGACGGCAATATGTTTAGGCAATACATCTTGGGAAAGAGATAGATTTTGCATAAGAAACACAACGAACAATCAAAGAGGCGCAAGAGTAGCATAAAAAAACGCTGTGCTGCGAGCACAGCGTTTTGTTCACCAAGTCAGTGGATTAAACTTCCATCAACTCTTTTTCTTTTGCAGCAAGCACATCATCAATCTTCTTCACTGCCGCATCGGTCAGCTTTTGAATCTCTTCTTGTGCACGGCGTTCATCGTCTTCTGAAATCTCTTTGTCTTTCAGTAGCGCTTTCAGATCATTGTTCGCATCGCGACGGATGTTACGTACCGCAACACGACCACCTTCTGCTTCACCACGCACGATTTTCACCAGATCACGGCGACGTTCTTCGGTGAGCGGTGGCAGTGGAACGCGGATAATGGTGCCAGCTGACATTGGGTTAAGACCCAGATCAGACATCAGGATCGCTTTTTCAACTTTTTGAGTTAATTCGCGATCAAACACGGTGATCGCTAGCGTACGTGCATCTTCTGCAATCACGTTAGCAACCTGATTAAGTGGAGTTGGAGCGCCGTAGTAGTCAACTGAAATACCCGTCAGCAGACTTGGGTGAGCACGGCCAGTACGGATCTTAGACAGGCCATTTTTCAGTGCTTCAACACTTTTCTCCATACGCTCTTGCGCATCTTTTTTGATCTCATTAATCACAATATCACCTTAATTCTTGTTTTCGTTTCGAGAGCGTTTCGTTGACAGACGGATCACTGCACGTCACTGATCAGCGTACCTTCAGTTTCACCCATAACGACGCGACGAAGTGCGCCAGGTTTGTTCATGTTAAATACACGAATTGGCATTTTATGGTCACGAGCTAGAGTAAACGCCGCCAAATCCATCACTTTCAGCTCTTTCTCAAGCACATCGTTGTAAGTCAGCTTATCATACAGTTGTGCTTCTGGGTTGGCTACCGGGTCAGCGCTGTAAACACCATCTACTTTGGTCGCTTTGAGAACCACGTCCGCTTCAATTTCAATACCACGCAGACACGCAGCCGAATCCGTAGTAAAGAAAGGATTGCCAGTACCCGCAGCGAAAATCACCACTCGGCCTTGACGTAATTCACGAATCGCATCAGACCAGCTGTAATCGTCACACACACCATTTAGCGGGATAGCAGACATCAGGCGAGCATTCACATAAGCACGATGCAACGCATCACGCATTGCCAAGCCGTTCATCACGGTTGCCAACATCCCCATGTGGTCACCCACTACACGGTTCATGCCTGCTTTAGCAAGACCAGCACCACGGAACAGGTTGCCCCCACCAATCACTACACCCACTTGTACGCCCAGCTCAACCAGTTCTTTTACTTCCTGAGCCATACGTTCAAGTACCGTAGGATCAATACCAAAACCTTCAGAGCCTTGTAGCGCTTCACCACTTAGTTTTAACAGAATACGTTGATAAGCTGGTTTAGGGTTCGTAGTCATGGGAGTTTACCTTCCAAAGAGAGTTGAGGATTAACAGTCATGGATAGATTTGAGTGCTAGGCTAAAATCCATTCATCACGGTTAATCAAATCGACGCTTTAATATTCAATATTTAACGAATCAACACCTTAATCGTGAAAAGACCGCAGCCATGGCCACGGTCTTTTTCTGAGCAATCGCGCTAGGATTAACCCTTTTGCACCAGTGCTACTTCTTCAGCAAAGCTCAGGCCTTCTTGTTTTTCGATGCCTTCACCTACTTCAAGACGAACGAACGCAGTTACAGCTACGCCTTTCTCCGCCAGAATTTCGCCAACAGTTTTCTTTGGTTCCATTACGAATGGCTGACCAGTCAGAGAAACTTCGCCAGTGAATTTCTTCATACGGCCTTCAACCATTTTCTCTGCGATTTCTTTTGGCTTGCCTTCGTTCATTGCGATGCCAACTTGAACTTCACGCTCTTTGGCAACAACTTCAGCTGGAACGTCGTCTGGAGTCAGGAATTCTGGACGAGAAGCAGCAACGTGCATTGCAACGTGCTTCAGAGTTTCTGCGTCAGTAGAACCTGCAACTACTACACCGATACGATCGCCGTGACGGTAAGTAGCCAGAGTTGCGCCTTCAACGTACTGAACGCGACGGATGTTGATGTTCTCACCAATTTTCGCAACTAGAGCAACACGAACTTCTTCGAATTGCGCTTGTAGTTCTTCTACAGAGGCTTTAGAAGCAACAGCAGCGTCAGCAACTTGGTTAGCAAATGCTACGAAGCTGCCGTCTTTTGCTACGAAGTCAGTTTGGCAGTTTACTTCAACCAGAGCCGCAACGCCTTCGCCTTCTTTGATAATGATGGTGCCTTCAGCAGCGATGTTGCCAGCTTTTTTAGCAGCTTTAGCAGCACCACTCTTACGCATGTTTTCGATCGCCAGCTCGATGTCACCGTTCGTTTCAACAAGGGCTTTCTTACATTCCATCATACCTGCGCCAGTACGCTCGCGCAGTTCTTTTACTAGAGCAGCAGTAACAGCCATTCTCTATTCCTCAGTTAATTCTGGATTGGGTAAAAATTGAGGGCCTACATTATCGGCCCCCAATGCTAACTATAACTTGGTCTATGCTGCACAATTATGGCAGATAGCCTAAGTTTCACTCAGAGCCGAGATTATTCCGCTTCTACGAAACCGTCTTTTTCAGCTACAACAGCGTCTTTGTTACGACCTTCATTGATCGAAGCAGCAGCCGCATTCAGGTACAGTTGAACAGCGCGGATCGCGTCGTCGTTACCTGGGATGATGTAGTCTACGCCGTCTGGGCTAGAGTTAGTATCAACAACAGCAAATACTGGAATACCTAGGTTGTTCGCTTCTTTGATAGCGATGTGCTCGTGATCTGCGTCGATTACGAACAGAGCGTCAGGCAGGCCGCCCATATCTTTGATACCGCCAAGAGACTTTTCAAGTTTCTCCATTTCGCGAGTGCGCATTAGAGCTTCTTTCTTAGTCAGCTTGTCAAAAGTACCGTCAGTTGATTGAACTTCCAGCTCTTTCAGACGCTTGATTGACTGACGAACAGTTTTCCAGTTAGTCAGCATACCGCCCAACCAGCGGTTGTTAACGTAGTATTGGTTGCTTGCTAGAGCAGCTTCTTTAACAGACTCAGATGCAGCGCGCTTAGTACCTACGAACAGAACTTTACCTTTTTTCTCGCCAACTTTTGCCAGCTCAGCTAGAGCTTCGTTGAACATTGGTACAGTTTTTTCTAGGTTGATGATGTGAACGCGGTTACGAGCACCGAAAATGAATTGCTTCATTTTTGGGTTCCAGTAACGAGTTTGGTGACCGAAGTGTACGCCCGCTGTCAGCATATCGCGCATTGATACAGATGCCATTTTAAATTCCTCTATGGGGTTAGGCCTCCACATTCCCCGTATATCCGACTCCTCAATTGGAGCACCCCGGAACACGTGTCGGAATGTGTGTGATTTAAACAATTAGGTTTGCGGTTCCCAATCCTTTTCGCCGACAAGGAGAACAAGGACCCGGATTCCGGCGCGCTTTATACCATATTTTGCCCCTGTGTGGCTAGAAAAAATTCGTCGATAGCCAATGCAAAGCCATGAGTTCGCCGCTCGATTTTAGCGCCGGGCGACTGTTTTCTTGCGCTTCATCTGTCCATTGTTACAATAGCGCCACTAGCACCTTGTGTGCTCACAAGTGAGTAGAGAAAGCCGATGTCTATAAAAATCAAGAATGCCGTAGAAATTGAAAAAATGCGCGTTGCGGGCCGCTTAGCCGCTGAAGTTCTCGAAATGATTGAACCTCATGTGAAAGCAGGCGTGACTACCGAAGAGCTGGATCAGATATGTCATAAGTACATTACTGAAGTTCAAGGCGCGATTCCGGCACCACTGAATTATCACGGTTTTCCAAAATCGATCTGCACGTCGATCAACCACATTGTCTGCCACGGCATTCCTGCCAGTGAAGATACTTATTTTGGTCAGATCCAACGTCCTGCGGTACTGCGTGATGGTGACATCCTTAATATCGATATTACGGTTATCAAAGACGGCTACCACGGCGATACCTCAAAAATGTTTTTGATTGGCGATGTGTCGATTGAAGACAAGCGCCTGTGTCATGTGGCGCAAGAGTGTCTTTACCTCGCACTTAAACAGGTCAAGCCGGGCGTTCAATTGGGCGAAATTGGCACCACGATTGAAAAACACATCAAGGCCAACAACAAAAACAACCCGCGCTTTAAATTCTCTATCGTGCGTGATTACTGTGGTCACGGCATTGGTGCTGAGTTCCATGAAGAGCCACAAGTGGTGCACTACAAAAACAGTGACCGCACCGTGCTGCGTGAAGGGATGATTTTCACCATTGAGCCCATGATTAACGCCGGTAAATTTGGCTGCCGTCTTGATGATGAAGATAGCTGGACGGTCTACACCGCCGATGGCAAAAAATCTGCCCAGTGGGAACACACGATTTTGGTCACTGCAACAGGCTGTGAAATCCTGACGCTACGCAGTGAAGAAAGCCTGCCACGCATCTTGAATAACGCCTAAGTTTACCTTCGATTGAAAATATCCCTGCTGGTCAGGGATATTTTTTTATCCGTCGCCATCTGCTAGATTGGCTCCATTCGTGTTAACGCTTGCATGGACGCGCTATGCCGTATCAATCCCCTATCACATTTCAAGAACCCCAACTGACGGTAGAGAGCTTAAAGCAGCAGCTCGAAAGCTTTACTGAATACCAAAAGCAGGAGTTTTTCGATCACCATCCAGTGACCGACTTAGTGCTTGGCCGCTCCGAATACATGGACCTGCTACTCCACCGTTTGTGGCAATTTTTTGGCTTTGATGAGCTGGTTGAAGTGAGTTTAGTCGCGGTTGGGGGTTATGGGCGTGGCGAGCTACACCCTCTCTCAGACATCGATCTCTTAGTCTTATCTCAACAGCCGCTCAGCGAACAAGTCGCCAATAAAATCAGCCAATTTCTCACCCTGTTATGGGACTTAAAATTGGAGATTGGCCACGCGGTACGAACCGTGGAACAGTGTGCTGAAATCGGTAAAACCGACCTCACGGTGGCCACTAACTTGCAAGAGGCGCGACTACTGTGCGGTTGTGAAGATACTTTTCATCGTCTCAAAATGGTCATCCATTCTGAGTCTTTCTGGCCAAGTGAAATCTTCTATCAAGCCAAAGTGCGTGAGCAGAAAGAGCGCCACGCTCGATATCACGATACCACCTACAACTTAGAGCCAGACATCAAATCGACTCCCGGTGGGCTACGCGATATTCACACCTTAAGTTGGGTCGCACGCCGCCATTTTGGGGCGACGTCCTTGTATGAGATGAGCCGCTTTGGTTTTCTGACCGATGCCGAATACCGTGAGCTGGTTGAGTGCCAAGACTTTTTATGGCGCGTGCGTTTTGCGCTGCACATTGAGCTGAAACGTTACGACAACCGCTTAACCTTCGCCCATCAAGTGCAAGTTGCTCGTCATCTCGGTTACTTTGGTGAAGGCAACCGTGGCATAGAGATGATGATGAAAGAGTTTTTCCGCACCCTGCGTCGTGTGGCTGAGCTCAACAAAATGCTGCTGAAAATCTTCGACAAAGCGATCCTCAATAATGGTGAAGAAGCCGAAGCCGTGATTATTGATGATGACTTCCAACGCCGTGGCAATATGATTGAAGCGCGTAAACCCGCGCTATTTCAAGCTCGTCCAGAAACCATTCTGGATATGTTTTTGCACATGGCCAGCGACTCCACCATCGAATCGGTTGCGCCAGCCACCATGCGCCAATTGCGCACGGCTCGTCGCCGACTGAATAAATTTCTGCACACCCTTCCCGCCGCACGCGAAAAGTTTATTGAGCTGGTACGCCACCCCAACGCACTGCATAAAGCGTTTAGCCAAATGCACAAGCTGGGCGTACTTGCTGCTTATTTGCCCCAATGGAACCAGATTGTTGGCCAGATGCAGTTCGACTTGTTCCACGTCTATACAGTGGATGAACATAGTATTCGTCTACTCAAACATATCCATCTATTCAGTGATGCCAATAACCACGATCGCCACCCTATTTGCTGTGAAATTTACCCTAAAATTCAGAAAAAAGAGCTGCTCATCCTCGCGGCCATTTTCCATGATATCGGTAAAGGACGCGGCGGTGATCACTCAGAAATTGGTGCTGATGAAGCGTTTGATTTCTGTATTGAGCACGGTTTATCTAAACCGGAAGCGAAATTGGTCGCTTGGCTGGTCAAAAATCACCTCCTGATGTCGGTCACCGCGCAGCGTCGTGATATCTACGATCCAGATGTGATCATCGAATTTGCCAAAAAAGTGCGTGATGAAGAGCGCCTCGAATACTTGGTGTGTTTAACCGTCGCCGATATCTGCGCCACCAACCCTGAGCTTTGGAACAGCTGGAAACGCACTTTGCTGGCAGAGCTCTTTTACTCAACCCAGCGCGCGCTACGGCGCGGCCTAGAAAATCCCGTCGATGTCCGTGAACGCATTCGTCATAACCAGCAAATGGCCTCTGCCCTGCTGCGCAAAGAAGGCTTCTCTAGCCGTGAAATTGAGGTGTTATGGCAGCGCTTTAAAGCCGATTATTTCTTGCGCCATACTCATAAACAGATCGCGTGGCACTGCACCCATTTATTACGCCATGAAGACAGTAGCAAACCTTTGGTTTTACTCAGCAAAAAAGCCACTCGCGGCGGAACGGAAGTGTTTATCTACACCAAGGATCAAGCTGCTTTATTTGCGACTGTGGTTGCCGAGCTAGACCGGCGTAATCTGAACGTGCATGACGCGCAAATCATGGCCAGTAAAGACGGTTATGTACTCGATACTTTCATGGTACTTGACCAAAATGGGCAAGCCATTGAAGAAGATCGCCATCAAGCATTGATTCGTCATCTGGTGCATGTACTGGAAGATGGTCGTCCTACCACGCAAAAGGCACGGCGCATTCCTCGTAACTTGCAGCACTTTAAAGTCAAAACTCAGGTTGATTTTCTACCAACCAAGAGTAAAAAGCGCACCTTAATGGAGTTCGTCGCGCTGGATACGCCGGGGCTACTGGCTACCGTCGGAGCCACCTTTGCCGAACTCAACTTGGATTTGCATGCAGCTAAAATCACGACCATAGGTGAGCGCGCAGAAGACTTATTCATTTTAACCAACGCCCAAGGCACTCGCCTCAATGAAGAGGAGGAGCAGCACTTGCGCGAGAAATTGATTGAACATGTCGCAGAGCTCGCTCCTAGCGCTCAGTAGCGAAACGGTCAAGGTGCGGGTGCGATCTTGAGCACAAGTTAACCTATTGAACTGTCAGGCACATCAACCAGCTGCTACAGTAAATTGAGTGCCATCTTGGTAAATGTATATACCCAAACAACTTGGAGTTGCAGGTAGGCGGCAAGTGAGTGAGTCCCCATGAGCATAGACAAACTATGTGATTGGGGTGAACGAACGTAGCTAACACCGCTGCAGCTTCAAGTAGGAAGGGTATATCAAGAGGCGTGCGGGTTATTTTAACTAAGAGGTTGCCTATGTTTCCCCATCTCGTTGGCTTGGGTATTAATGAACCTACGCAAATTGAACGCTATTCGCTGCGCCAAGAAGCGCATAAAGATGTATTAAAGATCTACTTCAAAAAGCAAAAGGGCGAACTGTTCGCCAAAAGCGTCAAGTTTAAGTATCCAAGGCAGATCAAAAATGTATTGGTCGACAGCGGCAGTCATCAGTACAAAGAAGTCACTGAAATTAATCGCAATTTAACGCTGGTGATTGATGAGCTGAACAAGATAACCAAACCTGAAGTCATGGGTGAAGTGGACGTGAAACAGAAAATTCTTAATGATTTACGCCACTTGGAAAAGGTCGTTGCCAGTAAAATTGCCGAAATTGAAGCCGATTTGCAAAAATTAAACTAGCTGAGTTTGGTTCCCCTAGGGGAACCTAAACAAGCGAATCTCAAGCAGGCAACCACTCTAACCAATAGCCGATGGCCGCTAAACTAATCGCGGCCATTACCCCAGCCACTAAATCATCAATCATGATGCCGAAACCACCATGCACACGCTTATCCAACCAACTGATCGGCCACGGTTTGAGCATATCGAAAAAGCGAAATAGCACAAAACCTGTCAAGAGCCATTTCCAATCGAAAACCGGTAATTGGTATAACGGCACAATCAGCATAGTGATCCAAAAACCGGAAAATTCATCCCAAACAATCGAACCGTGATCGTGTACCTGCATATCATCTGAGGTGACTTGGCAAATTTTTATGCCAATGAGGCTAGCGAACACAACCACGACGGCATACAGAGTAAAAGGGAGCTGTGCCAGCATTAAATAAAATGGCACCGATGCTAACGTGCCCATCGTTCCGGGTACGATGGGCGACAAGCCACTGCCAAAACCAGTAGCAAGCAAGTGCCAAGGGTTACTTAAGGAGAGATTACTGCGTGGATCGCTCATGCTTTCACCTTGAAATGATCATACCCAGCCAGTTGCCAATCGAGCTTTTTCCCCTGATTGTGCAGCTCAAACGTACCGGCCGGGCGAATTTGGCCAATACAGGTCACTTTTGTGCCGCAATGGGCGAGCGCATTTTCCAGCGAGCCTCGGTTTTCTTCTGGAATGGTGAAGCAGAGTTCGTACTCTTCACCGCTGGTCAAGGCATACTGCTGCGCACTAGTGACACTGTCTACAAACTGTAATAGCTCTTTAGACAGAGGCAGCAAGCTGACATCAATACTCGCCCCAACATTGGAACGCCGCAAAATGTGTTGCAGATCGGCAATCAGGCCATCGGAAATATCAATCGCCGAAGAGGCCAAATGCACCAAGGCTTGCCCTGCCACAATGCGTGGCGTCGATAAGTAATGGCGCTGCTCAAGAATATCGGCGAAGGGTAAATGGCGCTTTTCCGGATCTAAAATCACGTCTAAGCCGGCTTGACTATCCCCTAGATCGCCCGTGACATAGAGCCAATCGCCAACTTTCGCTCCGCTACGCAGCATAGCCTGCTCTTTGGGTAAAAAACCCTGCACGGTTAATGTGATACTGAGTGGCCCTTTGGTGGTATCACCACCAATCAGCTGCACATTGTAATAATTGGCCAACTCGAAAAAAGCATCGCAGAACGGCTTTAACCACTCCTCATCGATTTCAGGCAGAGTCAGCGCAAGAGAAACCCAAGCCGGAGTCGCGCCCATCGCCGCCAAATCACTGATGTTCGAGGCTAGCGCTTTATGGGCAACCCAAGCAGGATTAGCTTGTGCCAGAAAATGGGTTCCAGCGACTAAGGTATCCGTGCTGATCGCCACACGCGAGTTTTCAGGAACTTTGACAATCGCACAGTCATCACCTAAGGCTAAGTGAACGTCTTTGCGTTGTGCTTGTCGGTTGGAAAAGTATTTATCGATTAAATTAAATTCACCAAACATCATCCAGACTCTTTGGTTGAAACGCTGCATTAGGTCGCAGCTTATCAAGAAAAAAGGTCAGCAACTGCTGACCTTCTAGTGGAAAACGGATTACGCTTTCTTACGTACGTGCGGTGCGGCTTTATCCAGCACACCGTTAACGAATTTATGGCTATCTTCCGCAGCAAACACTTTTGCCAGTTCAATAGCCTCGTTAATCACCACTTTGTATGGTACGTCTTCACGACGCGTCATTTCATACATGGCCAAACGCAGTAGCGCCAGTTCCATCATGTCCAGATCTTGCATCGGACGAGAAACAAAAGGACGCAGTTTGCTGTCGAGTTCA
Organism: Vibrio tarriae; assembly: GCF_002216685.1. Lineage (NCBI taxonomy): Bacteria > Pseudomonadati > Pseudomonadota > Gammaproteobacteria > Vibrionales > Vibrionaceae > Vibrio > Vibrio tarriae. Next base: position 463,779 of record NZ_CP022353.1, on the reverse strand, counting down.
TTATGGTTTAAAACCACACCCGCCAGCAGATCACGGAAATAAGAAACATCGGTTTCAGGAGCAGCAAGAGCTGGCTCAGCGGCACGATGTTCTTCTTCATCGTACTTACCGCTGGTTAGAAATTGCTCTTCAATAGTCGCAACATTCTCTTTAGTAATTTGCCATGAATAAATTGCTTGTAGCGCAAATTGACGTGCATTACGACGTGCGGCTGGTTTCACACTGGCCCCCATTAGGAATCGATTTCAGAAAGAACATTAATCATCTCAAGTGCGCTCAGTGCTGCTTCAGCACCCTTATTACCAGCCTTGGTTCCTGCGCGTTCAATAGCTTGATCGATAGTATCAACAGTCAACACACCGAATGCGACTGGAATGCTAAATTCCAGAGACACTTGTGCCAGACCTTTATTCATTTCACTGCAAACGTAGTCAAAGTGCGGTGTACCGCCACGGATCACACAACCCAGAGAGACAATCGCATCGTAGTCGCCCGTTTTTGCAACACGTTGCGCTACCAGTGGCAGCTCAACCGCACCGGGACAACGCACAACAGTAATGTTGTCATCACTGATCTGACCGTGACGCTTAAGAGTATCGATGGCACCAGACAGCAAACTTTCATTGATAAAACTGTTGAAACGAGAAATCACAATCGCAATTTTCGCATTTGGTGCTGGGAAACCACCCTCGATCACTTTCATAAGCTTTCCTTTAACTCTGTTCATCAAGTGAGAATCGCCGGATTCTAGCACAAATTTGTGAGCAATATCTAACAGAAATTTGGGCTTACACGGCGCACCGCCATCAAGCTAAAACGCGATAAACCAGCCATTAAATATCCTCAAACGACTTGGTTTTGCAGCGAGGCGGACAGTAAGTTCATCCCCCTGCATAGGTAGACTCTATGCTTGGGGGGGAATGAAGGTCGCTCACTCCCCTGCCACTTCAAGTAGCAAGGGAATAGCGATTATTCGCAGACGTATTCGACCACATTGAGACCAAAACCACCCAATGCGTGGTACTTTTTGTTTGGTGAAGAGAGCAGACGCATCTCTTTCACTCCAAGATCAGCAAGGATTTGCGAGCCAACTCCGACCCGGCGTGAAGTGCCTTGTTTTTTGGCCATCGCAGGAGCTTCGCCTTTATCTTGCAACTCAAACATTTTCACTCGGTGCAGCAATAGCTCACTCGATTCTTCATGACCCAGGATCACCAACACCCCACCTTCTTGCCCAATACGCTGCATTGCTGTCGCAAGTGGCCAACTGCGCTCTGCCGCACGGTTGCTGTGCAGTAGATCGGTAAAAGTGTCTTGCAGATGCACACGCACGAGAGTTGGTGCGCTGGTAATATCGCCTTTACGCAGAGCAAAATGGATTTGTTTATCGATGATGTCGCGGTAAGTCACCAGTTCAAACTCACCATATTCGGTTGGCAGTTTACATTGCGCGACACGCTCAATGGTGGTTTCGGTGTGGTTGCGGTACTCAATCAAGTCTGCAATCGTACCCAGCTTTAAGCCGTGTTTTTCAGCAAACACTTCTAAATCCGGGCGACGCGCCATGGTGCCGTCATCATTAAGAATTTCCACAATCACCGACGCAGGCTCTAAACCTGCCAAGCGTGCCAAATCACACCCAGCTTCTGTGTGCCCAGCGCGAGTTAATACTCCACCATCTTGTGCAGCCAACGGGAAAATATGCCCCGGCTGAACCAAATCGGCCGCTTTCGCTTCTTTTGCCACTGCCGCTTGTACTGTGCGCGCGCGATCCGCCGCTGAAATACCGGTGGTCACGCCTTCGGCCGCTTCAATCGAAACGGTGAAGTTGGTGGTGTACTGCGCATTATTATCTTGCACCATGGGATTTAAACCCAGACGGCGACAACGCTCTTTCGTGAGCGTTAAACAGATGAGGCCGCGACCATGGGTTGCCATAAAATTGATCGCTGCTGGCGTAATGTGCTCAGCCGCCATGATCAGATCGCCTTCATTTTCACGATCTTCATCATCCATCAGAATGACCATTTTGCCTTGACGAATGTCTTCAATGATCTCTTGTGGGGTGCTAATTGGCATGATGTCAGTCCTATTGTTATGAAGTCTCTGAGAGCAGAGATTAAGCAAAACCGTTTTGTTGCAAAAATGCCATGGTCAGACGCGATTGAGGTTCACTCTCTTGCTGACCTTGCAGTAAACGCTCCATGTAACGTGCCAATACATCCACTTCCAGATTGACTCGGCGTCCCACTTGGAATTCATCGATAGTGGTTTCTGCGCTGGTGTGGGGCACTATGGTCAGTTTAAACGCGTTTTTACGCAGATCATTGACCGTTAAACTGATGCCATCAACGGTAATCGAGCCTTTTTCTGCCACGTATTTGCTGATTTCTGCAGGCATATTGACCCACAGATCCACCGCACGCCCCACAGGAATACGCTCGACGATTTCACCTACGCCATCCACATGCCCTGAGACGATATGACCACCAAAACGGGTCGTGGGCAGCATGGCTTTTTCAAGGTTAACGCGATCGCCAACCTGATACTGTGCAAAGCCCGATTTTTTGAGGGTTTCCATCGACAGATCCGCGCTAAAACTACGCTGATCAAAGGCCACAACCGTTAAACAGACGCCATTGGTGGCAATACTGTCACCGAGTTTAACATCGCCCATGTCCAGCTTACCCACATCCACACTAATGGTGACGTCGCTGCCTTTGGGGATAATAGCGGTCAGCTTGCCAACCGCTTCAACAATACCTGTAAACATAATGCTAATCTTTTGTTTTTGGGGTGGCGATGATCCGCAAATCTGCCCCCACCATTCGACAATCTTCTATTTTGAGTTCAATGGCCTCAGCCATTTCCGTCAAACCGAGCGCGCCAAATAAACCACAGCCATCACTGCCCATCAGTTTCGGCGCTAAATAGAGAATGATTTCATCCACCAACTTTTGCTCAATCAAGGATTTCGCTAATTGGCTCCCCGCCTCTACCCATACTTGATTCACATTGTGTTGCTGAGCGAGTTGTGCCAAAAGCTCACGCAAATCAAGCTTTCCGTTCTCAGCAGAGATACAGAGTTCGGCATTCTCGCTGGCAACTCGCAGCACGGGTGAAGGTGTTTGGTATAACGCTAACTCTGGATGCAATTGATGTTGACGATCCAAAATCACCCGCAGTGGCTGACGCAAATCCGCTTCTGCGTATTGCGCCTGTACCGATGATGGTAAATCGTGCCAACGCACCGCCAGAGAAGCATTATCCGCCAGCACCGTTTGACTGGTGGAGAGAATCGCACTGGCTTGCGCGCGAAACCGCTGAACATCTTTACGTGCTGCAGGAGAGGTAATCCACTGGCTTTTACCGTTAGCGAGCGCGGTTTGTCCATCGAGACTCGCCGCCATTTTAAGCTGCACATAAGGCATGCCGGTTTCCATACGCTTTAGAAAACCGCGGTTGAGTGCTCGTGCATCCGCTTCCAACAACCCCACTTCAACCTCAATCCCGGCATCACGCAACATTTGTACGCCCTTCCCCGCCACTTGTGGGTTAGGGTCTTGCATTGCGCAAATCACTTTCGCAACCCCAGCTTTAATAAGCCCTTCAGCACAAGGCGGTGTGCGACCATAATGAGAGCAAGGCTCTAAAGTGACATAAGCGGTCGCACCGCGAGTAAGCTCTCCGGCTTGGCACATCGCATGCACTTCAGCATGGGGTTCGCCCGCGCGAAAATGGAAACCTTCCCCTACAATCTGCTCACCGCGAGTGATCACGCAGCCGACATTAGGATTAGGAGAAGTGGTAAAACGCCCGCGCCACGCAAGTTCAATCGCGCGAGACATCATTTGATGATCAAAAGAGGTAAACATAGGCATAATCGCTTTCAGTTAATCCTATCGGTTAGTCCTGCAGTTTGGCGATCTCCTCGCCAAATTCACGGACATCTTCAAAACTACGATATACGGATGCAAAGCGAATATAGGCCACTTTATCTAGCACTTTCAGCTGTTCCATCACCAAGTTACCAATCAGTTTACTCGGAACTTCACGCTCGCCAGTGGCACGTAGCTTAGATTTTATGGTGCTGATCGCCAGTTCAATCGCATCGGCACTCACTGGGCGCTTTTCCAATGCGCGCTGCAAGCCACCAATCATTTTCTCTTCATCAAAAGGCTCACGATTACCATTCGATTTGATCACGCGCGGCATCACTAACTCCGCGGTTTCAAAGGTGGTAAAGCGCTCATTACAAGCCAGACACTGACGACGACGGCGCACTTGATGTCCGTCAGCCACCAGACGTGAATCGATCACTTTGGTATCGTTTTCAGAACAGAAAGGACAATGCATATTACCTCCATAACAAGGCAACCAGTGTAGCCGATGTGCTGTTGAGAGCCAAAGAAAAAGGGGCGCGAAGCCCCTTTACATCACATCTTTGCTTGAATTTTAGCTGCGTGACAGGTAATTGGCTTTGCCCACCCACTTGTAGCTGGTGAGCTCTTCCAGCCCCATCGGGCCACGCGCGTGCAGTTTTTGTGTTGAGACTGCCACTTCTGCGCCTAAACCAAACTGTGCACCGTCAGTAAAACGCGTAGAAGCGTTGACATACACCGCCGCTGAACCAGCCGTATTCACAAACAGCTCAGCGTTATAGAGATCGTTGGTCATGATCGCATCGGAATGACTCGCATTGTGCTCACGCATATGCTCAATGGCTTCTTGTACATCCTGTACCACTTTCACCCCTAAGGTGTAGCTGAGCCATTCGGTATCAAAATCGCCCGCTTGCGCATCACGCAGCTCAGCCGCGGCATTCATCAACGCCTTGGCTTTTGGCTCCGCCACAAACGCCACTTTGCCATTCAGTTTTGCGATGAGTTTGTCTAGTAACGGTTTGGCAATCGCTTGATGGACTAACAAGGTATCTAGCGCATTACACGCCGATGGGCGCTGCACTTTAGCGTTTTCAATCACGGCAACCGATTTATCCAGATCGGCACTTTCATCCACGAAAATATGGCTAATGCCAAAACCGCCAATGATCACAGGCACAGTGCTGTTTTCTTTGCACATTTTGTGCAGGCCCGCACCGCCACGTGGGATGATCATGTCGACGTAATCATCCATTTTCAGGAGTTGCGTCACCAGTTCACGATCCGGCTTTTCAATGTACTGCACGGAAGCTGCTGGTAGACCTGCTTTATCCAACGCCGACTGGATCACTTTGACCAGTTCCATGTTAGAGAAAAACGTCTCTTTGCCACCGCGCAAAATCGCGGCGTTACCGGTTTTTAAACACAGCGCCGCAATATCAATGGTGACGTTAGGGCGAGCTTCATAAATGACGCCGACCACACCAAGGGGTACGCGACGGCGTGCCAATGACATGCCGTTTTCCAACACTCGGCTATCAATTTCGCTGCCGACGGGATCGTTCAATTTGATCACGTTACGCACATCGTTGGCGATTGCTTGCAAGCGAGACTCATTGAGCAGCAAACGATCCAGCATGGCATCAGACAAACCCGCTTCGCGCCCCAGCGCAATATCTTTTGCGTTCGCGGCAAGAATGCTCGCGCTTTGCGCTTCCAATTGATCGGCCATAATGGCGAGAGCCTGATTTTTTTGCGCGGTACTGGCGGTAGCCAGTTGGAAAGAGGCCGCTTTGGCCGCTTTACCGAGTACGGTTAAATCCATCATTCTCTCCTTTATTCTTGAATCACGACCATGTCGTCGCGGTGGATCACTTCTGAGCCGTGATCGTAGCCTAAAATATCGATGATCTCTTTACTGTGCTTACCAGCAATTTGCGCCAACTCGTCATTAGAGTAAGCCGCGATGCCGCGCGCAATCAGATGACTTTGCTTGTCCAGTACCCGCACCACTTCACCACGGGCGAACTGACCTTGCACTCGCACCACACCTTTGGCGAGCAAGCTGCTGCCCTTGGTTTGCACCGCTTTCACTGCGCCATCGTCAATCACGATATCGCCTGATGCCGCTGGGCCAGCCAAAATCCAGCGTTTGCGGTTTTCTAACGCTTCTTCCAAAGCTAAGAAGCGCGTGCCTTGTGGCTCATCACTTAAGGAGTCAAAAATCACATTGGGCGCACGACCTGCCGCAATGATGACTTCAATACCAGCACGACGAGCAATGTCCGCCGCTTGCAGCTTGGTGGCCATGCCGCCCGTACCGAGTGTAGTGCCACTGCCACCAGCAATTTTGCGCAGTGTGTCATCAATGGTGGTCACTTCTTTGATCAGTTGGGCATTAGGATCTTTACGCGGGTCGGCGGTGAACAAGCCTTTTTGATCGGTCAACAGCAGCAGCTTATCCGCGCCACACAAAATACCGACCAGCGCCGATAAGTTATCGTTGTCACCGACTTTGATTTCATTGGTCGCTACCGCATCGTTTTCGTTGACCACAGGCACAATGCCGTTTTCAACTAACGCATTGATGGTGTCACGCGCATTAAGGAAACGCTCACGGTCATCAAGATCAGCACGGGTGAGCAGCATTTGACCAATTTTGATACCGTAAATCGCAAACAGCGATTCCCATACTTGAATCAAACGACTTTGCCCAACCGCCGCCAGCAGCTGCTTGCTGGAGATCGCGTTGGGCAGCGCAGGGTAACCTAAGTGCTCACGGCCTGCCGCAATGGCACCCGAGGTCACGATCACTACCGAGTGACCTTGTTTTTTGAGTTCAGCACACTGGCGTGCCAGCTCAACCATATGAGCTCGATCCAGCGCGAGAGTACCACCGGTCAGAACACTGGTTCCCAGCTTCACAACAACCGTTTGTGGAGCCTTTACGCTTCGTTGATTTGTAGTCATGATTGCTTCTGTCGAGAAAAACTTTAAGAGACGATGTTTTAGCAATCCACACTGCAATGCACAAGCAGAAAAAGGTGCAAAAGCACCTTTTTCTTCGGGTTATCGATTGAACAGGGTTAATTAGGCAAAATCCGCAGACTCGCTAGCAACACTCACGGTAATTTCGAAACGTTCGCGTAACGTTTTGACTAACTTTTTGTGAAATTCAACCTGAGTGTGATTAACTTCAGTTTGTGCCGCTTCAGGGATCGCTTCCGCAACCCAATCTCCCGCAAGCGTATAGCGACCGATATGGTAGCAAGCTGACATTTCTTGCTCATTTTGCGTCAACTCCATCCACCAACCCCAAAATTCACGCTTCTCAGGGGACTTTTTATCGTTAACACAAAAAGCGAGACAATCAAATAGGTAGAATCGCTCACTACACTGCCCTTCACGTAAATAAGGGCCAATGGCTTTCAGGGTCGAGAGCAGGCGGTAGTGGGTAGGTTTTTTGGTCATCTCTGACATAGTTCATCTCCATAAGCAGCAATAAGCATCTTTTCATGTTGTTATTGGGCGAATAATTTACGCCTCTTAATACTTACTCTTGATGACTTTTATGGAAATGTCACTTGCAAAGTTCATCTTCTAACCAGTTTATTGCCAAATCGAGGGATTGCTCATATCCCTGTGAAATGGTTTTACTTTTTACTTTCTTTGCTTGCCCACCTTGACTAAAGAGTGCCACGAGTTGGTTGTCTGAATAAGGTGATACCGGATCCCCTTCCAATCCCAGTGCTAAAATCGGCGTTTTGGTTCTGCGGCCAGACATAAAACCTTGTACTTTCAGTGACCACGCCATCAGTTGCCCAGCTAAACTGCGTACATCCACCACATTTTTGCCTAAGCGTGATGCCAGAACATCAAGATACATTTTGGGCATGGCGGCCAATTTATTCGGAGATGTGAAAATATCGTGGATTGGAGCACCCAACGCGACACACGCTTTGACTTTGTCAGACTCTAAAAATGCAAGGCGCGCCATTGCATTGCCGCCAAATCGGAAACCAATCAGCCCGATACGGAAATGATCCACCCAAGGCAGATCCGCCAATTGATTCAATACAGCCTGATGTAAACAGGATGAATCCTCTGTCAGTGGCCATTGTGAACTGGCACCCAGCGATGGCATATCAATCGTGAGCATGGCAATATCTCGCTTCGATAAATAATCACGAAACAGACGCCACATATCGGTTTGCAGACTATCCAAACCAGCACTGACTAACACCACAGGCTTAGGTGAGTCGGTATTGCACAGGTGTAAATAACCCGCGATTTTTTTGTTTTGGTAGGAAAACTCTAAACGCTTAACCACAAATCCCGTAAGCTTAGCCCCCTCTTGATAGGCATTGTTCGCCAGAACTTGTGCTTGGAGAGCCAAGTTATCGTTTTTGAGATGAGGGTAACCTGCGATGCTATAGCAAAGTGCAGCGGTGAACATTTCGTCAGCGGCATCTTCCCCTTGTTGCTCTGCGGCTTGCTTTTGATGCTGCATGCCAACGCGCGTCCATTCGTAGGTCCAGTTACCACTGCGATATCCCATCACAGTATCAAGCCACTCATCGTGAGTGCGCGAATGCTTAGAAGAGGCAATCCGCGCGAGGATCTCTTCCTGCTCAACCGGATCAACGCCCTGCCAAATCCACTGCAAACGGCGCAAATTACGGTACCAAGCTTGGGATGATTGTTCTCGGCGAGTGTCTAACAGCTCTAAACTGCTTGGCATATATTGGGTAAGCGAAGATGTCTCTTTAGCTTGTTTGTGATTTTGAAACAGGGTCTCAGACAGGTTTTTGCTGCTCGCTTCTGACATGACAAGTCTCTTTACTGGCGTTGCGCTAAGTTGGGCTAACAGTAGTAAAAAAAAATGACCCTTGAAAGGGTCATTTTCAAATTCTCGGCAAAAAGACTATTTTTGCTTGCGATTAACTGGCTCAACATAAGACAGCACCATGTCCCATGGTTGCTCGATCCAAGTGTCTTGTGGAATATCAACCACGTACTCGTCAACCAAGTCTTTACCCGCAGGTTTAGCACAGACAGTCACAAATTTCGCTTTCGGATACATTTCACGGATTTTACGTGCGGTATCGCCGCTATCGACCAGATCATCAATGATCAGGAAACCTTCTCCGTCATGCTCTGGTGCTTTAAGAACAGTCATATCACGCTGGTGATCATGGTCATAGCTAGAGATACACACCGTATCCACATAGCGAATGCCCAACTCACGAGCGAGAATAGCAGCAGGAACTAAGCCACCACGGCTGACACCCAAGATACCTTTCCATTGTTCTGCAGGCATTTGACGCTGTGCAAGTTCACGGCAGTAATGTTGCATATTGTCCCAGGTGATAACGAATTTTTTGCTCATGTGATAAACCTAAATTGAATTTTTATAATGTCTTCTCTTACGCCGCCAAAATGTATTTGATGACAAAAATGGCCGCCATAACCCATACACTGAGAGAGACGCTGCGTCCTTTACCACTGAAAAGTTTGATTGCGGCATAAGCAATAAAACCGAGTGAGATACCTTCCGCAATCGAGAATGTCAGAGGCATCATCAAACAGGTAACAACAGTGGGTGCCGCTTCAGTCAGATCACGCCAATCAATGCTCACTAACCCCGACATCATCAGAATAGCCACATAGAAAAGTGCACCGGCCGTCGCATAAGCTGGGATCATACCCGCTAGTGGCGAGAAGAATAATGCAAGAAGGAACAAAATGCCAACCACCACAGCAGTTAAACCAGTACGGCCACCAACAGCAACACCGGAGACACTTTCAATATAAGAAGTGGTGTTTGAAGTACCGAGCAGAGCGCCGACAGACGTTGCCGTCGAATCCGCCAACAGGGCACGATTCAGGCGTGGAATTTTGCCATCTTTTTCGATCAATCCCGCTTTGGTTGCAACGCCAACCAAGGTACCCGCAGTGTCAAATAGGTCAACAAACAAGAACGCAAACACCACAGAAATCATGCCGATCTCAAAGACAGCAGAGAAATCGAGTTGCATGAAGGTCGGCGCGATACTCGGAGGCGTAGACATAATGCCGCCCCATTGCACATCACCAAATACGAGACCGAGAGCTGTCACCGCTAAAATAGCGATCATCACCGCGCCTTTGACGCCGCGATAGACTAAACCAATAGTCAGGAAGAAGCCCACCGCTGCCAACACCGCATGCAGCGAGGTGATTGCGCCTAAAGAAACCAGCGTAGCCGGATTATCAACCACAATGCCTGCATTTTTTAATGCGATGAAAGCCAAGAATAGACCAATACCCGCCGAGATACCGGTGCGTAAAGAATGTGGAATTGAGTTGATGATCCACTCACGGATTTTGAACAAGCTGAGTAGAATAAACAGCACGCCCGAGCAGAACACCGCGGCCAGAGCGACTTGCCAAGTGTGTCCCATACCCAGAACCACACCATAAGTGAAGAAGGCGTTAAGCCCCATACCTGGCGCTTGAGCGATAGGATAATTGGCAATAAAACCCATAATGAAACAGCCAATCGCGGCCGCCAAACAGGTCGCCACGAAAACCGCACCGCGATCCATTCCCGCATCCGACAAAATGGCTGGGTTAACAAAAATAATGTAAGCCATGGTCAGGAAAGTCGTGACCCCAGCGAGGATCTCAGTGCGCACGTTAGTGCCGTATTCACTGAGTTTAAAAAGCTTTTCCAGCATGTTCGAATCCTTTAGTGGTAAAAAAGTAAACGGTTGCGTAAACGATTGGCGGCGATTATAGAGTTATCAAAAAACAAATTCCAGACACAATTCTGACTGTAAGCGGGTTTTCTAACCAAAAAGGGAATCTGTCGATGAGAAGATAAGTCAATTGCTCAATGCCAACAGAATGTTGCGATCAAGTTCGAATAGGGAAGATTTTTTGAGGATAAAAAAACGCCACCTCAAGTGAGATGGCGGTGAATCATATCGACCAAATTTGGTCGTCAATAAATTCCAATTTAGGGGTGAACAAAACTTGTTCGAGACGCAAAAGTTGCGTATCAGTAGCCGAAGCTACGGGGGTATGCAAAGTTACCGGTGTACACAGAGTGTTGGTTCCAGAACATTACAGACGATAAACCTTTATTCATAACTATCACCATTAAAATCAAAACTGTTTACTTGATTTCTCGGTTCCATGGAGGCGATAAATCGGACTCATCCTTTGAGCGTTTTCTCTTCGCTAGCGAAGTTGTACACAAATATACCACCAAGAAATTAAATTACAACACTTAAGGTGATTAAAATCACAAAAATCATTTAAATTGATCTTTGTCAGCATTTTTTAGTAATTTAATTACAACTTTATTAAGAAAAATTACAGTTAAAGTGCATGAAGATGCATTTGCCTACCTCAGTCACGTTACGTCTTCTTATTATTCCTGACGCTAGCCGATGATCAAAACCCGTTTTCCTGCCACTTTTGACCTACACCCTGCCCCTGCACAGTGATATGCTGTGCAACGAAAGTACCTACCTGTTACAGGCTAATTCTCTGCCACGACCCAGCTCTGGAGAGAGGATACACGGGAAAAATTACAGTAAGGAGTCATCTGTGTCTGAGTTCCAAACCGAAATCAGTAAGTTATCGTCAAATCCAATTTGGCCATTTTTCGCCACTATCTGTTCCATCCCACACCCTTCAAAACATGAAGAGGCATTAGCTCAATACATTATCAACTGGGCTAAAGAACAAGGGTTGGCCGTTCGTCGTGATGAGACTGGTAACGTCTTTATTAAAAAGCCAGCGACACCGGGCATGGAAAATCGTAAAGGTGTGGTACTTCAAGCGCACATTGATATGGTGCCGCAAAAAAATGAAGACACAGCGCATGATTTCACCAAAGATCCGATCCTGCCTTATATTGATGGTGAATGGGTTACCGCTCAGGGCACTACGCTTGGCGCGGATAATGGTATCGGCATGGCTTCTTGCCTAGCAGTACTGGCTTCTAAAGAGATCCAACATGGTCCAATTGAAGTTCTACTGACTATTGATGAAGAAGCAGGCATGACCGGCGCTTTTGGCCTCAAAGAAGGTTGGCTGGAGGGCGACATTCTGCTCAATACCGACTCTGAGCAAGAAGGTGAAGTCTATATGGGCTGCGCGGGAGGCGTGAACGCCGAGTTCACTTTCTCCATTGAGCGTGAAGCGATCCCTGCTGGTTATGTTGGTCGCCAACTGATCTTAAAGGGTTTGAAAGGCGGTCACTCGGGTTGTGATATTCACACTGGCCGTGGTAACGCTAACAAGCTGATGGCGCGCTTTCTTGCAGGCCATGCGAAAGAATTAGATCTGCGCTTAGTCGAATTCCGTGGCGGTAGTCTACGTAATGCGATCCCGCGTGAAGCTTTTGTCACCGTCGCCTTGCCAGAACAGCACGTAGCCAAATTAGAAACCCTATTCCACCGCTACACTGAGCTACTCAAAGCCGAGCTGGGTAAAGTTGAAACTCACTTGGTGACTTTCCTTGAAGCCAAAGAACTGCAAAGTGAAGTGCTGACCGCGCACACTCAACAACGTTTTGTTGCCGCTCTGAACACGTGTCCAAACGGTGTGATCCGCATGAGTGATGATATTGCAGGTGTTGTAGAAACCTCACTCAACGTGGGAGTGATCACTACAGAAGCAAACAAAATCAAAGTGCTGTGCTTGATTCGCTCCCTGATGGATTCTGGCCGCCACCAAGTCGAGGGCATGTTGCAATCGCTGGCACAACTTGCGGGGGCTGAGCTGGAGCTTTCTGGTGCTTACCCTGGCTGGAAACCCGATGCTGATTCTGAAATCATGCATATTTTCCGTGATATGTATGAAGGCATTTATGGCCACAAACCGAACATCATGGTGATCCACGCGGGTCTTGAGTGTGGGCTGTTCAAAAAACCCTATCCAAACATGGATATGGTCTCTTTCGGTCCAACCATCAAGTTCCCACATTCGCCGGATGAAAAAGTGAAGATCGACACGGTTGATCTGTTCTGGCAACAGATGGTGGCGCTACTCGCCAATATCCCAGTGAAAGCCTAACCGCTAAGAAGCCGAGTGCATAACTCGGCTTTTTTATATCAATTTTTTTTGTCGAAAAGGAAAATTTAATTCATTAGCTTGAGTTTGAGGTTGGCTGCTAGAGTTCGCCCCCTTGAAGTTCCCAGAGTTATTCACCAAACTCTCTTCAAGCGACAACTGGCCAAATGCGAGTTGTTTCGAGGGTGCTGCTTGTCCTTAGCGGTATCTGAAATTCTCAAACTAATGAAATTGCGATGAAAGAAAAAATGATTGTCGGATGGCGTGAGGAACTCAGCCTTCCAGGGTTAGGTATTGAACGCATTAAAGCGAAAATCGATACCGGAGCCCGAACGTCTTGCTTGCACGCGTTCAAAGTGGAGAGCTTCACTAAGGAAGGAGCTCAATGGGTTCGTTTTTGGATCCATCCGATGCAAAAGAATGATCAGCTAGTGAATGTGTGTGAAGCCGAGGTGATTGACGAACGTGTAGTTCGCGATTCCGGTGGCCACGAAGAAAAGCGCTACGTCATTCGATCGGAACTTAGCTTTGGTGGCCAAATTTGGCCAATTGAGATCACCTTGACCAATCGAGAAAATATGGCTTTTCGTATGTTGTTAGGACGTACCGCCATGCACCATCGAATCATGGTCGATCCTACAAAATCGTTTTTAATCCCTTTCGAGGAGCCGAGTAAATGAAAATTGGTATTCTGTCGCGTAACGCTTCGCTGTATTCGACAAAGCGTTTGATAGAAGCGTGCAAACAGCGTGGCCATGAAGTTCGAGTGATTGATGCCTTGCGCTGCTACATGAATATCAACTCTGACAAACCGGAGATTCATTACAAAGGCGAAGAGCTAGCCGGTTTTGATGCTGTGATTCCTCGTATCGGTGCTTCTGTCACTTTCTACGGTACTGCTGTACTGCGCCAGTTTGAAATGATGGGCGTTTACCCAGCCAATGAATCCGTTGCCATTACTCGCTCTCGTGACAAGCTGCGCTCCATGCAATTGCTCTCTCGTCGCGGCATTGGTATGCCAATCACGGGTTTTGCGAGCAAGCCGGATGATGTCAAAGACTTGCTCGATATGGTCGGCGGCGCGCCAGTGGTGATTAAGCTATTAGAAGGCACACAAGGCATCGGCGTGGTATTGGCAGAAACCCGTACTGCGGCGGAAAGCGTTATTGAAGCGTTCATGGGGCTCAAAGCCAATATCATGGTGCAAGAGTACATCAAAGAAGCAGGCGGTGCGGATATTCGCTGCTTTGTGATTGGTGATAAAGTGATTGCAGCGATGAAGCGCCAAGGCGCAGATGGTGAGTTTCGCTCGAACCTGCATCGTGGTGGTACGGCATCATTGGTCAAAATCACCCCTCAAGAGCGTAAAACGGCGATTGAAGCTGCCAAAATTATGGGATTGAATGTAGCGGGCGTAGATCTGCTGCGTTCTGCCCGCGGCCCACTGGTGATGGAAGTGAACTCCTCACCGGGTTTAGAAGGCATTGAAGCCGCGACGGGGAAAGACATTGCGGGTATGATCGTCGAATTCATAGAGAAAAATGCAGCCAGTAAAAGGACTAAAACTCGTGGCAAAGGCTAAAAAGCACGGCGACTTTTCATTTTTGGGGGAAACTATTCCCCCATCCTCAAGGCGGGTCATCGAACTCGAAGCTGCCAAACTTTATACCGACTCCCCTCTTTCCATTCCGATAGAAGTTATCCATGGCTCGGCACCTGGCCCAGTGTTGATGATCAACGCGGCCATTCATGGTGATGAACTCAACGGCGTAGAAATTATTCGCCAGCTACTTAACACTCTCGACGGAAAAAAACTCAAAGGCACATTGATTGCCGTTCCCATCGTCAACGTTTTCGGCTTTATTCATAAATCACGTTACTTACCTGATCGGCGCGACTTGAACCGCTGTTTTCCCGGTAGTGAAAGAGGATCATTAGCTTCGCGCATGGCGCACACCTTTTTTTCCCAAGTCGCCGAGCGTTGTGATTACATTCTCGATCTGCATACCGGAGCGATTCACCGAACCAACCTACCACAAATTCGTGCCGATCTGAGCAACAGCGAAACCCTACGCATTGCACAAGCCTTTGCTACTCCAGTGATCATTGATTCACCTTTACGCGATGGCTCACTGCGTAGTGAAGCGGAAAAGCAGCAGATCCCCGTCTTAACTTATGAAGCGGGGGAAGCACTGCGTTTTGATCCTGTCGCGATTAATGCAGGAATTATCGGTATTAAGCGAGTCATGCAGGCGATTGGAATGCTCCGATCCAGTCGCAAAAAAACGCCAACCTCAGTCATTGCGAAATCCACCAGTTGGTTACGCGCCGAAGCTGATGGCATTTTGCGTACACTCGTTTCCTTAGGAGATAAGGTCGAAAAAGGCCAAGTGTTAGCTTACATCAACTCCCCACTTGGCAAGCTAGAAGTGGAAATTCGTGCTAACAAGAGTGGCATTGTTATTGGCCAACAGACACTTCCCTTGGTTAACGAAGGTGATGCCGTATTCCACCTAGCCTATTTCCATCAAGGTGATGAAATCATTGAGCAAGTGGTGGGAGAATTCATCGAAGAGTTGACCGAAGCGGATTTAGAACCGTTAACAACAGGTCATATTGTCACTCTCTAAACGCTGAATTTTCTGAATTGAAAAAGCCCTCATAACGAGGGCTTTTATTTATTCATTTATACGAATATGACTTAACCAAACGAAGCCCAGATAACCGTAGCTACCAAAATTGGGCAGACAAATTTCACATACCAAGGCCAGATTTTGCCAAATAAGCTTTGTTGCAGTTCCGGAAATCCGGCTTGCAGCTCTTTCATTTTGGCATCACGCTGCCACACCCAACCACCAAATAGACAGAACATTAAGGCGGCAGTAGGCTGCAAATATTGCGTCGCTAGAGTGGCAACCAAACCAAATAGTGCACCAAAGTTATAGACAATCACCACACTAAACAGGGCAATCAAACCACCCAACAACCAGCTGGTTGGCGTACGGCGAGTATTGAAACGCTCCCCCACCAGTGCAACCGGACATTCAAGCATGGAGATAGAAGAAGTGAGCGCTGCGATGGTGAGCAGAAGGAAAAACACCATGGCGAAAATCTGTCCCAGTAAGCCCAAGCTATCAAACATCAAAGGTAATACGGTAAAGACTAAAGTATCAGAGCTCAGCAAAGAGCCATCTTGCGCATAAATCTGCACGCCTTTATTCATTGCCACAAACATCGCTGGCAACACCACCAGACCAGCAATGAAAGCCACTGCGGTATCAACCAAAGTCACACTCATCGCCATTTTAGGCAGGTTCTCTTTCTTACTCAGATAAGAGCCGTAAATCAGCATCGAACAACCACCAATGGTTAATGAGAAGAATCCCTGCCCCATGGCCGCCAAGATCAATTTACGATCCCACACTTTTTCAAAATCAGGGATCAGATAATGCTTCAATCCTTCCCAAGCCCCTTGCTGGGTCATGATGTAGATGAACAGGACTGCAAACAGCACAAACAGAGCTGGCATCAGTCGGGTTGACCAGCGCTCAATCCCCTGCTTCACGCCACCCTGCACAATCAAGATCGTTAACACATAAAAAATCAGCGTACCAAAAAGATTACGTTCGACACTGAATCCTTTCAGCCATGCACTTGCCGCGGTTAGACCAAACAGATCGGTCATCGCCCCCAGTAAAAAACAGATAATCCAGCCACCCACAATGCTGTAAAAGGCCAAGACGGCACTGGGTACACTAAGGCCAACCCAACCAACGAATCCACCGATTTTTTTCGCAGCAGGTTGAGAGGTGAGTGAACGCATACTATCGACAGGGTTAGCTTGACCATAGCGGCCAATCGCCATTTCCACGACCAACATCGGGAAGGCGACCACAAAGATCAAAATAAGGTAGACCAATAAAAATGCGCCGCCACCATTGCTGGCCGCTTGAGTAGGAAAACCCCAAATATTACCTAAACCGACTGCAGCTCCAGCAGCCGCAAGAATAAAACCGAGACGAGAGCTGAATGTCTCACGAGAATTTGATTGTGCCATTACGACGACTCACGATACCAACACACTAGTTGACTAGTACATTAATACAAAGCAGAGATTGACTCAATCAGCAACAGAATCATTCGCTGAAAAATCACCCAATCACTTCACTTTTATCGACTCGAATCATATTTCGACCCATATGTCGTTTAAAATTTAGACAAAATTACGCACAACGTATCGATCTCTTCCACTTTCTTTCGCATGATAAAGTGCCATATCCGCTTGATGAAACAGAGAGAGATACGACTCCATTCGTGGGGAGGCGGCATACACACCGCCAATACTCACAGTCAAATATTGGCAAAGTGCATTGACTGGGTTGGTAATCGCTAACTGGGCGATTTTGCTTCTCATCTGCTGTGCATACAGCTCTGCATCAAATGCACTGTCTGACGCTAAAACAACACAAAACTCTTCCCCCCCAAAGCGAGCCACGATTTTCTCACCATGAAACTCCACTGATTGGAGAACATCGGCCACGGAACATAAGGCATCGTCACCAGCCAAATGACCAAAGCTGTCATTGAAACGTTTAAAGAAATCGATATCGACAAGAAACAGCACTAGGTAGGACTGCGGGCGATCGCTCAAATAACTTTTAAGCTGCTTTTCTAAATGGCGACGATTGGAAATGCGCGTTAATGGATCATGCTCAGACTGCCAACGTAACACTTGTTGACTATCCTCCAATTGTCCGACGATTCGGTTGATCGTAGTAGCAAATTCCTTCATTTCCGATGAGATAAAAGTACTCGCATCTGGCATTTTTCCGCCCGATGTTTTGAATTGTTGCAACACTTGACTGGCGGTCGTGATCGGTTTGATCAAGGCAATCACCACCCATAAGTTGACTAAGTACATCACCAGTGAAAAGAACAGCAAAGCGAGAATTTCCTCTGTTCGAATGAAGGGAGGATGTTTAATGTGATGATTAATTTTAAACAACACACTGGAATTACCACTGTAATCGAGTTGCTTGATGTATGAGACATCCACTTCGTCTTGCGGTAATGGCGAATCATTTTTACAGGTTAACACTTCGATATCGACACCAGTAGCTTGCTCAACCACATTCGCAAACTGAGCGCGGACTTTTTTAATAAAGATTAAATAGCCTTTATCACATGCTTTCCCTTCACTATTACACACACGAGTAGTGGCAGCTAAATAGGGTTCATCTTCCACCACCATATAGCGTACGGAGGTGGCAATTTCATTCACATTTAAACTCGCAGCCTGCTGTAAAATACGCGAAAAATCGGGTAATAGGTGCTTATAACTGATGCTCTGACCTGTCGTTGTGTCATATTTTTTACCCCAAACTAAATTGCCATCAGAGTCATAAATGAACACGCCATCCAAGAATTGTGAACTGAATGCGTGTTCACCGATATTCCTTTCCGTAAATTCAGGGGTCGGTTCAGCGATGAAGTCTGCCATTTCATCCCAAGCGGCATAATCCGCCAAAGAAGCTCCCATAGCCTTACGTTCTAAAGATACCAAGGTTTCAACCCGCTGCAATTCAGCCTGCTGTAACTGCAAAACTTGTGCGACTTCGCGATCATGCGACCAGAAATATTTAAAGGTCAGATAAAACATTAAAAAGCCCACCACCACCGCTAACGCATTGAGTGTCGTCAACCAGCGCAGGCTAAAATTATTTAAATTCATATCGCCATCGTCATAGTAAACCTTACTTAGAACAAAAGAGCGCAGGTCACGCTCTTATCAGTTTAGATGGTGAAGACTTGATAGTTCTTTAGTTGAGGGATCTTTTTGTGTAATTGCTGTTCTTGTTGCGTCATTTTGTTCAGCGAGTCACACCACTCTCGTCCTTGTTTCTCAAACGTCGAGCTTTGTTCTTTTAGCTTGCTGTCCAATTTGTTTTTTAAATCCGCCATGTTTTTACCGAGCTGGCTGAGATTCACCCCACCTTCTTGCTGCATTTTACTCGCCATCACATCAAACGCACTGGTAAAAAATTGCTGCGTGAGGACTTCTTTTCCCTGCGCTAATTTCTGTTGCCATCGAGCTTGCATCGCAGCAAACGTTTCAGCAGGAACAACCAAATCACCATTTTTAAAGTACTCGGCTTTCGCTTCAGCAAACAAGGTGGCTATAGAGGTTTTCACATTATTAAACGCTTGTGGGGCCTCTAAAGAGAGTGCAACATCGTCAACTAACTGATTGGCTAGCTTCAAACTATCGTCTGCCCATCGCTGAGCTTTCGGCAGTAAACTGGTCAACTGCTCACGATACTGACGTACCGCTGCCTGCTGATCTGCGCTAAGCGAAACTCTCTTACCTTGAATATAAAGATTGTTCTGCTTATCGATCAGCGCCTTATCACTGCTAGTACGCAAAATTTCGATGCGTTGAGTATTAAGATGCACTTCATTTTGGATATCCACCTGACACTGTGCCGCCCAAGTGGAGGAACTCATTAATACCGCTAAGGTTAAAAACGTTTTTTTCATGGTGTTCTCTGGCTGATTTTTTGCCAACTATAATCAATCCTAATCAATCCTAATCAATCCTACGCCAATAAATCGTCAAAAATAACGCTTCACTATCGATTATTGTTCATTCTATCAAATCAAACATCTTCAAAGAGAATCTAAAGCAGAACTATGCCCAAAGTACTTAGCGTTACAAGTATGCGCAAGTGAGAATCCCCATCTGCATAGAAAAACTATGTGATTGGGGTGAACGAACGTAACCAACACTGCGGCCGCTTCAAGTCGGATTAAGAGGAAAATGCGCCTGTTACTATCACTCATTTGGAAACATCGACAGCTGTTTCATCTGCAATTCAGGCTTAAGCATCACACTTAAACCAAGTAAGCGAATTTCTCGTCCTTGCTGGCGAGTTAACACTTGCTCTAACAGCTCGTGGAAGTAGTCGAGCTCTAATGCAGGGTGAACATGCTCAATGGTTGTCTGTTGGAAATCAGCAAATTTCACTTTAATGCCTTGTTTAATAATGCCTCGCTGTGGATGAGCCCGACTCAAACGAGCATCTAGCTCCGGATACAATTTCTGTTCAATCACTTGCCAACACTCCTGAAACGTCGAAATGTTTTGGCTAAAGGTGTGCTCCACACCGACAGATTTTCGTTCGCGCTCAGTCACCACTTCACGTTCATCAATGCCGTGACTTTTTTTCCACAACGAAGCACCTAAACGCCCAAATTGATGCAGTAACTTGCGATAGTCCGCTCTCCTCACATCTGCCCCGACATACAGACCAGCTTGATGCAACTTTTCTAACGCCACCTTACCCACTCCCGGTATTTTTTCCAGCGGTAAGCTATCGACCATCTCCTGAACTTTGTCTGGCGTCACCACATACAAGCCATCAGGTTTATTTAAGTCGGACGCAACTTTTGCAAGAAACTTGATCGGCGCAACACCAGCGGACGCCGTTAAATTCAACTCTTGCCAAATATCACGTCGAATCGCTTGAGCAATTAAGGTCGCACTACCTTGATAGGCAGTCGATTCACTGACATCAAGATAGGCCTCATCAAGTGAAAGAGGCTCAATCAACGAGGTATAACGCTGAAAAATAGTTTGGATTTGTTGAGAAACACTTTTGTAGACAGACATCCGCCCCGGGACGACATGCAGTTGAGGGCAGAGTTTTAATGCCTGAGCGGTAGGCATAGCAGAACGAACGCCAAATTTGCGCGCCTGATAGTTGCATGTACTGATCACTCCTCGCTGCTTTTCATGTCCGCCAACGGCCAGTGGTATCTCTCGATACGCAGGGTTATCCCGCATTTCAACGGCAGCGAAAAAGCAGTCCATATCGACATGGATGATTTTACGAATTCTGTCTTGCATAGCTCACCAATACTGTATACATAAACAGTATAATAATAAGCCATCGATAAGAAAAGTCTGATAAACAAAAAGCCCGCCGGAGCGAGCTTTTTGATGCGATAGCACGGATTATGCGATGCGATCTTTTTCCCAAGCCGCAAGACGCTCGGCGCGGGCGGCTGCTTTAGCTTCACGTTTTTTACGTGCATCACAAGGCTCAGGGCAATTGCAGACTTTTTCGATGCCCACTGCACCTAAACCACCACAGCTGCCTTTCACCACTTTACGTTGGAAAATGTAACCAACGGCCATGGCGGCAATCACGGCCAGAAAGAAACCAAAAGTAATCAAAAAGGTGTTCATTGTTTTATGCTCACTATTACTTACTTAAAAACGGTTTAAAGCTGCTTGATGCGTACTCTTTAAAGCCATCATCCGTTTTCACAATCATTAAAACCGGGATCTGGTTAGCTTCTGCGACAGCCATACCACGCTCTTCGCCCATGACCATTAAGCCTGTCGCTAAGCCATCCGCCGTCATACAAGACTTATCCAGTACCGTCACAGAAACCACGCGGTTATTGATTGGGCGTCCGGTAGTTGGATCGATGATATGTGAGTAACGAACGCCATCTTGCTCAAAGTAGTTACGGTAATCACCGGAGGTTGCGATCGCATAATCACCCGGTTCGATGATCTCTTGCACACTACGCTGATCAACACTTGGCTTTTCTATCGCAATACGCCAGGGTACACCATCACGGTTCAATCCTTTCAAACGGATTTCTCCGCCAATTTCTACCATATAATTTTCGATACCTTGTGATTGAATATAATCCGCGATCACATCAACTCCCCAGCCTTTTGCAATGGTAGATAAGTCGACGTACAGCTCAGGAATATCTTTACTCAGCGTATTGCCTTCCACCGTCAGATGCTCAATACCGGTAATTGCACGGCGTGCATTTAACTCATCATCGGTTGGAACCACATCAGGGCGGGCTTCAGGGCCAAATCCCCACAGATTAACCAAAGGCCCGACTGTAACATCTAAAGCGCCTTCAGTAAGACCGTTCAAACGAACAGCTTCTTTCACAACAGTGGCCGTTTGAATGGAAACCGCAAACGGCTCACTACTGGTATGCTGGTTAAAACGGCTGAGCTCAGAGTCTTTACGGTAAGTCGACATTTGATCGTTCACTTCTTCAAGGAGTCGATCAATCTCGGTTTGCAGTGTTTTCGAATCCGCAATGCCCGGCTGTTGAATGTATTTAATGTTGTAAGTGGTTCCCATGGTTGGGCCACTGAGATGTACCTGCTCTACGGGCTTTTCACAGCCAGCCAGCAAGAGAAGAGAAGCGAATGCAACAAGCCAATTTTTCACTTGTTTACTCCTTTCATAGTTAAAAATTGATATGGGAAATACCGATGCCCTAAACCAGATAACCATCGACACTTTCAATATCCGATTTGTAAAAAACAATGGCTGACTCGAACGAGCCAGCCATCACAGTGTAGTGAGTTATCGATTAACCACCGAAGTCATCCAGTAGGATGTTTTCCTCTTCTACACCTAGGTTTTTCAGCATGTTGATCACTGCCGCGTTCATCATCGGAGGTCCACACATGTAGAATTCACAATCTTCTGGAGCTTCGTGATCCTTCAGATAGTTTTCGTACAGTACGTTATGGATGAAACCGGTGTAGCCTGTCCAGTTATCTTCTGGTTGAGGATCTGACAGAGCACAGTGCCATACGAAGTTGTCATTCTCAGCCGCTAGGCCATCGAAATCTTCCACGTAGAACATTTCACGTTTAGAACGCGCACCGTACCAGTAAGACATCTTACGCTTAGACTTCAGACGCTTCAGTTGGTCAAAGATGTGCGAACGCATTGGCGCCATACCCGCACCACCACCGATAAATACCATCTCTGCATCAGTGTCTTTCGCGAAGAACTCACCGAACGGACCAGAAATCGTACATTTATCACCGGCTTTCAGTGACCAAATGTAAGAAGACATTTGGCCTGGTGGCACATTTGGATTATTTGGCGGCGGAGTCGCGATACGCACGTTCAGCATGATGATGCCAAACTCTTCTGGGTAGTTCGCCATTGAGTATGCACGGATGATTGGCTCATCCACTTTAGACTCATAACGGAACAGGTTGAATTTATCCCAGTCACCACGGTATTTCTCAGGTACATCGTAATCGGCGTACCTAACATGGTGCGCAGGTGCTTCAATCTGAATGTAACCACCCGCACGGAACGGTACAGATTCACCATCAGGAATCGCAAGCTTAAGCTCTTTGATGAAAGTGGCTTTGTTATCGTTAGAGATAACCGTACATTCCCACTTTTTCACACCAAAGATCTCTTCTGGCAGTTCCAGATCCATATCTGCTTTTACAGCAACCTGACACGCCAAACGCTCACCTTCACGGGCTTCGCCTTTGCTGATGTGATCCAGTTCTGTAGGCAGAATATCACCGCCGCCTGATTTGATTTTTACGCGGCATTGGCCACATGAACCACCACCACCACAAGCTGAAGATACGAATACACCAGCGCCTGCCAGTGCAGTCAGCAACTTACCACCCGGTTGGGTTACGATCGCTTTTTCAGGATCGCCATTAATAGAAATTGTAATGTCACCTGTTGGTACTAGCTTGGATTTGGCGAACAGAATCACCAGAACCAAAGCCAGTATAATCAGGGTAAACATCACTACACCAAAAATAATAGTAGACATTAACTATTCCTTTATTGCTGCGGTTTACCCGACTTACAGTTGAACACCAGAGAAAGACATGAAGCCCAACGCCATCAAGCCAGCCGTGATAAAGGTAATACCCAAACCACGCAGACCTGGAGGAACGTCTGAATACTTCATCTTCTCACGGATACCTGCAAGAGCGACGATAGCCAGCATCCAACCCACACCAGAACCGAAACCGTATACTACAGATTCAGCAAAGCTGTAGTCGCGCTGCACCATGAAAGACACACCACCGAAGATCGCACAGTTTACTGTGATCAGCGGAAGGAAGATGCCCAGTGCGTTATACAGAGGCGGGAAGAAGCGATCGAGGATCATTTCCAGAATCTGTACTAATGCCGCAATAACACCGATAAAGGTAATAAAGTTCAGGAAGCTAAGATCTACCCCTTCAACCAGTGCATCTGGCTTAAGCACAAGGTTGTACACCAGATTGTTAACTGGTACAGAGATAGTCAGTACTACGATTACCGCAATACCTAAGCCGAATGATGTCTTTACTTTCTTCGACACCGCCAAGAATGTACACATCCCTAGGAAGAAAGAGAGTGCCATGTTCTCGATGAAAATCGATTTCACCAGCAGACTAATATAATGTTCCATGACAACCTTACTCCTTCGCTTCTACTTGTTCTGGTTTGAACGTGCGAATCGCCCAAATCATGAAGCCGATCAGGAAGAATGCTGAAGGTGCGAGTAGCATCAGACCGTTTGGCTGATACCAACCGCCGTTACTGATAAGAGGCAGAACTTCCAAGCCAAATAGCTTACCTGAGCCTAAAAGCTCACGGAAGAAACCAACCGTCATCAGCACGAAACCGTATCCTAAACCGTTACCAATACCATCAATGAAAGAAGGAATTGGTTCTGACTTCATCGCAAACGCTTCTGCACGGCCCATTACGATACAGTTGGTGATAATCAGACCAACGAATACCGACAGTTGCTTAGAAATATCGTACAAATACGCTTTCAAAATCTGGTCTACCACGATAACTAACGAAGCGATAATCGCCATTTGCACGATAATACGCACACTGTTAGGAATGTGGTTACGGATCAGAGAAACGAAGAAGTTAGACAATGCAGTAACAAACATTACCGCTAGCGTCATAACAAATGCCGTTTCCAGCTTAGTGGTTACCGCCAGTGCAGAACACACACCGAGCACTTGCAGTGCAATCGGGTTGTTGTCCAAAACTGGGGCTAACACACTCTTTTTCAGCTCTTTTGCGCTAGACATTAGTTAAGACCTCCGTCACGAACTTTTGTCAGGAATGGACCAAAGCCCATATCACCCAACCAGAAGTCGAAGGTGTTTTGTACGCCATTACTGGTCAAAGTTGCGCCAGACAGACCGTCTACGCCATGCTCTGAACCTTGAGGTGCACCACCTTTGACAATCTTGATCGCAGGTTTGTGGTTTTCATCAAACAGCTTTTTACCGACCCATTGAGCACGCCAAGCTGGGTTTTCAACTTCGCCACCCAATCCCGGAGTTTCGCCTTGTTCATAGTAGGTCAAACCTGAAACCGTGTTACCGTCAGTTTCTACTGCTACAAACGCGTACATCATCGACCATAGGCCGTTACCGTGTACAGGCAGAATCACCTTGCTGGTTTTGTCGCCGTCTTTCACCAGATAAACCACACCAACATTCGCACGACGTTGGATCTTCGCTTTATCTTGTTCAGCAGTCAGCTTGATAGATTCAGAGGCTTCTTTCGCTGCTTTACGTTGATCGTAGTTAGCTGCATCGCCTTCAACAAAGTCACCCGTGTTGAAGTCAACCAGACGTGGTTCAATGCTTTTATTGAACAACTCAACGATTTGTTTACTGCCTTTCGCTTCAATGCCAGCCACTTGCAGGATCTTGCTCTGCTTGTCTAGTGCCGCATTTTCTCTTTGCTTATCACGCAGACCGACAGCCGCTGCCGATACAATGATTGAGCACACTAGGCTCAACGCGATAACAACAAACAGCGTCTTTTTAATGCTATCGTTATTGCTTGCCATAGCGCGCTAATCTCCGCTTGATATTTCTCTCTACAACCACATGGTCAAACAGTGGCGCAAATAGGTTCGCGAATAGGATCGCCAGCATCATGCCTTCTGGGTAAGCCGGGTTCACAACACGGATCAGCACACACATAACACCGATCAGAATACCGTAAGCCCATTTGCCACCATTGGTGAAGGACGCAGAAACTGGGTCGGTCGCCATGAAGAACATACCGAATGCAAAACCACCCAGTACTAGGTGCCAATGCCAAGGCATGTTGAACATTGCGTTGGTATCCGAGCCAATCACGTTAAACAGTGTCGACAGCAGGATCATACCAATCATCACACCGCCAATAATGCGCCATGAAGCAATGCCCATATAAACAATGAACGCCGCACCAATCATGAGTGCCAGAGTAGACACTTCACCAATTGAACCTGGGATGTTACCGATGAAAGCATCCATCCAAGTGATCGTTTGACCAGTCGCGTTGTTGATAAGTGCACCTGCACCACCTTGTGCCCATTGGCTCAGTGCCGTTGCACCAGAGAAGCCATCTGCGGCAGTCCATACTAGGTCACCTGAAATCTGTGCTGGGTAAGCAAAGAACAGGAAAGCACGGCCAGCCAACGCTGGGTTGAGGAAGTTACGGCCTGTACCACCAAACACTTCTTTCGCAACCACAACACCAAAGGTAATACCCAGTGCGGCTTGCCATAGAGGCAGAGTTGGTGGAACAATCAGAGCAAACAGAATAGAGGTAACGAAGAAGCCTTCGTTCACTTCATGCTTGCGCACCATACAGAACAACACTTCCCAAAAACCACCGACGATGAACACCGTGGCGTAGATAGGTAGGAAGTAGGTTGCACCCAACAGCATTTTACTGCCCCATCCAGCATCGCTTGACATGGTTCCGCCAAGCATTTCGGTTAGCCAGTAGTGCCAGTTACCCGCCACAATCGCCACGAGTTGATCACCTGAATATAGGTGGTTAAGTGCTGCAATAGCTTGGCCGCCAGCGTTGTACATGCCCCAGAACATGGCTGGGAATACAGCAAGCCAAACCATGATCATGATACGTTTTAGGTCAACGCTATCACGAACGTGCGAGCTTCTTTTGGTTACCAGACCCGGTGTATAGAAGAGCGTCGCCGCTGCTTCATACAGAGCAAACCACTTCTCGTGTTTGCCGCCTGGCTCAAAATGATGCTCGATGTCTTCAAGAAACTTTTTAAGGCCCATGGAAATTACCCTTCTTTCTCGATCTTATCTAAGCACTCACGTAGGAGCTGACCGTACTCGTATTTGCCTGGACAAACGAAAGTACACAGTGCTAGATCTTCTTCATCCAGCTCTAAAGCCCCTAAGCGAATCGCGCTGTCACTGTCACCAGCACACAGATCACGAAGCAACAAGGTTGGCTCCATGTCTAGTGGCATGACCTTCTCATAGTTACCAATTGGAACCATGGCGCGATCACTACCATTAGTGGTTGTGGTCATATTGTACACTTGGCCCTTGAATAGGTGACCAAGGAAAGAGCGAGTTACAGAGAACTTATTCTTACCTGGCATTGCCCAACCGAGCAGCTCTTTATCACGTCCTTCACGAAGGACGGAAACTTGTAGGTGGTAGCGACCAAGATAAGCGTGTGGCCCAGTGGCTTTCGTACCAGACAGCACAGAACCAGAGATAATACGCACTTCACCTGGCATAATTTCACTATCAACCAGTTGCTCTAGCGATGCGCCCATTACGGTACGAACCAAACGAGGTTTGTTCACCACAGGGCCGGCAAGAGAAACCACACGTTGGTTGTATAGCTCACCCGTCAAGAACAATTGACCAATTGCGATCACGTCCTGATAGTTGATGCTCCACGCTACGTGGTCTGCACTTACTGGGTAAAGGAAATGCATGTGAGTGCCGGCAAGACCAGCAGGGTGTGGGCCGTCAAAGACGTGTTCTTCAACATTCGGCTGTTGAGAACGTGGCAAGCTAGTACCTTTTTTACAAACGTACACTTTGCCTGTAGTCAACGCAGAAAGAACGTCAAGACCGGCTACGAAGGCTTCCGATTGTTCATTGATCACGACAGTCGGCTCAGCCGCCAACGGATTGGTATCCATGGCAGTCACAAAAATGGCTTCAGAAGTGGAATCAACGGCTGGAACCTTGCTGAACGGACGAGTACGTAAAGCAGTCCAAAGACCAGATTCAACCAGCTGAGTTTTGATCGCATCGCGATTTAAACTGGCTAATTGATTGGCTTCAAACTTGTCGAAAGTCACTTGGTCATCACCCGCCACTTCAATCACAACTGACTGAAGAACGCGCTTAGCACCACGATTGATTTCAACCACTTTACCGCTGACTGGTGAAGTAAATTTCACACCCGGATTCTTCTTATCTTCAAAAAGAATCTGAGCTTTTTTTACTTCATCACCTACGCGAACATGCATAGTAGGACGCATGCCAACGTACTCTTCGCCAAGCAAGGCGACTTTTTTGATGGTTTTACCATCACTAATCACCTGGGAAGGAGTTCCTGCGATAGGAAGGTCCAATCCCTTTTTTATTGTAATCATACGCACTTGCACTACTTTTATCGGGAAAAAGATTCTTTCATTGCGCAAATTCGAGGCGCACTCCGTTTGCCTTGTTCTTACAACTGAACAACGCTAGCGGAATCCTTACCTCGGTAGACACGACATTGTTTGTGTCCGTTTTAATGACCTTGGCCATTAAAATCGCAACATCCTTTTAAAAATCCCATCACAAATCATGTGGGGGATTTGTCAGGTGCTGTAGTCTAGCATCTTTTGGGAACTTGATGCCATGACCAATGCCCTGAATCACTGTTTAATTTCAAACGAATCCAGTGCGAAAGGCTAAGAAATCATCATAATTTTGAAGCATCGCACAAACTCACTAAGGCCTATTTTATCTGGGCTTATTGGCTAACTTAATCTGCAAAACCTACACATAACTCGAGATATTCAGACTCATTTGTTTAAACCGTGTTAATAATTTGCTCAAAATCCAATCAGGCGTTATAGGTGTTAAGCCTATCATTGAGCGCTTTTGCGCGAGCCCCCTAAACACATTGGGCTTTCTGGACTTTCCTGATTCATTTGCTGCCACTCTTGAGCCGTGTAGGTATGAATCGCTAGCGCGTGGATATGATTCGCTAACTCATCTGCCAAGGTTTGATTGACTAAACGATGACGAGCGACAGGACGCAGGCCGGCAAAGCGTTCACTCACTACTGTGACCTTAAAATGACTCTCCGAACCTCGCGGCACGTTGTGCATATCACTTTCATTAATCACTTTCAGAAACTCGGGCTGAAATTCATCACTCAGCTTCTTTTCAATAACATATTGAATCATATTGCTTTCCTTGTTGAACACTTGAGTGTCGACAACATGACAAATTGAGAATAGACCATAGCGGGTCTTGCGTGTGGCTAAAAATGCAAAAACCTAGGTTTTCATTTGCTGTTTTATTGCCATCTGAGACAATGCGCCGTCAATTTACTAGAAACACGAGCAATATGAAAACTGAGCTTACTTTGCTTGAGCAGACGCTCACTCTTCATCGTTTCCCAAAGCGCAATAACGAAACCTTGCAAGCTTGGGATGCCGGCGATGAGTACCTCATCCAGCATGTGGAACAACTCGCTCTCCCAGAATCTAGCCACATAGTGATCATTAATGACCATTTCGGCACTTTAAGTTGTTGGTTTAGTCAAAAACACAAAGTCAGCATGATGAGTGACTCCTACATTGCCCATCAAGCGACTCAAGCGAATTTGCAGCAAAATCAGCGTCCGCCAGTTCAGTTACTGACGACGTTGGATCCGGTCCCTAATGATGCCTCTGTCGTGCTACTGCAACTGCCCAAGAGTAATCGTCATCTGGTGTGGATCCTGAGCCAACTGCGTAAAGCCCTTTCGCCGAACATCCCGGTCATTGCGGTGAATAAAGCGAAGGAGATTCATACATCAACCTTGAATCTGTTTGAAAAGCATCTAGGCCCCACCACCACTTCACTGGCGTGGAAAAAACATCGTTTAGTGTTCAGTTCTGCGACGGTGAATCCCGCTAATGAGGCTAACCCTGAATGCGGTTGGAGCGTTGAGCCCTATGCTATCACCCTCACTAACTTACCGAATGTGTATTCGGGTGAAAGTTTAGATCTGGGTGCCAGATTTATCCTTGAGCATTTGCCAGCCGATCCGACTCTGGAAGACTTTATTGATCTTGGGTGTGGCAATGGCGTGTTATCGGTTCGTCTCGGACAATTGAACCCACAAGCGAAGATCACCTGTGTTGATGAAAGCTTTATGGCGATCGCCTCCGCACAAAAAAACTTACACGACAATCTCGGTAAACGAGATATTCACTGTATCGCCAACAACTGTCTGGATGGTTTCCCAGCGCACAGCAGTTCAATGATTGTGTGTAATCCGCCGTTCCATCAACAACAAACCATTACGGATCACATCGCGTGGCAAATGTTCTGTGACTCAAAGCATGTTCTGAAAAAAGGCGGGAAATTATGGGTGATCGGCAATCGCCACCTCGGCTACGATGTAAAACTGGCAAGATTGTTTGGTAAAAGTCATGTTAGAGTGATCGCCAACAACAGTAAATTTGTTATCTTACAAGCTATTAAATCTTGAGCCTTGCGGCTGTGTGCACAATAAAACGAAAGGAATTAACCATGAAAAAACTGGTTCTTGCGGCTTCAATCGCTTTACTTACCGCTTGTTCTGCTCCTCAGCAGAGTCAAATCAACGTTAACCCTCAAGCGGCATTAAGCCAAAATGCGATTGTGAATAACAGCAGCTTTTCGCTGGTCAGCAAAGATGTGCGTTCAGCGCAATATGTGGCTTTAGTCGATAGTGGCCGCAACAATATTGAGCCCATTCATCCACGCCAAAATGTGCGCATTACGCTAGAAAACGCCCTGGCTGAACAGTTTGGATCGCAAGGTTTCCGTCTCAGCGTCAATAGTGAAAACACCATCACTCTCGAAATCCAAGAGCTTTTGGTCTCCGTGAAGCACTCGATCATGGAAAACCAAATGGATGGCAGCGTGGTATTGGAAATCACGGCTGAAACACCAAGAGGTAAGTTGGTGAAAAGCTACACAGGCACCGCAAAGCGTACTGGCGTTCTCAGTGCTTCTAACGATGAAATTGAAACCGTACTCAATGACGTGATCAACACTGTGCTCAAAGAGATCGCTAACGACGCCGAGCTGCAAAACTACATGCAGGAGCGCTTTAATGGCTAAGTCATGGCTATTGGCAACCGTAGCACTGGTCAGTAGCTGCGTGTGGGCGGGTCCCAAAGTCGCAGTGGAAACCACACTCGGCAATTTCACGATCGAGCTGAATCAAGAAAAAGCACCGATCTCGGTTGCGAATTTCTTACGCTATGTGGATGACGGCAGCTATGTCGGCAGCCAATTTCATCGCGTGATCCCAGGCTTTATGGCGCAAGGGGGTGGCTTTGATGCTTATCTTAATCAGCTACCGACTTATGCCCCGATCGAGAATGAAGCCAGCAATGGCTTGCGTAATGATACCGCGACCATTGCCATGGCTCGTACGCAAAACCCAAATTCGGCTACAAGACAGTTTTACATTAACTTGGTGGATAATGATTTCTTGAACTATGCCGCAAAGCCGCCGGGCTATGCGGTGTTTGGTCAAGTGATCGAAGGGTTTGATGTGATTGAAAAAATGGCTCAGCAACCGACTCAAAATAAAGGTCGAATGCAGAACGTTCCTGTCACACCCATCGTCATTAATAAAGTCACTCGCTTACCTTAAACAGCCTCACCGCACTCCTGAACTCGGGAGTGCGGCAATCATCATAATCACATGCAAAAGGACTCGTTATGGTTCAGCAACCCCGGTCCCACTCTTGGCTAGAACTTATTGTTAGCTATTTTGATCGACGCTTGCTCTGGGTATTTATGCTGGGTTGTGCCAGCGGCTTCCCATGGGTATTGATTGGTTCCAACATGACAGGCTGGCTGAAAGATGCCGGACTCAGCCGCGCTGCCATCGGCTATTTTGGCAGTGTGTTTGCGGTGTACGCGATCAACTTTCTCTGGGCACCACTGGTCGATAGAGTCAAGTTACCCATTCTGCATTCGATGCTTGGTCAGCGCCGAAGCTGGATCTTTTTCTGCCAATCCATCGTTCTAGTCTGTACGTTACTCATCGCAGGCGTTAACCCAGCCAACAATCTTATGCTGACCTCCATGTTCGCTTTGGGTATTGCGATTGCCTCGGCGACGCAAGATGTGGCTGTCGATGCCTTCCGGATTGATACCTTCCCAAAGAGTGAATCAACCAAATTGCCACAAGCATCTGCCATGGCGGTCGTCGGTTGGTGGACGGGTTATTCGCTCCCCGGCTACTTCGCTTTCGTCAATGCCGATAGCATCGGCTGGAATGGCGTTTACTACATTATGGCGGGAGTGGTTGGCTTATTGATGTTGTTTACCTTGCTGGTGGGAGAGCCACACACTCAGCGGGATCAATTACAGCAACTAGCTGAAGAGCGCCACCAACAGGTCGTTAGCAATCCGGTGCTGAGTTGGTTAACTGTCACGGTCTTAGAGCCTTTTATCGACTTTTTCCGCCGTAATGGTTTTCGTGTTGCGCTGACACTGCTGCTGTTTGTCTTTCTGTTCAAAATCGGCGAAGCCTTCTTAGGACGCATGTCGATTGCCTTTTACAAAGAAATTGGTTTTAGCAACGAACAGATTGGCTACTACTCTAAGCTACTCGGTTGGGGTATCACCATTTTGTTCACCTTGCTTGGCAGCTTAGTCAATATCAAGTTCGGTATTGTGCGAGGATTAATGATTGGTGGCATCGCCATGGCGTCCAGTAACTTGATGTTTGCTTGGATAGCCAAAGTTGGTCCTAATGAACACCTATTTCTAGCGACTCTCTTCGTCGATAACTTCACTTCTGCCTTCTCAACGGTAGCCTTTGTTTCCTTCCTCACCTTAATGACTGGACAGGCTTTTTCCGCCACGCAATATGCGTTGCTGGCTTCATTAGGTAATTTAGGCAGAACCACTATCGCTTCGTTTAGTGGTGAGTTAGCGGATTTTCTGAACGACTGGTCACTGTTCTTCATTTTGACTGCGGTAATGGTGATCCCAAGTTTGGTCATGCTTTACTCACTACGTGATGACTTTACTAAGATGCTGGAAAACGCAAAGCAGTATAAAGAAGAGTTGCCGTCGGAAGAGAAGAGCGACAGTAAGTTTGTAAAATAGACCCGCCTGAATGTCATACAACTTGAATGTCGTACGAAAATAGTGAAGGGAGCTCATTTGCTCCCTTCATCTTACATACTCTACCCAAACTACTTGTTGAAGCAGGATTAAGGGTAAAGTCCTTTGCCAAACAGGTTAAAGATCCGCGCCACCCCTTGGGTAAAGACCATAGGCTCGGTCAATACCGTTAAGCAGAGACAGTCTTGATCTTGCGGTGTACAGGGCGAATGGCAGATTTGACCATCATGCTGCATAAAATCACCCACATCGTAATGACCATTTTCATCACTAAAACCACCGTGCAACACCAAGGTCGACTCAAACCCTTTATGGGTGTGCTGAGGAATAGAAACCCCTTGGCTGATGTACATCAGATTCATCCGTACATTATCTTCCGACTGCAAAGGTAAACTGAACACTTTGCCACCGTAGCTGCGCCACTGCTGCTCAGGTTTAACCAAACGCGCTAAGACTTTGGGAATCGCAATCTGCTTACCGTTTACCGTCACCATTACCGGTGTGGTTTTAACGGGAGGGCTGGATGCCGCTTGCTGCGGCAAGGCCACAATCGAATCAAACATCGCTTGCCAGTTGGCATCGTCTGACAAGGCGACAGAAGAGGCCGCTTGCTGATTGAGTAACTCACCAAGTTCTGCCTCAATCTCATGCACCAAGTCACGACAATGTGGGCAGATTTCCAAATGAGCAGAAATCGCCAAACCATGCGCAGAATCAAGACCGCCCTCAGCATAGGCTGCGAGTAAAGCATAATTAGGGTGATAACTCATAAGGACTCCGCATCCATTGATAATCTTAACTTTTCTACCGCAAGGCGTAGACGTGATTTCACAGTGCCAAGTGGAATGTCGAGCATGTCTGCCACATCTTGCTGGGGGATTTCTTCTAAATAGACCGCTTTGATCACTTGCTGCTGTGCTTCTGGCAGGCGGTCGAGAAATTTCATCACCTGCTCTTTGAGCAGATCTTGTTCCGGTGCGTAGTGATCAACCAGATCAGGAGGACAATAATCTTCCGGCCAAATATCATCGGCCAACACATAAGCGTCACGCCCCTTTTGTCGACGTAGCAAGTCATAACTTAGGTTACGCGCTATGGTGTAAATCCAAGTCGCGAGAGAGCTTTTCTGCCCATCAAACAGACTGGCTTTTTGCCATACGGTTGACATGGTTTCTTGAACCAGTTCCAACGCTACCTGTTCACTACCGACATGCTTCATCACAAACTGCTTCAATTTCGGCGAGTAATAGCCAAATACCAGAGCAAAAGCCTGTGTGTCCCTGCTTTTAACTTTTTCCATACACTCTAGCCACTCTTGGCGGCCAAACGTATGAGGTGATGGATTAAACATATAAACTCATCCTTAATGACTCAGGCGAACACCCTAGTAAGTCTATACGTCAGTGTTACCACTGGAGATCATTCGTCACAAGCAAATTGTTCACGTGTCGAGATGCGACTCAATGGCACGCTGTAAAAAAGCTAAGGCGGCATGGCAATCTCGCTGCCCAACCAGCACATCAAACTGTCCTTTACTTAAAGGTAGCAGTTCTAGCCAGCGTTGACAGACCCAACTCGCATCATCAAAAAAGCACAAACTGTGCAACTCACCAATTTGTGGAAATTGCCGATAGACCTCCTGCAATTGCTCGCCTAAGAAACGCTCCCGCTCTAACAATTCTTGGC
Source organism: Vibrio tarriae (assembly GCF_002216685.1). Lineage (NCBI taxonomy): Bacteria > Pseudomonadati > Pseudomonadota > Gammaproteobacteria > Vibrionales > Vibrionaceae > Vibrio > Vibrio tarriae. Next base: position 429,138 of record NZ_CP022353.1, on the reverse strand, counting down.
TTGGCCAATCCGGAAACCACTGTACTGTAGCAATCCGCAAACCGTCATATTCAACCCGAACTTTGCGAATCGCAAAACGTCGTATGCCGACGACTGTGATCCCAAGCAAACCATCACTTAACGTTTCAAAATCAACGATTTTGACCAAAGTCCCAAACTCAGATAATTCGTTTGCATTTTTATTCGACTTACTGTCGAACAAACAGAGACCAAATCCACTGCCCGTTTTACTGCACTGAGCGACCATACGCTGATAGCGCGGTTCAAAAATTCGCAGCTTCATTTTCCCTTCAGGAAGTACGACGGAGCTAAGTGGAAACAACATTATCTCTTCCATTACTCACTCCTTTTCATAAATTTACTTAGGTATACGAAAAGAGTTCATTCGTCGATCACTCACTGAATTTGTTGGTTTATCGATTAGCGTATAAGTTTAGTCAACCCGCAAACAAAGCGATCAATATCACAATAAAAATGCAAAAAAGTGAAATACAAAATAAGTTCAAAACTAATTAACAAAGGTGTGATTTCAGTCACTCAATGCCTTTAATTTTGCACTTCTTATCACTTTTAATTGCGATTTTTATCGTTATTATGCCCGCCAGTTGAACGAGCTGCAGTTAAGCGGCCGCCATACACAACACACTTACAGAGAGTTCCCCTTATGCGTAAATCACTTCTTGCTTTAAGCCTATTGGCAGCAACTTCAGCACCTGTTCTGGCCGCTGACTACTCAGATGGCGATATCCACAAAAACGATTACAAGTGGATGCAATTTAACCTGATGGGTGCATTCGACGAACTTCCAGGCAAATCATCTCATGATTATCTGGAAATGGAATTTGGCGGTCGTTCTGGCATCTTTGATCTGTACGGTTACGTTGACGTGTTTAACTTAGCAACGAACAAAAGCAGTGACAAAGTTGGCGATCCAAAAATCTTCATGAAGTTTGCTCCACGTATGTCTCTGGATGCATTGACTGGCGTTGATATGTCTTTCGGTCCAGTACAAGAAGTTTACGTTGCATCACTGTTCGAATGGGACGGTACAGACTTTGACACTAACGCATTTTCTGTAAACAACCAGAAAATTGGTCTTGGTTCTGATGTGATGGTTCCATGGTTTGGCAAAGTTGGCCTGAACCTCTACGGTACTTATGATGGCAACCGCAAAGATTGGAACGGTTTCCAGATCTCGACTAACTGGTTTAAACCTTTCTACTTCTTCGAAAACGGTTCATTCATCTCTTACCAAGGCTACATCGATTACCAATTCGGCCTAAAAGATGAATACTCAACAGCCAGCAACGGCGGTGCGATGTTTAACGGTATCTACTGGCATTCAGATCGTTTCGCTGTAGGCTACGGTCTAAAAGGCTACAAAGACGTTTACGGGATTAAAGATACCGATGGCTTCAAGTCAACAGGCTTCGGCCATTACGTAGCAGTAACTTACAAGTTCTAATTGTAGACATCTGCACGCTCCTTCCTAAACAGGAAAAGAGCCTAAACAGTGAAAATGGCGCGACTTCGCGCCATTTTTTATTGCTTTCAAAACTCCCCTCGTTATCCTTGGCGCATTCGATTTTCAGCAGGGGACAGAGATGAATATTGTGGTACTTGGCCCAGGAGCTGTCGGCTCTTTGTGGGCGCTGCACTTACATAGTGCAGGTCATCAAGTCGCGGTATGGAGCCGTCAAGCTCAGCCGACCATAACGCTACAGCTCGATGAAGAAGAGCCCATCTCATTTTGTAATCAAAATTTAGACACGCTCATCCATGCCGATTTACTGCTGATCACCGTCAAGGCTTGGCAAGTCGAAACGGCATTACAGCCTTTGCTCCCCCATCTGAATCGAGAAACCATTTTGCTGTTTATGCACAATGGCATGGGCGCAGTCGAAGCCATCCACGAATCTGTGGCCAACTTCCCGGTTGTGCTTGCCACCACAACCCACGGTGCACTCAAAATGACGCTTAGCCAAGTTCGTCATACTGGCTTAGGGCAAACCCAGATCGGCCCTTACAATCCTCTCGGAGCACGCTGCGATTTTATCGCTGAAGTTTTTCAGCACGCCCTCTCACCAGCGACATGGAATCCAGAGATCCAACAGGCTTTGTGGCGCAAACTCGCGGTGAATTGTGCGATAAATCCGCTAACCGCGATTCATCAATGCGCCAACGGTGCATTAGCTGCACCTGAATTTACGCCGATCATCACTGCCATTTTAGATGAGGTGGTGGCAGTAATGCAGGCTGAAAACGTGCACAGTGATAGAGCTGTATTGCATGAGTTGATTTATCAAGTGATCCATTCAACGGCAGCCAATCGATCTTCCATGCATCAAGATGTTTTCCACCGACGTCCAACCGAGATAGACTTTATTACCGGCTACGTAGTACGCAAAGGCGAACAGCATGGCATTGCAACTCCGGTAAACAGCAAGTTATATCAACAAATCAAAACCTTAGAGCAGAGTTGGAGCAAGGCATGAGTAAACGAATTCTCGTCCCCGTCGCCCATGGCAGCGAGGAGATGGAAACTGTCATCATCGTCGATACTTTGGTGCGAGCAGGATTTCAGGTCACTATGGCAGCGGTCGGTGACAAGTTACAAGTGCAAGGCTCACGGGGTGTTTGGTTGACTGCAGAGCAGACGCTTGAAACGTGCTCGGCAGAAGCGTTTGATGCACTGGCACTGCCCGGAGGTGTGGGCGGAGCGCAAGCGTTTGCCGATAGTACACCGCTACTTGCACTGATTGATGCGTTCTCACAACAAGGCAAACTGGTTGCCGCGATTTGCGCGACACCTGCACTGGTTTTCGCCAAACAGCAGAAATTTGTCGGCGCACGCATGACTTGTCACCCCAACTTTTTTGACCATATTCCTTCAGAGCGCCTGAGTCGTCAGCGCGTCTGTTATTATGCCACGCAACATTTACTCACCAGCCAAGGGCCAGGCACCGCGCTGGAGTTTGCGCTCGCCATGATTGCACTGCTCGCAGGCGTGGAATTGGCGCAACACGTTGCCGCCCCCATGGTTCTTCATCCTCAACAACTGACCGAACTTTCAGGTTTTATTGATGCTCAATCTTGATGCAATCCGCGCGCAGTTTCCGGCGCTGCAACAAATCGTCAACGGTAACCCGCTGGTCTATCTCGACAGTGCGGCCACTACACAAAAACCGCAATGTGTGATTGATGCCATCAGCCACTACTACAGCCAGCACAATGCCAATGTACATCGCGGTAGCCACAGTTTGACGGCGCAAGCCACCAGCCAATTTGAAGGCGCGCGTGAACAAGTCGCACAATTTATTGGTGCGCCAAGCAGCAAAAATATTATCTGGACGCGCGGTGCTACCGAAGCACTCAACCTCATTTCGCAAAGTTATGCCCGCAGCACATTACAAGCCGGCGATGAGATTCTGGTCAGTGAAACTGAACACCACGCCAATATCGTGCCGTGGCAAATGGTCGCTGAGCAAACGGGCGCGAAAGTGGTCAAAATCCCGATGACAACAACGGGTGAATTTGGCCTTGCTGCCTTTCGGAAATTGCTGTCACCACGCTGCAAAATCGTTGCCCTCGCCCATATCACCAATGTCACGGGAACTCGCCAGCCAATTGAAGAGGTCATCCAAGCCGCACATCAACAAGGCGCGATGGTGGTGATCGATGGTGCTCAAGGTATAGTCCATGAAACCGTGGATGTTCAAGCGCTGGATGCGGATTTCTATGTATTCTCCGGCCATAAGCTGTATGCGCCAGCGGGCATTGGTGTGCTGTACGGCAAAACGGCGCTTTTAGAAGCGATGCCACCTTGGCATGGCGGCGGCAAGATGGTTGAAAAGGTCTCGTTTGATGGTACGACCTTTACCGGCTTGCCCGGAAAATTTGAAGCAGGCACGCCGAATGTGGCAGGTGCCCTTGCTCTGGCCACCGCGATTCACTGGTATCAAAGTCTTGATCGAGCCGCCGTGGAAGCGCACTTGCATCAACTGCAACAGCAAGCTTACCAAGCCATTTCGCAAATCGATGATATTCGCGTGCTCGGTTATCAGCCTAACGCGAGTGTGCTGAGCTTAGTGATGGATGGCGTGCATCATCAAGACCTCGCCACCTTACTCGATCAACAAGGAATTGCCGTTCGTGCGGGGCATCACTGTGCTCATCCTTTGATGGATGCGTTTGGCGTAAAAGGGACGGTGCGAATTTCTTTCGGAGTGTACAACAGCGCAGAAGAGGTGGAACGCTTGATCGCCGCCATCCATAAAGCGGTGGTTCTGCTGTAAACCTGTGCATCAATAGTAAAAGAGCCTCATCACGATGAGGCTCTTTTCATTGGAAATGTAGGTGGTTAGTTCTTGGCCTTAGCCTGAATCGTCGCCACAATCGCTTGCAAGCCATTACCGCGTGATGGGCTTAAATGCGCCAGCAAGCCAAGCTCGGCAAAGTAGTCATCCATCGAAAACGCGCTAATTTCTGCAGACGTTCTGCCATTCAGTGCCGCCAACACAATCGCAATCAAACCGCGCACAATCCGCGCATCGGAATCGGCGCAGAAAAACCACTGCTCACCTTGCTGCTCGGCCACTAGCCACACTTCACTTTCACAGCCAGAGACAAGAACTTGCTCACTTTTCAGTGCTTCTGGCATCACAGGCAGCAGTTTGCCCCATTGAATGATCTGGCGATAACGATCTTCCCAACCGTGCAGTGTTTGCATGGTTTCTAAGACAGTTTGTGCATTAATGTCATCACCAAAGGGATGAGCGGGAAATGGACTCATCATGCCCTCACGCCTTCACTTTATGCTTTTGAATCAATTTATCGACGATGCGTGCTACCGCGACAAAACCAAACGTCGCCGTCACTACCGTCGCCGCGCCAAATCCGCTGGCGCAATCCATACGTTTTGGACCTTCTGCGGTTGATTTGGTGGCACATACTGAGCCATCGGCTTGAGGATATTTGAGTTGCTCGGTCGAGAACACACAATCAATTCCAAATTTACGCGCTGGGTTGGTTGGAAAGTTGTGGTGCTGACGCAGGCGATCTTTGAGCTTTTTCGCCAGTGGATCTTGAATTGTCTTGGTCAAATCGGCCACGGTGATTTGCGTTGGATCGGTTTGTCCGCCCGCACCTCCGACCGTAATCACTTTGATTTTGTTGCTGCGGCAGTAAGCCAGTAGAGAAGCTTTGGCTTTCAAGCTGTCAATCGCATCCAACACATAATCAAAGGATTTATTGAGATAAAGATGTTGATTATCCGGCGTGATGAAATCATCCACCAAATTGACTTTGCACTCTGGATTGATGAGCTTAACGCGCTCGGCCATCACGTCGATTTTGCTTTTGCCAATCGTCCCAGTCATGGCATGGATTTGACGGTTGATGTTAGTGACACACACATCATCCATATCAATCAACGTCAACTCACCAATACCCGTTCGCGCCAGAGCTTCAACCGCCCATGAACCGACACCACCAATCCCAATCACACACACGTGCGCGGCACGTAAAATGTCGACTTCGTTATAACCATACAAACGGCGCGTACCACCAAAACGTTGGTTGTAACTGTCGGAGGCAGGAGTATCGAGTTCACGCATAACCACATTTCCACTCTAGCTGAAAAATAAAGAGTGCGATTTATACGCACTCTTCACAAAAATGTCCAGTTTGCTACCGGCACAATATCAGGAAAAACTATTGCTGTTTTTCCGGCGGCAATGCCCATGGTGCTTGGGTAGGCGAGTTTTCTAACCCGAGTTTCCACACACGGCCAAAGTGCTTATAGTGTCCCGCTTCTAACCCTGCACGAGGTCCCATGCCGTGGTACAAGTCGAGATGGTTTTGTTTCACGGCACCGCCTGTATCAAGCACAATCAACAAACGCAGTTGATGTGCGCCAGACCAAGTGCCATCGGCATTCAGCAGAGGGACTTCAGCTAGAATTGGCGTTCCCATAGGCAAAATTGAACGGTCCCCCGCAACCGATGCCATCGGCAGTAACTCAATGCCAGCACTGCCAGTAACTGGCGCTGCTGCTCGTGGTTTAAAGAACACAAAAGAAGGGTTTTGTTCTAGCAGTTCACGCACTGTTTCTTCATCATTAGCGAGTACCCAATCTTTGATCGCTTTGAGCGACATTTTTTCACGTTCAACCAACCCACGCTCAATCAGTACCTTACCTACGCTGACATACGCTTTGTTGTTTTTACCGGCGTAAGCAAAGTATTCCAAAGTATCATCATCCCCAAAGTGAACAAAGCCACTACCCTGCACTTCCATGATGAAAGGATCGATCAAGTTCTCCGCATAGCCCAATTCTAAGCCTTGACCTTCCAGCGCACCTTGGTAAATCTCCGCTCGAGTGGGGCAGTTTTTGTTGCATTTCGGCAAGCCGTAAACCGGATATTTAAACACGCTGTCGGGTTGATGACGCAGCTCAATCACAGGGGAAAAATAGCCAGTAAACAATACGTTACCTTGTTTATCCCCTCCACCTAACTGCGCTGCTTGAATACCAAATTGCGCTAAAGTGGCAGGATCTCCGCTTTGCAGAACCCACTCATTCAATTGTTCATACAGCGGTCGATAGATCTTGGCCATGGAGGCTGAGCCTTGCACGACCAACTCACTCTGTTTGCTGAATTCGGTATAGTCACGCGGCTTATTGGATTCAACCACATCGGCACGATTCAAAATGTGTGGAAAAGTTTGTTGTTGGTATTGCTGAGCACGATCGTTAGGTTGCTGAGCACAACCAAACAGCAGTGCCAAACTGGCGAGAGAAAGAAGACGTTTACTCACAAAAGAGATCCATGGTTTGAGTTTGCCAAGAGCATGACAAAGTCAGTGAAACTGTGCAATTGGCGTTTGATTAATAGCGATTATTTTTTACTTTTTCTGACAATTGATAAACCGGCTGATAGTTAGCGGACGAACGCTGTTTCATCTGCTTTTTCTCCAGCATGATCTCAAACTGATACGGCTGACCATTCACCGTAAATTCGAGTCGAGCGCCATCGTAGTTAAAATGGGTAGTGACCAAACGCCCATTCAGCACAATACCTTGAGAGCCAATGGTGATTTTTTGTGCCGCATAAGGGGCTACATTCTGCTCAATCCATATCCCATACAGCTCAGATTTGGGAAACCACTGCTCTTGCAGACGGCCAAAGAGGTTGCTGTACAGCATAAAAACGTAGGACGAGCCTAAAATCGCGATCAATAACAGCAAACGCTCTTTACTCAAGGCTTTACTTTTGCTTTCCGTTTTTGCCATACCGCTTATCTCGCTTTATCCAAACCTCTTGGGGCGAGGCTTTGCACTATTAACTGCACTGCTCATACGGATTGATGCAGCGTTCAACCTTACTGTTCATACTTTTGTCATCCTTCTGTTTTGCATCCCATTTATTTTGACCCATAGGATCTGCAATAAACCAAAGATTCTTCCGGTCATATAAAAAACCGCTTGCTCAAAAAAGAATAAAAAGTCATTATTTGCGCATATTTAAACACCAAGGATGTTCAGCCGTGAAAATTCGCAGTACCGCTCTCGTCAAAGGATTTCGCCAGTCAGCGCCCTATGTTAATGCCCACCGTGGAAAAACCATGGTTGTCATGCTCGGTGGGGAAGCCATTGCTGATAAAAATTTTCCCAACATCATTAGCGACATCGCGTTGCTGCACAGCCTTGGCGTTAAAGTAGTACTCGTGCACGGTGCACGTCCGCAAATCAATCAAATCCTTGAGAAAAATCATCGAGATACGCCATATCACAAAGGTGTACGGATCACTGATGAATCCTCACTGGGCTTAGTGATGCAAGCGGCAGGGCAACTGCAGCACGCAATCACCGCACGTCTTTCGATGAGCCTCAACAATACCCCGATGGCGGGAACTCAGCTCAACGTTGTGAGCGGCAATTTCATCATCTCTCAACCACTAGGTATAGATGAAGGTGTCGATTACTGCCACAGTGGACGTATTCGCCGGATTGATGTGGAAGGCGTCAACCGCATGCTGGATTTAGGCTCGATTGTGTTGCTTGGCCCGATTGCTAGCTCCGTCACGGGCGAGTGTTTCAATCTGCTTTCCGAAGAAGTAGCGACCCAAGTGGCGATAAAACTTAAAGCCGACAAGCTGATCGGTTTTTGCCCGCAGCAAGGGATCATCGATGCCAAAGGCAACGCGATTGCCGAACTCTTCCCGAGCGATGTTGAACGCCTCGTTAAAAGCATGGAGCAAGAGTGTGCGCCAGATGATGAAGAGTGCTTTAGCACCATGCGTTTTTTGCGTGCCGCTTTAAAAGCATGCCGCGCCGGTGTGCCGCGCAGTCACTTAGTCAGCTACAAAGAAGATGGTGCATTAATCCAAGAGCTATTTTCATTTGATGGTATCGGTACTCAAATTGTGATGGCAAGTGCCGAGCAGATCCGCCAAGCCACGATTGATGATATCGGTGGTATTTTTGATTTGATTCGCCCACTAGAAGAACAAGGCATTCTGGTGCGCCGCTCTCGTGAGCAACTGGAACAAGAGATCCACAAATTCACTATCATCGACAAAGATGGCTTAGTGATTGGCTGCTCTGCACTCTACCCTTATCCAGAAGAACGCATGGCAGAAATGGCTTGTGTCGCGATTCATCCTGAATATCGTGATGGACATCGCGGATTGCATTTATTGGTTCACACCAAGCATCATGCAAAACAGATGGGGATTCGCCACTTGTTTGTGCTAACCACTCACAGTACGCACTGGTTCCGTGAACAAGGTTTTAATGAGGTCGATGTGGAAGCGCTACCGATGGCGAAAAAGAGCTTATATAACTACCAACGCCGTTCGAAAATTTTGATGCTGCCGCTGTAAATTCAACAGCTTAAAACGCATATGAAAACATATGAAAATTAAATGCACTTTGTTGCATCTTTTTTGTTCGTTTTTCGCTTTTATTTTGTGATATAGATCGGTAAAATGCACGAGTTTGATTAAATGTTGTTCAATAATTTTGTCAGGATTTGACGCTTGAGACCTTTCTCAATTCACGCATGGATTGCTTTTACGACTACATTCAGTATCTAAGAGCAAATCGTATATGAAAACCGTTATTTGTAACTCTCTACAAAGCTTCTGGGATATGGCTGACGCTGAGTTCCTCTCCGGGCTTGATGTGCACTGCGTATTTCCCGTCAGTGATAATCTAAAAACGTACCTACTTCAATCGTGTGAACGTTACCGGATCCGCAGCATTACCTTTACCAAAGCGTTCGCGAATGCCTAATGCCGTACCGCCATGGATTGGCGGAGCATTTACTGCTCCAACCTTGCCACTAAGCCACTCGCCCGTTGGGTTTTCACTTTAATTGCCCGCTGCAATACCTGATTATCGCAATACAATTTGAGCTGTTTTTTTGCTCGAGTAATGCCGGTATACACAAGCTCACGCGTCAAAATCGGGCTGTAGTCCGGCGGTAAAATCAGCAAGGTCAAATCAAATTCACTGCCTTGTGATTTGTGAATCGTCATCGCATACGCGGTTTCATGTTGCGGGACTCGGCTCGGTAACACGGCTTTGATGCTGCCATCTGGCAACTCAAAATAGACTTTCAGTCTGCCCTGCTCATCTTCACGATCGCGCATACACAAACCAATATCACCATTGTATAACCCCAAGCCATGATCGTTACGCGTGACCATGATCGGCCGCCCGTGATACCAGATCTCTTCTTGAGTTTTAATCAGCTTGTGAGCATTCAACGCCCGTTCGATACGAGTGTTCAGCCCCATCACTCCAAAATCGCCTTCACGCAGCGCACAAAGCAATCGGCAGCGACTGAACGCATCAAGTGCTGATTTGGCAAGTGTGAGCATGGTTTGCTTTGTCGACTCAAATTGCTCAGTTGGCTGATTGAGCAAGCTCAGATAAGGACGATAAGCCTGCACCAAGGTTTGCAGCAGTTGCTGATAATGCTCACCACTGAGCGCAAAGTGTTCAATATCGCTGAACGATTGCTGCCACACAGTTTCAACGCGCGCCGGAGATCCACTGTTGATCGCTTTCGCCAATTGACCAATGCCAGATCGCGCATCAAAACGGTAACTTTTTTGCAGCATACATAAGCAATCCGCCACCGGATTCACCGCTTTACTGGCAGTTTGGCGCAAAGAGGCAAACCCCGTCAGTTCAGCCAACTGCGTGCCCTGCTCATTGCCGTAACCTTGGTTCAGGAAGGTACAAATATCACCGAGCACCGCCCCCGCTTCCACCGAAGCCAATTGATCTTTATCGCCAAGCAAAATCAACCGAGCGTGCTTGGGCAGCGCTTCGACCAGTTTCACCATCAAAGGTAAGTCAACCATGGACGCTTCATCGACCACCAACAGATCAAGATGGAGTGGATTACGTGCGTGATGACGAAACTCAGCACTGCCCGGAATCGCGCCAAGCAAACGGTGAATAGTGCTGGAAGTGCTTGGGATCGCCGCAGCGATCTCAGGCTCTATCGCCAGCTGACTCACCGCTTTACCCATCGACTCGGTTAAACGCGCCGCGGCTTTGCCGGTTGGGGCGATCAATTTGATTTCTGGCACTTTACCTTGCGCCATACTCTGGCTAATCAGTGCCGCCAAAAGCTTGGTCACTGTGGTGGTTTTGCCAGTTCCCGGCCCACCGGAAATCACCGCAAAACGGCGGGTGAGCGCGACGGCTGCCGCCACTTTTTGCCAGTTTAAGCAGTGAGTAAGCGGAATAAGCTGCTCTAAAGCTTGCAAATCCGCGCCGCGCTGTGCTTTTTCGACTACAGCTTCAATCGCAGGCCAATCCAGCGCGTCCGACTCTACCACATCCAATCGATCATTCAGCAGTTGAATCCGCTCGACCGAACTCAGCGGCTTTTGCTGTAGTGCTTGCCACAAACCTAAATAGTCGCGGGCAAATAAGGTATTCAGGCGTTCACGCAAGTTAGCCAGTTCAGCAGGGCTTAAACGTTGGGGTGCGGCCAACTCAGTCAATCGCGCCGCCAGTTGCTTTTCATAATGCCAGTAGCGATGCAGATAGAGCCTTGCGCCATCAAACATTAACGGCACCGCTTCACCTTGCTGCCCCACCAACGGCGAGGCTTGCAGTAAGGCTTGCCAGTCTACCGCTAACCAGCGTTCACTGTGCTGCAAACTCGCTTCACCATAAAGACCAATCAGCGCCGCTAGATCGCAGAGATTGCCGTGTGCATCCCACAGTGGCAGACAGATGTGTCCACGCCCAAGTTCTGCACTGAGCGCCGCGCTCAGTACACTCAAAAGCTCACTTTCTGCAGCGTTGTGCCCTGCCAATGCGGCTTGTTTACCAATAAAGCGGGCAAACTGCACATCCAAAGGACGCAGCGCGCCCTGTGCCAGCAGACGTTTCGCTACTTCGCTATCCCAAAACATCATAAATCAAGCTCCATCTGCCCAGCTTTACTCGCTCTTTGTGCCAATTCATGCCCTGCGATCAACCCATCCAACTCATCTAACAAGGCCAAACTTGGCTTGGTATGGAACACACCTTGATCGGTGCGCCCATCCATCCCGCGTAAGAAGAGATAAAACACGCCGCCGAAATGCTGCTCGTAGTCGTAATGAGCTAAACGGCTACGCAAAAAGCGATGCAGAGCTAACGCGTAAATTTGGTATTGCAGATCGTAGCGGTGATCGGCCATCGCACTGCCCAAACGCTGTGGATGATACGCCGCTGGATCGTCACCTAAATGGTTGGATTTCCAGTCCAGCACGTAATAGCGCCCTTGATATTGAAACACCAGATCGATAAAGCCTTTGAGCATGCCTTGCACCGCATGAAAACCGAGATCGCCCGCGTGTGCCGAAAGCGGATCATGGCGCTGGGTGATGCGATTTAAGGTTGGCGCATCCAACACTTCGATTGGCAGTAAAAACTCCAACTCGGTCAGACGCTGGGCGGCCATAATTTGTTGTAAGCGCAGCGCTTTACCATCCAGTGGCGTACTCAATACGGTGTCAACCAAGTGTTGCAACACCGGCAGCCACTCGCTTTCAATCTGCTCACTTTCCATCAAATCAAGGATGATTTTAGTATTGGGTTCACTGTGTGCCGATTGCTGGAAATCCACCTCTTCAAACAGCGAATGCAAGAAAGTGCCGGGGCGAGCACCACGCGGGAAATTGAAAATCGAGCGCTCGACAGATTCCAGCGCCGCTCCATCGCGCTCTTGCGCACTATCAAGATCAAAACCGCCCACTTCAAGCAAGGGCAACTCTTGCAAAGGATCATTGCGAGCATGACTCGATTGCATCACCAAGCCTGAGTAACTGGTCACTCGCCAACGGCGATCAATCGTTTGGCTTAACTCACGGGCAGTCAGCTCTCGCTCGTCCAATTGGGGTGGCTGATACGCTTGCTCAAAACGCTTCGGTGGCGGGCATTGTGCGACATCTGGCAAATTTTCACACTGTTTGAGCAGCGCTTGCTGCAGATCCGCGATACCACCTTCTTGACCATCTTGCAGCAGAAACCCCATCGCACTGCGATGCGCCGAGGTCGGCTCTTGGCTCGAATTGCCGTTGCGCAGCGGCGCAATCCCAATAAAACAGCCATACACTGCGCGAGTGAGCGCCACATACAGCAAGCGTAAATCTTCTGCCAAACGTTCTTGATCGGCTTTGGCTAACGCGTCTTCATTGCCGGTTAAATCGACCCAAGTAGTGGCCGATTCAGTATCGTAATATTTGCCTTCACTGCTCTCGCGATAGCTCATCACAAACGGTAAAAATACCAGCGGGTACTCAAGCCCTTTTGATTTGTGGATGGTGACAATCTGCACCAGACGCCGCTCGGATTCGAGACGCTGGATCTGCTCATCACTGCCACCGAGCCCTTGCGCAGCATCCGCCATCGCCTGAGTCAGAAAACGCAGTAAACCCTGATCGCTATCGATCTCACGCGTGGCCTGCTGCAAGAGTTCGCTGATGTGCAGATAGTCGGTGAGCCAGCGCTCACCTTCACTTTCCGCCAGCCAACGCTCGGCAATGTGGCGCTGAGTTAATACTGCACGCAGCATCGGCAATACGCCGCGCTCGCTCCACAAGCGGCGATATTGACGAAATTCGGCAATCAACTGTTCCCATTCGTTTTCATCGTTATTCAGCGCATCCAGCTCGCTGGCGGTTAACGCAAACAGATTCGAGGCAACCGCCGCACGGAGCAAGCGCTCATCTTCTGGCTGCCACACGGCGAGCAGCAAGCGTTCAATATCTTGCGCCACATCGCTGGCAAACACGCTGTCACGGTTGGAAAGGTAAACACTGGCGATACCTTGCTGACTGAGCGCATCGCGCACCATGCGCGCTTCATTACCGGTGCGCACCAGCACCGCCAGATCGCCCGCTTCAATCGCCTCGCCGCGATGAAAGATTGCCGCGCCAGAGGCCGAAGCAGTCAAAATGTGCTGAATTTGCGCTGCACACGCCTCGGCCATTTGCGCGTAGTAATCGGTTTTGCTTTGTGGTTTATCGAGATCTTCCGGCCACCAATAGGTCAAGGCTGGTTGTACTTGCCCCTCCAGTGACCAATGGCGTTTATCAGCACCAGGGCTTGCCGCCACGGGCTGAAAGGGAATGTCATCACTGTAAATAAACGGATGAGTCGCAGAGCTGAACACTTGGTTAACTGCCGCCACCATAGCCGCGCTGGAGCGCCAGTTCGTACCCAAGGTGTAGTGAGCGCTCACCTGATTGCGCGCTTTGATGTAAGTGAAAATATCGGCGCCACGGAAAGCGTAAATCGCCTGTTTCGGGTCGCCGATCATCAACAAGCCACACTGCGGATGATCGAGATACAGCCGACTGAAAATGCTGTACTGCAGCGGATCGGTATCTTGGAATTCGTCGATCATCGCCACCGGATACAGCGAGCGGATCCGCTCGCCCAATAGCCCTTGCTCATCATTATCGAGCGCAGCGCTGAGTTGAGTCAGTAAGTCATCAAACGAGAGCCAATGATGGGTGGATTTGGCTTTCGCCAACCAGTGACGACAGTGATGAATCGCATGCACCAAAAGCGGTGTTTTGAGTGACACAGGCTCAGCAAGAAACGCTTCTATTCGTTCAAACAGCGCTAATTGTGGCGGATTGCCTTTCTTTGATTTGGCGAGCAACCCGCTTTGGGTGAACTCTTCAAACTCTGACGGCACGTGCAGATCGTGCGTTTCACTTTGCGCCCAAGTATCCAGAATCGGCAAACGACGTAGCAGCGCATTTTGGCTATTTTTGTGCAGGTCAGAGCCAGTTACGGCGGGCTCAATCTCCTCTCGCTCCGCTAACCAGTGCTGCTTAATCTCGGAAATGCGCGCTATCTGCGCTTGTTGCAGCGCGGCCAAATCTCCTTCCATTAAAGGCGTAGTCAGTTTGACTGGCGGCCCAGAAAGATAACCGGCAATCTCAGCCAACAGCGCAGAGGGCGCCGGCCATAAGCGGCGTACTTCGTTCGCGAGAGAAATGGGCAAGGGGTAGAACTGTCTGCGCCAATAATCGGCCACCACTTGGGCTTTGAGACGACTTTCATCAGTGACGAATTCATTTTCAAAGCGACTGCCCGATTCAAACGCATTTTGCGTCAGCATGCGTTGGCAAAAACCGTGGATGGTGAAAATGGCCGCTTCATCCATCTGTCGCTCGGCATTGAGTAGCAAAGAGACGGCTAAGCTGTGATCGGTAAATTCAGCTAGCAGGGAGCGAAGCAGTGGATCGTCACTTGCACCGCGGGCAAAAGCGAGGCGCGCATCGTGTAAGCGGCGACGAATACGGTCACGCAGCTCGGCGGTGGCCGCTTCGGTAAAAGTCACCACCAGAATTTGATCAACGCTTAGCGGATGCGCGTGGCGAGTTTCCACGCAGCCATGCCCAAGCACCAGACGCAGATAGAGTCCGGCAATGGTGTAGGTTTTTCCGGTACCTGCCGAGGCTTCAATCAGTCGCGCTCCATGCAAAGGAAAACGCAACGTATCGAGCGTAACAGCCAGCTTATTTGAATCGGCACTCATCAGCCTTAATCCTTCTATCTACAGAGATGTGATACAAGACGAATATTTCTCTGCATTAAACTAAAAACCGTGATTGAGTATGGGCTTATGGGATCCACTTCACGGCACAAGCCAAGGTGGCGCTTTACACTGCGCGCACGTTAACAAATTCATTTGTTACACAAGAATTTAGGTCCCTCTGACCTGTGGCCGTACAGCGAACGCCCTACACCAATAATGATTTTCTGGCGGCCACCTACTTCCCACGCTTCTCTCATTTCCAATCCATTCATGGTTAGGCCTGTTCGGCATCTTGCACTTGTAAACGCGGTGTTTGTAGCACTTTGATGGCCAATTGGCGCAGCGTTTTTGCCAGTTCATCACTCCACTGCGGCCAAATGCGCGCAATATAGCGATTACCGCCTTCACTCTTGATGTAAAAGCTATCGTTGAAGGTGTCCGCCATTTTTTTGTAGGACTTCTCTTCATCCTCCTGCCATTTACCACGGGAAAATCCCGCCTCAACGCAAGCCAACGCCGTTTTCGGGAAATAAGCCAAAGGTTGGTTCATGCCTTGGCAAAACAGCGCCACCAGTTCACTCAGTAGCGCCTTGGCTTGCTGCGCGTCATTAAGTGGCGGCAGCATTTGGTGCTGCACTCCTTCTTTGCGATCATAACCAATCAAATGAGTTGTGACGGCTTTGCCGCTCGCCGCCAAGCAGAGATGATCAATCCATGCGGCTAATAAATCTTCCGAGCGAATCGCGCCACTGCGCGCACGCACCAAGCCAGATTGATAACGCTTCACGAGCCAACCACGTAGTAAAACTTCTCGGCCATCGTCAAAGGGCTGCAAGCGTAGATCAATCTCTTCATCTTCCAGTGGTTGGTGACACAAAAAGCCAATTTTTTCCGCCAGCGCTAAAGCTTGTTGCGCACTTTGCGCCAATTCAAGATCGCCAAACGCCGCCACCGGCAACTTGCCTTGCGCTCGTTGCTGCTTAGCAAACTGCGCCACCACTTGGTCGCGCTCAGCGCCATCGCGGCAAGCCAGTAGATTTTCCACCAACTCATCACGCAGCTGATAAGCGCTCAATCCATCCAAAGCAAACGGCTCATCGTCTTCAAGCACGGCAAGCGGCGGCTCAAAGCTCACTTTCAAGCGGCGTTTGAAGAAATACTCCACTGGCAGACGCCAAAAACGTTGCAGCTCCACCAGATCCAGCTCCATCGGCCAACTCACTTCAAGCAGATAATCACTCAGTGGGGTGAGAAAATCAGCGCTACTCTGCCCTTGGCGGCGCGCGGCAGGTAGCCATTCACGGGCAAAACTGCCAGCGATAAACGTCTGCGGGCTGAACGGTACCATAGGATACTGGGTGGTTAAGTGCTTAACCAAGCGACGTCCGGAGTCATCACTTTCTAAATGTTCATCACCTGCCAAGCAGTAGTTCTGCTCGCAATATTCCAAAAGCTCGCTGACCAGCACTGAAGGCACGCGCTCGCTGTTATCTTGAATCGAGCGGCCGACATAGCTGATATACAGCTGCTCTTTGGCTGACAACAAGGCTTCGAGGAACAGGTAGCGCGATTCTTCACGCCGCGAACGGTCGCCGACTCGGCGCTGCACATTGCGCAGGTCAAACCCTTCCACCATTTCATTGGGTGGATAAACCCCATCATTCATGCCGAGCAGACACACTCGGCGAAACGGGATCGAACGCATCGGCATCAGGGTACAGAAGTTCACTTGTCCCGCTAAAAAGCGTTGGCTAATCCGAGTTCCGGAGAGTTTATTGGTTAGCACTTGGCGAATGATGGCCGGCGAAATCGCTTGTTGGTAGCCCGCGTCGGCCAACTGCTGTTTTAGGTTCACCAAGCTATCGCGGATGGTTTTCAGCGCCAGCTCACCTTGTAAATCGACACTAAAACAGCGCTCCAACAGTTCGTTGAGCCAATAACGCCACTGTTCCATGCTTTGGGTTTGTGCAAGCTGGCTACGCAGCTCGCTGAGCGTTTCTACAAAGTGTGCGAGCTTACCCGCCAACTCAGCGCTCATACCTTGCACTTGGTTATAGGGTGCAAGCCACTGGCCGCCACCAAGCTCATACAACCCCGCTTCAGCCGGCATAGCGTAACCCAGTAACATACGTTCAATGCCAAACTGCCACGTATTTTGTTCACTGGCGGGCAGTTCAAACTCCGTACCCGTGTCGCTATTCAGCCCCCAACGAATGCCGGCTTCTTCGACCCAACGTTTGGCAGTGGCAAACTCTTCTTCATCAATCGCAAACCTTGCCATAATCGCCGGGGTTTCAAGTAGCTCAAGCAGTTCTGACGCCAGACAACGCGATTGCGGCAGCGCGAGCAGTTGCAAGAAGGCGGTTAAGATCGGGCTTTCTTGATCGACGCTGCGATCGGAAATTGAAAACGGAATAAAACGCTCGCCGGGCGCGTTGCCAAACACCGCCTGAATGTAAGGGGCGTAGGCGTTAATGTCCGGCACCATCACAATCACATCGCGCGGTTTTAGGCTGGGATCGCGCTCAAACTCAGCCAGCAGTCGGTCGTGCAGCACTTCCACTTCACGAATTGGGCTGTGACATAGGGCAATCTGCAGGGAATCATCCTGCGCGGTAATGCTGGGTTTATGGCTGCTGCTGGCAAACTTGGCATCGTCTTGATGCTCTTGCAGATGCAAAATATCCGCTTGGATGTGATGCAGCAGCGAGTCGCGTTGAATCTCAATAAACAGTTCTAATTCGGACTGATCGTTTTGTGCCAGAAGATAGAGATTATCGCGCCCCATTTTGCCCATCGAAGCCAGTAAGCTATTGCCTACCGCGTGACTCAGGTGCAGCGACTCTTGCAGATAGCTTTCCACATCGCCTTTGAGCGGCGAGACTTCACTGCCGACGGTGACTTGCTCACCGTTAATGTGCAGCAGTTTGCGTTTTTGCGCTGCCACGCGTGCCAGATATTTTCGGTCACGAATGTCGCCCCAATAGTGCTGACAAGGGTTGGTCAGCATCAGGTGCACGTCGATATGCTCACCCATCGCGCGCAGCGCATCAATATAACGGGGCGGCAGCGCAGAAATACCGAAGATGAACAAGCGCTTAGGCCATACGCTGCGATCAAAATTGCCACTCGCCAACTGCTCAATAAAACGCTGATAGAGGTTGGCACGGTGATAAATCGAATGCCCTTGCTCACGAGTGTAAGCGTAGAGTTCACGCCACAAAATCGGCTGCCACGGGTGTTGGTCAGCGATTTCCGCCACTTCGTTACCCGCTTCCCAACTTAAAATCCAATCGGGGCGATACACCAAGTAACCATCGAAAATATCGGCAATTTTTTCCGCTAATTGGAAGCGTTTTGAGTCATCTTCATCGTCTTGTAAATAGCGTTGCAGCGGTTGAAATTCGTCACGGTCAAGCAGCTTTGGCAGTAGCTCCATCAAACGCCAGCTCATGGCTTCTTTATTGAATGCACTGCGCTGCGGCACATCGGGCAACACTTGAGTAAACATCTGCCAGATAAACGTTGCCGGTAGAGGAAACTCAAGGTTCGCCGCAACCCCTAATTCACTGGCAAGCGCCATTTTAAGCCACTGCGACATACCGGGGCTTTGCACCAAAATGCTCTCAGGAATAAAGGGATCATCCAACGGTTCATTCTTGATTAAATGAACCAACAGGATCTTCAGCGTTTCAACTTGGTTGGAGTGGTAGACCGTAAACACAATGCACTCATGCTGCTCGACTCATCATGAGCTGAGAGTAGCATAAGTGCATGTCAGGAAGGATAAAAAAGCGCGGGGCAGGATCTCAATTGGTTAACGAGAACCCACTAACACTTTGTGTGGTTGATAAAAGGCCAGATAACGAATCGCAACATAGCTCACCACCACCGTGGCTACGATGAGCTCAAGGCTGGCTAACCAATGCACTTGTGCCACGTAATGCTCTGCCACGCCGATATTTTCCATCCAGTGCGCCATTTTAAACAGCGCGGTCGCCCCAATCACCATCGGGAAGGTGAATGCCGCGTAGCCCGGACTAAAGGGCAGACGCAGTAAGCGCGTGAACGCCAAGTAGATGATGGCGGTCATCAGCACCGCAATGCCAAACAGCAGCGCCACAATCACAGGTGAAGGCTCGGACACCACGGTCAAATAACCGGCCAGAGAGAGGCTGGCTGGCGCGGCCATAATCGCCAATGTTGGCTTCGCCGCATCTGGAATTTCATGTGTAAAAATAAAACGATAGATCATCATAGGCAGCATCACGGCGTAAGCCAGCATGCCAAACACTAAACACGCGTAGGCAATTGGCGCTAACGCAGGATGGCCCGAGAAAGAAACGTCAGCGACGATAATGCCGACAGGTGGCACAAACCAGCTTGGCACCATGTGGTGCAGCTCAAACGCTTGTGCGCGGTGATACAAAAAACTCACCAAAAACAGAATGTGTAAGCCCACGGCAAACAGCCACAAAGCATCGCCAGCCACAGGGTAAAAGTGACCCAGCGACGCCGACACCACCATGGTTGCCATGGCAAAGGTTGGCACCACACTGCCCACTACCGGATGCGCCAAATCTTGGCGTAACAAGTGGCCGTGCCATAGAAATTTAAAGGCCAGCACAATCAATAGCACACTGGCGATTGCTGCACCCACCCACTGCGCGACACCGTGTGCCGCAATCATGTTTTCCCAACTCCATCCCAAGCTCGCAATCCCTAGCGCGAGGCCGGCCATTGGGGTCGGCGCTCCCATCACTTTCGCTTTTGCTGCTCGAATCATACTGTCTCTCTATTGATGGTTATCGGTTAATAAACGCATCTTACGCTTGCACTTTGTTTTCAACTATCTAATTATTTCTAACACATGTTCAATAAAACTAAACGATCACCATGGCTAGCCATATTTCGCTCAAACAATTGCGGGTTTTCACCACCATCATTCAACACAAAAGTTTGACTGTCGCCGCAGAAGTGCTGTGCCTCTCGAAAGCGGCGGTCAGTGTCGCGCTGTCAGAGTTAGAAAAACAGCTCGGCCATGCGCTGTTTGATCGAGTGAATAACCGCTTGGTGCTTAACCAAGAAGGGCAAAAACTGCTGCCGCTGGCTGATGAACTGCTGCAACGCGCCAAAGATATCGACCGCCTGTTTGCAGAGCAGCAGGTGCTTACTGGCAAACTGCGCATCGGTTCGAGTGACACCATAGGTAATCAAGTTGCACCTTATCTGATCAGTGCCTTTCGGCAGTTGCATCCGCATCCGTCACAAAGCCTGTTTATTTCCAACTCAGCGCAAGTGTGCCAAAAGCTGGTCGATTACGAGCTCGATATCGGCCTGATTGAAGGCAAAACGCTGCATCCCGAGCTCATCTCTACTCAGTTTAGCCAAGATGAGATGTGTATCATCTGTGCGCCCGATCATCCTCTCGCGCAGCAAGAGCGCTTGGTCATGAGCGATTTTGAACACAGTGATTGGGTGCTGCGTGAGGCGGGTTCTGGCTCACGCGAGTTTTTCTTACGTGTGATTGCGCCGCGCATCGAGCACTGGATTGAAGCCTTTGAGCTCAATACCACCGAAGCGCTGATCAATAGTGTCTCTTCCGGTTTAGGGCTAGGCTGCTTGTCTCGATTAGCCGCGAAAACGCCTCAACAAGATGGGCGAGTGGTGATTCTCAATGTCCCTCTCGATATGAAGCGTCGCTTCTGGATGCTGGTTCATAAAGAGAAATACCAAAACTCACTGCTACGGCAGTTCATTGAATTTTGCCCCCAATGGGCGAGCCAAAGCGCCCTACTGCAGCTCGATTAATCAGCGAATCAAGGGATATGACTCAGCGCGCATTTTGGTGGTCGCGACTGGACTTTAGTGAGTGAAAACTGTATAAACAGCCAGTTATTTTTAGCGACAAACTAGAGGATTAACCATGGCTGTTATCGTGAAGTACGTGGTGGAGCGCAACGGAGAAGAGAAAATGACTTTTACCTCGAAAGCCGAAGCTGACGCTTATGACAAAATGCTGGATATGGCAGACGAGCTGTTCGAACTGCTGGGTAAAAGTGCTCTGATCGAAGATGAAGCCAAGCAAGAAGAGCTGGCGATGTTCTTGGCTCAAAACAAAGAAGACGTACTGTGCGCACTGGGAGCCAAGCGTAAACCTGCTCCAGCAACGGGCAAGAAGCCGAAAGCGGTTGCAGACAGTGATGACGATGAGTCTGTCGACGACGCTGCTTAATTCAAAAAACCGCTGAGTGAAACCAGCGGTTTTTTATTTTCTGAGGTTGGATCACATACGGAACGATGCGAAAAACGAACGTAGCCAGCAGCGCTGCAGCTTCAAGTAGGAAGGGGATCCCCAAACTACTTGGAGTTGTAGGTAGGCGGCAAGTGAGTTCATCCCCATGAGCATAGACAAACTATGTGATTGGGGTGAACGAACGTAGCCAACACCGCTACAGCTTCAAGTAGGACGGGGATCACTTTAAAAAGACAAAATGCATTCTTCTACAGACGTATTGCCTCTGCGGTCTTTTATCCTGCTCATCCACTCTTTATGATGAACCACCTATCGGTTGAGCTGTGGATGCTCAACTCAATGCCTTTGCTTTGTCCATGTATGACAAGCGGGCAAACAGCTCAACCCACATTTGATGATGGAGAATAAACATGGCGTACTTTGCTTTAGGTCTAGCAACCGCGACCAAAAATCGTGATGGAAAAATTATTGAAGCCTTCTTCCCAACCCCCATTCTGGCTCCTAGCGACGCTTTGGTTGCAGCATTAGCACCGATCGCCGGTTACCAAGAAGGCAATCAAGCGCTAGACATTACCGCGGCACAAAGCGCGCAATTAGCCGCAGTTTTCGCCGCTCATCAACAATCCGCAAGCGCTGCGTTTGCTGATAAAGCTGCCAATGCCAAACAGCCTCTGGTGCTGGTGATTCTGGCCAGCGATGACAAGCCACAAAGCGTGGCTGAAGGTTACCTCAAACTACAACTGATTTCTCACCGTCTGGTTAAACCACACGGTACAGTACTGGATGGCATTTTCGGTCTGCTGCACAACATCGCATGGACCAATGAAGGCCCCATTGATCTGCCTGAACTGGCAGAGCGCCAAATAGAAGCGCGTCTGGCTGGCCGAGTGCTGACGGTTGATTGCGTCGACAAATTCCCGAAAATGGTCGATTACGTGGTCCCTGCGGGTATTCGTATCGCGGACACTTCTCGCGTACGTCTTGGCGCACATGTGGGTGAAGGCACCACAGTCATGCATGAAGGCTTCATCAACTTCAACGCGGGTACCACTGGCGTGAGCATGGTTGAAGGCCGTATCTCTGCGGGTGTTGTGGTGGGCAATGGCTCAGACATCGGCGGCGGCGCATCCATCATGGGTACGCTGTCTGGCGGCGGCAAAGTGGTGGTATCGATTGGTGAAAACTCACTGCTTGGTGCAAACTCTGGTTTGGGCTTCCCGCTCGGCGATCGCTGTACTGTGGAGTCTGGCTTGTACGTGACGGCTGGCACCAAAGTTCGCACACTGGATAAAGATGGCAACCAAGTCGATATCGTTAAAGCACGCGATTTGGCTGGCGTTTCGGATCTGCTGTTCCGTCGTAACTCACTGACTGGACAAATTGAGTGTCTGGCCAACAAATCGGCCGTGGAACTCAACAGCGAACTGCACAAGAACAACTGATCTTGATAAGTAAGACGTTATGAAAGAAAAATGGCTTGGATTTCCAAGCCATTTTTTTATCTCAAATCTTTCATTTCAATACGCTTAACCGGGATGACCATCCACTCTTGGTTTCAGCAACATAGCGCCAAAGCGCAGCACAAACAGCGCAAACGCAATCACCCACAGCGCAGCGCTCAGGTTCACCCAAATCAGCAACTGCTGCGGTAGCAAACCCACACCGAAACTGCGCACAAGTGCAGCAAGCAACAAAGCGATAAATGCCCATTGCATGTTAGGGCCTTGATAAATCGCTCTTCCCGTATGCCCCATAGTGACACGCGCAATCATGCTTAAAACTAGGCCTGAGAGCGCACCAATCGCAAATAAATGCAGTAAGTTGTGGCTCAGCCAAGCGTTATTCACTAGACCACGCAGCAGCAAACTCAGCGGGATACACAGATAGGCAGCATGCAGTGACCACACCAAAGGCTCACTCACCGTACGCCAAGGTTGCCAACGTAAAAAGCGGATCAATTGCGCGACGCCAGCTACCAGCATCAAAGGCTGGCCGAGTTGTGCCATGGTCAATGGGAAGAAACTAAGTACAAACAGCGCCAGTAAGCTACCGTTAGCGATCACATCCAAAGCCAAAATCGGCTCCGCTTTCGTAAATTGAAAACGTCTTGCGGTGAAAAACGGAATCACTCGCCCGCCCATCACTGAAAGCAGCAACATAAACCACCACAGCATGGCTTGCCACACCGCACTGCTCGTGAATGGCGGCATGCCTTTAATGGTGGCGTAGCTGGCAAAGTTAGCGGCAATCGCCAACAGAAACAGGGGGATAAAAAATAGGTTGCGCCAACCTTTAGCTTTCACCACCCGTAACCCCACTTCATAGGCCACCGCCAGAAGAAATAGCGCTTCAATACTCGACGTTAACCACAGCGGCACAGGCAACCAAAACAGAATCCGCACCATTAGCCACAAAGCCACAATGAGAGCTAAACGGTGACTTTTCGTGCCAGTAATGCCCGTCCAGTTTTGCACCGCCGTGAGCAGAAATCCGGCCACAATCGCCATCGCAAAACCAAACAGCATTTCATGCACATGCCACCACAGCGCGGGGACTTGCAAGCGTTGCGGCTGTCCGGTTTGAAACATCCACACCCAAGCCACAATCGTCACCACGGCATAAACACTGCCAAGTAAGAAGAAAGGACGAAATCCCAACCGCAGTACGGCAGGAATACGCTCTTCGACACGTTTATCGATAATGTTGATCACTTTGGCTCCTTCGCCGACTTCATCACAGACCGAACCAGTGATGAGCACAAACCAAGCCAAGATAATTAATATTTAAAATCAATAGACTAGAAAAAGGAAAAGTCATAATGACACCGAAAAATCGAGTCATTATGACTTTTTGATGTGTGTTTCACTCAAACTCTATAGGCGAGGTGTAATCACCACACAAGCGATCTGCTTTTGCTTACCAAAGCCAATGATTTGCGACAGTGCCGCTTTACCCACCGGAATATAACCCGAACCGCTCACATGCTCTTCCGATTCTGCATGCGGATCGTGGAAAAAGAAGAACTTATCACTCAAACCACTGAGCACAATCCAGTGCGGCTCTTTCTTGCCATCAAAACGGTACGTGCTAATGAGCAGCAGCACACAGGCACCTTGCCGTACCCACTCTTCGAGCTGGGCTTGCGATGGCGGCGCATCAATCATACTCACATCTTGCTCAGCAAGTTGCTGGCAAAAATCTTGGTGAACTAACTCAATGATCTGCTTTTTGTTGGGGTCACGTACGCTATCAATAAAAGGCGTTGATCGAGATTGGTTCCATAGCTCAACATGATAGCCACGTCTTGCGGCGGCCAGCGCCAGACCTTGCCCACTGCAGCCACCATGCCCAGCCGCCATAAAAATCGTGGTGGCTTCACGCCACAACTGCATCTCTTGCGTGCGGCTCGGCTCAAAATTTTTATCCAAGCAGGCAAAACTCATCAACAGACAGGCTGCGCCACACGTGAATGGCGTGGTTTGCACATACAAAGGCATCGGCAGCAAGACCTTGGACTCTTGAGGCGTTAACCTTTTCTGCATTCTGCGCCCATCGCACAAATCGTCATAGTAATGGATGAGCAACTTCAAGGTTTTATAGCCCATCTTTTCATATAATTTTAGGGCGGCGGTATTGTCTTCACGCACTTCCAGCCGTAATGTAGTTGAGCCTTGATCAAGAGCAGCACGCTCGCATTGCTCGACTAAACTCTGAGCAATTCTCTGCCCTCTGAATTCAGGTTTTACAGCAATCGAATACAATCTTGATAGCTGTGTACCTTGATGAAATAGAAGCAATGCATATCCCGCCAGCTGGTCGCCGGCATCTGCCACGAATAACGCCGCATGGTCGGAATGTAAAAAACGCTTCATTTGACGAGGAGAGATTCTATCCCCGTCAAAAAGCTGTTGTTCTAACGCATTGAGCGCATTGAGATCAGCGCTATTGGCACGACGAATGTCCATTCAACATCCTTAGTAATGAGTGGATTCACGAGATTGCGACTCAAATAATAGACCCAAACTACTTGGAGTTGCAGGTAGGCGGCAAGTGAATTCATCCCCATGAGCATAGATAGACTATGTGATTGGGGTGAATGAACGTAGCCAACACCGCTGCAATTTCAAGTAGGAAGGGTATAGACCTATTGCAATAGGAAGAATATACCGATGGCTAACCTTTTAATCGTGACCGATCAGGTCAGTGACTGGCAACAATATTTCCCTTCAGAACAAGTTGTTAGTGTCGATCAGTATCTCGATACTGACTGGAAATTCAATCACCGCAGTGTACAGGTAGTCAACCTGTGTCGCGATTACGGCTACATGAGTAGCGGTTACTATGTTTCCTTGATGGCCGAAGCCCGTGGCCACCGCGTGATCCCGCGCGTGATGGCGATCAATGACATCAATCAGCCGTTTTTCCTCTCTTCCGGCCTGATCAAGATGCACAAACTGAGCAGCGGCACAGATGTGATCAGCACTAAAATTTACTTTGGCCGCACTCCACAAAAAGGCTTAGAAAAACTGGCGCGCCGCCTGTTTGAGCAGTTCATGGTGCCCGTGATTGAACTGGAAATGCACAAATACCAAGGGCAATGGCAGATCATCAAAATCGCGCCCTTCCCGTTTCAAGACTTAGAAGACCCCGAGCAGGATTTCTTCATTGAGTCGCTAGAAATGTTCTCTACCAAAGTGTGGCGTCGTCCAAAGCAAGAGAAGAAGTACCGCTACGACATCGCAATGCTGGTCGACCCAGATGAAAAAATGCCACCGTCTGATGCTTCTGCGCTCAAACGTTTCCACCGCGCCGCCAACCGCTTAGGCATGAACTTGGAAACCATTTCACCGGATGATTTGTCGCGTTTAGGGGAATTTGATGGTCTGTTTATTCGCGCCACCACCAACATCAGTAACTACACCTATCGCTTCGCGAAAACCGCCGAGAAGATGGGCTTAGTGGTGATGGATGACTCTGAATCAATCATGAAATGCACCAACAAGGTGTTTTTGACTGAGCTGTTGGAAACCAACAAGGTACCCGCACCGAAGAGCGTGATCATCCGCAGTTTTGACCCAGAGTGGAAAACCGGGCTGATGGAGCAGTTGGATTTCCCTATGGTGCTGAAAATTCCTGATGGTGCCTTTTCTCGCGGTGTGGTGAAAGTGCGCAATGAGCAAGAGCTAGAGAAAGAAGCCGGCACCCTGTTTGAGAAAAGCGCGCTGATTTTGGCGCAAGCCTTTATGCCGACCGACTTTGACTGGCGTATCGGGGTGATGAACCGCCAAGCGATTTTTGCTTGTAAGTACATGATGAGCCGTGGCCACTGGCAGATTTACCAACACCATAACAGCGGCCGCGTGACCGCAGGTGGCTTTGAAACGCTCGATCTCAAACAAGTACCGAAGCATGTGGTCGATGTGGCGGTCAAAGCTGCAAACCTGATTGGTGGCGGACTCTACGGTGTGGATCTTAAAGAGATTGATGGCCAAGTGTATGTCATTGAAGTGAACGATAACCCGAGTATCGATCACCATGTGGAAGACGCCTTCTTGGGCGATCTGCTCTACGATCGCATCATGACCGAGTTCTTACGTCGCATTCAAATGCGTGGTTTTTAAGCCGTTTATTCCCAAACCACTTGGAGTGGCAGGTAGGCGGCAAGTGAGTCCCCATGAGCATAGATAGACTATGTGATTGGGGTGAACGAACGTAGCCAACACCGCTGCAACTTCAAGTAGGAAGGGAATATCCTCCTCTAATCAAAGCCCAGAAATATTCTGGGCTTTGACTCTTTATCGCTCCATTGTTACTTTCTTGCCATCAAGGTTTTGAAACAAGGATCACCATGGAGTTTCTCATCGATCACTGGCGTTTTGGCGATTCCGCGCCACAACGGCATCCTGCTCAATTGCAACAGCTACAAGCGGGTGATTGGTATCACTGCCAACGCGACGCTAAAGGGCTGCGCGAGTGGTTACTCGACCAAAATGTTCCCTCTTCGGTGATCGACAGTTTGTTGGCCGAAGATACTCGCCCCCTGTTTGAGCAGTATGATGAACAGAACTTTCTGCTGATTTTGCGTGGGGTGAATCTTAACGATAACGCGGATCCTGCGGACATGCTCAGTGTGCGTATTCTCTATTATCACGGCGCGTTGATCTCGACGCGTAAAACACCGTCTAAAGCGATCAGCACTGTACGCTCAACGCTTGAAGCCGGCCAAGGCCCATCGAACTTAGCAGAGCTGATTGTGCGTGTGGTCGACGAACTGAATAAAAACATCGACCTCTATCTCGACCAGATTGAGGAACGCATCACCCAGTTTGATGAAGAACTCGAACTCAGTAATGAGCTGATGCAAACCCATAAATCACTGCTCAAATTGAAGCGTTTCATTAAGCCGCAGCAATACGCTTTGGATGATTATCTCAATTCGGAAGTCGCCCTAGCGCAGAGCCAACATTTACGTTTGCGCCACAGCGTCAACACGGTAACGCGGATTAACGAAACCTTGGACTTCTTCTTGAGTGAGCTGGAAATCATCAAAGGTGAGCTGCGCCAGTACCATGCAGAGAAGATGAACCAGAACACGTATTTGTTTTCCGTGATCGCGGCAATTTTCCTACCGACCAGTTTCTTAACGGGTTTGTTAGGCGTGAACGTTGGCGGCATTCCGGGGACTGAATCGCCCATCGCCTTTGGGCTGTTTTGTGCAGGACTTGGGCTAATTTTCGGCTTAGAGTTTTGGATTTTGCGCCGTCTGCGCTTTTTTGATAATCAATCGTAAATCGTTACAGGAATTCATCATGTACATCTTTGGCTATGGAAGCCTGATTAATTCTGCTTCACGCCGTTTAACCGGCCAGACTGGGCGTGCCATTCCCGCCAGCGCAACCGGATTGGTGCGCTATTTTGGCAAAATCGATGACAGTTATATTCTTTCGCCCTTAGTGGTTCATCAAGGCGACGGGAAAATTAATGGCGTGCTGTTGGAAATTGATGAGGTTACGTTAGCGGAGTTTGATCGCCGTGAGCGCGGTTATCAGCGCATCGCGTTAACCGCAGATCGTATTCACACACACGAGCATTTTGCTCCTGAAAAACCGATTTGGATTTACGTCACCGAGCAGCATCAACCGCCCTGTTCACAAAGCCCGATCGTGCAAACCTATGTCGATACCGTACTCAGTGGCTGCCTTGAGTTTTCCGAAGCGTTTGCACGGCAATTTGTCAAGCAAACCTTGGGCTGGCAACATCCGTTAGACAATGACCGCCACGCCCCAAAATATGGCAACTTGGCGGGGGTGAAACCGGAGCAGCATGGCTTGATTGATCAACTGATTGCCGCTGTACGCTAAACGATTCTCACCCCATTGGCGATAATCCGTTGTGGGGTGAGCAAGACACTCTCTTCCCCATCTTGCGTTTCCGCGCACAGCAGCATGCAGTGGGATTCTACACCAGCCACTAAGCTCGGTTTGAGATTGCACAGCACCACCACTTGTTGATTGAGTAATTGTTCTGACGAGTAATAAGGCGCTAACGCGGTGACGGCTTGCAACATCTGCTCTCCCAACGCAATCTGCACAATATAGTTGCGGGTCGAACGAGGATGAATCTTCACCTCAACAATAGTGCCAATACGTAAATCCAGCCGCGCAAAATCATCGTACCCTACCGTCAAAAACGCCGAGTCCATAACTCTTATCCTTCTTAATCATTAAAAACGTTTACACTTTACGCCAATCCCTGTTGAACAAGCGTCATGGCTCACAATTCACTCTTATGTACTCAGTTACAATTGCGCTGTTTTCACAGAGAGCGCTACTATTGCGCCTGTGATAGAGAAGGAATCTTATGGCAACCATAAAAGACGTAGCGCGTGAAGCCGGTGTATCTGTGGCAACGGTTTCACGCGTCATCAACAAATCCCCGAAAGCTAGCCAAGCCTCGATTGATGCGGTGACCAGTGCGATGCACAAACTCGGCTATCGTCCGAACGCCGCCGCTCGCGCTTTAGTCAATCAAAGCACCAATACCATAGGGGTCTTGGTCAGCGATGTTTCTGATCCCTTCTTTGGAACTTTAGTCAAAGCCGTCGACACTGTCGCCCACCGCGAAGGAAAACATTTGCTGATCGGCAACGGCTATCACCGAGCGGAAGAAGAGCGCCGCGCGCTGGAACTGCTCATCAACAGCCGTTGTGATGCCTTGGTCATCCACTCCAAAGCGCTTCCCGATGAAGAGCTGATTGAGTACGCCAACGAGGTAAAAACGCTGGTGTTGATCAATCGCCATATTCCTCAGCTCGCCGATCGCTGTATTTCACTCGACAACCAGAAAGGTGCTTATTTAGCAACCGATTTTCTCATCCGTCAAGGACATAGAAACATTGCTTGCATCAGCTCCTCTCATCAAATAGAGGATGCCGATCAGCGTATTGCGGGCTATCAACAAGCCTTGAACGAACATGGCATCACCCTAAGCAGCAGCTATATTGAAAAAGCCAGCCCAGACAGTGAAGGCGGCGAACAGGCGATGACTAACCTACTGGTGAAATCACTGCCTTTTACCGCAGTGGTCGCCTACAACGACAATATGGCCGCCGGAGCCCTGTTGGTGCTTGAGGAAAATGGGCATTCGGTTCCTGAACATGTCTCAGTGATTGGTTTTGACGATGCCCTGATTTCGCGTTATTTGCGCCCACGCCTGACGACCGTGCGTTACCCAATCCAACTGATGGCAGAAAAAGCCACTCAATTGGCTCTTGCTTTGGCAACCGATGCGCCGCGTGAAAATGATCCGATGATCTTTTCGCCCACCATAGTTCGCCGCGACAGCGTGGCACAAAAAAGAGAGCCTTAAGGCTCTCTGGCTTATTGTGGGGATGACGCTTTCACACGTAAGGTGAGCTGATACTGATAGTGTGGCTGAGTGAGCAAAAACTCAGGGTGCACACTTTGGCTCCACGAATCATCGCCGCCCACGCCCATATGCTGCGCATCCAGATTGAGATACAACTTATCGCCTGCCATCAACTCGTTGCTGTGTTTGGCTTTATCCAACATCGCTTGTGAGTAGCGGCTAAGCGAGAAATGAGAATGCCCTTCCACCACCAAAGTGCCCACTTGTAGCTGGCGAGTATCACAGCGCAAACCATTTTCGCTCGGGAAAATGTACGGTGTATGCAGCTCATCCACTGTGGCGGTGTATCGCCCCACATGCGCCGATTGCAAACGATCCGGATAATTCTCATGCGGCCCACGACCAAACCAAAACACTGGGGTTTCTGTCACTGGCAATGCGAGCGTTAACCCCACTCTTGGTAGCGGCGGCAAATCGGCGCACACCCTCACCTCAACATTCAGTTCTACCCGCGCATCACCGAATATTTGGTAACGCCAACGGGTACGAAGCGCTAACGCTTGCTGATGGTAATGGGCGACATCGACCACCACTTCGACACTCTCGTTCAAGGTGGTGACGCGAAGATCGTCACATTCCACACGCAGCTTATCTAAGCCCGCCGCATGCCAACGTGCGATCCAGCTGTTCGGGTCAAGATGCTGCGCTTCGCTAGTACCAATATCGTTATCCAGCACCGCGCGGTAAAAGTTATCGCGCAGCGGCTCACTCAACACGGGCTGACCATTTTGCCACCACTGCTCCAATAGCCCAGTTTGGCGGTTAAACTGCCATTGCTGATTGGCCGCCTCGATGCGCACCTTATCCCCATCTTGCTGCCATTGAGGCAGCGGAGCATGTGTGATTTTAGGTAACATGCTTCTTCGTGGCTGCAAACACCACTGCTCACTAGCAATACAGTACCCAGCCTTAGACCAAGGCTGATCCTCACGACACAACAAGACTGCATTGAGGTGGTATTCATGTTCTGGCAACATTGGCAGCGACGCTAAATCCAGCGTGATTGTGCCGCGCGGCGCAATATCGAGCGGCTGACGCTCTTGCTTAATCTCTTGCCCATCGCACAGCACACTGACTACCAGCTCCAGCGGCAGCGCTGCAAACAAGCGCTCATTGTGAATGGTGAGCTTGGGATAGCTCAGCGAAAACTGGTACGGCTGCTGGACTTTTTTGACTTCATGCAAAGCCGGATGCGGCGTGCGATCTGGAAACAGCAAACCGTTTATGCAGAATTGGCGATCGTTAATCGTATCGCCAAAATCACCGCCATAGCCCCAATAGTGGCGCCCCTCGCTATCCCATTTGGAAATGCCCTGATCGACCCAATCCCAAATAAAGCCACCTTGCAGACGAGGAAACTCACGAAACGCCTGCCAGTATTTATAAAACGCGCCCAAGCTGTTGCCCATCGCATGAGCATATTCACACAAGATGAGGGGGCGGTTTTCCTGCGGCAAACTGATCCAATTTTTCAGTGCATATTTGGGAACCGCAGGATGCGGCTGATGCTGATCGACCCGCGCGTACATCGGGCAAACAATATCGGTCGCCGCCGTATTAGCGCCGCCCCCTTCGTATTGCACAGGACGCGATGGGTCGCGCTGTTTCGTCCACTGATACATGGCGTGATGATTGGTACCAATCCCCGATTCATTGCCGAGCGACCAAATGATCACACAAGGGTGGTTTTTATCGCGCTCCACCATGCCAATCATGCGCTGCAAATAGGCATTCACCCATTGTGGATCATTGGAAAGTCGGCTCATCGGAAATTGGCCGTGGGTTTCGAGATTGGCCTCATCCACCACATACAAACCGTACTCATCACACAGTTCGTACCAACGCGGATGATTGGGGTAATGGGCGGTGCGCACCGCATTGAAATTGCTCTGTTTCATCAATTCAATATCGCGACGCATGCTTGCTTCATCCATCACATGCCCGAGTTCTGGGTGATGTTCATGACGGTTCACCCCGCGGATCAACAAGGGCTGACCATTGAGCTTCAGTAGCCCCTGAGCGATTTCTACTTTGCGAAAACCGACTGCCGCACTTTCAAACTCAATCGGCGTGCCATCTTCATCAAGCAAACTGATCACGCAGCGGTAAAGGTAAGGTGCTTCATCACTCCACAGTGTCGGAGAGCAAATCGCTAAACTGTGTTCGGTTTTATCGTGCCATGCTCCTTTTTCATCCACTACACGCTGGCCTGTATGTAAGGCTTGTGAACGCGCCACGCATTCACCTTGTGCATCGAATAAAGCCACTTGCACTTGATGATGACGAGTCACTTGGCTTAAGCGAGTTTCTACTCGCAATTCAGCGTGTTGATAAAGCGCATCCAATTCAGTGCGGATAAAAAAATCTTCAATCGCGAGTATCGGCTTGCGGTAGAGATACACATCGCGAAAGATGCCACTCAGCCACCACATATCTTGGTCTTCCAAATAAGAGCCATCAGACCAGCGCAGCACCATGGCCACCAACAGGTTTTCACCCTCTTGTAGATAAGGGGTGAGATCAAACTCGGCCGGCAAGCGGCTATCTTGCGAATAACCGACCCAATGACCATTGCACCACAGATGAAATGCCGAGTTTACGCCATCAAAAACGATGCGAGTGGACTCCGTTAGCGCTTGTTTTTCCAGTGTAAAACGGTGGCGATAACAGCCGGTTGGATTATCTTGCGGCACGTAAGGCGGCCGATCCGCAAATGGATATTGGATGTTGGTGTAAATCGGCTTATCAAAGCCTTGCATCTGCCAGTTACTCGGTACAGGAATGTGTGCCCAAGCGCTATCATCGAAATCCGCCTCTATCACCGCAGGCTCAACCGCTTCTGGCCGCTCAAACAGAGCAAATCGCCACTGACCATTTAGAGATTGGCGACTCCCCCCAACAGCTAAACGAGCCTCCTGCTCAGTGCGATAACTGTGCAAAGGAACATGGGGCGTACGGCAGTGCCATTTAACGATGTGAGGGTTTTGCCAATCTTGGCTAA
Organism: Vibrio tarriae; assembly: GCF_002216685.1. Lineage (NCBI taxonomy): Bacteria > Pseudomonadati > Pseudomonadota > Gammaproteobacteria > Vibrionales > Vibrionaceae > Vibrio > Vibrio tarriae. Next base: position 395,882 of record NZ_CP022353.1, on the reverse strand, counting down.
GAAGAATATCGGAGAAGTTGCGCATAAGATCCTCTTGAATACGCGAAGCAACAAGCCAATAACGCCTTTGCTCTACGGCGTACATCCCTCAAGCCGAGGAGTAAAGAAGTCATTCAATAAGATTCGCAGCTCTGAATAGGAATGATGACATGCTGCAGATGCAAAAAAGTCTAACAAACTTTCAAACACCGATTCTGTGAACCACTCACCAATTGTGTAAACGTTTCCACACCTTAAATAGAGGTCGATATTGACCCATTTTTTCAATTTCTGAATCGATTCATACGATTGCCATCATAATGGTGTAATTTTTTACACATTCGGAGTTGTTCTGTGCTTTGGCTCTCCATAACCTATGCTCCTACGGATGTTGACCTTCCATTGATTACGGATGACTTCAGATCATTATGCTGACGATTTTTAAAACTTTTTTTGCTTTAGGTTGGGTGAGCTTTGGTGGCCCGGCGGCACATATTGGCTATTTTCGTCATACTTTTGTGGAAAAGTTAGGCTGGCTTAGCGAGCAGGAATACGCGCAGTTTGTCGCTCTAAGCCAGTTTCTACCGGGCCCCGGTTCTAGCCAAGTTGGTTTTGCGATTGGTTATCATCGTGGTGGTCTGGCTGGCGCTTGGGCGGCGTTTCTCGGTTTTACCCTTCCCTCCGTGCTCATCATGCTGCTGCTCGCGGGGCTGAGCAGCCATCTCCTTGATACCCCACTGTTTGAACAAGTGATTCATGGCTTGAAGCTACTCGCGATCATAGTGGTGGCCGATGCCTGTTTAACCATGTATCGCAATTTTTGTCAGCAGCGTCTTACTGCAGCATTATGCGTTCTGACTGCGGTTGCGATTACGCTGGCACCCGGTTTACTCACACAATTTGCGGTGTTACTGCTTGCCGCATTGGTTGGCCAAGCCCGCTTAGCGCCACAACCGTCTTCTTCGCTCGAGGCTTTTCGCCCCTCTTGGCTTTCACTGCTGCTCTTTGTGAGTTTATTACTCGGACTGCCGCTATTGGCTGCAAGCTCACCGCTGGTTGAGTTGTTTGGCCATTTCTTCCAAGCGGGAAGCTTGGTGTTTGGTGGCGGTCATGTGGTTCTTCCCTTGCTGCAAAATGCCTTAGGTGACAGCCTAGCGACCGATCAATTTCTGACTGGGTACGCGGCAGCCCAAGCGGTGCCGGGCCCAATGTTTACCTTAGCCACTTACCTTGGCTATGTGCTGACACCAGAGATGCCCGTGGTTGGCGCTTTAATCGCAACCTTAGCCGTGTTTCTCCCCGGTTTTTTATTGCTACTCGGCGTACTCAAAAATTGGTCGGCATTGGCTCAGCGCCCAAAAGTAGCTGGAGCCATGCAAGGAGTAAACGCCTGTGTGGTCGGTTTACTGCTCGCGGCGTTATATCAGCCAGTTTGGAGTAGTACGGTACATGCCCCACTCGATTGGGCAGCTCTGTTAGTCGGATTTTTCCTGTTTAAAGTCTTGCGACTTCCTTTAATTGGTATGGTGGGGAGCGCCTTGTTATTTGGTGTGCTCAGCGGCTTGATCTAAAAAGCAACGGGATGTGATCGAGTAGTAAAACAGACATAGAAAAACACCGCCCTAATGCGGCAATCCACAAAACCTTGTCTAAACTTAACGAGTAGCTAACAAGGAAGGGCGGTGATATGCAGATGCAACCCAAAGTCGGTCAGTTTCGCTATTACCCATCGGTGGGTTCGCTCAATACCTATTTAACCAATATGCTCGAGAAAATTCGGGTAGATCTGCCTGATATCCAAAGGATTTCATTCGCTCTGTACGATGAGAAGAAAGACTCGATTAAAACCTGTGCCGACAGCTCTCCGGTCAGTCATGACTTTGTGCATTATGAGTTACCACTTGCGAACTTACCCTCTTTACAACAGAGCAAAGAGTCCGGTGCACTGCGCATTATTCACGATCTCGCGAATCAAGCCAAAAGCCATACACCTCATAACCGCTGGTTGCTGGAACAGCAATATTGCTCTTCGTTAGTGAAACCCGTTTTTGATCAACACACCTTCGTCGGTTTCCTATTTTTTAACGCTTCAATGAGCCATTATTTTTCTGCGTCAGTCGTTGAACGGCTAGAAACCTATTTATCGCTCATCCAACAATCCATCTGTGGTGAATACGCCTTAATCCATCAGTTGGTTGACCATGTACACCAAATTGAAACTCAATCTCCCGAACACTGGCTCCACATCAAGCAACATAAAGAGCGGATCAGCCGTTACGCGCGGATCATCGCACTCGATGTCGCAGATCAGTATGCGCTCGATGATGAGCTCATAGAAAACGTCAGCCAGTTTGCCACTTGCCACGATCTTGGCAAATTAGCCTTACCCGCCGACCTTTTGCAAAAACGCGCTTCGCTGGCCAGCCATGAAAAAGAGCAAATTCATAGTCACATTGAATATGGAATTGACTTGCTCAACGAGGTGATTGAAAAGCTAGGAACGCCTCACCATCCTTGTTTGGCCGTTTTGCGAGAAATCATGGCTTATCACCATGAGTTTTTGGATGGCAGCGGCTACCCATTTGGGCTGATGAGTGATCAAATTCCTATCCCAGCACGCATTATTGCGGTCGCCAACATCTTTGATGCACTGACCGCGCATCGGCCTTATAAACAGGCACAATCCATTCCTCATGCCCTATTGGAACTGGAAAAAATGGTCAGCAACGGAAAATTAGATCGCCACTGTGTAAATGCACTTCGTGAAAATCAGGAAGAACTTAAAGAGATCGTTACTCGTTTTCCTGAGCGAGATCCCAAGGACGAAGGTATTACTCACTGAGCACATCCGTCCAATGGCGTGAACCGAACGTTGAACAGTTTGGGATAAGTCATTAACTGATTAGATTCAGGGCCTTGTTTGATCTCGCCGACAGATCTTAAAGTTTTACATTTCTCCCATGCAAAAAGGTTCGATGAAATACGCTCCCCATGCTACGTTTTACAATAAATTAACATAATAACAACGTTACCCGGAGTTTGAGAATGATCCAGCCTAATCAGTTCAATCACCCTCCTTGTGCTCTCCCACCACCCAATGAGATGTTGCTGCGTTGGGCTAAAGAGCGCCCGAATGAGGTGTACCTAAAGCAGATTATTAACCGCCAATTTGTTGAGTTTACTTACGCCGAAGTCGCGGATAAGGCTTTACGCCTCGTTTCCGCTTTGCGAGCCTTAGGGGCTGAGCCGGGCGATAAAGTCGCATTAATTTCAAAAAACTGTGCGGAATGGTTTATTTGCGATTTAGCCATGATGCTCGGGGATTACATCAGTGTGCCTATCTTCCCGACAGCAGGCAGTGAGACTATCTATTACTGCCTTGAGCACAGTGAAAGTAAAATCCTGATCGTCGGCAAGCTGGATGATAATAAAGCCACTGCGCATGTGTTAGCAGAGCGTCCTAATCTCATCAGTATCTCGCTTCCTTATCCTTCGTCAGCCAAATGCCAATATGAGTTTCAAACGCTGATCAAACAGCATCAACCCAGTGAAGAGCGCCCCACCCACTTTGATGAAAAACTGATGTCCATCGTTTATACCTCTGGTACATCAGGACAACCGAAAGGTGCCATGCTCACTTATGGCGCATTTACTTGGTCCGCCCAACAACTGATCAACCACATAGGCATCGAAGAAAACGATCGACTTTTCTCATATCTGCCCCTCGCTCATATCACTGAGCGGGTTTATATTTTTGGCTCATCAATCATCGGTGGCGTACTGACCGCATTTCCGGAATCTCTCGATACCTTTATCGAAGATGTCAAAATGCACCGTCCAACCCTGTTTATTTCTGTACCTCGTTTATGGACACTGTTCCAACAACGCATCCAAGATAAACTGCCGCAGAAAAAGCTGAATATTCTGCTCAAAATCCCCTTCGTCAACTCACTCATCAAACGTAAGTTGGCCGATGGTTTAGGGCTAGATAAAGCTCGCGTTCTCGGTTGTGGCTCCGCACCTGTCTCCCCTGCATTACTCGAATGGTATCGCAGTGTCGGACTAAACATTACCGAAGCATGGGGCATGACGGAATCCTTTGCATACAGCACACTCAACTATCCATTCCGTGCTGACAAAATCGGAACTGTGGGTAATGCAGGACCGGGCATTGAACTGAAAATCGCGGAGGATGAAGAAATCTTAGTCCGCAGCAAAGGCTTGTTTGCTGGCTACTATAAAAATGACACCGCGACAGCCGAAAGCTTTAACGATGACGGTTGGCTACATACTGGCGATATCGGGTCATTGGACAGTGAAGGCTATTTAACCATTCAAGGTCGTAAAAAAGACACCTTTAAAACCGCTAAAGGCAAGTTCGTCGCTCCCGTTCCTATCGAGAAAAAGCTGTTTGAATACAGCCGAGTTGAAATGATGTGCTTGATCGGCTCTGGTCTCCCAGCCCCTATCTTGTTAGCCGTTCCGCACAATTTCCCTCACTTTGATCGTGAACGTTATGAACGCACCACTCAAAAAGTGATAGCACGTATCAATAGTGAATTGGAATCCCACGAACAAATTAAAGGGGTGTTAATGATTAAAGATCCTTGGAGCATTGATAACGGCATCTTAACGCCAACGCTCAAGATCAAACGTCATGTTCTAGAGAAGAAATATCACGATGTCGGCCAAAACTGGCCTAAAGGTCAGCTAGTCGTTTGGGAAGAGTAAGTACTTAGCACCCTAAGCGCACAACCTTACGTGTCGAACCGTCCTCACCGGCAGGAAAACAAAAGCCCCGTAAGCTTTCACTTACGGGGCTTTTTAAGCTTTAAAACAAAGAATTACTTCTTCGCGTTACGCTCTTTAACTTCAGCAATTACTTGCTCAGCTACGTTGTTTGGACATGCTGAGTAGTGAGAGAACTCCATAGAGAACTGACCACGACCAGAAGTCATTGTACGTAGAGTACCGATGTAACCAAACATCTCAGATAGTGGTACGTCTGCTTTAACGCGTACGCCTGTCAGACCCATTTCTTGGTCTTTGATCATGCCACGACGACGGTTCAAGTCACCGATAACGTCACCAACGTGATCTTCAGGAGTGAACACATCCACTTTCATGATTGGTTCAAGAAGCTGAGGAGCCGCTTTTGGAATTGACTGACGGAATGCGCCTTTCGCTGCGATTTCAAATGCGATTGCAGATGAGTCAACTGCGTGGAAGCCACCGTCGAACAGTTCAACTTCAACGTCAAGTACAGGGAAGCCAGCAAGAGTACCGGTATCCATCATAGACTTGAAGCCTTTCTCAACTGCTGGCCAGAATTCCTTAGGAACGTTACCACCAACAACTGTTGACTTGAAGGTGAAACCAGAGTTTTGCTCTCCTGGACGGATACGGTAGTCGATCTTACCGAACTGACCTGAACCACCAGACTGTTTCTTATGTGTGTAGCTATCTTCAACTGCTTTAGTGATAGTTTCACGGTAAGCAACTTGAGGAGCACCCACTTCCAGCTCAACGCCGTAAGTACGCTTAAGAATGTCTACTTTGATATCTAGGTGTAGCTCACCCATACCTTTCAGGATGGTTTCGCCAGAATCTTCGTCAGTCTCAACTTGGAATGATGGATCTTCTGCAACCATCTTACCAATCGCGATACCCATTTTCTCAGAACCGTTCTTATCTTTAGGCTTAACAGCGATAGAGATAACTGGTGTTGGGAAAATCATTGGCTCAAGAGTACATTCGTGCTTAGGATCACATAGAGTGTGACCTGTTTGAACGTTCTTCATACCAACGATCGCGATGATGTCACCTGCTTGTGCAGATTCAACTTCGTTACGGTCGTTTGCGTGCATCTCAACCATACGGCCGATACGCTCAGTTTTACCTGTTGCGCTGTTAAGAATGGTATCACCCTTCTTAATCTTACCTGAGTAGATACGAACGAAGGTCAGGGCACCAAAACGGTCATCCATGATCTTGAACGCAAGCGCTTTTAGTGGTGCATCAACAGATACTGTTGCTACTTCACCAGTAGGCTCACCCGTTGCTGGATCAGTCAGTGGTTGCGGCTCAACTTCAGTTGGTGAAGGTAGGTAATCAACAACTGCATCCAGAACTAGCTGCATACCTTTGTTTTTAAACGCAGAGCCACAGAAAGTTGGGAAGAATGCGAGATCACGTGTACCTTTACGGATACATGCTTTGATTTGCTCAACAGTTGGCTCTTCGCCTTCCATGTAAGCCATCATCAGCTCGTCATCTTGCTCAACAGCAGTTTCGATCATCATTTCACGGTATTCTTCTACCTGATCAACCATGTCTGCTGGAACTTCTTTGATTTCGAAGTTTTCTGGAAGACCTGAGTCATCCCATACGAACGCTTGACGTGTTAGTACATCAACCACACCAACGAATTCATCTTCGCGGCCGATAGGTAGAGTCATAACCAGTGGGTTTGCGCCAAGAACTTTCTTCACTTGCTCAACTACGCGGAAGAAGTCAGCACCCATACGGTCTAGTTTGTTAACGAAGATCAGACGAGATACTTCTGATTCGTTCGCGTAACGCCAGTTAGTTTCTGACTGAGGTTCAACACCGCCAGAACCACAGAATACACCGATACCACCGTCAAGAACTTTCAGAGAACGGTATACTTCAACGGTGAAGTCAACGTGTCCCGGGGTGTCGATTACGTTAAAACGGTGACCTTTCCAGAAACAGGTAGTCGCAGCAGACTGGATAGTGATACCACGCTCAGCTTCTTGTTCCATGAAGTCCATTGTTGAAGCGCCGTCATGTACTTCGCCCAGACGGTGGATTTTACCAGTCAGCTTCAGGATACGCTCAGTGGTAGTGGTCTTACCCGCGTCAACGTGCGCGAAAATACCAATGTTTCTGTATAATGATAAATCTGCCATTGTCTTACTCTGTTAATAAGGTATAAAGTGCGCGCAGAGTATATCACAATCTGTCAAGACTGATACCCCTGCATGCGCTTGCTGAAAAAAAATATACCCTAGCGACTTAGCGTTGCAGCCGACACGGCGGCAGTTTCAAGTAGCAAGGGAGATAAACGAGTGCCTATCGCTGAGAAACTATAGGTGATCCTCAAACGGCTCGCGAGGCGCAATAGTGATATTTTTACGCTTCGCTTTTCGGTGTTATTGGTTTTAAAAATCCGCAGCGCGTTACAGCTCATCAAAAGCCGCGATCGCATCAGAAAGTTTTTTCACACCATGGATCTGCATGCCTTCAACCCCACCTTTCGGCATGTTGGCAATCGGCACAATCGCTTTCTTAAAACCATGTTTGAAGGCTTCGTTAAGACGCTCTTGACCACTCGGCACGGGACGAATTTCACCCGCCAACCCGACCTCGCCAAAAACCACGACATCTTTGGGTAGAGGGCGATCGCGAAAGCTGGAAAGTAGCGCCATCAGCAATGCTAAGTCAGCACTGGTTTCCGTCACTTTCACGCCACCGACTACGTTCACGAACACATCCTGATCGGCCATTTGCAAACCACCGTGTTTATGCAGCACGGCCAGTAATAAAGAGAGACGGTTTTGTTCTAAGCCAACCGCAACGCGTCTTGGGTTAGCGAGTTGTGAGTAATCGACCAAAGCTTGAATCTCTACTAAAAGTGGTCGAGTTCCTTCCCACACCACCATCACCGAGCTACCAGATGTGGCTTCTTCTCCACGAGAAAGGAAAATCGCCGATGGATTACTCACCTCACGCATCCCTTGTCCGGTCATCGCAAACACACCGAGTTCATTGACCGCACCAAAACGGTTTTTATGACTACGAAGTGTACGAAAACGGCTGTCGGTATCGCCATCAAGCAGAATCGAGCAATCGATGATGTGTTCAAGTACTTTAGGTCCCGCCAACGTACCATCTTTGGTTACGTGGCCGACAATAAACACTGCTACGTTATTTTGCTTGGCGTAGCGGGTAAGCGCCGTGGCCGATTCACGCACTTGCGCGACACTCCCAGGGGACGATTGCACATCCGCCACATGCATCACTTGAATCGAATCGATGACCATAATGCGCGGCTTTTCTTGCTCAGCAATCTGGCAAATACGATCCACATTGGTTTCTGAGAGCATTTTTAGGTGCTGTTTCGGTAAGCCAAGCCGTGAAGCACGCATCGCGACCTGCTGCAACGATTCTTCGCCCGTCACGTACAACGTCGGCATCTGTCCGGAAAGTAAACACATGGTTTGCAGTAGTAAGGTCGATTTACCCGCGCCCGGATTACCACCAATCAAAATCGCAGCACCCGGCACAATTCCGCCGCCAAGTACGCGATCCAGCTCTTTGAAACCACTGGTAAAACGCGGCACTTCTTGTAAATCAATATCAGCCAAAGTTTGTACTTTGGCTTCAAGGGCTCCCGCATAACCAGCCAGTCGTTCATTGCGCGCCACTTGCGGTGAAGCGGCTAAGCGAACTTCCGAAATCGAATTCCACGAACCACAGGCATTACACTGTCCTTGCCAACGCGGAAAATCCGCTCCACATTCGTTACATACATAGGCGCGCTTAGCTTTCACAATCAATCCTCGAACTTGCTCTCACTTATCAGGCGTAATACTTTAAGAAAAAGTGGAACGGCTGCAACATATCGCTAAAGATTAGTATGTTGATGCCGATGCATCAGAATGGAAGACACTTTAACAGAAAAGTATGCAGCAGACCGAAATTCTCTCTCTGGTTGAAAGGCTTATCCCCGTTTACCGTTCGGGTGATCTTGACTACCTTTTGTCGCAAATGACCGAAGGGCAGCCCCCCTCAGCCAAATTATTGGTCAAAATGGAACTGAACCGCCTGATGGCACCTTGTACCAAAAGCATTGATTTACGTGGCAAAGTTCAAGGGGAGTGTCGGGAATACGATTTCGATGGTCGCCAACACTGGCTTGATGATGTGGCGTTCAACTCTTACCAAAAATGCCTCAAAAAATTTGGTGGCTATACTGAAGGGGTTTGGGAAGCGGTCAATAATACCCGCAACAATTTCCGAGTGATGAAGCAACAAGGTAAGCTCGACCCCAAAAATGACCAGCCGAAAGATACGAGTTTTGAAGTAGAACCGATCAAGCTCGGATACGACCTCAAGCGACAAGAAAACCGCTTAAAAATCTCCAGCCAGATCGAAATCCACCTGAAGAACGAGCAGTTAGTACATGGTCTGAGTGTTGACCTCTCCCCTTCCGGAGCCAAGTTAAAAGTTCCAGCGGCATTTGACTACAAGCTGGGCGAGGTGATTCAAATCTATTTTTCTGAATTGAATAAAACTTCAAACGTGGTTGGACTGCATAAAAACATCGATTACCGGATTCTCGGCATCGATGAGTCCTATGACAGTGATGCGATTAAATTTCTGCGCGTATTAAAACTCAGTGATACGGACGTGATTGAAAAAGTCATTGAGGAAGCGATTCAGACCAATACTCAGAAAGCGCGCCACGACAACCAAGATAAGATCATCCGCGCACGTACTCGTGGTTATGAACACATGTACCTCAAACACACTTGTAACTTGCCGCTGTTTTTTAGTGGTAATGAACTCAAGTTAGCGTTACTCACCGAGAATAATCGCCCGATTTGGCAATACTGGCACGATGAACGTAACCAGCAAGCGCTAGGTACCTTATTCAAACCAGAACGCATGGCGCATTTAACCGCTCCGGGCGTTCGTGGTAGCAATAATGTGTTGTACGCCTTTAAGCATGAGCACCAACACAAGACTTTGTTTTTCTCTATGCTGATGCCAGAGGCGACCCAAGAGCAGCGCAAACTGTTTTGGCATATTGGTGCTAAACGCGATAGCTGGAAAGCGTTTCGACTGTTTGTGTTTGAACTCTCCGACGAAGAGCGCCAAACCCTTGCTGGACACTCTCGTGAGTTGGCCGACCAATCCAGCTCGCTAACTCACTGCGGTGTACTGCAGGAAATCAGTGATACGGAAGCGGCACACGATTATTTGCTGGTCGAAAAACCCAATTTATCGAGCAGCGCACTGAATGATTTCCGCCACCCGCGTCAGGTGGTCGGTACGCCGATGGGCATCTATTTTGATGCACGCTCGCGACGTAAAGAGCCGCGCTACCGTTTCAGAACCCCGGTACAAATCAATAAGGAAGCGCAGAAAGTCTCTGGAGCAACGGTGGATCTGTCCAAACGCGGTCTGAGTTTAATTTTGGACACTCCACTGGATGTTAAAGCCAACGATCAGGTTTGGGTCGACTATCTCGAACTCAAACTGTATGACAAAAACCTCCCGTTGGGGAATGCTCCGTATAAGGTGGTGCGTATTGGGCCCGAAGGACGCCGCTTACAACTGATGATCGAGGAGACGTCACAAACGCTCAAAACGATTGCCTTTTTCAATAGCATTATTGAACACAATCAAGATAAATTACTCCCCAAAGAAGAAATACTTCCCAGCAATGCGCTGCTGGAAAGTTTGCATAATATTCTGCTTGATAAGATGGTCAGTACTCCGATTTTTGTTGAAAAAGTCGGGAGTAATCTCAAACCCAAAGTGATTGGGGTGAACTACCCGCTCCCGCCTCATCTGGCGCTGTTGGCCAAATTGGGCAGTGAGAATCGGATTACCCTACAACCAATATTTAAAGGCCATACCAACTCGTTACTCGCAACGCCAATGAAGCGGATTGAAGGTGCGGTACCGCAATACCACGAAGTGTATTTGAGTGCGGTGAAATATGGCACTCGCATTCAATCTGTGGAATCACGTTTATTGAGTGACTTTGCCGATACTCGTGAACGCATTCGTTTTATCCGCCAAGGACTGGAGATGGGTGAGTTCTACGTTTTACGGGTCAGTGGCGTTCCCGTGTTTGCTCCAATAACTAACTTGCTGCGCAGTGATTTGACCGAACTAGCCGAGATTAGCCCACACCACTCAAAAAGTTTAGAAAAGGAGATGCTGGCGCAAGTCGGCTATGGTGAATTGGTCGATATTACTGAGGAAGTGTTGATCCGACTTGAGTTGACCTGAGACTAGGGCTATCTCTTCCAAAAATAAGCCACGTCTCTGAACGTGGCTTATTTGATTAATCTAAGTTCTAAGCGCGGGCTAAGGCTTACTTTTCCAACTCAGTTTTTGCTGAGCCACCAAAGCGGCAGAAAGGATACACACAACGCCACCTAATCCTGCAAAACGCACCGCCGTTTGCGCCTTGGCTTCAACCTTAGGTTTGGCATGGTATGCCACCCCAAGCCCTGCGGCCGCCATCATCACCAAATCATTTGCGCCATCACCAACCGCTACCGTGTTATGAATTTCCACATCGTATTGCTGAGCAAGCGTCAGCAAAATATCGGCTTTGGTTTGCGCGGAGACTACCTCTCCCAGCACCTGTCCGGTCAGTTTGCCGTTCACAATTTCTAGAGTGTTGGACTGTGCATAGTCTAGCGACAACTGCTCTTTGAGATAATCAGAGAAGTAGGTAAAGCCGCCCGAGGCGATCGCCACTTTCCAACCAAAGGCATGCAGCGTCGCCACCAGCTCCGGTAATTCAGGCATTAATGGCAGGGTTTCGCGTACTTGGCTTAGGATCTGCTCCGGAGCATCTTTAAGTTTACTGACTCGCAAACGTAAACTCTGCTCAAAATCCAGCTCACCTTGCATCGCGCGCTCAGTGACTTCAGCGACCTCTTCCCCGACTCCCGCAAGCTTAGCAATTTCATCAATGCATTCGATCTGGATCGCGGTCGAGTCCATATCCAGCACAATTAACCCCGGCTTGGTAAGATCGGGCACATCCTGAATCCGCGCGCAATCGAGCTCTAACGCTTTAAGAATGGTTTCATGCTCAGACGTCAGCTCACCGTCCATCAATGCGACTTCATAACGTCCCACTTTCCACATATCTAAGATGGCATTGAAGCGATTGGTGAAGAAATCCATGTCTTCAAATTGAGCGGGAGTTAGGTAATGTCCAAACACAATCCAACTGGCACGTTTTTTCGCTAATTGGGTGACAAAACGCGTTTCAGGAAAACGATTGAGTAGCGTTGTGTGTTTTTTGATCGGTAAAGTTGTTAAAGCATCCATGTCCACTTTCCTTATTCGGTATAGCCAGACGTTACCCTATTGCAATTTAAAAACGCAAGTCTCAATATGAGCGCAGTTGGTTTTTTGTAGGTTTCTCTCATCATGGATGGTTCACTTTTTTCATTCCGAGTCGTTGTGCGTGTGGCAACGGTGCTCGCTGTCGCAGTCATGTTTTTTATCACCATCCAAAACAGCGTTGTGATCAGTAAAGGCAATGAACGCATTCAAGCCAACCAGTTGGAAACCTTAACCAAAGTTCTGATTACTCAAGCGGCGATGTCTGCGGGGAGTATGATTGCCGATCAAGATCAGGAACGTCTGTTAGCACTCACTAACCAGCTTGCTACTGATCGTCTGGTATTCGATGCCTCGATTTATGATTCTGAAGGCGTATTGCTGGCCGCGAGTGACTCTGCGCTCAGTGTGCGTGAAGTGCTGGGTTTAGATACGCCACTGCATACTGCCAGCATTGGCCGCCAACAATTAGTTGAACCCGTAGTTCACGACGGCAGTTTAATTGGTTTCGTACGCATTACTTTTGAAACCGGTAAAGTGACGGCGATTTCAGACCACCACTATCGTAAGAGCGACCACAATATGTATTGGATGCTGTTGATGAGTTTTGTTAGCGGTGTGCTACTCACGCTGTTACTACGACGCAGACCGAAAAAACCAACAGGTGAGAACTTACTGCTCAAGCAAGCCGAACAGTCTTTGAATGAGTAACAGGAAAAATAAATTGAGTGATAAAAAAACCTCAGTACTGACTGAGGTTTTTTGTATTCAGAGATAACACGAGTACAAAGATTAGTAACCCGCTTGGTCGCCAATCAGTACAGAGTCCAGTGCGATTTCAATCATCTCATTGAAGGTGTTTTGACGCTCTTCTGAGGTGGTTTGCTCACCCGTTTTGATGTGGTCAGACACAGTACAGATCGCTAGTGCTTTCGCACCGTATTCCGCTGCTACACCGTAAATGCCTGCCGCTTCCATTTCTACGCCAACGATGCCGTATTTATCCATCACATCGAACATGGAAGGATCTGGCGTGTAGAACAGTTCTGCAGAGAACAGGTTGCCAACTTTCACGTCGATACCACGTGCTTTGGCCGCTTCTTCTGCAGCTTTTACCATCTTGTAGTCCGCAATCGCAGCAAAATCATGATCTTTGAAGCGAATACGGTTCACTTTAGAGTCAGTACAAGCGCCCATACCGATCACCACATCACGCACTTTGATGCCTTCGTTCACTGCACCACAGCTACCGACGCGGATGATCTTTTTCACGCCGTAATCTTTGATAAGCTCGGTCACATAGATTGAGCAAGATGGGATACCCATACCATGCCCCATCACAGAGATCTTGCGGCCTTTGTAAGTGCCTGTGTAGCCGAACATATTGCGCACATCACATACTTGAACTGCGTTATCGAGGAAGTTTTCTGCGATGTATTTCGCGCGCAGCGGATCACCCGGCATCAGTACAACGTCAGCGAAATCACCCATTTGCGCATTAATATGTGGAGTTGCCATGTTTTCGTTCCTTTGGTTTGTTGGCTCAATCGCCATCATTCAACAAAACCCTAAGACTGAAGCTAGCCTTAGGGTATGCGTATTATAAAAAGTTCTTACCGTAATCCATTGGCGAAGTGCCAAAGTAGCTTGCCAGAGTTTGCCCGATATCAGCAAAAGTGTCACGACGACCTAATGAACCCGGAGCCACTTTCTTGCCATAAACCAGTACCGGAATGTGTTCACGAGTATGGTCAGTGCCCGGCCATGTTGGGTCACAGCCGTGGTCGGCAGTTAAAATCAGAATGTCATCTTCCTGCATCAGCGCTAGAACTTCAGGTAAACGCTTATCGAAATACTCCAATGCCGCCGCATAACCTGCGACATCACGGCGGTGACCATAAGCGGAGTCAAAATCCACAAAGTTAGTGAATACGATGGTGTTATCACCGGCTTGTTTAATCTGCTCTAAAGTCGCTTCAAACAGATCTGGAATGCCCGTCGCTTTGACTTTGTCGGTAATGCCGCAGTACGCGTAGATATCGGCAATTTTACCGATAGAGACCACTCGGCCTTGCTTCTCTTCCACCAACTTTTGCAGCACTGTGGCTGAAGGTGGCTCAACCGACAAGTCACGGCGATTACCGGTACGAGCAAATTGTCCTTTGCCCGGGCCAACGAATGGACGCGCAATGACGCGACCGATGTTGTAATCCGCCAGCTCTTCACGAGCGATTTGGCACAGCTCCAGCAGACGATCCAAACCAAATGTCTCTTCATGGCAGGCAATTTGGAATACAGAATCTGCCGAGGTGTAGAAAATCGGCTTGCCCGTGCGCATATGCTCTTCGCCCAAGTCATCCAGTACTTGAGTGCCCGAGGCGTGGCAGTTACCTAAGAATCCGTCCAGACCCGCGCGCGCTAAAATGCGATCGGTCAGCTCTTTCGGGAAGCTGTTTTGCTTATCGCTAAAGTAGCCCCATTCAAACAGCACTGGCACACCAGCAATTTCCCAGTGACCTGACGGAGTATCTTTGCCTGATGACAGCTCTGCGGCATGGGCATAAGCGCCGATGATATCCGCACGCTCATCCAGCCCCGGCGCAAAACGTCCGGTCGACTCTTTATGCGCCATCGCCAAACCCAGCTTAGAAAGATTAGGCAGTTGCAATGCGCCTTTACGCTCTGCGTTATCCGCCAAACCTTGCGCACATTGATCCGCAATATGACCTAAGGTATCAGAACCGACATCACCAAAGGCTTCTGCATCGGCTGTTGCGCCAATGCCAAACGAGTCTAAAACTAAAATAAATGCTCTTTTCATTGCTCACTCCCCCGAACTTACACGTCTTGTGCTCGAATTTGACGGTAGACATCCGGTGTTGGTACGTAATCACCGCCCACTTTAATCGCACTTTGTAGTGCATTGGCAGCTTGTTGCCACTGCTCTTCATTGCGGGCATGAATCATTGCTAAAGGTTTGTTGTTGTCGGCGATTTCACCCAGACGGATAAACTGATCAAAGCCGACAGCGTAATCGATACGATCGGTCGCCACGCGGCGGCCACCGCCCATTCCCACCACCGCCATGCCGATGGCACGGGTATCCATCGCAGAAATCACGCCAGATTGCTGAGCGTAAACTGGGCGAATAATCTCAGCTTTCGCAAGATACTTGTCGTAGTTTTCAACAAAATCGCTTGGGCCACCGAGGCCTGCGACCATTTTGCCAAAACGATCGGCGGCTTGGCCGTTATCCAGTACTGCTTGCAGTTTCTCACGCGCTTGCGCGGTATCTTTGGCTAACTTGCCAAGTACCAACATTTCGGCACACGACGCCATAGTGACTTCCAACAGACGCGGATTACGGTATTCGCCGATGAGGAAACGTACTGCTTCACGCACTTCCACTGCGTTACCAGCAGAGGATGCCAGTACTTGGTTCATATCAGTTAAAATCGCCGTGGTATTGGTGCCAGCGCCGTTCGCCACTGCCACGATCGATTTGGCGAGCTCTTCAGATGCTTCGTAAGTTGGCATGAAAGCACCTGATCCAACTTTCACATCCATCACGAGCGATTCAAGGCCAGCCGCCAGTTTCTTAGAAAGAATTGAAGCGGTGATCAGCGAGATATTATCCACCGTCGCGGTGATATCACGCGTTGCGTACACACGCTTATCCGCCGGAGCCAGATCACCAGTTTGGCCGATGATCGCCACGCCGGCTTGTTTGGTCACTTTGCCAAACACGTCATTGGTTGGGGTAATGTTATAGCCGGGGATGGCTTCAAGTTTGTCGAGCGTCCCCCCGGTGTGACCAAGGCCGCGACCAGAAATCATCGGCACATAACCGCCACAGGCTGCCACCATAGGGCCAAGCATCAGTGAGGTCACATCGCCCACGCCGCCCGTGGAGTGTTTATCGACAATCGGACCATCAAAATTCATGTGGCTCCAATCAATCACCATACCGGAATCGCGCATCGCGCACGTCAGTGCAATACGCTCAGGCATAGTCATTTCACGGAAAAAAATCGCCATCGCAAACGCGGCAATTTGCCCTTCAGAGACGGTGTTATTCGCTACACCTTGAATGAAGAAGTTGATTTCATCGTTGGTGAGAACTTCACCATCACGCTTTCTGCGGATAATTTCTTGAGGTAAATACTTTGCTTGAGATAAAGACATAGCTGCCTCCCAGTTCCCAAAGAAACTGCGTAGTGTAAAGAGGTTAAGCAGCGCGAAGCCTCGCGCTGCTCTCAGACACAATGGATATTAGTAAGCGGCAGGATCTGCCTTTTGGTCTGTCACTTCTAATGTATTCAGAAGGTTGGTCAGTAGGCTTGATGCACCAAAGCGGTAGTGACGGCTGTCCGCCCAATCACCACCGAGGATCTCATCAGCCATCGCCAGATATTGCTGCGCATCTTCTGCGGTACGAACACCACCGGCGGGTTTGAAACCGACGGTTTTGGCTACGCCCATATCACGGATCACTTCCAGCATCATGCGCGCATATTCTGGTGTCGCATTCACTGGCACTTTGCCGGTTGAGGTTTTGATGAAATCTGCGCCTGCTTCAATACAGATTTGAGAGGCCTTTTTGATCAGCGCTTCTTCTTTCAGCTCACCGGTTTCGATGATCACTTTCAGTAGCACTTTGTCGCCACAAGCCGCTTTACACTGTTTCACCAGTTCAAAACCGACTTGCTCGTTGCCTGCGATCAGAGCGCGATATGGGAATACCACATCCACTTCATCAGCACCGTAAGCAACAGCGGCTTTCGTTTCAGCAACGGCGATTTCAATATCGTCATTACCGTGAGGGAAATTGGTTACCGTAGCAATACGGATTTCAGGGGTTCCTTGCTCGCGAAGTGTCTTCTTAGCAATAGGAATAAAGCGAGGGTAAATACAGATGGCAGCCGTGTTGCCGACTGGACTTTTCGCATCATGACAAAGTTGGATCACTTTGGCATCCGTATCGTTGTCATTCAACGTGGTGAGATCCATCAGTTTCAGTGCACGTAGAGCTGCTACTTTTAATTCGCTCATTTCTATCTCCGATCAATATAGTCATCTAGTTCACTCCCCAGCAGAGTGCTATTTTCTGCTGAGCAGCCATAAATGAACGGACTTGGTTCCTTGAAGACTCGGTGCTCATGCACCAATTGCTATCCTTGTCACCGCACAGTACCAGTTTGGTCAATGGCACAACAATCTGCGTTTGCGGTATTTTACTGCATACAGGCAATGCGATTGCCTCCGGCGCTCATCATACTCTTAGTCATGCTGAGAGCCAGCGAAAACTCATCCATATTCCATTAGATAAGCCCGCCACCTGAGCCTAAGCTCACGGTCAAACGCGTGGTGTATTCCATCGTCAATCCACTCGTTTTTTATCCATGGCTACAGTATAGATATTTGTCGCAAAACGGTAGTGCTGCGCGAAGCGCAAACGGTTTGTATCTCAAAAAAACAGCTGAAATTTAAAGGGCAATCCCTTACCACACAAGGCTTCAGATCTGCAATCCATTACAACATTACCCCTAGACCTCCCCCTAAAACTCGGGGCACCTAAAAGCAAAACACCCCGCAGCAATCACTTGCTACGGGGTGAATTTAAACGGCGTCTATAAAACTCTGTCTCTATGAATTAGAAAGAGAGGAAGAAGCCAGCGATGGTCGCTGCCATCAGGTTAGATAGAGTACCTGCGATAACCGCTTTAACACCCATACGAGCGATGTCGCCACGACGCTTAGGTGCCAAGCTACCCAAACCACCAAGTAGAATTGCAATAGAAGAAAGGTTCGCAAAACCACACAGAGCGAAAGAGATGATCGCTTTGGTCTTCTCAGACAGAACCACTGGTGCTGCTTCCGTTAGGTAAGGTGCAAACTGAGAGTAAGCAACGAATTCGTTCGCAACGGTTTTTAAACCAATGAACTCACCCGCAACGGTTGCTTCGTTCCAAGGAACGCCAATCAGGAAAGCCAGAGGAGCAAACACCCAGCCCAGTAGCATTTCCAGTTTCAGCTCAGGCATACCGAACCAACCACCGATGCCACCCAACATGCCGTTGATCAGAGCAATCAAACCGATAAAAGCAATCAACATTGCACCTACGTTCAGAGCAAGTTGCAGACCAGCAGAAGCACCGCCAGCAGCCGCATCGATCACGTTAGCCGGTTTGTCGTCACCACCGTCAAGAGTAATGTCTTCATTATCTTGTGGTTTGTCAGTTTCTGGCATGATCAGTTTTGCGAACAATAGACCACCCGGTGCCGCCATGAATGACGCCGCCACCAAGTATTCGATCTTAACGCCCATAGAAGCGTAGCCCGCAAGTACACCACCTGCGATAGAAGCCAAGCCACCACACATTACTGCAAACAGCTCAGATTGAGTCATTTTTGGAACGAATGGACGAACCACTAATGGTGCTTCAGTTTGACCAACGAAAATGTTTGCTGCAGCAGACATAGATTCCGCACGTGAAGTACCCAGTGCTTTTTGTAAGCCACCACCAAGAATCTTGATGACCCATTGCATAACACCCAGGTAGTACAGTACAGAAATCAGTGCTGAGAAGAAGATCAGTGTTGGTAGTACGCGGAATGCGAAAACAAAGCCGCCGCCGCCAAACACTTCAAACATTTTGCCTGATACCAGTCCACCGAAGAGGAATGAAGTACCATCGTTACCGTAGTTAATAACATTCGATACGGCATCCGAAAAGCCACGAAGTAGCTCTTGGCCCCAAGGTACATACAGAATAAATGCACCCAGTGAAAATTGGATAGCAAAAGCGCCACCCACAGTTCTTAGATTGATAGCTTTACGGTTACTTGACAGTAGTACTGCGATTCCTAGCAGAACTGCCATGCCGATGAGGCTCATAAACAGGCTCATAGTTTATGACTTCCTTATTAGTTTAATGTTGGCGTGTTACAAAATGGAGCGATTAAGCGGGGGCAATTATACTCACGGGCACCGAGAGAAAGTAATGCAGGATTCACACTTTCGAATAAGATTCATCACGCGTTCACTAATATCTGTGACAGTACTCACCCTTTAGTGACAGATGCGTCATTAACGCTACATCTTGTTTCGGTTTTGTTCACACAAGCCAAACAGAGTTTGGCTGCTTTTCCATAAGATTGGTGCGAGATATTGCACCGGAACGCCTTTAAGCTCAGCGAGCGTTTCTAAAACCCTGGCTAATTGAGCCGGATGGTTAGCCTGACCTTGAAAACCATTCAATGGCATATCTGGTGCATCCGTCTCTAACACTATGTGCTCCACAGGTAGTGCAGCAATAGCTTGCCGAGTTTTATTGGCTCTTGGGTAAGTGATGAGGCCTCCCACACCAATCTTAAACCCCAAATCAACAAACTGCTGCGCTTCTTGCACACTGCCAGAAAAAGCATGCAGCACACCGCCTTGTTGAAAGCGCTGCTGTTTCAACAACTGTAACAATCGATTGTGAGTACGTCGGCTATGTAGAATTACGGGCAGTTTTGTCTGTGAAGCCATAGAGAGTTGGGCGATCAGCATCTGCTCTTGTAGCGTCACATCAACGTCTATCATGCCATCTAAACCGCACTCTCCAACTGCCACACAAGCCTGTTCCGCCTGCATTAAAGCCTTTTCTAACGCAGGTAAATAGGTCGGGGAAGAGGCATCTAAATAGAGCGGATGAAATCCCAACGCATAGTAGATGGTCGAGGGAAAGCGCTGCGCAAGCTCAGTCACGGCCTGCCAATCTTGCGGCCCAATCGATGGCACGACGAGCCGTCTAACCCCATGCTGCGCCGCTTTTTGCAACTCAAGCTCAGGGGTGGCAGTAAACGGAGGAAAATCAAAGTGGCAATGGGTGTCAAACAACGCCCATTCAAGCGGAGGTGGAATCGTCTCGTTCATTGGCAGGATCTTTTCGATAAGGAACACAACTGCGCTTTTGCCCCGGTGTTAACCCCATGCTTTGGCACCAAGCATCGTATTTTGCAATCCAACGTTTTAACCATAACCACATCATGTGTTCCTTCTTTTGAACCTTGGAGGTTATTGCTCTTCGCGTTTAAACACCAACTCGGTTGGTGTTGATTCACTTGCCACAAAATAGTAGCCCGCAGTGTTGAAACCTTCTAAATTCTTTACGGATTTAATTTGATTTTCAATGATGTAGCGAGCCATCATGCCGCGTGCTTTCTTAGCAAAGAAGCTGATGATTTTATATTGGCCATTTTTGGCATCTTTAAAGATTGGCGTCACAATTTGCGCGTTCAGTCGCTTCGGATTGACCGCTTTGAAATACTCATTAGAGGCAAGGTTTACCAGTACATTATCACCTTGTGCTTCAATCGCTTGATTGAGCTTCTCCGTAATAATGTCTCCCCAAAACTGATACAGATTCGCACCACGAGCGTTGGCTAATTTTGTGCCCATTTCTAGGCGATAAGGTTGCATCAAATCCAGCGGGCGCAAAACGCCATACAAGCCAGAGAGCATACGCAGATGTTGCTGGGCAAAATCCAAATCTTGGGTCGAGAGTGTTTCCGCTTCCAGCCCGGTGTACACATCACCTTTGAAAGCGAAAATCGCCTGCCGTGCGTTATCAAGAGTGAAGGTTTCACTCCACTGTGCAAATCGAGCCACATTGAGTCCGGCTATTTTATCGCTGACGCTCATCAGCTCAGAAACATCCTGTGATGACAAAGTACGACAGACTTGAATTAACTCTGCCGAATGCGCGTTTAATTCAGGCTGCGTAAAGTTTGAGGTTGAAACGGGAGATTCATAATCCAGCGTTTTCGCAGGTGAAACGACAATCAGCATAATAATTCCTATCTTTTGTTGAGCGTGTTGCCAACCGACTTGAAACGACAGCACTGGCCGTTATTCCAAGTGATTAGATTTTTTATAAGATGACGCAAGCTAGGGTACAAAAAAAGCCATGCGGTGTCTGCATGGCTTTTTCAATTTCTGACATCGGCGCTGTCTATGACGCTTTGTTGTTATCCCAAATGCCATCTTCAAGCTGAGATTTCAGCTCTGGGTAATCATTGGCATCAAAGGTCGGTACTTTGCCGGCATCTAGCTGGCGGTTGTAATCTTTCGCCAGTTTAATCACGATGCCAGAGAGCAAGAGGATAGCCACCAAGTTCACAATCGCCATCAAGCCCATCGAGACATCCGCCATCGCCCATACCGTTGGCAATGTCGCCAACGAACCAAACATAACCATACCTAAGAACACGAGACGAAACAGCACTAAGCCTTTCTTATTGTTGTGCTCAAGGAAAATCAGGTTGGTTTCAGCATACGAGTAGTTGGCAATGATCGAAGTGAAAGCAAAGAAGAAGATCGCAAACGCGATAAAGATACTTCCCCACTCACCGACTTGTGAACTTAAGGCACGCTGAGTAAGTTCAATGCCGGTTAACTCACCGTGCGGTACATACTCACCCGACATAAGAATGATCGCCACTGTCGCGGTACAGATCACAATCGTATCAATGAACACGCCAAGCATTTGCACGTAACCTTGTGAAGCTGGGTGTGGAGGATACGGCGTTGCAGAGGCAGCGGCATTAGGCGCAGAACCCATACCGGCTTCGTTTGAGAACAAGCCACGCTTTACACCGTTGATCATGGCTTGCGCAATCGCATAGCCTAGGCCACCTGCAGCCGCTTCTTGTAGACCGAAGGCACTTTTGAAAATGAGACCGATAGCATCAGGCACTTTCTCATAATTCATGGCCACGACAAACAGAGCAATCGCCAGATAAGCAAACGCCATGAAAGGCACAATCAGCTCTGCCGTCCGTGCAATCTTACGGATACCACCAAAAATCACGAAAGCGGTCAGCAACACGATACCAATACCGATCAGCATGGGTTCAAAACCGAAAGCCGTTTTCATCGCATTGGTGATTGAGTTGGCTTGCACCGCGTTAAACACCAAACCAAAGGCAATGATCAGAAAGATGGAGAACAGCACCCCCATCCAACGCATACCAAGGCCTTTCTCCATGTAATACGCTGGACCGCCGCGGTAATTACCGTCTTTATCGCGTGTTTTATACAACTGGGCTAAAGTACTTTCAGCAAAAGAAGTGGCCATACCTAGCATGGCAATCAACCACATCCAGAAGATGGCACCAGGGCCACCCGCGGTTAAAGCAACCGCAACCCCCGCCATGTTGCCCGTACCGACACGTGCGGCAAGGCTGGTACATAACGCTTGGAAAGAGGAGATGCCAGCGTTATCCGCTTTACGGCTATTTTTGAGGACGGTAAAAGTGTGGGTGAAATGACGAAATTGGATAAAACCCAATCGCAAAGTAAAGTAGATACCGACCCCGACCAATAGGTATACCAAGATGGAACCCCATAGTAGGTCATTCATTAAATTAATTAAGTCTGTCACAGGAACCTCGCATAGAGTGATGAGCTGCTCTGACTCCGATGAGTAAGAGTTTCTGTTACACGGATACGGTATTGAGATTATCTTTTTGCCGTGTATGTCATGGCACTATCGAGCAGAAGAGACCTCGAAAAGTGCCCAGCTTATTTTTTGACGGGCGGATAATGCAACCTCAATCAGCAAAAATCAATATGAACAAAATTTCATTAAAATGTTATTTTTCACCTTAAAATCACGCTTTATTAACATCAACAAAACCATTTGAGTCACCAATAAAAAACAAAACACCAACACAAAGAATACAAATAAGTGCATTTATTCACCGCAAATGCTTTGTTGCATGAATGAAATCTCACGCTTTGGGAATCGCAGCATGCCTGTGCGAACCAGTAAATTTTGTCAGGAGAGTGTCATATTTCACGTTTGTTCGTACAAAAAACAACCAGCACAATTCCGTGCAACGTAAAAACCAACATTTCAGCAACACAAAAAAATCGCTCATTTAATCGATTGCTTAAATTTTTTGTTCAGATTTTCATCGATAACACTCGGCTAAAACTGTGAAATTCGATTCAAAAGCTCACTAAAGCTTCATTAAAACGAAACAAATGAGAAACAAATCATAGTTACGCTTCGCCAAGGTGTGCTATTTAGAGAGCACTCAAGGAATGATGACAACAATAATGAGGCGACTTATGGACGAACTGCACTTTGATGAGCTGTTGGAAATGGAAATCTCTAAAATTCGTACTAGCCGTTCTAAACCTGTAAAAAGAATGTGGCGTGAGATCGAAGCAATTCGAGATCGTAAACGACTAGAAAAAGAATTGCTGGATATGGATGTCTGCCTCAATGCAGATGACATTAAAATTTAAAGGATTGAACAACAAAGGCACGTTTCACGTGCCTTTGTTGTTTTTATGACTTTAACCGAAAAGCACCATACACAAAAAACATCTCTATGCGGATCCGCAGTACACAAAACTAGGGCTGTCGAGCGTGGTGCGTCTTGATTGGCTAGGTGTATTCACTCTCGCTTTTACGAACACGGCGAGCCAAAAGCGCATAACGCTCAGCAATCGTTTCGCCGAATACTGGGTCATCCTCGTTGCCTTGCCATTGCAACTCGACACTCTGCCAATCATCTAATTCAAACGTTTGATTAATCAATGGCAAAATCGATTGTTCTTCCAACTCTAAATGCCTTTTTTGGCCTTGTAAAAAAGCTTCCAACTGCTCAATAAACACATCTTGAGGCACAACCGCGTCGTTTAAAATCATCTCCATGACATCGAGAAACTGATGGGTAATTTGCGCCAACTCTTGATGTTCTCGCTCCAAATTGGCCACTTGCTGCTCATCACCGTAATGTGTCATGTAGTGGCGGTACAGAATGTCCTCTTTCGGGTGATGCACTTTCTCTGAATGGCTCGCTAAATAATCGACGATTTCTTTCAGCAGGCTATAGTTGATCGGTTGTTCGCTTTTCACCAGATCCAATTTGTGGCGTAAAATCGACAACAAACGCACCATATAGCTGTGCTCGCGGCGGATTCGTTCCATCATCATCTTATCAATCTCCATACTTGTACTAAGGTAAAGTGTACATAAGGATTGATGGATCCGCTTTGAAACTGGTCGAAAAAACGCCAATCAGCCAATCAGCCAATCAGCCAATCAGCCAATCAAACTATCCTATCCCCAAATTGCTTGGAGTTGTAGGTCGGCGGCAAGTGAGTGACAAATTTACACAGCCTGAGGCTGGTCTTTGATGAGAGCCAGGATGGCTCTCATCATCCCCATGAGCAATAGGTACGACTATGGGGTGAGCGACTGTAGCCAACACCGCAGCAGCTTCAAGTAGGAAGAGGATAAACATCCAGTTTGGGTTGCCAATCAATAGAAGTAAAACCTTGCGCTTGCAGCAATTGATTCGTTTTAGAAAAATGCTGACATCCTAAAAACCCCCTGTGCGCCGAGAGCGGTGAAGGGTGCGGAGCCATCAAGACATGATGACGCTGACGATCGATCATCTGGCCCTTTTTCTGCGCGTGCGATCCCCACAATAGGAAGATCAACCCATTTCGGTGTTGATTCAAGGCGTCAATCACACGATCCGTGAAGGTTTCCCAGCCAGTATTCGCATGAGAATGGGCCATACCTTGTTCAACAGTCAATACGGTGTTGAGTAGCAAAACGCCCTGCTGTGCCCAACTTTGTAGGTAGCCATGAGGTGGAATTTGAAACCCTGGGATATCTTGCGCTAACTCTTTATAAATATTGACTAACGAGGGCGGAGTTTTGACACCCGGTAGCACAGAGAAACACAAACCATGCGCCTGATTCGGGCCGTGATAAGGATCTTGCCCCAAGATCACCACTTTCACCTCACCAAACTCGGTAAAGCGAAAGGCGTTAAACACATCTTTAGCGGGAGGATAGATAACTTTTCCGGCTTGACGCTGGCTTTCGACAAATTGCAGAGTTTGTTGAAAGTAAGCCTGCTGCTTTTCATTACCAATGACATCATGCCACGTCAGTGATTCAGACATATCAATACCTTAAATTATGATTTCTGTTGGTATTGTATACCCAAACCACGCTCAGTTGCAGCTAAGCGAAAATAAGTGCACCGACTTCAATATTCACAAGCTGAAGGCAACCTCGCTATCCTGTTAAAAAGAGAGATTGCTTAGCCATTCATCTGAATACGGTTTTTGTTATCTTAATGCGGTTTTTGCGGCTGTGGGGCACGATGATGCCCTTGCCCATTTACGTGTCGATTAGGAACCGGGCGACGAGCGGCGGGTCTGGAACTGGGTGAAGCAGTTTGAGTTAATGAGTTCATAGCGGCATCCTTCTTACAACGCTGACCCTGAGCATGATGAAAGAAAGATGCCAAATCTGTGAAGTTTGCCGATTAATTCTCTTTTTGCGTCGAAAATTTGCGTAGCGTTGCGATCTCAGTCGCCCAAATATCAGGATCAATCGTTTCTAAAATCAGAGGGATACCGTTAAATCGAGTATCTTGCGCGATATATTCAAAACACTCCCAGCCAATCTCTCCCATACCTAAGGAATGATGGCGGTCAACGCGGCTAGCCAGCTTGCCTTTTGAATCATTGATGTGCATTGCGCGCAAATAGTGCATACCGACCACTCGCTCAAACTCAGCGAATGTCTCATCACACGCGGCTTTCGTACGCAAGTCATACCCTGCGGCAAAGGTGTGGCAAGTATCTAGGCATACGCCAACCCGCTCTTTATCCTCAACTTGGTCAATGATTGCCGCCAGATGCTCAAAACGCCAACCTAAGTTACTCCCCTGCCCTGCGGTATTTTCAATCACCGCAATCACATTCGGTACTTGACGATGCGCAAGATTAATTGACTCAGCAATTGTCGCTAAACACGCCTCTTCAGAGACCTGCTGTAAATGACTACCGGGATGAAAGTTAAGCAAAGTTAACCCTAACTGATCACAACGCAGCATTTCATCCACAAAAGCGGCTCGTGATTTGTCGAGCTTCTCGGGCTCCGGAGCCCCTAAATTAATCAGATAAGAGTCGTGCGGCAAAATCGCCTCACTGCCAAATCCCCATTTTTTACAATTGGCTTTGAAAGCACGAATGCTGCTCGCTTCAAGTGGCTTAGCCGCCCATTGGCGCTGGTTTTTGGTGAAGAGAGCAAAAGCATTCGCTCCGATTTCATGAGCTCGAACTGGCGCTAGCTCGACACCACCAGAGGCAGATACATGTGCCCCTATTAACTTCTCATACATATTACGACTTCTTATTGTTGCTAAATGACTTCGGACTTTCAGTTCACAGCGCTAACTTTCTGATTTTCTCTGACACGGGTCAAGTTGGATTACAAATTTGTAGTAAAATTACAACAAAATACAGCTTAACTATTTTTTATTATTTAAAATAAATTTAATCAGCATTGTTTTTAAAGAATTTATTGATACAAATCAAAAAACCAAACCTTAGTATAAAAAAGGTTTTTGTTGTAATTTGACCTAAATCAATATCGGCAGTATGGATATTTGCTATATAATAGCCAGCTCAACAAGATCTGAAAATTAACACCAATAACGCCACTTGATGTGGACTAGGAGAAAGCGATGATCCAAGGTATCCAAATCACTAAAGCTGCTAACGACGACCTACTGAACTCTATCTGGTTGCTAGATAGCGAAAAGAATGAAGCACGCTGTGTTGCTGCGCTGAAAGGCTTTGAAGCTGATCAAGTGGTTAGCATCAACGATCTTGGTCAATTCGAAAGCCGTGAAGTGGCTATCGAAGCGGCACCACGCATCGAAGGTGGTCAACACCTGAACGTAAACGTACTGAAGCGTGAAACTCTGGAAGATGCGGTTGCGCATCCAGAAAAATACCCACAGCTGACTATCCGTGTTTCTGGCTACGCCGTGCGTTTCAACTCTCTGACTGCTGAGCAGCAACGCGACGTTATCGCGCGTACTTTCACTGAATCTCTGTAATCGTCAGTAAAGAATCCAGACTAAAACGGTGCTCAATGAGCACCGTTTTTTATTATCTTCGCTTTCTCAGATCCGCGGATTATTTCACATTCACCAGTAACGCACGCAGCGCTGCGAAATCGGCATTCAGTTCTTGTGAGAGCAATTCCATCGCCGCATGTTTTGCCAATGGCGCTGGTAGATCAATGTCGGTACCTAAAATCTCATCCACCACTTCTTTGAATTTGGCGGGATGCGCGGTACATAAGAACAGCCCCGTATCTTGCGGCTGGCGTTGCTCTTCCAATACACGATAAGCAATCGAACCATGCGGTTCACACAAGTAGCCTAGATCGTAAAGTTCTTGTACGGCTTGCGCACTTTCCTCGTCAGAAACGGCGCCTTTGCCCAGCGTTTCTAAGCCCCATCCCATACGTTGGCAGAGCTCTTCGATACGCGGCCAGTTGTTCGGTTGGCTCACATCCATCGCATTTGATGTGGTCGCGACCGTGGGTTTGGGTTCCCAACGTCCCGTATCCAAGTAACGTGGCACTGTATCATTGGCATTAGTTGCCGCGATAAAGCGCTTCACGGGTAAACCCAGTGCTTTGGCTAATAGCCCTGCGGTTAAGTTACCAAAGTTACCGCTAGGCACTGAAATCACCAGATTTTCACGCTCGGCTTTGCTCATCTGCGCAGCGGCTTCAAAGTAGTAACAGATTTGCGCCATCAAACGGCTGATGTTGATTGAGTTGGCCGAATTCAAACCGATTTGTTGGCGCAGCTCTGCGTCATCAAAAGCTTGTTTCACCAGTGCTTGGCACGCATCAAAATCACCATGGATCGCCACAGTGTGAATGTTTTTACCTAATGTGCAGAACAGCTTTTCTTGCAGCGGGCTGATTTTGCCTTTCGGGTAGAGGATCACAACATTGATGTCTGGCATGCCATAAAAAGCATGCGCAACAGCCGCACCGGTATCACCCGATGTCGCCGTCAAAATCGTGATTTTTCCGCCGTTCGAGACCGCCGCCAGAGACTGGGCCATAAAGCGGCCACCAAAGTCTTTAAACGCCAGCGTTGGCCCGTGGAACAATTCGAGCGCGTAAACCCCCTCTTTCACTTTGGCAATCGGTGCTGCGAATTGAAAAGCGGAATCCACCATAGCGCGAATTTTATCCGCAGGCAGTTCATCGCCAATCAACGCCGATAAAATCTTGCTGCTACGAGAGACGAAATCTTCAGCCAATAGCGCATCAATATCGTCAAACTTCGGCAATTGTGCCGGAAAAAACAGGCCTTGATTGCGGCCTAACCCTTGGCGAACGGCTTGACCAAAGGAGACTTGTTCATCATTTTCTTTTATGTTGTACAGCTTCATAGCTCACTTCCTGTTACTTTCGAACCTTGCTTGTCTAGACGACAAATGTGGACGAATCCTTCTTCATTTTGCACATAGTTTTGCTCAAGCCAACGTGCCACACGTTCAGCCACCGCTTGTTCTTTGCACACGCTAAACAAAGTCGGACCACTGCCCGAGATGCCCGTTGCCAGTGCGCCAGCCGAAGCGGCGTAGCTGCGTGCTTTGGCAAAACCCGGCAGCAGTTTCTCACGATAGGGTTCGGCAATCACGTCTTTGATCATTTTTGCCGCTAGTTCAGGCTGCTGAGTATGGCAAGCGTGAATAAATCCTGCCAGATAGCGGCCATGCGCCACGATATCTTGGCGGCGATACTGTGCAGGCAAAATGGCACGCGCTTCCGCCGTGGACACCTTGATCCCCGGATAGGCCATCACCCAATACCAGTCATCAAAACTCGGTACGGATTGACTAATGATGCCAAGCTCTTCAAGCATGAGCTGCACACCGCCTAAATAGCAGGGAGCAACGTTGTCATAGTGAATACTGCCAGAGATCTTGCCTTCCATTTCTCCCATTAGAGCCAGAAGCTCGGTTTCATCAAGCGGACTGGCGTGAAACTGATTCAACGCATCCAGAGCCGCGACAATCGAGCAAGCACTAGAGCCCAATCCTGAACCAATCGGCATATTTTTTTCTAGCGTCATGGTCAGCGGCTTCAGTACCACCGATTTTTTCTCTAGCTCACGCGCGAATACTTGCCA
Organism: Vibrio tarriae; assembly: GCF_002216685.1. Classification (NCBI taxonomy): domain Bacteria; kingdom Pseudomonadati; phylum Pseudomonadota; class Gammaproteobacteria; order Vibrionales; family Vibrionaceae; genus Vibrio; species Vibrio tarriae. The sequence goes on along the minus strand of NZ_CP022353.1, from coordinate 366,746 downwards.
GCAATCATACACAATGTTTTCTTGCGGATTAGCGGGAAGCTTATCGACAAATCGTCCCGCCGTTTTCAGTGTGAAGGCCTCTGCGCCAGTTTCCACTTTCACTCGGTCGCCGAGTAACGTGCCATCAATCGGGGACACAGCAGCCCCCAACACATCAAATCCGACACTGACATTACCGATGGAAGCGGGTGCGTACACCACAACACTCATGTCACCTGAACTCATTTTTATTAAACCCCTAATTTCCAACCGAGTGTACGCATCACATCTGAGAACACGCCTGCAGCAGTCACTTCAGAACCCGCGCCGTAACCACGTAATACCAATGGGATTGGCTGATAGTAACGGCTGTAGAAAGCCAGCGCGTTTTCACCTTCTTTGACTTTGAACATAGGATCATTTTCATCAACCGCGACAATCCGCACTTGGCACTGTCCATCGACGATTTGCGCCACATAGCGCAGCACTTTGCCTTCGGCTTTGGCTTGCGCTACTCGCTCAGCAAATGCGGCATCCGCTTGCGGTAAACGAGCGATGAACTCCTCAACACTGCCTGATGCATCAAAGCCCGCGGGCAGAGCTTGTTCAACATCCACATCGCTCAGCTCCAATTCGTACCCCGCTTCACGGGCCAAAATCAGTAACTTACGCGCCACATCCATACCAGAGAGATCATCGCGCGGATCTGGCTCTGTAAAGCCTTTCTCTTTAGCAAGCTGCGTTGCTTGGCTCAAGGTCATGCCTTCATCCAATTTACCAAAGATAAAGGAGAGAGAACCTGAGAGAATACCGCTGAATTTTTCCAGCTCATCCCCTGCTGCAATTAGGTTTTGCAAGTTTTCGATAACGGGCAGACCCGCGCCAACCGTGGTTTCGTACATCAATTTGCGACGTGAATGACGCGCCACATTACGTAGCTGATGGTAATAACTCATGCTAGCGGTATTGGCTTTCTTGTTCGGGGTCACCACATGGAAACCCGCGGCGAGGAAATCCGCATACTGGTTAGCAATCTCATCACTGGACGTGCAATCCACCAATACTGGGTTAATGATGTGATTACGCTGCACCAAAGCCACCAGATTCTCTAAACTGAGCGCTTGATCCGCATTGACCATACGATCGCGCCACTGCTCCAACGGCAAGCCTTGGCTATCAAGCAGCATGCCTTTACTGTTAGCGAGGCCACAAACGCGCATCATGATGCCTTTTTCCGCAAGCTTGGCTTGTTGACGCTGAATTTGATCCACCAACTCACCGCCCACGCCACCAACACCGACCACAAACACATCTAAAAAGTGTTTAGAGTTGAAGAGGTTTTCGTGACAAGCTTTGATCGCTTCTGAAATCTTATCATCGGGGATCACCGCTGAAATCGCACGCTCAGAAGAGCCTTGGGCAATCGCAATCACGTTAACATGCACTTCGGCAAGTGAAGCAAAGAATTGCGAGGCCACGCCGCGCGAAGTACGCATACCATCACCAACCAGCGTGATGATGGCGACGTTATCGACAAACTCAACCGGCTCAAGCAGGCCATCTTTGAGTTCCAGCTCAAATGTATCCGCCAGCGCTTGCTGTGCCAAAGCTTTATGTTGTGCTTCGATACAGAAACTGATGCTGTATTCCGAAGAAGATTGAGTGATAAGCACGATCGACACATCGGCCGCAGACATCGCGCCAAACACGCGGCTCGCCATCCCCACCATGCCTTTCATTCCTGGACCAGAAACGTTGACCATAGTGAGATTGCTCAGAGTGGTAATACCTTTGATCGCGAGTTTATCTTCGCCAGTGTCTTGGCCAATCAAGGTGCCCGCACCTTGTGGATTGAAGCTGTTTTTGATCAGGCAAGGGATTTGAAATTGAGCAATCGGTGCAATGGTCTTCGGATGCAGCACAGATGCTCCGAAGTAAGAAAGCTCCATCGCCTCTTGATAACTAAGGGATTTCAAAAGACGCGCATCATCCACTAAACGTGGATCACAGTTGTAAACGCCATCCACATCCGTCCAAATCTCGCAGCAATCCGCGCGTAAACAGGCAGCCAGTACTGCGGCTGAGTAATCCGAACCGTTACGCCCTAAACAGACCAACTCACCTTGCGCATTACCCGCAGTAAAGCCCGGCATGATATTGACGTGCTGTTGCGGTAATGGTGCTTGTCTGAAACGCTGAGTCGAAATTTCCACATCGACCATGGCTTCAAGATGATCCCCTTTGGCAAGCAGGTATTTAACGGGATCAACCAAATTCGCTGGCAGACCTTTGGCTTCCATCACCGCTTTCATCAATTGAATGGAAACGCGTTCACCTTTACTGATAATGCGCGCATTCACATTATCTGGACACATACCGAGCAACGTAATGCCATGCACAAACTGGCGTAACTGAGTCATGGAAGAGTGCACTTGCTGTTGATAAGCACTGTCATTCAAATTCGGTAACTGGGCTTTAATGCCATCAAGCAAGGCATAAAAAGAACTTTCCAGCTCTACAATTTGCGGTTCCACCGCTCCCTGACGTAAAGCACTTTCAATCACTGCCACCAATTTATTGGTGGTTTTTCCCGGAGCAGAGAGGACAACGGCCACCTCTTCCTGCTGTGCGTTATTCGCGATGATATCGGCAGCGCGTAGAAAACGCTCCGGATCCGCCAGCGATGAACCTCCAAACTTTAATACTCGCATCCCTTCCTCCAAATGCATAAAAAGCGGGTATAAAAAAAGGCCTGTATCGGTTGGGATACAGGCCTTTTTTGTGAAATTTTGCGCTCAGCAGCCTGCCCCAACATGCGACGTGTCGGTAATGGTAATAATGGTGGTCATTACGATTAGGCTGTGATTCAACATAACGGTTTTTCTGTCTATCTGTGTGTTTGCTTGCAAATACGTTTAACTCATTTGCGTTCAAGTCGTCAACGAAAATCTGCTTTTTTTATTGAGGATTTTAAAAATCTTCGACTGTGCATACTCAAACGACTTGAGGTGATAAGTGGGCAACTAGTGAGCGTATCACGCTCAAAATAGGCTGATGCTGTAATTAAAAGGGCGAGCCTCGTCAATAACGCCACAATTTAACCTGCGCATTCATCTAGGGATGTCATCATGAGTTTTTCAATCGGCACAACCAGATAGCAAGCCACCAACAATCTGCCTATATAGAAATAACAAAATGCTATAAAACTCTTTGTGGAATGTATGTGTTTTTATGCTTAAATTGAGCGTACCTATCAATCTTGGCTGGTACATCCGGGGCTATCGTGAAAACTGCTTTTTTCTGTTTGATAACCTTAATGGCTCCATTTGCCGGAGCAGAGCTGCTTCCTGCCTTGCCCTCAGAGAGCAATGCCTCGCCGCACAAATTATTTATTGCCAGCGATAACAGCAGCCAAAGCTTTGATAGTTGGACGATTGATGGTGGTTACGCTTATAACCTGTTTAACGATATCGACCTTTATGTCGGTGCTCGCATTCATAATCGGTTGGATAATGGGGCGCAAGGTTGGTTGAGTGGCATTGGCTATCAATTTACCGAACGTCTCTCGTTCAAAAGCACCTTAATTGCCTCACCCAAGGTGGAAAGTAAAAACCAAGAAGCCGTGGTATCAGCCGAATTGTCGAGCCGATTAAAATTAACCGAAAATCTCGACTTGCATGCCACGCTGGACTACCAAGAATGGCAGCAAGCCGTCGAGTTTGGTGTCGGTTTTCGCTTTTAAGCTACATCAAGCGCCGTTTCTGACATCAAAATACCATTCCAATCGGCATACAAATAATCGCCCGGTTCAACGATCTGATTTTGCATCGTCAAAGTGACATTCACCTGCCCTGCGCCGCGCTTTTCGGTTTTAAAGGGACTTGTGCCTAATGCTTTTATGCCTAAATCCATCTCAGACATTGCGACCACATCACGCACTGCGCCGTAAATAATTATGCCTTCCCAATCATTTTTGATGGCTAAAATCGCCAACTGATCACCCATTAAGGCTTTGTGGCATGAACCGTGACCATCCACAACCAATACTTTGCCCTTGCCATTTTGGCTGAGCACATCACGTACTTTAGAGTTGTCGTGATAGCAACGAACTGTCACTATTTCGCCCCAAAATGCGCTGCGTTGACCAAAATTTTGCAGCGGTAAATTGAGTAAGGTGACTTGCGATTCGTACTTATCGCAAAGATCTGGGGTTATATCTCTCATCATTCCTCCATGATTTTTATTTTTCAGATCTATTGTTTCCCCATTGGCCCGAGATGAAGCTCGCTCTCATCAACACAAGAACAGAGATAAAGGTCGCCGTCTTGTACAAAATAGATCGCGTTTTGAGCAAATCTCTGCGCCAATTTTCGGGCTTCTGAAAGCGGCATTACGGCCGCAAAACTCTCTTCAAACCAGTGAAAATGAGCGTCTCCTACCCTCACTTTCACCCAATCATAATCGATCAAGCATTGCTGTAAACGTTGATTATTTACGCAATTCTCATCATCTGACAAGCGAATACTCTCAGGGTTCCATGCGGTAATTATGCAGTAAAATGGCCAATTTACTGGCTTTTCAAAGGCAAATTTCACGCTTTGGTAGGCCTGCCAAAGGCTAGCGTCAATCTTGATCATTTGGTAATTTTACAACTCGTGATTGTTCTTAATATCTGTTACATTCTAACTCTTGATGTAAATCAACAAAGTGATTGGAATTAACATTCGGGCGTTGTTAGCATGCTGTTAACATTATAGAATCCGCCCCATAGACTAGTAGAACCTCTTGAGAATGGGAGTCTCAACACTAGTTACACCAAGGATGGCGGACAAAAAGTAGTGACATAAATTAGATTTTTTACTTTATTGTTAACATCACTAACCGGTATGTAATCTTTTTGCCTAGAATGACTTCTACTAGCACGATTTTTTCACAAGTTTAGGTAACGCTAATGCAAACCCCGCAGATCCTTATCGTCGAAGACGAGCAAGTAACTCGTAACACTCTTAAGAGTATTTTTGAAGCAGAGGGATACGCTGTTTTTGAGGCCAGCAATGGTGAAGAGATGCACCAAGTGCTGTCCGATTATCCAATTAACTTGGTGATTATGGACATCAACCTGCCAGGTAAAAATGGCCTGCTGCTTGCACGCGAACTGCGTGAACAAGCGGATGTAGCGCTGATGTTCCTGACCGGTCGCGACAATGAAGTAGATAAGATTCTGGGCCTAGAGATCGGCGCAGATGATTACATCACCAAGCCTTTCAACCCACGTGAACTAACCATTCGCGCACGTAACTTGTTGAGCCGCTCAATGCATGCGGGCACCACACAAGAAGAAAAACGTAGCGTTGAAAAATACGTGTTTAATGGTTGGGAACTGGACATCAACAGCCGTTCACTGGTGAGCCCTGATGGTGATAGCTACAAGCTACCACGTTCTGAGTTCCGTGCTCTGCTTCACTTCTGTGAAAATCCGGGCAAAATTCAAACTCGTGCCGATCTCCTGAAAAAGATGACTGGCCGTGAACTCAAACCACACGACCGCACTGTTGATGTAACGATTCGTCGTATCCGTAAGCACTTTGAATCTGTGTCAGGTACGCCAGAAATCATTGCTACCATTCACGGTGAAGGCTACCGCTTCTGTGGTGATTTAGAAGATTAACCTCTTCTTTTATATCTAATTAGAGAAGACCCTAGCCAATGGCTAGGGTCTTTTTTTATCACTGCTTTGCGTTTGCTTGCTGAATCAGCCAGCGCTTCAATACAGCAATGTCAGACTGATATTCGTTTTTGATCTCTTCCACCCAGTCACTGATGTTCTCCCACCATGCAGGAGCTTCCGGCGATTGCGCTTTCTGAGCAATCTTTTGAATGCGTTTTAACCCGACAGAGCCTGCCGCACCTTTGATTTTATGGGCTTCACTGACAATGCCTTCTTGATCTTTGGCCACCATATTCGAGTCCAATACAGCAAGATAGGCTGGCATGGATTGTTCGAATAAGTGCACGCTATCAATCACGGGTTGGCTACCGACAATCTCAACATAGGATTGCAGCATCTCGAGATCCAGTAACTGCTGATAGAGATCGTCTGGTACTTCTTTTTCCTTATTTGATTTCGCTTTAGCGACACTTTCACCGGCATGATGTTGCGTCATCTTCGCAATCACTTCTCGCACCGCCGCTACCGATAAAGGTTTGCTTATCGCAGCATCCATCCCTTTTTGGCGATACTCTTCTTTATCTTTCAATACATTGGCAGTTAATGCCACTAATGGCGGTAATGAGGAGTAATGGGTGCGGTAATAGTGAGCGATATCGAAGCCTGTCATATCCGGTAGCTGAATATCGAGGAACACCAGATCGTACTCTGTTGGGTTAAAGCCTTGGATCGCTTCTTCGCCCGTCATGGCGACCGTCACCTTATGCCCCATACTTTCAAGTAATGAACGAGCAACCGTAATATTGAGCTCAATGTCTTCGACCATGAAAATATTCAGCTGAGTTTGCGGCTCCTGTGGCTCAATCTCAATCGGCGCTTCAGCTAACAAGGGGACTCGGATCGTTACGGTAAAGGTGCTGCCAAAACCCTCTTCACTGTTGACGCTGATATCGCCACCCATCAACTTAATCAACTGACGTGATACGGCTAAGCCGATGCCAGTGCCCACCGCATGTAAGTTATCTTTGCCTGACTTGACCTGATAATACATGGCAAAGATTTTTTCTTGTTCCGCTTCCGGAATGCCAATCCCGGTATCTTCAACTTCAATCGTGATCTCTGCATGCTGCGCATCGCATTCTGCGCTGACCGTCATCACCACACCGCCCTCTTTGGTGAACTTCATCGCGTTACTGAGTAGGTTCCATAACACTTGACGCAGACGTGTCGAGTCCACTTCCACTAAAGAAGGCAAGTCAGTTAACCGTTCTAAATCAAAGCGTAACCCTTTTTGCTCCGCCATTAAGGCCGCCAACACTTCAATTTCTGCCACAAACTCTTCAAAGTTGAGGGCTGCTGGGAAAAGCTCTAATTTACGGCGGTCAAACTTATCCATATCAATAATATCGTTGAAGATATTACCTAGCGTCACAGCACTGACATTGATGGTTTGTAAATGCTTACGCTGCTCACCGCTCAATGGCGTATCTAGCAGCATCCGGCTCAAACCAACGATACCATTGAGCGGAGTGCGTAGCTCATGGCTAATGGTAGAAATAAATGTGGTTTTGTCGCGGCTGGCTTTCTCCAATGATTCTTCATGGCGTTTACGCTCGGTGATATCACGGCCAAAACCGACCAAGCCAAGATGGCGGCCATCTTTGTTGTAAAAAGGCACTTTACGCAGTTCAAAGAAGCTTTTACGACCATCAGGGTACTCCAACCACTGCTCGTAAGTAATCGCGGTGTTGTTGTTAAAAACTTGCTGATCCGTTTCGACAATTGATTGAGCAATCTCTTTGCGATAAACATCCCAAGGCGTTAAACCCACTAGCTCACTTTCGCGCTTTCCGGTCAGCTCTTCCATTGCTCGGTTGCAGCCTGAAAACTCACCTTTAGCGTTGCGGTAATAGATCAAATCGGGAGATGCGTCGATGAAAGAGCGTAGCAAAGCGGTACGCTCCGCCAATTCCACTTGGGTTTTTTCACGCTGATACACTTCATTTTCAAGGTCAGTCATCGCTTCTTCGCGTGCCTCTTCTGCCTTGATCCGCTCTTCGATTTCTTGATTGAGTTTAACGATGTTTTGTTGAAGTTTTTGATTGAGCTCTTGATCGCGCGAACGCATGTCTTTGAGTTTGGACACCAATTTCGAGAGGCGTTGGCGTGACTCTTCAAGCTGATCGACCACTACAGAAAGAAAGTACACTGCCCAAGGCGTGATAAGTAAACCAAAAAATACCGAGCGGATAATGTCGATATCATCAACGAAACCGTTGAGGATCAGCGTGATCCCCACTTGTACCACCACAGCCAAAGCAACCAAGGCGAGAGCTAAGAGAATGGAGAAACGTAAAATGCCCAATTTGACTAACAGATCAACGTAATACTGGGCGAGATTTTTCATCGGTTTCATTCACTGCTCCGTCAGATAAAGAGCACTTAGTCTAGCCTTTTTCCCACACAAACGTTAGCAGCACTTATCCACTTCTTGGCGCAGTGACAGGGCGAACCGCACAGTTTTAGTGGTTTGGTTGATAAATCGAGGTCTGATTGCGGCCATTCGCTTTGGCTTGGTATAAAGCCCGATCCGCTAGCTCAACCATTTGCTCAGGTACATCCTCAGGCCGAGGAATAAGCGTCACTATGCCTAAGCTGACGGTAATCCTATCGGCAACCTTAGAATGATCATGTGGAATCGCTAATCCACGAACTTTCTCATGGATTCGCTCTGCGACCAGTATTGCTCCGGCCTGCGGCGTATTGGGCAGTAAAATACCAAACTCTTCTCCCCCGTAGCGGGCAACACAATCGGAATGGCGATTGGCGACTTGAGTAAAGGCAATCGCTATCTGTTTGAGCGTCTCATCGCCCATCAAATGGCCATAAGCGTCGTTGTAATCTTTGAAATAATCGACATCACACAGAATGATGCTTAATGGTTTGCCTTCACGCACATGCAAATGCCAGAGGGTATGCAGTTGTTCATCAAAACGACGACGATTGGCAACATGAGTCAAGCTATCTAAAAAGCTTAGGCGTTCCAGCTCTTGGTTGGCGGCTTCTAATTGTTCAGCGGCGAGATAGCGCTCCGACACATCTCGCGCCATGATCAGCACGCCATTGGTGCCCGAAGCCGGATCTCGAAAAGGCGATTTCACAACATCAAACCAGATAAACTCACCATCTGAGCGTTCAATTCTGTCGATGTAGCGCAGAGACTTACCTTGGTGCAGGACTTGGCTATCCGTATCGGAAAGACGCGCATAGATGTGCTCGGGGATCACATCTTGGAGTCGTTTACCAACCAGATCTGACACTTCCGCGATCCCGAGAGCTTCCACAAACGGCTGGTTACAGGCTTGGTAGACCATGTTTTCATTGAAGATACCAATCGAATCGGGGCTAGATTCTAAGATGTTTTGTAAAATCGTATCGCGCTGTGCCAATGCCACTTCGGTGTCGCGGCGTTTTTCCATCTCTTCTCTTAATTGACGCTGCATGTTGTACCAGTCGGTCACATCATGACTGATGCCAAGTAGCCCTATATTTTCACCTTGCGGCGACATCAATACCCGTTGGTAGGTTTCTAACAGACAGCTGCGCCCATCAGGCGTAACCGTCCAACAACGCTGACTCGACCGCCCTTTCATAATGCCTTTAAAGGTGGCGCTACCCTCTTCAATCCGGCCTTGCCAAAACTGATCAAACGCTCGGTTGGTTGCAATTAAGTGGCCTTCGCTACTTTTAATAAAAATCAACTCGGAGAGAGAATCGAGTGCCGTACGCGCCATCGCCAGAGAGTGACGCTCTTGTTGAATGTCATGATTCGGACACTCAAAGCCAATTACATTCACTAGCCATAATTTCTTAGGCCAACGCCGTAATAGTGAAGCGGAGATTTCCAGTGTTTGCGTCAAGTGGCCCGACACAGGCCAAAGCAAAGGGACGGAGCGCCTTTGCTGTGCACTGCTGGCGATCGCTCGATAAAAAGCTTGCTGACTCTCTTCACTCTGCTCGGCAGAAAACAGATAGTGACGTCCCACCAAGCGGATCCCCAGTAACAAATACGCAGCAAGATTGGCACGTAAAACGCGATCCTCTCCCACCAAAAGCACCCCTGACGGTGCATGGTGAAGTAACTGAATCCATCGTTGAGGTTGAACATAGCGCTGCCATCCTGAAAAAAGCCATAGCCCACCACCAAGCATAAGCCCGACAGCGAACAAGAAACGTACAAATTCAGAGAGAAATTCAGGCATGCATTCAGCGGTGTTATTGATGATTCTTTAAATAGTACAAAAGATTATCTGACTTTGCTGCGGATTATTACTTTAAGTTCAAAGGAGAATACTCAAAAGGCGTACCGAGCAACGAGCCCTGAGCCCCTTCTGTTTCCAATCTTTGGCCAATGGCTGTCATCGCCCACCAGCGATTTTCGCACCACAACGGGGCAAGTAGCGTTGGCCTGCGGGCTGCGGAAGAGACGCGATGATAAACAATCTCAGGGGGTGTAGAACGGATCATCTCGCAAGCGATGGACACATATTCATCCTGATCGAGCACCATTAAACGCCCCGCTCGCCACGCTTTGGCCATAGTGCTGCCTTCCACGATGTGTAAACCATGCAGCTTAATGCCATCAGTGCCCACCTTCAGTACTTGCTGTAACGTGGTGAGATTTTCATTGCGCCCTTCACCGGGTAACCCAACAATCAAGTGAGTACACACTTTGATGCCTAACGCTCTGGCTTTGGCAGTGATCTCTGCGTAGCACGCAAAATCGTGACCACGGTTAATGCGTTTTAAAGTTTCATCGTGTGCCGTCTGTAAACCCAATTCAAGCCAAATTTCATAACCTTGCTGCACATAATCGGCGAGCAGCTCAAGCACCGCATCCGGTACACAATCAGGACGAGTGCCAACACACAACCCCACAATATCCGCTTCTTCTAAGGCTTGTTCGTACATGGATTTCAGCACTTGCACTTCGGCATACGTGCTGGTGTAAGCCTGAAAATAGGCGAGGTATTTTTTGGCGCGTTTGATCTCCCCCGCCCGATCTTTCAACTGCGCTTGAATACTCTGCTGCTGGGTCTCTTCATTAGCAAACGACGCCACATTACAGAAAGTGCAGCCGCCACGACCTATGGTGCCATCACGATTCGGACAACTGAATCCACCATGCAGCGTTAACTTATGGACCTTCTCTCCATAACGGCGTTGTAAATCTTGACCTATGGTGTTCACCAGTTGATGTAAATGCATCGGCTCGCTCAATCTAAATACAAATATTTCTCACTACCATCCGTGTAATTTAATTACATTTCCAATCGAATTGGTCACAAATTTTAATCCCTCGCGTTTGATTTCAAACAGCGTCAAATCAATAAATAGGCATAAAATAAACACTATTTGCATTTTGTTGCTAGTTTGTTAAACAAAACATTCATCTAGCTGTAAAAAAATAAACCAAACCGCAGACTTTTCGTTGGAATTTGCGCCAGCAAAATTGTAGGATACTTTCAGTTTTCCGTGCTTTTTTGCTCAATTAATTACAAAAAACGCGGCAGACTATCGGTGATATTCCACACCTACCAAAAGAATCCACTAGTAAAGTGGCTCAACAACAGGAATGTCACTAAGGATTGTCTTTCTCACAATATATTTCCTGTGAGAGACGGAAAGGACGCGGATCTGCTCCCTAAGCAGATTTCACTCAAAACAAAAAAGGACAGGACGTATCGCCCAAGCGACTCATTCAGCAGATGCTGCATGAAGCGTAGTGGGAATAACTGAGTGCAAACTCAGTGCGGTTGCGTCCTCAATAACTGGAAGGATGTATCTATGGTAGATAAAGCGCAACGTTCGCGTGGTCTTTATACGCCTGAGCTGGAGCATGATGCTTGTGGCATCGGCTTTGTCGCTCACCTGAAAAATCGCAAGTCTCATCAGGTGGTCACTCAAGCTTTGGACATGCTCGCACGCATGGAACACCGTGGCGGTCAGGGTTGTGACCCTTGCAGCGGTGACGGTGCGGGTATTTTGTTGCAAAAACCTCACGAATTTTTACTCGAAGAAGCGGTTAAACTGGGTATTAAGCTGCCTTCATTCGAAAAGTACGGTGTTGGTGTGGTGCTGTTCCCGAAAGATGAACATAAACGCGCCCAATGCCGCGACATTCTAGAGCGTAATGCCAAACGCCTTGATCTGGATGTGATTGGCTACCGTGTTTTGCCAACCAATAACAGCATGCTAGGTGCCGACCCCCTCAGTACCGAACCACAATTTGAACACGTGTTCATTTCTGGCGGCCCGGGTATGCAGCCTGACGAGCTAGAACGCAAGCTGTACGTGCTGCGTAACTACACAGTTCGCGTCTGCCTTGAGAGCGTGTCGAACATCGGTGATGATTTTTATATCAACTCGATGTCGTACAAAACCTTGGTCTATAAAGGTCAGTTGACTACCGAGCAAGTACCGCAATACTTCCTCGATTTGCAAAATCCGACCATGGTCACTGCACTGGCGCTGGTGCACTCGCGTTTTTCTACCAACACCTTCCCGAAATGGCGACTGGCTCAGCCTTTCCGCTACATCGCGCACAACGGTGAGATCAACACGGTTCGCGGTAACTTAAACTGGATGAAAGCGCGCGAAGCGATTTTACAATCCAAACTGTTTACTCAAGCTGAAATCGATATGCTGCTGCCTATCTGCCAAGAAGGCGCATCCGATTCTGCTAGCTTTGACATGGTGCTCGAACTGCTGGTGCTTTCCGGTCGCAGCTTGCCTCACGCTCTGATGATGATGATCCCGGAAGCATGGCAAGAAAACAAAGCGATGGATCCCAAGCGCCGCGCTTTCTACCAGTACCATGCCAACGTCATGGAACCATGGGACGGCCCTGCATCAGTGTGCTTTACCGATGGGGTACAAGTGGGCGCCACGCTGGATCGTAACGGTCTGCGTCCGTCTCGTTATACCGTAACCAAAGATGATTTCCTGATCATGGCTTCCGAATCTGGCGTAGTGGAAATTGATCCGGCCAATGTGGAATACCGTGGTCGTCTGCAACCGGGACGTATCTTTGTTGCTGACCTAGAGCAAGGCCGTATCATCTCTGATGAAGAAGTCAAAGACGGCATCGCTTGCGCGCAGCCTTATGAAAAATGGGTAGAAGAAAACCTACTCAGCTTGAAAAAGCTGCCGGATGCCGACAACGTACACAGCCAACCGTCGCCAGAGCGTCTACTTCATCGCCAACAAGCGTTTGGGGTAAGTAGCGAAGAGGTCAATGACATCATTCTGACCCTAGCACAAACCGGTTATGAGCCTCTCGGTTCGATGGGTGCAGACTGGCCAGTGGCCGTGCTGTCGCACCAATCTCAGCATCTTTCAAACTACTTTAAGCAGTTGTTTGCTCAGGTGACGAACCCACCGATCGACCCGATCCGTGAACGCATGGTGATGTCGCTTAACACCTATATCGGTCGCGATCAAAACTTGCTTTCTGAAACGCCTGCTCACTGCCGTAAGGTTGAGCTGGAATCACCTGTGATTTCTAACGCTGAGTTGGAAAAACTGCGTGCAATTGATAACGAGCACCTACAAGCCAAAACGTTGGACATCGTATTTCGTGCCAGCGACGAACCAGGCAAGCTAGAGCGTGCTCTGAAACGTATTTGCCAATACGCGGAAGATGCGGTGATTGATGGCTACTCGATCATTTTGCTGACCGACCGCGCGGTGAACTCCAACCATGCCGCCATCCCAGCGATGCTGGCCGTGGGCGCAGTGCACCATCACCTGATCCGCAAAGGTCTGCGTTCTAAATGCGGCATTGTGGTCGAAACTGGTGATGCGCGTGAAACGCACCACTTTGCTACCCTACTCGGCTACGGCGCGAACGCTGTTAACCCGTATCTTGTGGTGGAAACCATCGTTGACCTCAAACGTCAGAAGAAACTCGATGCTGATATTTCGGTTGAGAAATACTTCGAAAACTATCGTAAAGGCGTTAATGGCGGCTTGCTGAAGATCTTCTCAAAAATGGGAATTTCAACGCTGCAGTCTTATCACGGTGCACAGATTTTTGAAGCGCTCGGGATCAGCAAAGCGGTGGTGGACAAATACTTCACCGGCACCATCACCCGTATTCAAGGTTTAACCCTCGACGATATCGCCAAAGAAGTGTTGGTTCGTCATCGCATTGGCTACCCAACGCGCGAAATCCCACTGCAAGTGTTGGATGTCGGCGGCGTGTATCAATGGAAACAGCGCGGTGAACAACATCTGTTTAACCCAGAAACCATTCACCTGCTGCAGGAGTCCACTCGCCATAAAAACTACCCGCAATTTAAGAAATATGCGGCAGCGGTTGATAGCCAAGGCGATAAAGCGGTGACTCTGCGCAGCCAGCTCGATTTTGTGAAAAATCCTGCGGGTTCGATTCCGATTGAGGAAGTGGAACCGATCGAAAGCATTGTGAAGCGCTTTGCAACGGGTGCAATGTCGTTCGGTTCTATCTCTTACGAAGCGCACTCCACACTGGCGATTGCGATGAACCGCTTAGGCGCGAAATCCAACTCCGGTGAGGGTGGTGAAGACCCAATGCGTTTTGAACTGAATGCGAATGGCGATTCAGAACGCTCAGCGATCAAGCAAGTGGCTTCTGGCCGTTTCGGCGTGACCTCTTACTACCTGACCAACGCGGATGAAATCCAGATCAAGATGGCGCAAGGGGCGAAACCGGGCGAAGGCGGTCAGCTACCTGGCGATAAAGTCGATGAATGGATCGGGGCAACTCGTCATTCCACACCAGGAGTTGGCCTGATTTCGCCACCACCGCACCACGACATTTACTCTATCGAAGACTTAGCCCAGCTGATTTTCGATCTGAAAAATGCCAACCGTAAAGGCCGCGTCAACGTCAAACTGGTTTCTGAAGCCGGTGTCGGCACCATCGCTTCTGGTGTAGCCAAAGCTAAAGCTGACGTAGTTCTGATTGCAGGTCACGATGGCGGTACGGGTGCATCACCCATATCTTCGATCCGTCATACCGGTTTGCCTTGGGAACTGGGTCTGGCTGAAACCCACCAGACTCTGCTCAAAAACGGTCTGCGTAACCGCATCGTGGTGCAAGCTGATGGACAGATGAAAACCCCACGCGATATCGCGATTGCGGTACTGTTGGGTGCAGAAGAATGGGGCGTCGCAACCGCAGCGCTGGTGGTTGAAGGCTGTATCATGATGCGTAAGTGTCACAAAAACACTTGCCCTGTCGGTATCGCCACACAAAACAAAACGCTACGTGAGCGTTTTGCTGGCCGTGTGGATGACGTTGTGACCTTCTTCCAATACATGGCACAAGGTCTGCGTGAAATCATGGCAGAACTGGGTTTCCGCACCATCAATGACATGGTTGGCCAAGCGCACAAACTCAAAGTGCGTGATGATGTGGGTCACTGGAAATATAAGAATCTCGATCTGTCGCCAATCCTCTTTATTGAGCAGCCGCGCAGTGTCGATGGTATTTACTGTCAGACTCAGCAAAACCATCAGCTTGAAAGCGTACTGGATCGCACCTTGATCCAATTAGCGACACCCGCCCTTGAGCGTGGTGAAGCCGTCAAAGCCGAACTGCCGATCATCAACACCGATCGCAGTACCGGTACTATGCTGTCGAACGAAATCTGTAAGGTTTACAAAGACCAAGGCTTACCACAGCCAATGCAGGTGAAATTCAACGGCAGTGCGGGACAATCTTTTGGAGCCTTCCTGACCAAAGGCGTTTACTTCGAAGTGGAAGGCGATGCTAACGACTACTGGGGTAAAGGTCTCTCTGGTGGCACGCTGGTGCTCTACCCGAACCGTAACGCCACCATAGTTCCGGAAGAGAACATTGTCGTCGGTAACGTCTGTTTCTACGGCGCAACCTCTGGCGAATCTTACATTCGCGGCCTAGCGGGCGAGCGTTTCTGCGTGCGTAACTCAGGTGCCAAAGTGGTGGTAGAAGGGATCGGCGATCACGGCTGTGAATACATGACCGGCGGTGTCGCAGTGATCCTCGGTTCAACCGGCCGTAACTTCGCCGCAGGTATGAGTGGCGGCGTGGCTTACGTGTGGGATAAATCTGGCGATTTCCAATCTAAGCTCAATGCTGAATTGGTTGATCTGGACCCTATCGAAGCGGAAGACAGAGCCCTACTCAAAGAAATGTTAACCAAGCATGTTCAATTCACAGGAAGTGAAGTGGCCAAAGCATTCCTTGCCAGCTTTGACGCAAGCCTAGCCACTATGGTCAAGGTCATGCCGCGTGATTACAAAGCGGTACTGCAAAAGCGTAAAGCACAGGAGCAACAAGCCACATTAGCAGCGGAGGCGGTATAAATGGGTAAAGCAACCGGATTTTTAGAATTTGGTCGTGAACTGCCGAAAAAAATCGACCCGGCAGAGCGCATCAAAAACAACAAAGAGTTTGTTCTTAACCAAGAGTTTGGTAAGAAGATCAATCAGCAAGCTTCACGTTGTATGGATTGTGGTGTGCCGTTTTGTCATAACGGCTGCCCGATTGGCAACATCATTCCCGAGTTTAACGATGCGGTGTATCGCGACAGTTGGGAAGAGGCTTGGAATATTCTGAGCTCGACCAACAACTTCCCAGAGTTTACCGGTCGTGTCTGCCCTGCACCTTGTGAAACCGCTTGTGTGCTTGGCATTAACCAAGATCCGATCACCATCTGTAACATTGAAAAAACCATTGTGGAACGTGCTTACCAAGAAGGCTATGCCAAGCCGAAAACGCCACGTTCACGCACCGGTAAAACGGTCGCCATCATTGGCTCAGGCCCTGCGGGGCTGGCCGCGGCGGAGCAGTTGAATGCCGCGGGTCATAGCGTCACCGTGTTTGAGCGGGATGAAAAAGTCGGCGGCTTGCTGCGCTTTGGGATTCCGGATTTCAAACTCGGTATGGATGTGATTGATCGCAAAATCAATCTGATGGAGCAAGCGGGCGTTAAGTTCGTGGTCAATGCGCATATCGGTGTAGACATCAACGCTCAACAGTTGCGTCAGGAGTTTGATGCAGTATTGCTGACTGGCGGCTCAACCGTACCACGCGATCTGAGCATTCCCGGACGTGATCTGAAAGGCGTTTACTTCGCGATGCAGTTCCTCGCGCAAAATAACCGCCGAGCCAATGGCATGGATCTGAAAGGTGAAGAGATCCACGCTAAAGGCAAACATGTGGTAGTGATCGGAGGCGGCGATACAGGCTCCGACTGTGTCGGCACCTCTAACCGCCACGGCGCTGCGAGTATCACTCAAGTGGAGATCATGCCGATCCCACCGCAAAAGCGCCCAGTGAATATGCCTTGGCCGCAATATCCGATGATTCTGCGCACCTCCACCTCTCATGAAGAAGGCTGTGAGCGTCATTGGAATATCCTCACCAAAGAGTTCATTGGTAATGAACAAGGTGAAGTGACCGGTCTACGCATCGCTGACATCGTTTGGAAAGATGCAGCCCCTGGTGAGCGACCAAGCTTTGACGAAGTGGCAGGCAGTGAACGCGTCATTCCTTGTGATATGGCATTTCTGGCGATGGGCTTCTTGCATCCAGAGCCACACGGCGTGCTTGCTCAGTTGGGAATTAAGCTCGATGAGCGCGGCAATGTGGCGACGCAAGATTTTGCGACCAACCAAAAAGGCGTATTCGCCGCAGGCGATATGCGCACAGGCCAATCACTGGTGGTACGTTGCATCAACGAAGGACGTGAATGTGCGCGAGCCGTTGACACCTTCTTGATGGGCAATACCCACCTTGAAGCTAAAGCTGACTCATTAATGCTTTCAGCGTAAGTGAGTACCAAGGCGTGAGTCATACATCCTGACCCACGCCTTAACGTGAACGTTTCCTTCCATATTGTTTTACTTCGGCCAGCATTCCCTGCTGGCCTTTTTTACGTCTATTCTCATTGCACGGGATAAAAACTCAAGTTATCTGCAACTGGCAAAAAACTATCTTATTGAATAAAAAGAAGTTATCTGAAGTATTCCTCGGCAAATCTCCATCAAACCCTATTTTTAACCAATAACTTGACCTTTTGCACAATAAGCTATAGGTTGTGAATTCGGTGAAAATAAAACCCCGCAAAAATGTTAATTAATTAACCTAAAATGTTAGTTAAATATTCAAAATATAAAAATTCAAATGAATAGTTAGTCATTTACTGTCTGGGTGACAGAGAAGCAAAGGGAGAATTGCAATGGCTCTATACGATCCAAGTCTTGAAAAAGACAACTGTGGATTCGGCTTGATCGCGCACATGGAAGGGCAAGCCAGCCACAAACTCGTTCGTACCGCAATTTCAGCACTTGATCGCATGACTCACCGTGGCGGTATCGCCGCCGATGGTAAAACCGGTGATGGCTGTGGTCTGTTGCTGCAAAAACCTGACTCTTATTTGCGCCTGATCGCAGAAGAGCAACATTGGAAACTCAGCAAACAGTACGCGATTGGCATGCTGTTTCTCAGCCGAGATCCACACAAAGCGCAGCTGGCACAGCAAATTGTTAACCAAGAACTCGCTAAAGAAACCTTAAGCGTGGCAGGTTGGCGCAAAGTGCCCACCAACCCGAAAGTGCTTGGCCCGATAGCCCTCGACTCTTTACCCGATATTCAACAAGTCTTTATCTCTGCCCCGGCCGGTTGGCGTGAGCGCGATGTCGAGCGCCGTCTGTATATTGCGCGTCGTCGCATTGAAAAACAGATTACGGATGATCGCGATTTCTACATCTGTTCGCTCTCGACTCAAGTGTTGGTTTACAAAGGCCTGTGCATGCCAGCAGACCTACCACGCTTTTATCTCGACTTAGCCGACCTGCGTATGGAATCGGCGATTTGCTTGTTCCACCAACGTTTCTCCACCAATACTCAGCCACGCTGGCCGCTGGCTCAGCCGTTTCGCTATCTGGCGCACAATGGCGAAATCAACACCATTGAAGGTAACCGCCAGTGGGCACGTGCACGGGCTTATAAATTCGCGTCACCGCTACTGCCCGATTTGCAAAGCGCCGCCCCTTTTGTGAATGAAACGGGTTCGGACTCTTCAAGCCTAGACAACATGCTGGATCTGTTTTTAGCCGGCGGGATGGATATTTTCCGTGCGATGCGCATGCTGGTTCCGCCCGCATGGCAAAACCATCCGGATATGGATCCGGATCTGCGTGCTTTCTACGATTTCAACTCCAAACACATGGAGCCTTGGGATGGCCCGGCTGGGATCGTGCTGTCCGATGGTCGCTACGCGGCATGTAACCTTGACCGCAACGGCCTGCGTCCTGCGCGTTATGTGATCACCAAAGATAAGCTCATTACCCTCGCCTCCGAAGTCGGGATTTGGGATTACGCACCGGATGAAGTGTCTGAAAAAGGTCGTGTGGGCCCCGGCGAGCTGCTGGTGATCGACACTCGCAAAGGCAAAATTTGGCAATCGAGTGAAATTGATAACGACCTAAAAAGCCGTCACCCCTATCGTGAGTGGATGGAAAATAACGTCCATAAACTGACACCCTTTTCACAGTTGCCCGACGATAAGGTTGGTGAGCGCAGCTTTGATTCTGACTTGCTAAAAACCTATCAAAAGCAGTTTGCGATGAGCAACGAAGAGATCGATCAAATCCTGCGCGTGCTGGGCGATATGGCGCAAGAAGCGGTCGGTTCCATGGGGGATGACACGCCGATGGCGGTGCTTTCTTCCAAAGAGCGCCTGATCAGCGATTATTTCCGCCAAAAATTCGCTCAGGTGACCAACCCACCGATCGATCCACTGCGTGAAAAACATGTGATGTCGCTGGCCACCAGCATCGGCCAAGAGATGAACGTATTTTGCGAAACCGATGGCCACGCACATCGCGTCACCTTTGATTCGCCGATCCTGCTCTACTCGGATATGCAGCAGTTACTGACGCTCAGCGATCAGCACTATCGCAACACCATTCTTGACATCAACTTCGATCCGCAAGAGAAAAATCTCAAACAAGCGGTATTGGATTTGTGTGACAAGGCCGAACAAGTGGTGCGCGAAGGCACCGTTTTAGTTGTGCTCTCCGACCGCGCATTAACCGCGGATCGCCTGCCGATCCCCGCTGCAATGGCGGTCGGTGCAGTACAAGCTCGTCTGGTGGAAGCCAATTTACGCTGCGATGCCAACATCGTTATTGAAACCGGTGCCGCGCGCGATCCACACCACTTTGCGGTGCTGATCGGCTTTGGTGCGACGGCCGTTTATCCTTACCTCGCCTACGAAACGCTGGGCAAAATGATTGATGATGGCGCGCTGCAAAAGAGCTATCGCGAAGTGATGCAGAATTACCAATACGGCATCAACAAAGGTCTGTACAAAATCATGTCCAAAATGGGCATTTCGACTGTGGCCTCTTATCGCTGCTCACAACTGTTTGAAGCGGTGGGTCTACACCGCGATGTGGTTGAGCTCTGCTTTAAAGGGGTTACCACCCGCATTCAAGGCGCGAACTTCGACGATTTTGAGCAAGATCTGTTTAATCTGTCACGTAAAGCATGGACAAAACGTAAACCTCTCGAACACGGCGGTTTACTCAAATACGTTCACGGTGGCGAATTCCACGCCTACAACCCAGATGTGGTTGGCACACTACAAAAAGCGGTCAAATCCGGCGCAACCATGGATTACCGTGAGTTTGCTCAGCAAGTCAACCAGCGCCCTGTCGCCATGCTGCGTGATTTGCTGCGTTTGAAAACCTCGGATAAACCGCTGCCACTGGAGCATATCGAGCCCGCCAGTGATCTCTACAAACGCTTTGACTCAGCAGCGATATCGATTGGCGCGTTAAGCCCAGAAGCACACGAAGCGTTGGCCACTGCGATGAACCGCCTAGGCGGCTATTCCAACTCAGGTGAAGGTGGTGAAGATCCACGCCGTTTTGGTACTGAGCGTAACTCGCGTATCAAGCAAGTCGCTTCTGGCCGCTTCGGGGTAACACCGCACTATCTAACCAATGCCGATGTGCTGCAAATTAAAGTGGCGCAAGGGGCCAAACCCGGTGAAGGCGGTCAGCTTCCGGGGCATAAAGTCACGGCGGAGATCGCCAAACTGCGTTACTCGGTTCCCGGTGTGACTTTAATTTCGCCGCCGCCGCATCACGATATCTACTCGATTGAAGATTTGGCGCAGCTGATTTTCGATCTAAAACAGATCAACCCGAAAGCCTTGGTCTCGGTCAAGCTCGTCTCTGAGCCGGGCGTTGGCACGATTGCCACTGGTGTGGCAAAAGCCTACGCCGACCTTATCACCATCTCAGGTTATGACGGCGGCACCGCAGCCAGCCCGCTCACTTCCGTAAAATATGCGGGAAGCCCGTGGGAGCTCGGTTTAGCGGAAACGCAACAAGCCTTGGTCGCCAACGGTCTGCGTCACAAGATCCGTCTACAAGTCGATGGCGGTTTGAAAACCGGATTGGATGTGATCAAAGGAGCGATTTTAGGCGCGGAAAGTTTTGGTTTTGGTACTGCGCCTATGGTCGCGATGGGGTGTAAATTCTTGCGTATTTGCCACCTCAACAACTGTGCAACCGGTGTGGCAACGCAGGATGAAACGCTGCGCAAAGATTACTTCAAAGGTCTGCCAGAGATGGTGATGAACTATTTCAAAGGGTTAGCTGAAGAAGTGCGCGGATATCTGGCCGAATTGGGCGTTGAGAAGCTCACCGACCTCATCGGCCGCACCGATCTACTGGAAGTGGTGGAAGGCATGACCGCGAAACAGAGCAAATTGGATCTCTCCGATCTGCTCGAAGCACCTGTGTCACCACAAAATCTGCCACTGTACTGCACCGAACCGAACACGCCGTTTGATAAAGGGGCACTTAACCAGAAAATCGTCGAAGATGCGCTAGCAGCCGTGGAAAACCAGCAATCGCAGGAGCTCTATTACAACGTGATCAACACCGACCGTTCGATTGGCGCGCGTCTGTCTGGTGAAATCGCGAAACGTTACGGCAATCTCGGCGTCGCCACCTCGCCCATCAAGGTCGTCCTCAATGGTACCGCAGGGCAATCGTTCGGAGTCTGGAACGCAGGTGGTCTTGAGCTGTATCTCACCGGTGATGCCAACGACTATGTCGGTAAAGGCATGGCTGGTGGCAAAATTGTGATTCGCCCTCACCAAGGCACCGCTTTTGTGTGTAACGAAGCGACCATTATCGGCAACACCTGCTTGTATGGCGCAACGGGCGGTAAACTGTTTGCCGCAGGTAAAGCTGGCGAGCGTTTCGCGGTGCGCAACTCCGGCACGATTGCGGTGATTGAAGGCGCTGGCGATAACGCCTGTGAATATATGACCGGTGGCATCGTCGCCATTTTAGGCGCAACGGGCGTGAACTTTGGCGCAGGCATGACCGGCGGCTTTGCTTACGTACTCGATGAGAATGGCGATTTCCAAGGCCGAGTCAATGATGAATCCGTTGAAGCGGTAGCCTTGACCGACTTATATATCCATCAAGAGCATCTGCGCGGTTTGATTGCTGAACATCTCGAAGAGACTGGTTCCGCCCACGCAGAGCGAATTTTGGCGAACTTTGATGAATGGATTCCGAAGTTCTATCTGATCAAACCACAAGCAGCGGACTTACGTACCCTGCTCGGCCATCAGAGCCGCAGCGCAGCTGAACTGCGCGTGCAAGCACAATAATTGGAAGGAGCCTGATTGATGAGCCAAAACGTTTACCAATTTATCGATGTCAATCGTGTGGATCCGGCCAAAAAACCGCTGCACATCCGCAAAATTGAGTTTGTCGAAATTTACGAGCCCTTTACTAAGCAACAAGCCACCGCACAGGCCGATCGCTGCCTAGATTGTGGTAACCCTTACTGTGAATGGAAGTGCCCAGTACACAACTACATTCCGCAGTGGTTAAAGCTCGCCAATGAAGGACGCATCCTCGAAGCGGCCGATTTGGCGCACCAGACCAACAGCTTGCCTGAAGTGTGTGGCCGGGTTTGCCCGCAAGATAGACTGTGCGAAGGTTCATGTACCTTGAATGCGGATTTCGGTGCCGTCACCATTGGCAACATCGAAAAATACATTACGGATACTGCCTTCGAAATGGGCTGGAAACCCGATATGTCCAACGTGGTCTGGACCGACAAAAAAGTCGCGATCATCGGCGCGGGCCCTGCCGGTCTTGCCGCCGCGGACATTCTGGTTCGCAACGGTGTACGACCTGTCGTGTTTGATCGCTATCCCGAAATCGGCGGTCTGCTCACCTTTGGCATCCCCTCATTCAAACTTGAAAAAGGGGTAATGGAAAATCGTCGCCGCATTTTTAGCGAGATGGGTATCGAGTTTCGTCTCAATGTCGAAGTCGGCCAAGACATCACACTGCAGCAACTGCTGGATGAGTACGATGCAGTATTTCTCGGCGTCGGCACTTATCAATATATGCGCGCAGGCTTAGCCAACGAAGACGCCCCCAGCGTTTATGATGCACTGCCGTTTTTGATCTCCAATACCTATAAAGTGATGGAGCTTGCAAGTGATACGCCGTTCATTGATATGGCAGGAAAAAATGTCGTGGTGCTCGGCGGTGGTGATACGGCGATGGACTGCGTGCGCACCTCGATTCGCCAAGGCGCATCTCGCGTGATCTGTGCTTATCGCCGTGACGAAGAAAACATGCCCGGCTCACGCCGTGAAGTGAAAAACGCCAAAGAAGAAGGCGTTGAATTTATGTTTAACTTGCAGCCGCTGGGAATTGAAGTGAATGCCCAAGGCCAAGTGACTGGCGTGAAAGTGGTCAAAACCGCGCTTGGGGAACCGGATGCGGCAGGTCGTCGCAAACCTGAACCGGTCGCAGGCAGTGAGCACGTCTTGCCTGCCGATGCCGTCATCATGGCGTTTGGTTTCCAACCGCACAAAATGGCTTGGCTAGAACCGTTTGATGTCGAGCTCGATCAATGGGGACGCATCAAAGCCCCTGCCAAGCAGACTTACCAGTATCAAACCACCAATCCCAAGATTTTTGCTGGTGGTGATGCGGTTCGCGGCTCGGATCTAGTGGTCACGGCCATTGATGAAGGACGCAAAGCTGCCGAGGGAATTCTCGACTATCTTGGAGTCTAGCTCACAGTTTTGGGATTAGATCGAAGTAAACAACAAAGGATTCATAGTGTTATGGATCCTTTTTTATTTTTGCTACCTATAATGAGCACAAAATAGATTGATAACCCTAAACGATTTGCAGTGGCGGACACTCCATCTGCCACCTCATGTGAATGGGGGATCTGAGATGAGAGTGAGCTTACCAACATGCACCCATCGTTTTATGCCATTATTGCTGCCTTTTCGCTTACCGCCTGCAGTCAGGGAGTCGATTCTATGCCAGACCGCACCGCCACGCCTTGCGCCAATCGACCGAACTGTGTTTCAACTCAAGATGAGCGGGATAAATTTAACCTTGCACCGTTTATTTTGCGCCCTGGGGTCACGATTGATCAGGTTGAACGGATTGCCCTTTCTCTTCCTGGTGCAGTGACCGCTGAAAAAAATGCCCAGTATCTCCGTATCGAATGCACCTCCAAAGTATTCCGCTTCGTCGATGATCTGGAACTCAAAATCGAACAAGATCACTTATGGGTTCGTTCTGAATCGCGGATTGGCTACAGTGATTTTGGAGTGAATCGTCGCCGCGCTGAAGAGCTGCGCGAAAAGCTCACGCTGTCTGGTTTACTTGAGCAACCCTAATCTCGATCGCCCCTAATCTCGATCGATTGCGTGCGCTCATGCTACACTGCGGCCTGTTTTCCTATTGATAGATGAAAGAGAGCCCCTATGAAAATCGGCATCATCGGCGCAATGCAACAAGAAGTCGCCATTCTGAAAGATCTCATCGAAGACGTGCAAGAAGTTAACCAAGCCGGTTGTACTTTTTACAGCGGTCAAATCCAAGGTGTCGACGTCGTTTTACTGCAATCAGGCATTGGTAAAGTCTCGGCAGCATTAGGCACCGCTTTGCTGATTAGCCAGTATGCGCCGGATGTGGTGATCAATACGGGTTCTGCGGGCGGCTTTGACGCAAGTTTGAATGTGGGTGATGTGGTCATTTCAAGCGAAGTGCGCCATCACGATGCGGATGTGACTGCATTTGGTTATGAAATTGGCCAAATGGCGGGCCAACCCGCTGCCTTTAAAGCCGACGAGAAATTGATGACAGTGGCGGAACAAGCGCTGGCTCAATTGCCAGATACTCATGCGGTGCGCGGCCTTATCTGTACCGGTGATGCGTTTGTATGCACCGCTGAACGTCAGCAATTTATTCGCCAACATTTCCCAAGCGTTGTTGCGGTAGAAATGGAAGCCTCTGCGATTGCGCAAACTTGTCACCAATTCAAGGTGCCCTTTGTGGTGGTTCGCGCGATTTCTGACGTTGCTGATAAAGAATCTCCACTGTCGTTTGAAGAGTTCTTGCCACTGGCCGCCAAAAGCTCTTCCGCTATGGTGCTGAAAATGGTCGAACTGCTCAAATAAGCGAGTTCATTAATGGAAACTGGGTTTTCCCACTTTTATGCCAATGGTGCGCTCCTCGTGATGTGGGGCGCACTCTTATTTCATCTGCTGCTGCCTATTCCTCATGCTGCGCATCCAGTCACTTTGTGGCACAAGTTTGCTGAACTGCTGGCAAGTAAGGTCAACACACCAGCCAGTTATGCGCAAAATCTCCTGTCTGGCGCCCTCGCATGGGGGTTGATGATTTTCCCGACGATGGCACTTCTTTGGGCACTCAAACCCTTAGTCTGGCAACCACAACTGTTTGATTTAGCGCTGCTGCTTCTGTCATTAGATTGGCGACGCCAAGAGACTTTAGCCAATCAACTGGCACAAGCTCTCGCGAAAGAGGACAAGCCGCAAGCACGTGCCTTATTACGACCTTTTGTCAATCGCCAAACCACGACACTATCCGCGCTGGGGCTTGGCAAGGCTGGGGTGGAAACCTTAGTCATGGGCTTTGGCCGTAACGTGATTGGCGTGCTGTTTTGGTATGGTGCACTGGGCGGCAGCGGCGCATTCTTGTATCGCTTAATTGCCGAGCTGGCTCGTGCTTGGTCACCGTCGCGCACCACCTTCCAACCGTTTGGTTTTACTGCGGTGCGTATTCTCGCGCTGCTTGATTGGTTGCCACTGCGCCTATTTAGTTTGTTGATCATTCTCGGTAAACAAGCGGGGACGATTTTCAAAGCGGTACTTGAACAAAGCCGCAGTTGGCCACTACCGGGACCGGCTTGGCTACTGTGTGCGGTTGGCAATAAATTGCAGCTCGCCTTAGGCGGCCCTGCGATTTATGGTGAGCAAAAAAGCGTACGCGCCAAAATTGGCGGACGCATCGCCCCAGCGGCGATTCATATTGCGCAAGTGCAAAGCCTTATCGCGTGGCGTATTTTTGTCTGGATTGCGCTAGAAAGTTTACTGTTACTACTGATTTATCGCGGAGTATAAATGCTTGTTATCCGGCTTATCGCCTGCACGTTTCTGTTCATCACCCCAAGCTTATTGGCCAAGCCTTTTCCCGCCGAGCGCATCATCAGCCTTGCCCCTCACGCGACAGAAATTGCTTATACTGCTGGCTTGGGCGATAAGTTGGTTGCGGTGAGCGAGTACAGCGACTATCCGCCACAAGCGCTCGAACTGGAGCGCGTCGCCAATCATCAAACCATCAATATCGAGAAAATCCTGACGCTCAAACCCGATTTGATCATCGCTTGGCCAGCGGGCAATCCACCGCGTGAATTGGCCAAACTGCGCCAACTCGGTTTTACGATTTACGATTCACAAACCAAAACACTGGATGAAATTGCGAATAATATTGAAGCATTGAGTCACTATTCGGCCACCCCTGAGGTTGGGCAAAAAGCGGCACACGACTTTCGGCAACGTTTACAGGATTTACGCACGCAATACGCGAGCAATCAGCCGATCCGTTATTTCTATCAACTCAGTGAAAAACCCATTATCACCCTAGCTCAAGGTCACTGGCCAAGTGAAGTTTTTAGCCTCTGTGGCGGCGTCAATATTTTTGCCGACAGTGAGGTGCCCTATCCGCAAGTGAGCATAGAGCAAGTTTTGGTCAAACAGCCGCAAGTGATTTTTACCTCTCAGCATGCGATAGCCAATGGCCATATGTGGCAAGCTTGGCAGGCTGAGCTCAGCGCCGTGCAAAAAAAAACAGGTTTGGGCACTCAATTCTGACTGGTTAAACCGCCCAACCCCCAGAACCTTGGATGCGGTAGAGCAAGTGTGCACATACCTCAAAATTGCACAAAAGCAGTAACTTTAGCGGATTAAATCTCGTAAAATCCGCCCCAATTTGCCTGCTCGATATTTTTCATCGTTGTGTAGATAGTGAGACCGCTTTGGATACTTCTCTGCTTTATCTGATTGATATGTTTGGTACTGCCGTTTTTGCGGTTTCTGGAGTGCTCTTAGCGGGGCGTTTGAAAATGGATCCGTTTGGCGTCATGGTCCTCGCCAGCGTGACCGCGATTGGTGGCGGCACCATTCGCGATATGGCGCTCGGAGCTACTCCGGTATTTTGGATCAAAGACACCAACTACCTGTGGGTGATTATGATCACCTGCGCCCTGACCATGCTACTGGTGCGTCGCCCGAAAAGACTCGCGTGGTGGATTTTGCCCGTGTGCGATGCGATTGGCCTTGCGGTTTTCGTCGGGATCGGGGTTGAAAAAGCGCTGATCTATCAAGATTCCGCCTTAATCGCGATCATTATGGGCGTGATAACGGGCTGCGGCGGTGGAATTATCCGCGATGTCCTCGCCCGAGAAATTCCTATGGTGCTGCGCAGTGAAGTGTACGCGACCGCCTGTATTATCGGTGGCATTTTCCACACTACCGCACTGGCGATGGGCTACAGCAGCTCGACTGCTCTGCTCTCTGGCGTTTTTTCCACGCTCTTAATTCGTCTCGGAGCGATCCGCTGGCACCTTTCTCTGCCAACCTTTGCCCTGACCAAATAACAGGCTCGGCACCTAACGCCCCATGCGAGGTGCCGCTATCCCAAAAATCTCCCCATATTTAAAGCTCAGTTCACTTTGTGAGCTTAATGCACGACCTCGCTTGAGATTCCACATACAATCCCCGCATCTATTCCCATTTGTCATCAACACATGTTACTCGAAGGCATTGAAACCTTACTGGTGCTCAGCAAAGAAAAAACCATGAGCCGAACCGGTAGTCAGCTCTATATCAGCCAGTCAGCAGTCAGTAAACGCATTGCGAACTTAGAGAAAAAACTCGGCAAAAAACTGATTGTTCCAGCGGGGCGACATATCAAATTGACCGCGGATGCCGAGCAATTAATTGCCAGCATCGGCCCCACCTTTAATGAGTTGCATGGTTTGATTTTCGAGCAGCAGACACTGGAAGATAACACGCTGCTGCGTATGGATTGCTCGGAGACATTAGTCGCGGGTTATCTTGGCCAGACGATGGGGCAACATCGAAAGCAGGATCCGCATTGGGTGATCACCACCAACCACACACCGCGAATTGTCGAGAATGTGCAGTCTGGCAAAGCCACCTTAGGCTTTTGTGCCGGCTATCTGCCCGCCAATCACGGTTTGCTGATCTTTCATCTAGGTGATGAGCCATTTACCGTAATTAGCCAAGCGCCGCTGCACGCACTGCCAAGTGAGCTTATCACCAATGATTTGGCCAATCCCGCCAATACCTACCAAGCGGCTATGCTGCACAAACAAGGCATTCGACCCGCGATGGAGATGGACTCTTACACCGCGGCGGCGCAGCTCGCGCTCGGCGGCATGTTACCAGCCCTAGTGCCACGCTCGATTGTCAGTACCCTAAAAATTGAGCCGCAACACTGCTTTGATTTTGCTGAACTCGCCGATCTGACTCGGCCGATTCATATTTGTCTGCGGGCCAGCCGGTATCGCAGCTCTAGAGTCCAAGCATTGATAACAGCGCTGCTTGATGCTGTTCCCAAAGCAGTTTTAGCGCCATCAGCATAGACATGGTGATCACCAACGGTCGGATCCAACGCTGCCCTTTGCTGATCACCACTTTTGCGCCCATACGAGCGCCGATAAACCCGCCAACCGCCATGGTTAAGCCAATTTCCCAAATCGGCAAACCGGCGATTAAGAAAAAGGTCAACGCGGCAATGTTGGACGTAAAATTGAGTACCTTAGTGCGAGCGGTGGCTTCCACCAAACTAAAATGCCCCAAAGCCACAAAGCAGACGGTAAAAATTGAGCCAGTACCGGGGCCAAAAAAACCATCATAAAAACCGATACCAAAACCCACCGTGAAAGCAAACGCGGTTTCGGATAAAGGCGCAGGCCCTGTGTGCGTTTTGGTGGTCGGTGCCAATAAGAAATAGAGCGAAATTCCGAGCAGTAACAGGGGGATAAGGCTGGTTAGCAAAGTGGCATCAATATATTGTACTGCTTCTGCGCCAAGCGCCGCGCCGACAAAAGTACAAGCAATCGCCAATCGCATCGCTTTTAGGCTCACAACGCCCTTGCGCACAAAATAGAGCGTGGCCGAAAAGCTACCAAAGGAGCTTTGCAGTTTGTTGGTCGCCAGAGCTTGAGTCGGCGGCACCCCTGCGGCCAGCAAGGCAGGTAAAGTCAGCAAACCGCCACCGCCCGCCATGGCATCAATAAATCCCGCAACGCCCGCCACTAAAAACAGCAGCCCCAATACTTCCAGTGAAAGTTCCATTTCTAATCAACATCTTGAATGACAAAGCCCAACAGTATCACTGCTCAAAACATCAAAACAGCGAAACGCAAGACGACAATCTATTCCATTTATTCATCGATATTACACATATCCCTGTTACTCGCCCCTCCCCTAGAGGGGAGGGAACTGAATGGTGATCGCTTGGAGTTTACTGCTTATTTTGAATATCGAGGGCTGACACGTTTGTGGACAGAAATGAGCTGGAGTATTCGCTCGCAAGCGCCTTTTTCGGATAACTTAAATTTGGGGAAACTATCAACTAGCCTAGTAAGCTCATCAACCACATCTTTATAGCTATGTGGTTGATGAGATAGAGGAGGTAACCAACTTAGACTTTTTCAGCATAGAACCTCTACAACTGAGAGTGTAGCCCAAAAGCAACAGTAGGCATCAGAAAGGTTAGCTAATAAGCTGCTCTGAAATAGCTTTGAATGAGGCAAAACAGGTATCAAAGTCATGTGGTTCTGTGTTGTAAACCATTGGGGCAACAAACGCGTCAAAACGTTTACGAAACTCCTCGTTGGTTTCTAGCTCTTCTAATCCTAGTTTTAACTCATTGCGCGGATCATCGACAAACTCCGGATGTTGATTGCCATATCGCGTCTTGTCCTCTTCCAAAACGGTATCAAACATCGGCTTTAATACGCCCATATTAATCGTATGCTCGGCGCTAATACAGTGAACATCGTAGATATGACGAACCAATGTTTCGTCATCCTTACGCTGTGGATCACGCTTAACTGACATGGTGCGACGCAACATGGAAAGCACTTTTTCAACCAACGTCGAGTCAATGGATATACACGACATTGCGCTTACTTCGGCAGGTTGATTGTAGCTCTGCGCGACCAGCGATGAAATAGAGCGAGGCTCAACGCCCTGAAGTTCAATTGTCTCGATAAATTCCAGTTTGATATAAGGTCTTAGACACGGTGCTTGATGGTATTGTTGTGGGTACTCTATTTCGATTTCAACATAGCGATAACTATCACGTACCGTTTTATCACTATAATTCAGATAAGTGTGGTCAATTAACCTCGCTATGACTTGTTCGACTAACGCTTTGCGAGCTTTTATCTTCGCACCTGTGCCCTTATCGAGAAATTCCTGAGTTGGAATCAATTTGATGTCGACGTCTTCAGACATTCGCAGAATCTTAATATTGGACTTGGCCAAAGCTGTTCCACCTGAAAAAACAAGCTGGTGGTGCTTACTTTCCACGCTTTCCAACATGGCAAGCAGAGACACCACCCAATAGTCCTTTTCCGTGATCGACGGGTTACCTAACTCGAGGGCATCAGATACTTCAAGAAATTGTTTTTTTAGTTTTGGTATACTCATTGTCGCTTGCTCAATACTCTGTTACCAACCTTAAGGCTGCGATTGAAATGCTTAGAGTTCCACTTGTACCTGATGGACGCTGGTATTTGAGTGGTCTGTCCATTGATACTCTTCAATGACATAGCATCCAGCTCAAAGTCTACCCCGCGCATTTTTAGGATTTCACGCATGATTGCGTCAGTACCACCGGGATTCGTAGGCATCGGTTTATTAGTCAGGCTGTTGATTGTTGACTTGGTGTATAAGCCATACCCGATTTTCATCAGTACACCTTTATCCACTAGTTTTTTCAACACACGACCAATCTGGTCATAGCTAGCATAGTTGTCGAAGTCTTTACGTTCGAACACATAGCGTCGAGAGCGCTTTATCTTTTGATAAATAAGATCAGTTGCTGTCATGATTTACCCTCCTACATAGTGCTTGACCCTAGTATACTCGAAGTCCATCGTTACTTGAATATATACGACATCCATTTAAGAAAAAATACGACGCAAATATTTTGATTATCAACTTATGCTTATGTTTTTATTTAATTTTTTTTAATTACAAATTAACGACCTGCTTTCACCTTTATAATCGACCTAATTCTAAATCTAACCTTTTATATTGGCGTAAATGGATATATGCCGCGTGACTACCGAATGAAGCTCATGTGTACTCACTGACAGGGAAGGAGTTATTAGTTTTGGGCTTTTTTGACCTGTAACCACTTTCGTAAGGTTTTAAAACGATCAGTGAGCAACACTTTTGTATTGGTTGGCTGTACGCTCAAGGATCGAGCTTCTACTGCTGCCTTTACTTAAAACGCCACTAATTTTTGTGTACTTAACTTTACATTAAAGGCATTAAATAAATTGAACCCAAAAGTAGCTTCTGAAAATGTTGCGAACATCAGCCATAACACGAAATGGGGCAAAAGTAGTATTCCCCTCTCACTATCCCCCCTCACCATTCTTCTCGAAGAAAACTCCTCTACCCTTTTATTTACATCGCAAATAGCTTTGGTTAACCAATAAAACCCAACTATGATGCATGGCGATTTTCACCACATAACGACAGAGAAATATTCATGAGTAAAAAGAGCATCGCGGCTTTGCTAGGCGTTGGCCTTGTCTCCATCGGCATGCTTTATCAATTTTGGGGACGGGAGTTTATCGCTCAAGATCGCTGTTTAGATGCGGGAGGTGCTTACCAGCAGGCAACGCAAAGTTGTGATCACAGCATGGATGATATTGCCTACGATGCCTTCGATGGTGTGACCTACCATGGTGTGGTGGATGGTAAATCCGTCAGCTTGGAGATCATTGGTCACGGTGATGGCTATCGGATGTCTGTTGATGGGCAGGTAACGCTTGGGGAACTCAATACCGAGCGCGGCTTTGAGCAAGATGAGAATGCATCACTGTTTATCCTGAATTGGCGTCAGCCAGAAATCGAGCAGATCAAATGGGTCAAACTCTCAAGTGATCATCGACGTCTGGTTTTGGTTGATAAGGATGGCAAACTCGACACTGCCGCGATATTGGCAGCCACAGACGCTACATCAAACTGAACCCCAAAATCCGTGCATAAAAAAGCCCGCTGACGAGCGGGCAAAGAGGTTGTCAGAGAGGCCTTGAGCCTCTCTTGTTGTAATACCAATTAAGCTTGGTTCGCTTTTACACGCGCATGCAGCTCTTGTACTGAAGTGACGGATGCTTTGGCATCTGCCGTGTGTGACATACAAGTTGCAAAGGCGGCATTCAGTGTGGTGGTGTAGTTCACTTTGTGAGCCAATGCACCACGGCGCAGTACTTTTGAGTCTTCAATTGCTTGGCGGCCAGAAGCCGTGTTCACAATGTAGGTGTACTCGTGGTTTTTGATGCGATCCAGAATGTGTGGACGACCTTCATGCACTTTGTTAACCAGACGTGGGTTGATGCCCGCTTCGCCCAGAATCACCGCAGTACCGTGAGTCGCATCCAACTGGTAACCGAGTTTCACTAGCTTAGAAGCCAGATCCACCACACGCTGTTTGTCACCTTCACGCACCGAAAGTAGCGCACGACCACCTTCAGGGTAAACCGAGCCACAGCCCAACTCTGCTTTAGCATAGGCTTCAGCAAACGTGGCACCCACACCCATCACTTCACCGGTTGAGCGCATTTCAGGGCCAAGCAGTGGGTCAACCCCCGGGAACTTGTTGAACGGCAGAACCACTTCTTTAACTGAGTAGTAAGGTGGAATGATCTCTTTGGTGAAGCCTTGTTGCTCCAGAGTTTGTCCAACCATCACACGCGCCGCGATTTTCGCCAGCGGAGCACCGGTTGCTTTAGAAACAAACGGCACAGTACGCGCGGCACGTGGGTTTACTTCAATCAGGTAAACTTCGTTGTCTTTGACCGCAAACTGAATGTTCATCAGGCCGCGAACACCGAGTTCAAATGCCAACTTCTCAACTTGCTCACGCATCTTGTCTTGGATTTCTTGGCTCAAGGTGTAAGCCGGCAGAGAACAGGCGGAGTCACCTGAGTGAACACCCGCTTGTTCAATGTGCTCCATGATGCCGCCAATCACCACGCGTTCACCGTCACAAATCGCATCCACGTCCACTTCGGTTGCATCATCGAGGAAGCGATCCAACAGGACTGGTGATTCATTCGACACGCTCACCGCTTCGTTGAAGTAACGACGCAGATCTTGCTCATCGTACACAATCTCCATCGCACGGCCACCCAGAACATAAGAGGGACGAACCACGAGTGGGAAACCGATTTCACGCGATTTTTCAATCGCTTGCTCGATAGCTGTTACAGTTGCGTTGTCTGGCTGTTTGAGGCCTAAACGCTGTACCGCTTGTTGGAAACGTTCACGGTCTTCAGCGCGGTCAATCGCATCTGGGCTGGTACCAATCACAGGTACACCCGCCGCTTCCAGCGCGCGCGCCAGTTTCAGTGGTGTTTGACCGCCGTACTGCACGATCACGCCTTTTGGCTTCTCAACACGCACGATAGCCAGCACGTCTTCCAGAGTCACAGGCTCAAAGTAGAGGCGATCTGAGGTGTCGTAATCGGTTGATACGGTTTCTGGGTTACAGTTAACCATGATGGTTTCGTAACCATCTTCACGCAGGGCAAGCGCGGCGTGTACACAGCAGTAGTCAAACTCGATACCTTGACCGATACGGTTTGGACCACCACCCAGCACCATGATCTTGTCTTTGTCAGTCGGATTGGCTTCACACTCTTCATCATACGTGGAGTACATGTAAGCCGTGTCTGACTTAAATTCTGCCGCGCAGGTATCCACACGCTTATACACTGGGTGGATGTTGTATTGGTCACGCAGGCGACGGATTTCGTTTTCACTCACGCCGAGCAGTTTGGACAGACGCGCATCAGAGAAGCCTTTGCGCTTCATCTTACGCAGTACGTCTTGGTTCAGGCCCGCAAAACCACCGGCTTTCACTTCGGCTTCAAGCTTCACCAGTTCTTCGATTTGCACTAGGAACCAGCGATCAATGTTGGTCAGGTTAAATACCCCATCAACTGACATACCAGCACGGAATGCGTCAGCGATGTACCAAATACGCTCTGCGCCTGCTTCTTTCAGCTCATAACGAATTTTGGTCAGAGCGTCTGGCGCATCCAGATCCACTTTCTCATCCAGACCAGCCGCACCCACTTCCAAGCCACGCAGTGCTTTTTGCAGTGATTCTTGTTGGTTACGACCAATCGCCATCACTTCACCCACTGACTTCATTTGTGTGGTCAGACGGTCATTGGCACCGGCGAATTTTTCGAAGTTGAAACGAGGGATCTTAGTCACTACGTAGTCGATGGTCGGTTCGAACGAAGCTGGCGTTGCGCCGCCTGTGATGTCGTTCATCAACTCATCGAGAGTGAAACCCACCGCCAGTTTGGCCGCCACTTTCGCAATTGGGAAACCTGTGGCTTTAGAAGCCAGCGCCGAAGAGCGCGATACACGTGGGTTCATCTCGATGATCACCATGCGACCATCTTTCGGGTTGATACCAAACTGAACGTTTGAACCGCCGGTTTCTACGCCGATTTCACGCAGTACCGCCAAAGAGGCGTTACGCATGATTTGGTATTCTTTGTCCGTCAGGGTTTGTGCTGGAGCGACCGTGATCGAGTCACCGGTGTGGATGCCCATTGGGTCAAAGTTTTCAATCGCACAGACGATGATGCAGTTATCGTTCTTATCACGCACCACTTCCATCTCGTACTCTTTCCAACCAATCAGTGATTCATCGATCAGCAGTTCATTGGTCGGTGAAAGATCCAGACCGCGAGTACAGATTTCTTCAAACTCTTCACGGTTGTAAGCGATACCGCCGCCGCTGCCGCCCATGGTGAAAGAAGGACGGATGATACATGGGAAGCCGACCATATCGAGGACTTTGTACGCTTCTTCCATGCTTTTTGCGGTATCAGCGCGAGGACACTCTAGGCCGATCGATTTCATCGCTTTATCAAAGCGTGAGCGGTCTTCCGCTTTATCAATCGCATCAGCGGTTGCGCCGATCATCTCAACGCCAAACTCAGCCAATACGCCATGTTTTTCCAGTGCCAGCGCACAGTTCAGCGCAGTCTGGCCGCCCATGGTGGGCAAAATCGCATCTGGACGCTCTTTTTCGATGATCTTACGCACCACTTCCCAGTGGATGGGCTCGATGTAAGTCGCATCGGCCATTTCTGGGTCAGTCATGATGGTCGCTGGGTTTGAGTTGACCAGAATAACGCGGTAACCCTCTTCGCGCAGGGCTTTACACGCTTGCGCGCCTGAGTAGTCAAACTCACAAGCCTGACCGATAACAATTGGACCCGCACCAAGGATAAGGATGCTTTGAATGTCAGTACGTTTTGGCATTATCTACTACTCCAAATTAAGCGCGGAATTGTTTAATCAGTTCAATAAAGTGGTCAAACAGCGGTGCTGCATCGTGTGGACCTGGGCTTGCTTCTGGGTGACCTTGGAAGCTAAACGCTGGCTTGTCGGTACGATGAATCCCTTGCAGTGAACCATCAAACAGCGATTTGTGGGTTGCACGCAGGTTGTCAGGCAGAGTCGCTTCATCGGCTGCAAAACCGTGGTTTTGCGAGGTGATCATCACCACACCGCGATCCAAATCTTTCACTGGATGGTTTGCACCATGGTGACCGAACTTCATTTTTACTGTTTTCGCGCCGGAGGCGAGTGCCAGAATTTGGTGACCTAGACAGATCCCAAAAACAGGAATGTTTTTCTCAAGGAAAACGCGTGTGGCTTCAATCGCATAAGTACATGGCTCTGGGTCGCCTGGGCCATTGGATAGAAACACACCGTCTGGATTAAGGGCGAGCACGTCTTCTGCAGAGGTTTGCGCTGGCACCACAGTTAAGCGGCAACCACGATCCACCAACATACGTAGGATGTTACGCTTCGCACCAAAATCGTAAGCCACAACATGGTAAGGCAGTTCGCTGTCCGCTTTCGCTTCAGGTAGGCCGCCTTCTAGCGTCCATGAACCTTGTTTCCACGCATACGCTTCTTTGGTGGAAACCACTTTCGCGAGATCCATGCCTTTCAGGCCCGGAAACTCTTTCGCTTTCGCCAGTGCTAATGCTTCATCCAGATTATCGCCCGCCATGATGCAGCCGTTCTGTGCGCCTTTCTCACGCAAGATACGAGTCAGTTTACGGGTATCAATGTCAGCAATACCGACAATGTTTTGTGACTTGAGATAATCAGAGAGGGATTGTTCACTGCGGAAGTTAGAAGCGATAAGAGGGAGATCGCGAATCACAAGGCCTTGAGCATGAATCGCGGTGGATTCTTCGTCTTCGGAGTTAGTTCCGGTATTGCCAATGTGAGGATAAGTAAGAGTAACGATTTGCTGGGAATAAGAAGGATCAGTGAGGATTTCTTGGTACCCCGTCATCGAGGTATTAAAAACGACTTCACCAACGGAAATACCATCTGCCCCGATGGACACTCCGCGGAACACCGTCCCATCTTCTAGGACTAACAGTGCTGATTTACTCAAGACAACCTCCAGAATAAAAATGCATCAAAAATAAATTATTTTGCAAACTCGTCTTCCTACTAGCCACGAGTTCATGCATTAGGATGCTATAGACAAATTGGCGATATTCTAGGGATGTGATCGGAGACTGTCAACACAAGCTTAAAAATTTAATTTATCTTTACGAGAGTCTGATGAATTTATTCATCAAAACCATCAAAAAAACATCTTTACTCAGTCATTCCTGTCTATTCATCCCCCACTCGGTGAGAAAGAACATTTTAAAAATGGAAATAGGTGGCAAAAAAACAACCATACACAAAGCAATCGTTAACAGGACAAGTTTTTATCCAAAAACAGAGCCAAAACCACAAAACTCACACCAAGAAGACAAAATAACAACAAAACAAGCTTAGCTTTCGCTGAAAATGGATGAGAAGATTTTTAATCAAGTTTTAAGGATAAAAAAAACGCCAGCAGTTCGCTGGCGCATAATTATGTATTTAGAGGTCATTCAATCCGAGCACATCGGTCATGGTGTAGAAACCGGCGGGTTGCTCCGCGAGCCAAATGGCGGCTTTGACTGCACCATTGGCAAACGTCATTCGGTCAGTGGCTTTGTGGGTGATCTCCACTCGCTCACCAATATCGGCAAACATGGCGGTATGCTCACCAATGATGTCTCCCGCACGAATCGTGGCAAACCCAATTTCATTGCGTGAACGTTCACCGGTGATCCCTTCTCGCGCGTACACCGCCACATCACTCAGTTGATTACCCATCGCATGGGCAATCGCTTCGCCCATGCCAATCGCGGTACCCGAAGGCGCATCGACTTTATGGCGATGATGAGCTTCAATGATTTCGATATCACAGTAGTCACCCATCACTTTGGCGGCTTTTTCCAGCAGTTTAAACACCAAGTTAACACCAACGCTGTAGTTGGGCGCCATGACAATCGGGATCTTCTTTGCTGCTTGTTCAATGGTTTGGCGCTGAGCATCGGTAAAGCCCGTTGTACCAATCACCAGTTTTTTACCATGCTGCTCACACAAGGCTAAGTTAGCTAAGGTGCTGGCAGGCGCAGTGAAATCAATAATCACATCAAACTGTTCAACGGCTTGCTCTAGGTTATCGACTAAAACAATACCTTGTTTACCGATACCACACAGCTCACCAATATCAACGCCCACTAATGAGGATTCTGGACGCTCAGAGCCCGCGCCCAATTCGGAAAGCGGATTCTGGTGTGTTGCTTTTACCAGATTGCGTCCCATACGTCCTGCGGCACCCGCAATCGCAATTCTAACCATCTTGCTGTCTCCATTCTCCACTGCCTTGAGGCAGTTCCAATTTGTAGACTTAAACTACCAACTATCTTCCACTCTGGCTAGCCTCACGACTTGGCCAAGCGAGGAAAAAACCACTTAACCAAATTGAGCAATCACTTGCTGGAGTACAGGTTCATTCGCTTCAGGGAAACAGTAATTGGCCAAATCGGCAATTTTCACCCAACCGCCTTGCTGGCCTTCACGGCCATGAGGTTGACCATCAAAAGCCGTCACGAGCATAAAATCGAAGCTCAGCGATTTCTCCGTATAGTCGAAATCAAAATGTTGGAAAGCTTGTTGCTCCGTCACGGTAATGCCGATCTCTTCTTCAAGCTCACGAACCATGGCTTGCTCTCGGCTTTCTCCTGCTTCCACCTTACCACCGGGGAACTCCCAAAAACCGCCTTTATGCAGATGGTCGGGACGTTTGGTGATGAAAATTTCGCTCTGATCTGAGTTGAAGATGATCCCTGCAACAATATGGATGCGTTTCAAGGGGCGACTCCTGTATTTCTGGCTGACGTGAATTTCAGTTGTATACCCTTCCTACTCAAAGCCGCAGCGGTGTTGGCTGTAACTTCAAGTTGTTTGGGTATAAAAAGAGTCGCCTTAGCGACTCTTTTATTTAATAAGGTGAAACTGGCTTAGTTAATTTGCCCGTGACACTGTTTGTATTTTTTACCGCTACCGCATGGACAAGGTTCGTTACGACCCACTTTGCGTTCATCACGCACCATAGGCTGGTTCGACTCGTCTTGCTCAGCATCATCAGCACTCGCGTGTTGCGCTTGTGCATGACGCGCCGCCTCTTCAGCTTGCGCGCGGCGTTGAGCTTCCATACGCTCCACTTCTTCTTGCTGCTGGACACGGACTTTGGACAAGACAGTGATCACATCCGATTTGAGTGACTCAAGCAGATCTTCAAACAGTTCAAACGACTCGCGCTTGTACTCTTGTTTCGGGTTTTTCTGTGCGTAACCACGTAGATGAATACCTTGACGCAAGTGATCCATCGCTGCCAGATGCTCTTTCCACAGTGTATCTAGCGTTTGCAGCATCACAGATTTTTCAAAGTTACGCATCACCGCAGGGCTAACCGCTTGCTCTTTGGCTTTATAAACCTCAACCGCTTGCTCGATGATGCGCTCACGTAGCGCTTCTTCATACAGCTTGTTGTCAGCATCTAACCAAGATTGGATCGGCAGTGGCAGATCGAAATCGTTTTTCAGACGATCTTCCAACTCTTTGATATCCCACATGTCTTCTAGAGATTGTGGCGGAATGTACTCATCCATCACCGCATTCAGCACATCTTCACGGTTTTGCGCGATCATGTCGCTGATATCGTCTGCGCTCATCAGTTCATCACGCAATTCGTAAACGACTTTACGCTGATCGTTCGCTACGTCATCGTATTCCAGCAACTGTTTACGAATGTCGAAGTTACGGCCTTCTACTTTACGCTGCGCTTTTTCAATCGAGCGAGAGAGCATTTTTGACTCAATCGCTTCGCCTTCATCCATACCGCTTTGGATCAATGCCGCCATACGATCAGAGGTGAAAATACGCAGTAAGGTATCTTCCATTGAGAGATAGAAACGCGATGAACCCGCATCACCTTGACGACCAGAACGACCACGTAGCTGGTTATCGATACGACGAGATTCGTGACGCTCAGTACCAATGATGTGTAGGCCGCCCGCTTGCAACACTTGATCATGCACTTGCTTCCACTCAGCTTTAATCGCATCAATTTGATCTTGAGTTGGGTTGTCCAGCTTCTCCACTTTGGCTTGCCAGCTGCCACCCAATACGATGTCCGTACCACGACCCGCCATGTTAGTTGCGATGGTGACTGCGCCAGGTTTACCCGCTTCAGCAACAATTTCCGCTTCTTTTTCATGGAACTTCGCGTTCAGAACATTGTGCTTGATGCCTGCTTTTTTCAGTGCATTGGAGAGCAGTTCTGATTTCTCAATCGAAACCGTACCCACCAACACAGGTTGACCTTTCTCAACGCGCTGTTTGATATCTTCAATGATCGCGGCAAACTTTTCCGCTTCGGAGCGATACACCACATCCGGCATATCGTTACGCACCATCGGCTTGTTGGTTGGAATAACGACCGTTTCCAAACCGTAGATTTGTTGGAATTCAAACGCTTCGGTATCAGCGGTACCCGTCATACCAGACAGCTTTTCATACAGACGGAAGTAGTTTTGGAAAGTGATCGAAGCCAGAGTTTGGTTTTCGTTCTGGATCTTCACCCCTTCTTTCGCTTCTACTGCTTGGTGCAGACCATCAGACCAACGACGACCCGGCATAGTACGACCGGTATGTTCATCAACGATCACCACTTCACCATCGGGTGTCACGATGTAATCGACGTTCTTTTCAAATAGAACATGCGCACGCAATGCCGCGTTAACGTGGTGCAGCAAGCTAATGTTAGCGGGAGAGTAAAGCGTATCCCCCTCTTGCATCATGCCGTTTTTCACTAGCAGCTCTTCGACGAACTCTTGACCCGTTTCGGTCAGGTGCACCTGTTTAGATTTTTCATCCACAGTGAAGTGACCGTCACCGCGGTACTCTTCCGAATCTTCTTTATCTTGCTTTTGCAGCAGCGGGATCAACTTGTTGATACGGATGTAGAGATCAGAACTGTCTTCCGCAGGACCTGAGATAATCAGCGGGGTACGTGCTTCATCGATTAAGATCGAGTCCACTTCATCGACCACAGCAAAGAAGCGAGAACGTTGCACGCGATCTTCAGGGCGAAACGCCATGTTATCGCGCAGGTAGTCAAAACCAAATTCGTTGTTGGTGCCGTACAGGATGTCGGCTTGGTAAGCCTCTTTTTTAGCAGGCTGCGGCATGTTGGGAATATTCACGCCCACGGTCATACCTAAGAATTCGAAGAGTGGTCGGTTGGTTTCTGCGTCACGTTTGGCCAAGTAGTCGTTGACCGTAACAATGTGTACGCCTTTGCCAGGTAGGGCATTCAGGTAAGCAGCCAGCGTTGCGGTTAATGTTTTACCTTCACCCGTACGCATCTCAGCGATTTGACCGCCATGCAGCACCATACCGCCAATCAGCTGTACATCAAAATGGCGCATGCCGAACACACGCTTAGAAGCTTCGCGCACGGTGGCAAAAGCTTCTGGCAACAGTTGATCAAGGTTTTCGCCCTGTTCAATGCGTTGACGGAACTCGACAGTTTTGGCTTTTAGCTCTTCATCGGAGAGGGCTTCAAAGGCGGGTTCGTAGTTATTAATCTCTTTTACAATCTTGCGTAAACGGCGCAGTGTGCGGTCATTGCGACTGCCAATCACCTTTGTCAGTAGCTTAGTTATCATTTGTTGTGAATCTCTCTGTGCTAAATCGCTGTCTATCGACCTTGGAATGTCTTTAGTCTCTACCTATTTTCAACTAAGGATACTGAGATAAGTCATCTGTGTGAGATATTGTGATGTCAGCGTTTATTTTCAAGGCACGCAGTTAATTAAGTGCTGCCTAGTTTAAGGAATTTTTGTCTCAACAACCAAGGTTCTCTATGATTTGTTGAATACGAGCTTGCGGTTTTGTGCACTAAGCCCAATGTTTACAAGGTTTCTCGCGCTTTTTAATTCATCTCAGCAAACTAAGATGTACGTTTCGGTGCGCCAAGAAGCGCGTTAGAATAGCGTCACACCAGCCAAAGGAGAATCCGATGCGTGATCACCGCCCTACCGCTACCGATGAGTTGATTCAGGCATCCAAAC
This sequence comes from Vibrio tarriae, assembly GCF_002216685.1. Lineage (NCBI taxonomy): Bacteria > Pseudomonadati > Pseudomonadota > Gammaproteobacteria > Vibrionales > Vibrionaceae > Vibrio > Vibrio tarriae. Next base: position 324,840 of record NZ_CP022353.1, on the reverse strand, counting down.
TCAAGCAGATCCAAGAGCATGCAAAAGCGATTTTGCTTATTAATCGCCAATTACAAGAAATCCTGCCCAAAGGCTTAAAAACCCAAGTGCGCGCCGCCAATGTGCGCGGTGGAAATTTGGTGCTTGAAGCAGCCAGCGCAGCGCTCAAAATGAAAGTCGATTATGAGCGTTTACATATTTTGACTCAGCTTAGGCAAAACGGGTTTGGCCATTTGATCAGTATCGAAGTGCGAGTCAATCCTGAGTTGTATCGGCAAAGCAAAATCACCTCTGAGGATGCTCGGGCGGCAAATCCTCGCCCACCGCTCTCTGAACATGCCGCTCATGTGCTGCTCGCGATTGCCGATCAAGCTTCTGATAAAGTCAAAAAACGCTTACAGAGCTTAGCGCGTTTAGCGAAAGCAAATCAGAAAGACGATTGAACAGGTTACACTCACCGAACAAGCGTTTAAATATCATTGAATTTAAAAGAAAAAATAAAGCCAGACATCAGTCTGGCTTTATTGTGATTGTTCTTTCTGAATGGCTTACGCGAGAACCATGTTCGGCTCAGCAAAAGCAACAGGTGAACCCACTTCTTCTTCGAAGGTTGCCCATTCCCATGCTTCTTGATCGGCCAATACCGCACGCAGCAGTTGGTTGTTCAAGCCGTGGCCTGATTTGTAGGCACGGAACTCACCAACAATCGCATGACCAGCCATGTAGAGATCACCAATCGCATCCAGCACTTTATGAGTCACAAACTCGTTATCGAAACGCAGTCCTTCTTCATTCAGGATACGGTAATCATCCAGCACGATCGCGCAATCAAAGCTACCACCTAAGCAGAGGTTTTGTGATTGCAGATATTCGATATCACGCATAAAACCAAAGGTACGCGCACGAGAGATTTCTTTCACAAAGCCTTGTGAAGAGAAATCAAACACGAGGCGTTGGTCATCGCCATCAATCGCTGGGTGGTTGAACTCAATTTCGAAATCCATACGGAAGCCGTTAAATGGAACAAATTCAGCCCACTTATCGCCATCTTCAATGCGTACAGGTTTCTTGATACGGATGAAGCGTTTTGGTGCATTGAGTGTTTGAATACCCGCTTGTTGCAGCAAGTAAACAAAAGGACTCGCACTGCCATCCATAATTGGAATTTCTGGGGCGTCCACTTCGATAATCGCGTTGTCGATCCCCATCCCTGCTAAAGCAGCATTAAGATGCTCTACGGTAGAGATTCGTACACCTTGATCATTGACCAAAGCGGTACAAAGCATGGTGTCACGCACAGAAGCTGGATCGGCAGGAAAATCAACCGGTGGGTTGACGTCAGTACGACGATAAATAATCCCCGTATTGGCTGCGGCCGGGCGAAGAGTCAGCGTAACTTTACGACCAGAGTGTAAGCCCACCCCAGTTGTTTTCACTATTTCTTTCAGAGTACGTTGTCTGATCATCTAGTTGCCTCGATTTATTTAGCCACAATGAACGGCCGGCACAACACCGACCGACATCCTACCAGAATTCTGAACACTGTCAAATTACGCTGATATTTTAGTCAGCTTGACGTCTCAGGAAAGCCGGAATATCAAGATATCCGCTCTCTTTTTCTGGCTTTGGCGCGACACTCTGACTTGCCGAAGAGTGCGATGGCGCTGCTGCTGGTTGAGTTTTCACTTCAACTCTTTCATGCAAAGGCTGTGCCGCTTTCTCTTCCACGCGAGAAGTCACCGGAGCCGATACAGGTGCAACTTTAGATTTGCCACCTGCAACGAGAGTGATATCTGGCTTTTTCTCGTTACCGATACCGGTTGCCACGACAGTTACGCGGATTTCGTCTGCCATATCAGGGTCTAACGAAGTACCGATAACCACAGTTGCATTGTCAGAGGCAAACGCCTTAACAGTATTACCGACAGTTTCGAATTCATCCAGTCGCATATCTAGGCCGGCAGTAATATTCACCAGAACACCACGTGCACCAGCAAGATCGATGTCTTCCAGCAGCGGGCTAGAAATTGCCATTTCAGCAGCTTCTTCCGCGCGGTCTTCACCTCTTGCAACACCACTACCCATCATGGCGTGACCCATTTCCGACATCACAGTGCGTACGTCCGCAAAGTCGACGTTAATCATGCCTGGGCGAGTAATCAGTTCAGCGATGCCTTGCACTGCATTTTTAAGTACGTTGTTCGCGCTCGCAAAGGCTTCCAGTAACGTGATACCACGACCCAACACTTTGAGTAGTTTTTCGTTTGGAATCGTGATCAGTGAATCAACGTGCTTAGATAGCTCTTCAATTCCCTGCTCAGCAAAAGCCAAACGCTTTTTGCCTTCAAAGCTGAAAGGTTTGGTTACTACAGCAACCGTTAAAATGCCCAGCTCTTTTGCCACTTCGGCAATCACTGGTGCAGCTCCGGTTCCTGTACCGCCACCCATACCTGCTGCGATAAATACCATATCGGCACCAGTTAGGAATTCTTTAATGCGTTCTTTATCTTCTAGTGCTGCATCACGACCCACTTGTGGATTCGCACCTGCACCTAGACCTTTGGTGATATTGCCACCAATCTGAATAACAGTACCAACGCTCGTTTTGCGCAGTGCCTGAGCATCAGTATTGATACTCATGAATTCCACACCCTCGATGGATTCACGCACCATGTGTTCAACCGCGTTACCGCCGCCGCCACCCACTCCAACGACTTTGATTACCGCATCGTCAGACATTTCCATCATCGGTTCAAACATGTGTTATCTCCGTTTTTCCTGTCTCTCAGGTTAAAACTCTTTTTGTATCCAGTTGCGCAAGCGACCTATCCAACCTGTCATAGAGGGTCGTTTAGGTTCCTGATATTCAGTATCGTCGCTGATTTGACTATCTCTTGCGTAATGAAGCAATCCCACTGCCGTAGAATGATACGGCTCTTTTACATAGTCGGTAAGGCCACTCACTTCCAGCGGTTTACCCACCCTAACTTGATTGCGGAATACGCGTTCTGCGCATGCCACTAAACCTTCTATTTGTGCTGCGCCCCCTGTCAACACAACGCCGGCAGCCAAATGGTGTTTGATGCCTTCTTTGCGTAGGGATTCTTGCACCGAATCCACGGTTTGATTGACTAGTCCCATTAATTCAGTGTAGCGAGGCTCAATCACTTCCGACAAGGTTTGTCGTTGCAAACTTCTTGATGGACGGCCGCCGACACTCGGTACATTGACCGTGTCGTCTTTGCTGACCAATTCACTCAGTGCGCAACCATATTTTACTTTAATTTCTTCCGCATCACTGACTGGCGTACCAAAAGCAAACGCGATGTCACTGGTTACCGCGTTGCCTGCGTAAGAAAATACTTCGGTATGACGCAGAGCTCCGCCGGTCCAAATGGCGATATCCATGGTGCCAGCACCAATATCAACCACACAGACACCAAGCTCGCGCTCGTCTTCCGTAATCACTGAGTTGCTCGCCGCCAAACCGGAATACACCAATTGTTCAACTTTTAAACCGCAGCGTTCAACCGCTTTAATAATGTTTCTTGCCATATCATTATGGCAAGTGATCAGGTGCACACTCACTTCCATGCGAACCCCGGATAAACCCAGCGGATTCTTGATGCCTTCCTGATAATCTATGGTGAACTCCTGTGGAATAACATGCAGGATACGCTGTTCTTCACCAATTTTGATCGATTTTGCTGTATGGATCGCGCGATCCATATCTTCTTGGGAGACTTCTTCATCTGAAATCGTCCCCATTCCTTTCTCTATACGGCTGGCAATGTGCCGTCCGGAAATAGAAAGGAATACATGGCTGATTTTACATTCAGCCATCATCTCCGCTTGATCAATCGCCCGTTGGACCGATTTTACTACCGATTCAAGGTCGTTCACGCCGCCTTTATCCATCCCGCGAGATGGGCTACTGCCAGCACCAATAATATTGATTTGACCATCAGGGAGTATTTCACCCACGAGAGCGGAGACGGTGGCAGTGCCTATGTCCAGACCAACAATAATGTTGTCATCGACAGTCTTAGTCATCGTTTTTCTCTTGTGTTAACTCTTGTTCAGGGAACCAACCCACCGCGGCTCCAGTATCATACCTGAGGTCGATATAGCTGACTTGTTCAGCTTTATTACCTAATTGTTTATAGAGCAAAAAGAAGCGCGATATTCGTTCTTCTAATGACTCTTTCCCCAATTCCAGACGAATACCATTGTCGAGAATAATTTGCCAAGCTCGTCGATCATTTAATACTAATGAAGAGATATTTAAACCTAGCTGAGCAAATTTCGGGTTGTAATCTCGCCATGCTTTTAATACTTGTGGCGCAGTGCCATCTGGCCCATATAATTTGACGTATTCACCATTTACTCGTGCAATATCGCCATAAAATACCGTGCCATTTTTATCTAATAACGCATTCGCATTCCACAGAGCTTCAACCTGATATTCGGTTAAATAGACTTTAATCGTATCTGGCCACTGTTTTCTTATCGATGCATGGGAAACCCACGGGATCGACTGCACACTCTCTTGCAGAACATTAATATCTTGGGACATAAATGTCCCGATATGATCTAAGCGTGCTAATACCCGCTGAACATCGAGAGCGGAAACATAATGTAAGTCACCCTGTAAAACGAGTTTAGAGAGAGGCAGACGTTGTTCGTCCCACATCCAACTGATCGTCGAATACAGCAAACCACCTATCAGCAATAGCACCACCAGAAAAAAACTCGCACCACAGGCATGTTGTTTAACTTGTGGTGAGCGGGTGATTCTCTGGCCTTCTAAAAGTACCTTGTTGATCAAAGCCCGGTGATCCTGTTATCGACTGGCAATTTGATTCCCTATTTCGTAGCGTCATAGAGGGTTAAAGCAATGACTTTAACCTCCGGATTATACTGAGGTGACCCAAAGTATCAAATACCCAACATCAGAAATCTGGGCTTGATACCAAGGAATTCACCAATGAGACAACCTTTAGGCTGTTTTAAATCTGTTGCATACGCCCGATATTGAGTTCAAGCGCGGCTAAATGCCTTGCTACTTTCCCGACATCTCCCGCGCCTTGCGTCAGTACCAAGTCACCATCCTGCAAGATATTGGCAAGCACCGAAGGTAAGGTTTGGCTATCCGGAACAAAAATCGGATCGATTTTGCCTCGGCTGCGGATAGTTCGACACAAAGATCGCCCATCAGCACCTGCGATAGGCTTTTCACCAGCAGCATAGACATCGAGCATGATCAGTACATCAACTTGCTCAAGTACGTTGGCAAAATCATCATACAAATCACGAGTTCGCGTGTAACGATGCGGCTGGAAAATCATCACTAAGCGTTTTTCTGCCCAGCCATTACGCGCCGCTTTAATCGTCACGTCAACTTCAGTGGGGTGGTGACCGTAATCATCCACCAGCATAGCGACGCCATTCCCGGTTTCAAACTTTCCAAGATGGTCAAAACGGCGACCTGTGCCTTGCGTATTGGCCATCGCGCGTAAAATCGCTTCATCGCGAATATCGTCCTCGGTAGCCACAGCAATAGCCGCAGCGGCATTCAGCGCATTGTGACGGCCGGGGATATTGAGCGTGATATCCAAATTCGCTTTGCCTTTACGTACCACGGTAAATTGGCCCTGCTGACCATTCTGGCGGTAATTTTCAATGCGCACGTCGGCATCTTCTGAGAATCCATAAGTGATCACTTGGCGGCTAACACGCGGAATAAGCTCACGAATCACTGGATCATCAATACACAAAATCGCTTGGCCATAAAAAGGTAGGTTGTGCAGAAAATCGATAAAGGTCTGTTTGAGGTTTTCAAAATCGCCGCCGTAAGTATCCATATGATCGGCTTCGATATTGGTGACAATGGTGACCATAGGTTGCAGATGCAAGAATGAAGCATCACTTTCATCCGCTTCGGCGATCAAAATGCGGCTAGAACCCAAACGGGCGTTGGTGCCAGCACTTTTCACCAAACCACCATTCACAAAGGTCGGATCCAATCCTGCTTCAGAATAAATCTGAGTGACGAGTGCCGTCGTGGTGGTTTTACCGTGAGTTCCCGCGACCGCAATACCGTGGCGAAAACGCATCAGCTCTGCCAACATCTCAGCACGACGAACAATCGGGATGCGTTTTTCACGCGCCGCTTGGATTTCAGGGTTTTGTTCATTAATAGCCGTCGAGACCACAACCACGCTTGCGTGAGCAACATTGTGCGCTTCATGACCAATAAAAATGGTCGCGCCTTTGTCAGCTAAACGGTCAGTGACCGCATTCGCGGCCAGATCGGAGCCTGAAATTTGATAGCCTTCATTGAGCAGCACTTCCGCAATCCCGCTCATCCCCGCCCCGCCAATACCAATAAAGTGGATCGCTTTCACACGGCGCATCTCTGGCACCATAGCGCGAATTTGGGCGAGGTCTTGGGTATGTTTAATCGTCATAATTCTGTTCTCGTTATTCGGTAATGGCGATGATCGCTTGCGCCACCACCTTGTCAGCATCTAATTTGGCGGCTTGGCGCGCCTTCTGTGCCATGGACAATAATTGTTCTCTATCGAGTTCGCGCACCATCTGGGTCAGCTTTTCCACACTCAATTCGGGCTGCTCAATCATTTTGGCGGCTCCACAAGCCACTAAATGATCAGCGTTGAGTGCTTGCTGGCGATCTTTGTGCATGAAAGGGATAAAAATCGCCCCAACGCCCGCCGCTGAGACCTCTGAGACGGTCAATGCGCCTGAGCGACAGATAAGCAGATCCGCCCAAGCGTATGCATCTGCCACATCATCAATAAATTCGGTGACTTGCGCGCTTTCCACTCCAGCAGCAGCATAAGCCTCAGCCACGTCTTGTTGGCTGTTTTTACCGACTTGATGACGGATTTCATACCCCTCACCTAATTCCGCCATCACCGCTGGCAAGGTTTGGTTTAGGATGCGGGCACCTTGGCTGCCACCCATGACTAAAATTCGAATGGCACCGTTACGCGTGGCAAAACGCTGCTCTGGCGCGGCAAGTTGTACCACATCTTGACGTACTGGGTTACCCACCACAGGCGCGTCAGCAAATGCTCCGGGGAAGGCTTGAAATACACGCCGTGCAATTTTAGCCAGCCATTGGTTAGTCAGCCCAGCAACCGCATTTTGTTCATGCAACACAACTGGAATACCCAGTAACCAAGCGGCAATCCCGCCGGGTCCGCTCACATAACCGCCCATGCCGAGTACTGCATCCGGCTGATAAGCCAGCAAATGGCGGCGCGCTTGTAAAATCGCGTTCACGATTTGGAAAGGTGCTTTGAGTAAGCGCATCAGCCCTTGGCCGCGCAGCCCTTTGACTTGAATAAAGTCAATCTCAATGCCGTGCTTAGGAACCAATTCCGCCTCCATTCGGTCAGCCGTTCCCAACCAACGAATTTGCCAGCCCTGTTGCTGTAGTTGTTTGGCGACAGCCAAACCGGGAAATACGTGACCGCCGGTTCCTCCGGCCATCACCATTAATTTTTTATTCTTGTTCATCAACTGTGATTTCTTCTGGTGCGTGGCGATCCGCTAAACGGCATTCATGATCGATGCGCAGTAAAATCGACACCGCCACTGACATAATAATTAAACTGGAACCGCCGTAACTGATGAGTGGTAAGGTCAAGCCTTTGGTGGGCACCATACCCGCTGCCGCACCGACGTTCACTAAGGTCTGAAACGCAAACCAAATACCGATGCCAAACGCGAGGTAGCCGCCAAACTGCTGATCATGTTGAAAGGCTTTTTTGCCGATAAAAATCGCTTTCAGTACCAAACTGAAAATCAGCACCAGCACTAATACCACGCCGATAAAGCCAAGCTCTTCGGCCAAGACGGCGAATACAAAGTCAGTATGCGCTTCAGGCAAATATTCGAGTTTTTGAATCGAATTGCCTAATCCTTGCCCAAACCACTCACCGCGGCCAAACGCCATCAAGGATTGAGTCAGCTGGTAACCGCTACCAAAGGGATCTTCCCACGGATCTAAAAACGAGGTCACACGGCGTACACGATAAGGTTCAGCGACAATCAGCGCGACCACCGCTAACACTCCTGCCACCATCAAGGCCAAAAACTGAGAGAGTTTCGCGCCGGCAATAAACAGCATGCCGAACAGTGTCACCAGCATTACGATCACAGTACCTAAGTCCGGCTGACCGAGCAGCAACACCGCGAGTGTACCAAACACCATGATAGGTTTTAAAAAGCCACCAAAGAAAGTCTGCCGTACTTCATCATGCTTGCGCACCAGATAGCCAGACATAAAGATAAACAGTGACAGCTTAGCCACTTCCGCTGGCTGAAGGTTAAAAAGACCGAGCGGGATCCAACGTGATGCACCGTTGACCGATTTGCCCACGACCAGTACGACAATCAATAAGAAAAAGGAGATGCCGAGTAGTAACGAGCTGTATTTCATCCAACGATCTAGAGGGACTTGTAACACCATGCTTGAGGTGAGAAAAGCCAACAGCAGAAAGATGGCGTGACGAAACATAAAGTGAAACGGTTGATCGGTTAGGCGAGAACTGATGGGAAATGAGGCTGATGTCACCATCACCAAACCAATCAGCATCAAGCCAAAAGCAATCCAGACCAATTGACGGTCAAACAGCGCCTCTGGTGAGGAGGTTCTCAACCAGTGGCTCAGTTTTCTGAAAGATCCGGATAAAAACAAGTGACTTACCTAACGCTTATGCATATTGCCGAGCGAGTTGGGCAAAAATATCCCCACGCGCCATAAAGTTTTTGAACTGATCAAAGCTCGCACAAGCGGGAGAGAGCAGCACCATATCCCCACTTTTTAATTGCGGGCGAATTGAGCGAATTATGCTCTCCATCGAGTCATAAAACCGAGCCGAAGGGTGCAGTGGCATAAATTGATGGCCGTCCACACCAAAGCAGCACAATTGCACAGGCAATTTCGCCAATACGGGGGCGAGCGGCGTGAAATCCGCCCCTTTACCTACGCCACCAACCAACAAATAGAGCTGGCCTTCGATTTTTAATCCCGACAGCGCAGCCAGCGTACTCGCAACGTTGGTCGCCTTAGAATCATTGACCCACTTGATGCCGTGATTATCGGCAACCACTTGGCAGCGGTGTGTCAAACCCGTGTAAGACTTGAGTGCATCCAAAGCCAAACGGAAGTTTACTCCGGCTGAATCCAGCAAAGCTAACACGGTAAGCACGTTTGCCACGTTATGACGGCCAACTAAACTCAGCTCAGCACACGCCATGACGGCCTCATCGCGCGCAAAAAGGTATTCGCGGCCTTGATGTTGAGCAAGGCTAAATTGTGCCGCTTGCTCGACACCAAACGTCACCACTTGTAGATGCGCAGCGTGGTCAGGAAAAGTTTGAGTATCATCGGCATTCACCACTGCGGTTTCGGCATGATCGAAAATGCGCAGTTTGGCTTGGCGGTAATCCTCCATCCCCTGATAACGATCCATATGATCTTCAGAAAGATTGAGAAACGCAGCCGCTTTCAGTTTTAGGCTAGAGGTGGTTTCTAATTGGAAGCTTGATAGCTCAAGCACATACAGTTCAACGTCTGGAGAAATCAGATCCAGTGCCGGAACCCCAATATTGCCGCCTACCGCGGCCTTCACACCAGCAGCATTGGCTAACACACCACTTAAATCAGTGACGGTGCTTTTGCCGTTCGAGCCAGTGATCGCAATAACGGGTGTATCCACATGCCATGCAAAGAGCTCAATATCACCGACAACAGGAATTTCAGCAGCCAGCACTTGTTGGATTTCCGGCGTCGCCAACGCAATACCTGGGTTGGTGACCACCAAATCGGCATTGAGTAACCACTCAATATTCCAACCGCCACGATGCAGTGCAACGTCCGACGAAAGCTGCTCTTGCCCCGGTGGTGCTTCGCGCGTATCGATAACCTGCACGATTACCGACGGATGATATTTTCGCAGATAATTAACGACAGAGAGCCCGGTAATCCCGAGCCCTACGACGACCACATGCTGTATGCCTTGCCAACGGTCCATTGAAATTGACATCCTTAATCCACTTAACGAACTTTGAGTGTCGCTAAGCCAATCAATACTAAAACGATAGAGATGATCCAAAAACGCACGATCACACGTGGTTCTGGCCAGCCTTTTAATTCGTAGTGATGGTGAATCGGCGCCATACGGAAGATACGTTGTCCACGCAGCTTGTAAGAACCAACTTGCAAAATCACTGACAGGGTTTCCATCACGAATACACCGCCCATGATCACCAACACAAATTCTTGGCGAACTAGTACCGCAATCGTACCTAACGCGCCACCTAACGCCAACGCGCCAACATCGCCCATAAATACTTGGGCTGGATAGGTGTTAAACCATAAAAAGCCTAAACCTGCACCGACCATCGCGGTACACACAACCACCAACTCAGAAGAGTGAGGAATATAAGGGATATGCAGATAGTTCGCGAAGTTAACGTTACCGGTTGCCCAGGCAATCGCCGCAAATCCGGCTGCAACCAATACGGTTGGCATGATCGCCAAGCCATCCAGACCATCGGTCAAGTTCACCGCATTACTGGTACCAACAATCACGAAATAGGTCAGCACAATGTACATCAAGCCCAGCTGTGGCATCACATCTTTAAAGAAAGGTACCACCAACTGCGTTGCCGCCGTATCTTGGCCGTGCGCATACAGAGCAAACGCAACCACTAAAGCAATCGCAGATTGCCAAAAGTATTTCCAGCGCGCGATCAAGCCATCGGTATTTTTGTGCACCACTTTACGGTAATCATCGACAAAACCGACCGCACCGTAACCAAGCAGTACCGCAAGCACAGCCCAAACATAAGGGTTAGTCAGATCGGCCCACAGCAGTACAGTGATGGTGATCGCGGCAAGGATCATCACCCCACCCATGGTCGGAGTACCGCGTTTACTGAAGTGAGATTCAGGCCCTTCATTACGCACTACTTGCCCAATCTGCAGCATTTGTAGGCGCTTAATCATGCGTGGCCCCATCCACAACGAGATCCCAAGCGCAGTCAGAATGCTGACAATGGCGCGAAATGAGAGATATTCGAACAGACGGAAAAACGAAAAATATGGCTGGAGCAGTTCAGCAAGCCAAATAATCATGCAAATTTCTCCTTGAGAGCAGCGGCAATTTTACTCATCCCTGCACTGTTGGCACCTTTCACCAACAATACTTGAGTACGACCCTGTTGTTGTTCTATGTGCTGCTCAATAAATGTCATCATGTCCTGATGGGTAGCAAAGTGATGCCCTTGGCAAAGGTCGCTGATCACTTTTGCGTCCTTGCCATACGTCAGGACAAACTCAAAACCGAATGGTGCAGCATGTTCACCGACTTGCTGATGAAGTGCAAGACTTTCATCACCCAACTCCGCCATGTTGCCCAAAATTAACCAGCGTACAGCGGAAAAGCAGCCTAACAGCTCCACCGCCGCTTTCATGGCTGGCACGCTAGCGTTATAGCTGTCATCAATAAGCGTGATATCGTCACGCAAATGTGCCATATCCACTCGACCTTTCACTTTGGATAAATGCGCTAAACCTTGACCAATTTCTGCCAAGCTCGCGCCCATTTCCAGTGATAACGCCGCCGCAGCCAGTGCATTGGTCACGTTGTGTTGGCCCATGATGCCCAACTCAACATCCACTTCGCCGACCGGGGTAACCAAAGTAAAGCTAGCTATACCGAGCGCATTTAACCGCACATCGCGTGGATAAAAGTCAGCATTGTGATCGGTAGCGGAAAATGTTTTCACAGTTTTGTCCGCCAGTACTGCTTTCCAGTAGTCACCACCGTTGCTGTCTAAATTGACAATCGCCACGGCACCCGCCTGTAGCCCTTGATAGATTTCACCTTTAGCGCGTTTAACGCCATCCATCGAGCCAAAACCTTCTAAATGCGCTGCCGCTACGTTGTTGACTAGGGAGACATCCGGCTTAACCAAAGCGGTGGTGTAGGCAATTTCACCCACATGATTCGCCCCCAATTCTATCACGGCATAATCATCTTCGGCCGTCGAGCGCAGCAGAGTCAGCGGAACGCCGATGTCGTTATTGAAGTTTCCTTGCGTGTAAAGCACTTGGCCTTTCTGGCTTAAAATGCTGGCCACCATCTCTTTGACCGTGGTTTTGCCACAGCTTCCGGTGATCGCGACAGTAGGCGTTTGACACTGTGCATGCACCCAAGAGCCAAGTTGGCCTAAGGCTTGTTTGGTATCGGCAACAACCAGTTGTGAACAGTGAGCATCGAGCTCTCGCTCAACCAACAGCGCCACTGCGCCACCGGTTACCGCTTGAGAGGCAAAATCGTGCGCATCAAAACGTTCACCGACCAAGGCAACAAACAGCGCTTCGGCGGGAATAGTACGACTGTCCGTCGATACGGCACTGACCGCGCGATCCTCACCAATTAAACGAGCATTCAATACTGAGCAGAGCTGGGAAAGCATTACGCGAATCATGGTTGTAACTCCAGTAACTGTTGGGCGGTTTCACGATCCGAGTAGTGAATCGTTTCGTTGGCCAGCACCTGATAATCTTCATGTCCTTTACCCGCGAGCAGGATGATGTCTTGTGCGCCTGCATGCTGAAGCGCATAACTCGCGGCTTGGAAACGGTGGTGTTCGATATGAGCGCGCTCGGGGCGAGTCAGTCCAGCTACCATATCCGCTACAATCGCTTGCGGCGATTCACTGCGTGGGTTGTCATCGGTCAGGATCACGCGATCGGCAAACTGCTCAGCAATCGCAGCCATCATCGGACGTTTACCGCGATCACGATCGCCGCCACACCCCACAATCGCCCATAACTGACCCGCACAATGCACACGTAACGCGCGCAGTGCTTTTTCTAAAGCGTCCGGCGTGTGCGCATAATCGACCACCATTTTGGCTTTTTGCTCACGTTGGAACAGCTCCATCCGTCCTAAGACAGGACGCAGCTTTGGCGCAGTAGCGAGCAGTGCACTTTTCTCAAAACCCAAGCTGAGCAAGGTTGCCAATGCCAATAACAAGTTACAGGCATTGAACTCACCAATCAGTGGTGCGTGCAATTCGCCTTCTCCCCACGAACTCTCAAAGTTCAGCGTAATACCGCTTTCAGCGTATGCCACTTCGCGCGCCCAGATGGCTTGCGCTGTGTTTGGTTTCGTCACTAAGGAAACCCCGATCGCCTGCGGCAATTGTTTGACCCATTGCGCGCCGACCGCATCATCGACATTAATAATCGCGTTTTGGCAGGCATGCTCACTAAATAGAGAGAATTTCGCGGCGGCGTAAGCCTCCATCGTTCCGTGATAATCCAAATGGTCACGGCTCAAATTGGAAAAGACACCGGCCACAAAATGGAGCTTTTTCACGCGCCCTTGCACTAAACCATGAGACGAGGTTTCCAGCGCTGTATATTGCGCGCCGCGTTCGGCCAAATCACGTAAAGTAGCCTGAATTTGTAGTGCATTACCTGTGGTGTTGGCCGCAGGTTCAAGCGCATTTAAAAAACCGTTCCCCGTGGTGCCCATCACGGCAGCTTTATGACCGAGCAATTCGAGCCATTGAGCAATCAGCTGGGTGATGGTGGTTTTACCGTTCGTGCCCGTCACGCCAATCAGTTGATTGTGGTGGCCGCCATACAGACGCCCAGCCAACTCTGACAGATGTTGACCAAGTTCAGCCAAATAGATGACGGGGACACCAGCACGATACTCAACCCACCCATTGATATGCTGTGCATCGGCTTCTGCCAACACAACATTGGCACCTTGCGCAATGGCGTTATCGATAAATTGGCGACCATCCACTGCATGGCCTTGAATAGCGACAAAGGTATCACCCGATTTAATCAGGCGGCTATCCAGTTCAAGATGAGTAATGACCAGCGCGGCCAACTTAGGGTCGGTCAGCTCTAGCCATGGCGCGATCAGTTCGGAGATCGCTGAATGCGTGTTCATGTTCCGTCTCACACTATTATTTGTTTTGGAAGCGGTTTTCATCAGGAGCAATGTTGAGGATTTGTAATGCGCCCTTCATGATTTCCGAGAAAACCGGACCGGCCACTGCGCCGCCATAGTAAGAGTCGCCTTGCGGCTCATTGACCATGACCACCAGTGAAATTCTTGGGTCGCTCACCGGAGCCACCCCTGCGGTATAGGCAAAATATTCATCACTATAACCGCCCGCAATCGCTTTACGTGACGTACCGGATTTGGCCGCAATACGATACCCCGGTACCGCCGCACGCGTTGCCGTTCCGCCCGGCTGAGTTACCGTTTCCAGCATTTCGAGCACCTGATTGACATATTTAGAATCAACCACTTGGCGCGTCTCGCCATGTTGATCACCTTTAATAATATGAATAGGTTGGTATTTACCATGGTTGCCTAAGGTCGCGTAGGCGTGAGCTAACTGAATAGGCGTAATCGCCAAACCATAGCCAAACGATAAGGTGGCGATTTCAAACTGTGACCAACGGCGGCGATTCGGGAAAATACCGATCGTTTCGCCCACCAAATCCAAGCCAGACATTTCGCCCAAGCCCACCGAGCTATACATGCCCAATAACGCCTCTAACGGCATTTCTAAGGCTAATTTAGCCACACCAATGTTGCTCGACTTTTTCAAAATCAGCGTGAGATCGGCTTTGCCAACTTTGGAGGTGTCACGCACGCGGCTACCGCCAATCTGCATGGTGCCATCTCCGGTATCTATGATGGTGTTTTTGTCGGCGATACCATTGGCGAGCGCCGCCAAAACCACAAAAGGCTTAACCGTTGAACCGGGCTCAAACGCATCGGTGATCACTCGGTTACGCATTTTAAAGCTTTGCCAGTCATTGCGATTATTCGGGTTATAAGAAGGCGCATTCACCATCGCCAGTACCGCGCCGGTTTTTACATCCAACATCACTGCCGATGCAGAAGTAGCACGATAATCCGCCATCGCCTGTTTCACGGCACGAAAAGCGATCGCTTGTAAGCGCTGGTCGATGGTGAGCTGGATAGGCTTACCTTCTTCACGCTCTTCTAGGGCAATGTTTTCCACTACTCGCCCAAACTTATCTTTACGCGTCACGCTTTTACCTGACTCACCGGTTAAGGTGCTATCAAAGCTGCGCTCTACCCCTTCAAGACCGTGGCCATCAATTCCGGTCACCCCGACTAAGTGGGCACTCACCTCACCTGCTGGATAATAGCGGCGTGACTCTTCTTTTAGGCCAATCCCCGCTAATTTGAGTTCACGGATGTATTTGGCCATCGCAGGGCTCACCTGACGTTGCAGATAAATAAAGCGGCGCGAACGGTTATCCTCGATTTTTTTCATCATCTCCTGACGATCCAATCCGAGCACATCAGCGAGCGCATACCAACGATCTTTCTCAACCAGACCGCCTTCTTTATAAATAGCGACAGGATCGGCCCAGACCGCTTCGACTGGCACACTCACCGCTAACGCTTCGCCATTACGATCAGAAATAATGCCGCGCGCTGATTGCAAGGTTTTGGCACGAATTGAGCGCAAATCCCCTTCTTTAATCAGATTGTCAGGTTCAATAATTTGGATATAAGCCACTCGTGCAACCAAAGCGCAGAACGCCGTTAGCACAAAAAACAGCAGCAGATAGAAACGCCAGCGGATAAAGATAGGTGCAGGCTCAGCCGTGGTAACACGGGGAGAAACTCGGGAGGCTTTGGCTGGGGCTTTCTTCTTCATTTAAGGTTGATCACGACTTCTTTGTCTGAATCTGGACGTTTCATCTCCAGATCTTTTCTTGCTAATTGTTGTACTCGGCTGTGCTCAGCCAAAGCAGTTTCTTCCAAAATCAGGTTGCGCCATTCGTTATCGAGCCGCTCACGCTCCATAAAGGCTTGATCTTTAGCGCTGATCGCCTGTCTGGTATGGTGAGTCATAAACACCACGCCCATAGCGCAGCTAAAAATCAGCACTAAAAGCAGCAAGGGCACCCGACCTACCGTCAGTAGATCGAGGGCAATTAACTTCGCGAGGTTCGGCGGCGACTGACGAGGCATAGTAACCCTCTACAGTTTTTCTGCCACGCGCAGAACAGAGCTGCGTGAACGCGGGTTAAGTTCGACTTCTTGATCCGATGGCTTGAGAGCCTTACCCACGGTTTTCATCTTGGCACTGCCGAGCGCACGAATTTGCTCTTGGGTCAAAGGAAGGCCGTGTGGCACTTCTGGGCCTTGGCTCTCTTTACGCATAAAGCGTTTCACCATGCGATCTTCCAGTGAATGGAAACTGATCACGGACAGGCGGCCTTGTGGAGCCAGAATGTCAGAAGCGCCGCGCAATGCGGTATCAATCTCTTCTAATTCACTGTTGATGTAGATCCGAAAAGCTTGAAAAGCGCGGGTTGCGGGGTGCTTTTTCTCTTTGAAACTTTTAGGCGCCGCGTCGGAGATGAGTTTTGCTAACTGGCTAGTACGCGTCAAGGGCTCGTTGAGCTCGTTTTCCCGATATTCGACAATGGCTTTAGCTATTCTGCGCGCATGTTTATCTTCACCAAACTCGCGAATCACCCAAGTGATGTCATCCAAGTCGGCTTGTGCCAACCACGCGGAAACTGGCATACCACTGGTTGGATCCATACGCATGTCGAGTGGACCATCTTTCATAAAACTAAAACCGCGCTCAGCATCATCCAACTGCGGTGAAGAAACGCCGAGATCGAACAACACACCATCAACTTTACCCACCAGATCATAACGCTGTGCGTATTCGGCAATGCCCGAGAAAGGGCCATGGACGATGGTAAAACGCGGATCATCAATCTTCTGCGCTTCGGCAATCGCTTGTGGATCACGGTCAATGCTGTACAGACTACCTTGTGGGCCTAACTGAGCGAGAATGGTGCGACTGTGACCACCGCGGCCAAAGGTGCCATCGATGTAGATACCATCCGGCTTGATCGCCAATCCTTCAATCGATTCGTTCAATAATACAGAGATGTGTTGGAAAGAAGCAGTCATGATTTTCTCGTTGTGCTGGGCATGCCCGTCATATGGATTAGTGTACCGATTTCAGACACTACCGCTAGCCATAAGCGTATACAGGACGTGACTTTGCGCTAAGTTTAATGGTTTTGCTACGACCTGAGTCAGCAAAAAGCAAAAAACCCACCATAACACAAGGCTATGATGGGTCTGCAATAGGTGGAGTCGACGTATAAGCCGGGTTCTGTTCCGCTTGCGCGGCAGTAGCCATTCCTCTAGGCCAGCAATCACTCACTGGCTCAAGCAACCTACCCGCCTCCTAACGCGAGCAACGCTATGTGGAGGCCTATTTGGTCTTGCTCCGGGTGGAGTTTACCCTGCTACGAACTGTTGCCAGTCGCACGGTGCGCTCTTACCGCACCCTTTCACCCTTACCTGATCCCATCCCGAAGGAGAGGCCATCGGCGGTTTGCTCTCTGTTGCACTTGTCGTAGGCTTGCGCCCCCCAGGCGTTACCTGGCACCCTGCTCTATGGAGCCCGGACTTTCCTCCCCCTTATCAGTCTCCCTGGCGATAGGCCAAGGGACGTCAATAAGGCAGCGACTACCCAGTCAACTCCGCGGCGGATTGTAGCGAGAAGTGTGAGCAGAGTCCAGAAACAATCCGCCAGCGCGTCAAATCTCGGTTTAACTGCTTACTTTGCATTCAATTGGGAATCAAAGGCGAAAAAAAACCGCTGCAAGCAGCGGTTTCTTCAATCAAACACTTTTTAACCAAACCAGTGAATCAGAAATTACTTTTTCTTTTTCGCTTTGGCATTTGGCAGGTCAGTGATGGTGCCTTCGAAGACTTCAGCCGCCAGACCCACAGACTCATGCAGCGTTGGGTGAGCGTGAATGGTCAGTGCGATGTCTTCTGCATCACAGCCCATCTCGATCGCCAGACCGATTTCACCCAGCAGTTCACCACCGTTCGTACCTACGATAGCACCACCGATAACACGGTGAGTCTCTTTATCGAAGATAAGCTTAGTCATACCGTCTGCACAGTCAGAAGCGATCGCACGGCCAGAGGCTGCCCATGGGAAAGTCGCCACTTCATAGTTGATGCCTTCTGCTTTCGCTTCTTTTTCTGTCTTACCAACCCAAGCCACTTCTGGCTCAGTGTAAGCGATGGATGGGATCACTTTTGGATCGAAGTAGTGCTTCTTACCAGAGATCACTTCTGCCGCTACGTGGCCTTCATGCACGCCTTTATGTGCCAGCATTGGTTGACCCACGATGTCACCGATCGCGAAGATGTGCGGAACGTTAGTGCGCATTTGCTTATCCACGCGGATAAAGCCACGCTCGTCCACTTCCAGACCCGCTTTCTCAGCATCCAGCAGTTTACCGTTTGGTACACGGCCAATTGCAACCAGAACCGCATCGTAACGCTCAGCTTGTGCTGGTGCGCTCTTACCTTCCATTGAAACGTAGATACCATCTTCTTTCGCTTCAACGGCGGTCACTTTGGTTTCCAGCATCAGGTTGAACTTATCTTTGATGCGTTTGGTATAGACTTTAACCATATCTTTATCCGCAGCAGGGATAAGCTGGTCAAACATCTCAACCACATCAATTTTAGAACCCAGTGAGTGATAAACGGTCGCCATTTCCAGACCGATGATACCGCCGCCCATGATCAGCAGTTTTCCAGGCACTTCTTTCAGTTCCAGCGCATCGGTTGAATCCCAAATACGTGGGTCTTCATGCGGAATGAATGGCAGTTTGATTGGACGAGAACCTGCAGCAACGATCGCGTTATCGAAAGTTACGACAGTTTTGCCCTCTTCACCGTCCACTTCAATGGTGTTCGGGCCAGTGAATTTACCGTAGCCGTTCACTACGTTCACTTTACGCATTTTTGCCATACCAGCCAGACCACCGGTCAGCTGATTGATCACTTTTTCTTTCCACAGACGAACCTTGTCGATGTCTGTTTTTGGTTCGCCAAACACGATACCGTGCTCAGTCAGCGCTTTGGCTTCTTCAATCACTTTTGCCACGTGCAGCAGTGCTTTAGAAGGAATACAACCAACGTTCAAACACACACCACCTAGCGTGTTGTAACGTTCGATGATGACGGTATCCAGACCTAAGTCTGCACAGCGGAATGCGGCGGAGTAACCAGCAGGACCGGCACCAAGCACCACGACTTGGGCTTTAATTTCTTTGCTCATTTCGACCTCTTGTAGTCAATATCCCTAACAGGCTGATGGGTGTTCTATCTAGTTGTTTTATTTACAAACGAATCAAAAACGAATGTTTCAAATCAAGCATGTAAAACGATTACTTTCAGACCGCAACAGTTTACAGAGATGTTAATGGTGTGAAAAGTAAATCCATGTAGCCTGTGAGCTAGACAACAATTCAACGGAAAATCAGTTTCAACGTCAAATTGGGAGATAACCATTAAATCGGGTGGCTTTCGCCACCCGAGAATGCGCTTACAGTACCAGACGACGGATGTCGCTTAGACACTCGTTCAGGTAAGTAATGAAGCGTGCACCTTCTGCACCGTCGATCACGCGGTGATCGTAAGACAGTGACAGTGGCAGTTGCAGACGTGGCGCGAACTCTTTGCCGTTCCACACTGGCTTCATCTCAGACTTAGACACACCCAAAATAGCCACTTCAGGTGCGTTAACGATTGGGGTAAACGCTGTACCGCCAATGCCACCTAGGCTAGAGATAGTGAAACAGCCACCTTGCATGTCAGCAGCAGTCAGCTTACCGCCACGGGCTTTCTTCGAGACTTCAGCCAGCTCTTTTGACAGCTCGTAGATGCCTTTCTTGTTCACATCTTTAAACACAGGAACCACCAGACCATTTGGTGTATCCACTGCGATACCGATGTTCACGTATTTCTTCAGGATCAAGCTTTCGCCATCGTCAGACAGAGAAGAGTTGAACGCAGGAAAAGCTTCCAGCGCTTTCGCAGCGGCTTTCATAATGAACACCAGCGGAGTGATCTTCATACCTGTGTCGCGCTTCGCTTCCATCGCGTTTTGCTCTTGACGGAATTTCTCTAGCTCAGTGATGTCTGCATTGTCCCATTGGGTCACGTGCGGGATCATCACCCAGTTACGGTGCAGGTTAGCACCCGAGATTTTCTTGATGCGAGACAATGGTTGCACTTCGGTATCACCGAACTTGCTGAAGTCCACTTTTGGCCAAGGCAGTAAGCCCAGCGCTGCGCCATCACCTTTACCTGAAGCCGCCGCTTGCGCGCCAGATTCCAGACGTTTCAGAGCTTCTTTCACGTAGTTCTGTACGTCTTCTTTCAGGATACGGTTCTTACGGCCAGAACCTTTGACTTTGGCTAGGTTAACGCCAAATTCACGAGCCAGACGACGCACGACTGGAGAAGCGTGTGAGTACTCATGGTTTTCTTGGAATTCGCCACTGGCTGCTGGTGCAGCCGCCGCAGGCGCTGCTGCTTGAGCAGGTGCTGCCGCTGGTGCAGAAGCTTGAACTAGTGCCGCGACTGGCGCTGCGCCAGCGACTTCAAACACCATGATCAGCGAACCAGTTTTCACTTTATCGCCTGCAGCCACTTTGATCTCTTTCAGAGTTCCGGCAAAAGGTGCAGGTACTTCCATAGAAGCCTTATCGCCTTCTACGGTGATCAGAGATTGCTCTTCGCTGATGCTGTCGCCCACGTTAACCATGATTTCCGTTACGGTCACTTCGTCACCGCCGATATCAGGTACTTGAACTTCTTTCAGTGCTGCAACGGCTGGCGCAGCGGCTGTCGCTGGTGCCGCCGCTTGAACTGGTGCTGCAACTGGCGCAGCGCCTGCTACTTCAAACACCATGATCAGTGAACCAGTGGAGACTTTGTCGCCCGCGGCGATTTTGATCTCTTTAACCGTACCTGCGAAAGGTGCAGGAACTTCCATTGACGCTTTGTCGCCTTCAACGGTGATCAGAGATTGCTCTTCAGCAACCACATCGCCAACTTTGACCATGATTTCAGTCACTTCAACTTCATCACCGCCAATGTCTGGTACTTGCACTTCTTTCAGTGCAGCGGCCGCTGGAGCCGCAGCAACAGGTGCCGCCGCTTGAGGCGCAGGAGCTGGTGCAGCCGCTGCTGCACCTTCCGCTTCAAAGACCATGATCAGAGAGCCAGTAGACACTTTGTCACCTGCCACTACTTTGATCTCTTTAACGATACCCGCTTGAGACGCAGGAACTTCCATAGAAGCTTTGTCGCCTTCAACCGTGATCAGAGATTGCTCTTCAGCCACTTTGTCGCCTACTTTGACGAGAATCTCAGTGACTTCAACCTCATCCGCACCGATGTCAGGTACATAAATTTCGATTGCCATTACTTTTCCTACCTTCAATTAAGCGTACAGCGGGTTGGTTTTTTCAGTGTCGATGTCGAATTTCTTGATTGCTGCTGCAACCACAGATTTCTCAACTTCACCACGTTTTGCCAGTTCATTCAGCGCTGCAACTACCACGTAGCCAGCATTCACTTCAAAGTGACGACGTAGGTTTTCACGGCTGTCTGAGCGGCCGAAACCATCCGTACCCAGCACTTTGTAAGACTCAGCAGGAATGAACGCACGTACTTGATCCGCGTAGTTCTTCATGTAGTCAGTGGCTGCGATAGCAGGTTCAGTACCCATCACTTGTGCGATGTAAGGGACTTTCACGTCTGCTTCTGGGTGCAGCATGTTGAAACGATCACACGCTTGGCCATCACGCGCCAGCTCGTTGAATGAAGTCACAGAGTAAACGTCAGACGCTACGCCGTACTCTTCACTCAGAATTTGTGCTGCTTTACGCACTTCGTTCATGATGGTGCCTGAGCTCATCAGTTGAACTTTTGCTTTGTTACCTGCGTAAGTTTCCAGCTTGTAGATACCTTTACGGATACCTTCTTCAGCGCCAGCAGGCATTGCTGGGTGAGCGTAGCTTTCGTTCATCAGTGTCAGGTAGTAGAACACGTTCTCTTGCTCACCGTACATACGACGGATACCGTCTTGTAGGATTACTGCAACTTCGTAAGCGAAGGTTGGATCGTAAGAGATACAGTTTGGTACTGTGCCCGCCAGAATGTGCGAGTGACCATCTTCGTGCTGTAGACCTTCACCGTTCAGCGTTGTACGACCTGCAGTAGCACCCAGTAGGAAGCCACGCGCTTGTTGGTCACCCGCCATCCACGCCATGTCGCCAACACGTTGGAAACCGAACATAGAGTAGTAGATGTAGAACGGGATCATCGGCAGGTTGTTGGTGCTGTATGACGTTGCCGCCGCAACCCAAGATGACATGGCACCCAGCTCGTTGATACCTTCTTGCAGTACCTGACCTGACGTCGCTTCTTTGTAGTAAGAAACGATATCGCGATCTTGTGGAGTGTAGTTCTGACCGTGCGGGTTGTAGATACCGATTTGACGGAACAGACCTTCCATACCGAACGTACGCGCTTCGTCCGCGATGATAGGAACGATGTTTTGACCAATATTCTTATCTTTCAGCAGGATGTTCAGAGTACGTACATACGCCATAGTTGAAGAAATTTCGCGGCTCTGCTCTTCCAGCAGTGGCTTGAACTCTTCCAGCGCAGGGATCACTAACTCACCCGTGAAGTTAGGTAGACGCTGAGGCGTGTAACCGTGCAGCGCTTTACGACGAGCGTGCAGGTATTCAAACTCTTTTGAGCCTTCTTCCAGTTTCAGGTACGGCAGGTTCTTCACTTCTTCATCAGAGATCAGATCTTGCAGGCCTAGACGGTTACGCATCGCCAGAACATGGGTCATATCCATCTTCTTCACTTGGTGCGCAATGTTCTTACCTTCTGCCGCATCACCCATGCCGTAACCTTTAACGGTTTTCGCTAGGATAACGGTTGGACGACCTTTGGTGTCTTGAGCGTTCTTGAACGCCGCGTACAGTTTAGATGATTCGTGACCCCCGCGTTTCAGAGCGAAGATCTCATCGTCAGTCATGTCAGCAACCAGTGCTGCTGTTTCTGGGTACTTACCGAAGAAGTGCTCACGTACGTAAGCGCCATCTTTGGCTTTGAACGTTTGGTAGTCGCCGTCGATGGTTTCGTTCATCAGTTGCAGCAGTTTACCTGTGGTGTCTTTCGCCAGTAGTTTGTCCCAGCCATTACCCCAGATTACTTTCACGACGTTCCAGCCTGCGCCACGGAACAGACCTTCCAGTTCTTGGATGATCTTGCCGTTACCCATAACAGGGCCGTCCAAACGTTGCAGGTTACAGTTGATCAGGAAACAGAGGTTATCCAGCTTCTCACGCGCTGCAAAAGAGATCGCGCCGCGTGATTCTGGCTCGTCCATCTCACCGTCACCAAGGAAGGCGTATACGCGCTGTGCCGTGGTGTCTTTCAGGCCACGACCATTCAGATACTTCAGGAAACGAGCTTGATAAATTGCAGAAATTGGACCCAGACCCATAGATACGGTTGGGAATTGCCAGAATTCAGGCATCAATTTCGGGTGTGGGTAAGAAGGAAGACCTTTGCCATCCACTTCCTGACGGAAGTTGTCCAGTTGCTCTTCGGTCAAACGGCCTTCAACGAAAGCACGCGCGTAGATCCCTGGAGAGATGTGACCTTGATAGTAAACCAAGTCGCCACCGTCTTTCTCGTTTGGAGCACGGAAGAAGTGGTTGAAACAGGTTTCGTAGAAAGCAGCGGAAGATTGGAAAGAAGCCATGTGGCCACCCAGTTCCAGATCTTTCTTCGATGCACGCAGCACGATCATGATCGCGTTCCAGCGAATGATTGAACGGATACGACGTTCGATCGTGGTGTCACCTGGGTAAGCAGGCTCCTGCGCCGTAGGAATGGTGTTGATGTAGTTGGTGGTGACGCCTGTTGGCATGTCTACCCCATCCAAACGCGCTTTTTCCAATACTTGCTCAAGCAGGTACTGCGCACGCTCTACGCCTTCTTCACGGACAACGGATTCAAGGGCAGCAAGCCACTCCTGAGTTTCCAGTGCATCTACGTCATGCTTCATGTCAGACATGGCGATCTATCCTTCTGTTGGTTGGATTTAAATTGAATCGCAATGGCCGCTATTGCGGCTCATTACCTTGCTGAATTCGACGCAGAGATCGCTCACGGCGAGTCTGTTCACGAGTCAAATCCAACAACGTTTCTTCGATATAAGCTAAGTGAGAATGGGACATTTCACGTGCCTTTTCTGGCAGACCCGAAACAATCGCATCCACAATGTTAGCCCGGTGTTTGCTTACTTTCTCTACCGCTTCAGGGCGGCGATGTAAGAGTTTAAAATTCTGACGAATATTCTGCTCAAGCAGTGGACTCAAGCTGCGTACAATGTGCAGTAGCACAACGTTATGCGCTGCTTCAGTTATGGCAATCAAAAAGGCCATCACGCGCTCTGCTTCTTCATCCACATTATTCAATGCCTGAGCTTCCGCAATACGCGTGACACAGTGTTGAATACGAGCAAAATCTTCTTCGGTACCACGCAACGCCGCAAAATAGGCACAAATGCCTTCCAGCGCATGACGCGCTTCCAGCAGGTCCAGTTGAGTTTCGGAGTGGCTAGACAATAAATTTAGCAGAGGATCTGAAAAGCTCTGCCAAATTCGGTCACTAACGAATGTACCGCCACCTTGACGGCGGGTAAGCAAGCGTTTGGCTTCCAAGCGTTGTATGGCTTCTCTGATCGAGGGGCGAGACACTTCAAATTGTTTGGCCAGTTCGCGTTCCGGAGGAAGTTGCTGACCGGGTGAGAGTGTTCCTTCCACTATCAGTCTCTCCAGTTCTTGTTCAATCACATCGGAGAGCTTTGGCTGACGGATCCTTTGATAAGCCATAATTTATTGTTCTTCTACTCTTATTCTTCTTGCTGGCAATTGGTAATACCAATTTTAAGTTGGTGCAGAAATTAACATAATTAAAACGCCAGTGTCCAGCCGAAAATTGACCTAAATCATAGAACAGGTCACGCTCTAACAATCCAGCAACAATAGTTGATTAAAACAGCAAAAATATTGGTCAGACCAATTACAACTCATATACAGATGGGGATTTGATGGGCTAGAAGTGTCAATTGATGACAATTTTTGAAAAAAGATGAAAGGATTGAGTTGAGAATAGAGCAAGCGTGAGAGCCGTAATCGACTTGGCGTTGCAGGTTAGAAGGGGATATTTCAGCGGCAGAATTCCCCCCTTTAATAGCAAGAGGAGAAACTCTACTTCGCTTCCAGATGATCAATCATGAGTTGCAATGATTGATTACCGCGAAACTCGTTGATGTCGAGTTTGTACGCCAAACGTACCGTTTTTACTGAGGCATCCGGCCAACGACGTAGGTCGACATTAAACGCAATCCCGTCGATCATCACATTGGTTGGAAAGCCTTTATACAGCGGTTCGAGCATCAGTTTGAGGTGTTTTTCGCCGACCAGTTTTTGGTGCAGCACTTTAAATTCGCCATCAAACAGGGGTTCAGGAAACGCTTGCCCCCATGGGCCACCAGCACGCAGTAATTCGGCGGTATGCAGCGAAAACTCTTCCGGTTTCAGTTCGCCATCGCTGAGAATGATGCCTTTGAGTGCTGCTTCATCCAGCTCTTCACGCACTAGCTGGTCAAACAATCGGCAAAAATGTTCAAAATTTTGCTCTTCAATGGTTAATCCAGCCGCCATCGCGTGACCACCAAATTTGAGGATGATGCCCGGGTTTTGCGTATCAATTTTATCTAGTGCATCACGCATATGCAGACCGGGAACCGAGCGGCACGAACCTTTTAGCTTGCCATCGCCGCCTTCAGCAAACGCAATCACGGGGCGGTGGTATTTCTCTTTGATGCGCGAAGCAAGAATGCCGATCACCCCTTGGTGCCAATCGCGCTGAAACAGCACTAAACCGTAAGGCAGCTCGCGATCATCGCTCAGTTGCAAGCGCTCACAAAATGCGACAGCCTCTTGCTTCATCCCCTCTTCAATCTCTTTTCGGGTTTGATTGAGGCCGTCCAGTTCACTCGCCATACGCCGCGCAGCGTGAATGTTGTTACACAGCAAAAGCTCAACGCCGAACGACATATCATCCAAACGTCCTGCAGCGTTAATCCGTGGCCCAAGCGCAAAGCCAAAATCAGCAGCGACCAAACGGCGCGCATCACGTTTGGCGACTTCAATCAGAGCTTGAATACCGGGACGCGCTAAACCCGCACGAATACGCTGCAAACCTTGGTGCACCAAAATACGGTTGTTGTCATCCAGTGGCACCACATCGGCGACCGTACCGAGTGCTACTAAATCGATCAGCTCCATCAATTTCGGTTCAGCCATGCCTTGCGCGGCAAACCAACCTTGCTGACGCATGTGCACACAAAGTGCCATCATCAAATAGAAAGCAACCCCTACCCCAGCCAGCGCCTTAGAAGGAAAAGCACACTGCTGCAAGTTTGGGTTCACCATGGCATCGACTTCAGGTAGTTCTTGTCCCGGTAAGTGATGATCGGTGACCACCACTTGCAGCCCTTTCTGTTTGGCATAACGCACTCCTTCCAGTGATGAAACGCCGTTATCCACGGTCATGATCATCTCTGCACCACGCTCAATTGCTTGATCAACCACTTCAGGGCTTAGGCCGTAACCATCTTCAAAACGGTTTGGCACTAAGTAATCGACATTACGACTACCGAGCATACGCAGTGCGAGCACGGAAAGTGCCGAACTGGTTGCGCCATCGGCATCAAAATCACCGACGACTATAATGCGTTTTTGCTCAGCAATCGCCGCGAACAGCAACTCAACCGCACGATCAATACCATGTAACTGTTTGAATGAGTGCAGCGCTTTGGCGGCTTTTTCAAGTTGTGCCACGTTGCTTACACCACGGCTCAGGTAAAGCCGACGTAATAGTGGGTCGATGTGGTCGGGGAGAAGTGAGAGATCAGGTTCGGGGCGTCGCTGGATTTCTATCATGCTGTGACAGGCCAAAGTTGCCTCTGGCCTGTTTCCTTAATTAGTCGAAAATGATTTATACCCAAACAACTTGGAGTTGCAGGTAGGCGGCAAGTGAGTGAATCCCCATGAGCATAGATACACTATGTGATTGGGGTGAACGAACGTAGCCAACACCGCTGCAACTTCAAGTAGGAAGGGTATAGTCGAAAACTATTGTGTGGCTTGCAGACGTTGCAGCAATTGTGGCGCAGGCAAGTAGCCGCCAACCATCTCACCATTGGGTAAGAAAATCGCTGGAGTACCGCTAATGCCGAGCTCATGACCCAGCATATAATGCTGCGCGATGGTCTTTTGGCATTGGGCGATATCTTTATCGGCGGTAATGGTTTTACGATTCACTTTCGCATCGTGCATCGCCGTTTTCGGATCGTTAGAACACCAGATGGCCGCCATTTGATCCGCGACTTGACCTTGCGGCCCCTGACGCGGGTAGGCGAGATAACGCACCGTAATGCCGAGATCATTGTACTCTTTGATCTGACTGTGCAGACGCACACAGTAACCACACGTGATATCGGTAAATACGGTGATCGCGTATTTCTCATTGGGTGCTTTAAACTCAATCATGCTGTCTTGTAATGCGGCAATTTTCTTGGCGTTGAGTGGCGCTTGGCGTTTAGCCAGCACATCAACATAACCGCCATTACCATCCAGCGCATACAGAGTACCCGCGATAAAATGCTCACCATCAGGCGAAGAGAACAACACACCACCAGACGTTTGCACTTCAAGCAAGCCATTGATATCAGAGGGCTTGATCTCTTCTACTTGCAATCCGAGTTTGGAAAAGCGCTGCTCAAGCTCGGCTTTATTCAATTGTGCTGGTGCAGTGTTCGCTTGTACGTTGAATGCCATACTCAGTAAAGGAAATGCCAGCCATGTTAGTCGGCGCAGTACGCTCATGAAAATCACCTTATTTTCAAGCCCTTGGATGGTGCTCGTTGTGGAGTTGTTTAAGCCGCTCAGTGGCGACATGAGTATAAATTTGTGTCGTGGATAAATCACTATGCCCAAGCAACATCTGCACCACGCGCAGATCGGCACCATAATTGAGTAAGTGAGTGGCAAACGCATGGCGCAATACGTGCGGCGAGAGTTTTTCCACATCAATCCCTGCAATGACCGCATAGTGTTTAATGCGATGCCAGAAGGTTTGCCGGGTCATCTGCTGACCGCGGCTACTGGGGAAAACGATATCCGACGTCTGCTCCCCCAGCAGTAAAGACCGTCCCTGCTGCAAAAAAGTTTCAATCCATTCAATGGCATTTTCGCCCATAGGCACCAAACGCTCTTTACCGCCCTTACCCATGACTCGCACCACACCTTGGCGCAAGCTCATGTTTTCCATGGTCAGTGAGACCAGCTCTGTCACACGCAGTCCCGTAGCATACAGCAATTCCAACATGGCTTTATCACGCAGCTCAAGTGGACTTTGCGGATCTGGCGCACTCAGTAGCGATTCAACTTGCGCTTCGCTCAAATCTTTTGGTAAGCGCGTTGGCAGTTTCGGGCTCACCAACAGCGCACTCGGATCATCGGCGCGCACCTTTTCCCGATGCAGGTATTGAAATAGGCGGCGAATCGCCGACAACATGCGCGCTTTCGAGGTCGGCTTGTAATTTTGCTCTGACAACCAGCTTTGATACTCCAACAAACCAGCAAAGCTAATAAAATCGAGCCGATACTGGTTTTGCGCCATCCACTCTAATAGCTTACTCAAGTCATTACGATAAGAAGCCACGGTATTTTCTGCCAAACCGCGCTCAAACCACATGGTATCTAAAAATTGTTCCACCAACCCTTGGTCGGGAGATAAGGCTTCGCTCACTCTATCCTCAGCTCTAGCTCTCTTTTTACTGGGCGTTTAATAGCATAAAAATACGCAGGATGCAGGATATTGGCTGCATTCCGATCATTTTTATGGTTAGAATTTGCCATTCCTTCGCAGACAGATACAAATTATTGATGAAGATTGGTCTATTTTATGGCTCAAGCACCTGTTACACCGAAATGACCGCGGAGAAAATTCGCGCCATACTGGGTGAAGAACTGGTGGATATCCACAACGTAAAAGAATCGCCTCTCACTTTAATGAGTGATTACGATCTTTTACTGCTGGGCATTTCAACATGGGATTTTGGTGAAATCCAAGAGGACTGGAGTGCGGTATGGGATCACATCGGTGGCGTGTCGCTAAAAAACAAGTACGTCGCGTTGTTCGGCTTAGGCGATCAAGAAGGCTATGGCGAATGGTATCTGGATGCGATGGGGCTGCTGCACGACCAGATCAAGAAGAGCGGAGCTAACCTGCTTGGCTACTGGCCAAATCAAGGCTACCACTTTGAAGCCTCCAAGGCTTTGACTGAAGATGGCAGCCATTTTGTCGGCCTCGCACTGGATGAAGATTCGCAATACGACTTGAGTGACGAACGCATCGCGACTTGGGTCGAGCAAGTGCTGACCGAGTATCACGACGCGATTTAAGCGCATCCGTGAGCGCTTAATACCCCACCCTAGCCCTCCCCTAAAAGGGGAGGGAACAGTTTTTGGCTCCTCCCCTTCTAGAGCAGCAACCTTTGCTCCTCCCCCTTCTAGGGGGAGGCAGGGAGGGGGTGTTCCGCACCAACTAAAACCTATGACTTCAAGCCCGCCCGAAAACGCCGCCAGTCAAACACTAAACCTGGGTCGGTTTTACGCAGCGGCGCGATATATTGATGCCCAGTAATGCGCGGCAGCGTGATGTGCGGGTAAAGCACCATCAAGGCTTGGGTCAGCTCAGTCAGCGCCTGATATTGCGCATCGGTATACGGCACAAAATCACTCCCCTCCAGCTCAATACCAATCGAGTAATCATTACACTTGGCTCGGCCTGCAAAAGAGGAGACACCCGCATGCCACGCGCGCAGATGAAACGGCACAAACTGCACCACCTCACCATCACGGCGGATCACGCAGTGCGCCGAAACGCGCATCTTGGCGATCACCTTAAAAAACGAATGTTGATTAGCATCCAGCTCGCCCAGAAAAAACTGCTCAATGTACGGGCCGCCAAACTGGCCGGGGGGCAAGCTGATGTTATGCACCACCAGTAGCGAAACATCCTCACTATCATGGCGCGCATCACAATGTGGAGAAGGTACTTTTCTGGCGAGGCGGTACCAGCCTTGACTATCAATCATCCTTACTCCTTGCTTTGATATCTTTTCGGTTGAGAACCCGCTCACCCACACGCCCGATTCTACCTTACACATAACAAATTACGAGATTAGAAGCTGAATTTCTACGCGCCAGCCAGTATCATGGCGCAGTTTGGTTTAACACAGCAAATAACACGGACATTCGACTTGCGATGAAAGAGACTCACAACAGTCAGGATCGCCTTGCGTACCTGAAACAGCAACTGCCTGCCGATATTACCCGCAGCGTGATCGACACCCTAAAAGAAGATTTAGGCGGCACACTTGACCCTGCGGCCGACATCACCGCAAGCCTGATTCCAGCCGATCGCATCAGCACAGCGACCATCATCACTCGTGAAGCGGGGGTGTTTTGCGGCCAGTTGTGGGCGGATGAAGTGTTTAAACAGCTCGGCGGCCAAGTCACCATTGAATGGCATGTGCAAGATGGTGATACCCTCACGCCCAACCAAACCTTGTGCACCTTAACAGGGCCTGCACGTATTCTGCTCACCGGTGAGCGCAACGCGATGAACTTTATCCAAACCCTTTCCGGTTGCGCCACGGCTACAGCGCGTTATGTGCAAGAGCTCAAAGGTACCCAGTGCCGTCTGCTCGATACCCGCAAAACCATTCCCGGCCTGCGCAGCGCACTGAAATACGCGGTAGCTTGTGGCGGCGGTTATAACCACCGTATCGGCGTGTTTGATGCTTACCTCATCAAAGAAAACCACATTATTGCTTGCGGCGGTATTACTCAGGCCATCCAGACAGCAAAACAGCTTAACCCCGGCAAACCGGTGGAAGTGGAAACCGAAACCTTGACGGAATTGGAAGAGGCGATCAGCGCCGGTGCCGACATCATTATGCTCGATAACTTTAGCCTTGAGATGATGCGTGAAGCGGTAAACATTAATGCAGGGCGCGCCGCGCTGGAAAACTCCGGCAATATCACGCTGGATAACCTCAAAGAGTGTGCCGAGACGGGGGTGGATTACATCTCGGTCGGCGCACTGACCAAACACCTCAAAGCCCTCGATCTCTCGATGCGCTTCAAGTCGTAAAACTTGGGACTAACTTCAAAAATTTCAAATAGTTAACAGGAGACTTAAAGTCTCCTCTTTTCTTTCCAGCCACTCAATCAGCTGCATAAGTTTTTAACTGACTCGAAATTTTTTGCATTCACCATGCAAATTATAGAGTTAAAACCCTAACTGACTCGAAGAGCGTTCGTGACTCGATTTCCCCTTCATCCGCCAAGGCATATGCTCACTGCGCTTCATACGCAAACACCTACGGAGGGAATTATGAAAGCGTATAAAAACAAACTACAGAAAGGTTTTACCTTAATTGAATTGATGATTGTGGTAGCGATTATTGGTGTGTTAGCTGCAATTGCAATACCTGCATATCAAAACTATGTAACCAGATCAGAGGTTTCATCTGGTTTAGCCACATTAAAAGCTCTGATTACTCCTGCGGAGTTACATTATCAACAAAATGGCACTGCAGCTTTTGTTACACTAGCACAATTAGGAACTGTTGGTACTGCAAACGATCTAGGTACTATTGACTCAGCATTAGCTAATGCCTTACCTGTACTCACCTTTACATTTGATGGTGACAGCTCAATCAATGGTGGTGTTTTAACCTTCACTCGTAATGCCGATACTGGCTGGAGCTGTGCCCCAACAGCCCCAGCAATTGCGGTTGATGGCTGCCAATAATAACTAATGCTCACCAACCTTGTTGCTATCTTGCGTCAGGCTGAGTTAATCAGCGCGGCGCAAGAACAAGCGGTGGTTACCCAAGTAAGCGCTTCGGGAACTTCGGTGCCCGAAGCGCTGCTCAGTTTGGGCATTTTCCCCGCCCAAGAACTGACCGAACAACTGAGCCATATTTTCGGCTTGCCGGAAACCGACCTTAGCCGCTACGACTACGCCAGCCTGTGCCAACAGCTTGGGCTGCGTGAACTGATTACCCGCTACGATGCATTGCCGATTGCCAAGCAAGGCAACTTGCTGCAGCTCGCAGTCTCAGACCCAACCTTATTGCAAGCCGAAGAAGAGTTTCGTTTTGCCACTGGGTTACAAGTCGAACTAGCACTAGCCGATCATCGCGCACTACAAGCCGCAATCCGCCGTTTGTATGGCCGAACCATTCAAGGTGCCGCTAACCAAGGTAAAGAGATCAGCCAAGATGAGCTCGCCAATCTGGTTAAAGTCGGAGATGAAGAACTTCAGTCAATTGAAGATCTCAGCCAAGATGATTCGCCGGTCAGTCGCTTTATCAATCAAGTGCTGCTCGATGCAGTGCGTAAAGGCGCCTCCGACATTCATTTTGAGCCTTATGAAGCGCAATACCGCATTCGGCTGCGCTGCGATGGGATCTTGGTGGAAACTCAGCAACCGGCCAGCCATTTAAGCCGCCGTTTAGCGGCGCGGATTAAAATTCTCTCTAAATTAGATATTGCCGAACGCCGCTTACCGCAAGACGGTCGAATCAAGCTGCGCCTTAATAGTGATACTGCGATTGATATGCGGGTTTCGACACTCCCGACCTTATGGGGTGAAAAAATCGTGCTGCGTCTACTCGATAGCAGCGCCGCCAATCTGGATATTGATAAGCTCGGTTATAACCCGCAACAAAAGCAGCTCTACCTCAATGCCCTCAAAAGACCGCAAGGGATGATTTTGATGACTGGCCCAACCGGCAGCGGCAAAACCGTTTCACTCTATACTGGGCTGCGCATTCTCAACACGTCGCAGATCAATATCTCGACCGCGGAAGACCCGGTAGAAATTAACCTCTCTGGGATTAACCAAGTGCAAGTGCAGCCCAAAATCGGCTTTGGTTTTGCCGAGGCACTGCGCTCATTTCTGCGCCAAGACCCGGATGTGGTGATGGTCGGCGAAATACGCGATCTGGAAACCGCAGAAATCGCAGTCAAAGCCGCGCAAACTGGTCACTTAGTGCTTTCCACCCTGCACACCAACTCGGCTGCCGAAACGGTCGTTCGTTTAGCCAATATGGGGGTGGAGCCGTTTAATCTTGCTTCATCACTCAGTTTAATCATCGCCCAGCGCCTCGCACGCCGCTTGTGTAAGCACTGCAAAATCGCGGTACGCCCTTCTGCCCTATTGCAAAACCAATTTGCGTTTCAGCCGAATGAAGTCTTGTATGAAGCCAATGCGGCTGGGTGCAACGAGTGTACGGGCGGCTATTCAGGGCGCGTCGGTATCTATGAAGTGATGGCGTTTAATACCGAGCTGGCAGAGGCCATTATGCAACGCGCCAGCATTCACCAAATTGAAAGTTTAGCCAAAGCCAATGGTATGTTGAGCTTGCAAGAGTCTGGCCTTGAAAAGCTGCGCGAAGGCATCACCAGTTTTGCCGAACTACAACGCGTACTCTATTTTTAACCGATTTACTCAGTCACTTTTTTATTCACTAACCTGTCAGCACGAGCCGAAACATGAAAGCGACCCAAACCTTACCTTTGAAAAACTATCGCTGGAAAGGCATTAACAGCAACGGCAAAAAAGTCTCCGGCCAGATGCTCGCCATCACTGAAATCGAAGTGCGCGATAAGCTCAAAGATCAGCATATTCAGATCAAAAAACTCAAAAAAGGCAGTGTCTCTGTACTGGCGCGCTTAACCCATCGCGTCAAAGGCAAAGACATCACGATTTTGACTCGACAACTGGCAACCATGCTCACCACGGGCGTACCGATTGTGCAAGCTCTCAAGCTAGTGGGAGATAACCATCGCAAAGCCGAGATGAAATCGATCTTGGCACAAATCACTAAGGGCGTTGAAGCGGGTACACCACTTTCCAAGGCGATGCGCACGGCCAGCCCCCATTTTGATACCCTGTATGTCGATCTGGTCGAAACCGGAGAGATGTCCGGTAATTTGCCCGAAGTATTTGAGCGTTTGGCCACCTACCGCGAGAAAAGTGAACAGCTACGCGCCAAGGTGATTAAAGCGCTCATCTACCCTAGCATGGTGATGTTGGTGGCGCTCGGGGTTTCCTACTTAATGCTCACCATGGTGATCCCAGAGTTTGAAAGCATGTTCAAAGGTTTTGGTGCTGAATTGCCTTGGTTTACGCAACAAGTGCTTAAACTCTCACACTGGGTGCAGGCGTACAGTTTATGGGCACTTATCGCCATCACAGCGGCCATTTTTGGCCTGAAAGCACTGCGTAAAAACTCCTTCCAGATCCGTTTAAAAACCAGCCGCTTAGGGCTGAAATTTCCGATTATTGGCAATGTGCTCGCTAAGGCTTCCATTGCCAAATTCAGCCGCACTCTCGCCACCAGCTTTGCCGCGGGGATACCAATTCTCGCCAGTTTGAAAACCACGGCAAAAACCTCCGGCAATGTGCACTTTGAAACCGCGATTAATGAGGTGTACCGCGATACCGCGGCCGGTATGCCGATGTACATTGCCATGCGCAATACCGAAGCCTTTCCCGAAATGGTGCTGCAAATGGTGATGATCGGTGAAGAGTCAGGTCAACTGGACGATATGCTCAACAAGGTGGCGACCATTTATGAATTTGAAGTCGATAACACGGTCGATAACTTAGGCAAAATTCTTGAGCCGCTGATCATCGTCTTTCTTGGCGTAGTCGTGGGTGGTTTGGTAGTGGCGATGTACTTACCTATCTTTAACTTAATGAGTGTATTGGGTTAGTATGGCGACAAACGGCGTGCCCTTTGAGCGCGCCCTCATTTCGCTTAGAGCAAGATAATGGAACTGTTTTACTTCTACCCTTGGCTGTTTCCGGTGCTCGCCACGCTGTTTGGCTTGATTGTCGGTAGCTTTCTCAATGTGGTGATTTACCGCTTACCGAAAATCATGGAGCGTGAATGGCGCGCCGAGTGTGCTGCGAGTTTTCCTGAATATGGCATCACGCCACCAGAGGGTAAACTGACCCTCAGTTTGCCGCGTTCCACTTGCCCACATTGCCAAACGCCAATTCGCGTGATCGATAATATCCCGCTACTCAGTTGGCTGGTGCTACGCGGCAAATGCTCACACTGTAAAGCGCCAATCAGCGCTCGCTACCCCTTGATTGAGCTACTCACAGCCCTCATGAGCTTAGTGATTGCCACTCACTTTCCATTCGGTGTGTTTGCCGTGGCGCTGCTATTTTTCAGCTATATGTTGATTGCAGCGACCTTCATCGACTTCGATACCATGTTGCTGCCCGATCAATTAACGCTACCTTTACTGTGGGGGGGTATTGCACTAGCACTGCTTGGCTTTTCTCCGGTCTCACTCAGTGACTCCGTGATCGGCGCTATGGCGGGTTATCTCTCACTGTGGTCGATTTATTGGCTGTTTAAACTACTGACCGGCAAAGAAGGCATGGGCTATGGCGATTTCAAATTACTCGCGGCACTGGGCGCTTGGCTGGGTTGGCAGCTGTTGCCTGTTATCGTGCTGCTCTCATCGGTGGTTGGAGTGATTTTCGGTTTAATCCAACTGCGCCAGCAGAAAAAAGGCATCGAAATGGCCTTTCCGTTTGGCCCTTATCTCGCCATCGCTGGATGGTTTGCCTTACTGTGGGGCAATAAATTGATTGATTGGTACTTCACCACTTGGGTAGGACAACCGCTATGAGTTTTGTCGTGGCACTGACCGGCGGCATCGCCAGTGGCAAAACCACGGTCGCCAATCTGTTTCATGATCAGTTCGGCATCGATTTGGTTGATGCCGATGTGATAGCTCGTGACCTAGTGGCTCCCGAAACGGAAGGATTAAGAGCGATTGCCGCCCATTTTGGGCCAAGCGTGCTACAGGCCGATGGTTCACTCAATCGTGCCGCGCTGCGTGAACGCATCTTTGCTGGCTCTAATGAAAAAGCGTGGCTGAACCAACTGCTGCATCCGATGATCCGCCAAGGTATGCGCCAAGCGCTCACCCAAGCTACCTCACCTTACGCACTGTTGATTGTGCCCCTGTTGGTCGAGAACCAACTACAAACCATGGCCGATCGCGTGTTAGTGGTCGATGTGGATGAAAAAATACAGATTGAGCGCACCATGGCGCGCGATAAGGTATCACGCGAGCAAGCTCAGGCAATCCTTGCTGCGCAAGCCTCGCGCGCACAACGTTTGGCGATTGCTGATGATGTGCTCAAAAATGACGCAGAAAACCAGAAACTTTTGCCTCAAATCACACTATTGCACCAAAAGTATCTAGCCATGAGCAGGCAAAATTTGTGAGAATAAGCGCAAAGAATTCAAGGCTAGCTCAATGACCACGCACCAGTTTGAACACCCTCTCAATGAAAAAACGCGCATCTACCTGCGTGTCGAAGCGCTGCTCAACCAGATGGAGCGAGCGTCCACTTTCAGTGATGGGATTCAACATCAGCTCTTTTTTCGCTCACTGTTCGATATGCTTGAGATTTTTGAGCAAATTCAACTGAAAAGTGAACTGGCGAAAGATATGGAAAAACAGCGCTTAACCTATCGCAGTTGGCTTCATGTAGAAGGTGTGGATCAAGAGATGCTTAGTTCTCTTCTGGCCGAACTCGATGAAGTGCATCGGGATTTGATGAGTGCCGAGCGTTTTGGCCAATCACTCAAAGAAGATCGATTTCTCAGCGCGATTCGTCAGCGTTTTAATCTACCGGGTGGTTCTTGCTGCTTTGATCTGCCGGCGCTGCACTACTGGCTACATCTACCGCTGGATCGCAAAATGCGTGATGCCCAGCAGTGGATGCAAACCGTGACACCGCTTTCGAATGCACTCAAGCTGTGGCTTAAATTGACTCGAGAAACCGGCCACTACCGCTCACGCTTAGCAAGCAACGGTTTCTACCAAAGCGATGCGGAGGATGCCAATATCCTACGCCTTGCGATTCCGCTCGAATACGGTGTATACCCGATGATTTCTGGGCACAAAAACCGTTTTGCTATCAAGTTTATCGATTTTCACAGCGGGCAAGCCTGCACTCAAGATATCGCCTTTGATTTAGCGGTGTGCTGCTAAAACTCACGACATTTTCTCGAAACGACTTTTTCTCGAAACAATGTTGCGAACCAAAAATACATTATCAGCTTGGCTTTGATGAAGAGCATCCCCATACAACTTGGCATTGCCGGTTTTAAGGGGATAAGCCATTGCTGCTTTTCAATAGGACTGCGTTATGACCAAAAAACTCACCATAGTGAAATGCCCACAATGTGGCACCGATGTGGAATGGGGCGAACAGAGCCCACACCGCCCTTTTTGTAGTAAACAATGTCAAATGATTGATTTTGGCGAATGGGCAGATGAAGAGAAAGCCATTCCCGGCGCACCGGATATGTCCGACAGCGATGGCTGGTCAGAAGATCAGTATTAGTTCACGGGTTGAGAGTAAAGAAAGAGGAGCCAAATGGCTCCTCTTGTCTATTCGTCTTCCGAATGCGGGGTTGATTCTGGCTCCGCTGAGGTCTCAATCTCAATCGCGGTCACGCGTTGCAAGCCACGGGGCAACAAAGCACCACGGCGGCCGCGTTCACCACGGAAGTTATCCAGATCGCTCACCTTCAAGCCTAGCTTACGCTTACCCGCATACAGGGTAATGGATGCGCCTTGTGGTAATACCATCAGGCTTGACAGCACTTCCTCACGGGTTTTCGCTTTCGCCGCAGGAATATTGATGATCTTGTTACCCTTACCTTTGCTCAGTTGCGGCAGATCCTTAATCGGGAACAGCAACATTCGCCCTTGGTTAGTAATCGCAAGGATCTCATCGTTATCGAGATCGGCAATCACTTGTGGCGTCATCACTTCCGAGTTTTCCGGTAAGTTGATCAGCGCTTTACCACTGCGGTTTTTCGACAGCAGATCATCGCCTTTACACACAAAGCCGTAGCCGGCATCCGAGCCGACCAGCCAGAGCTGATCTTCTTCGCCCATCACAACCTGACGAATCGTGGTGCCTTCAGCTACGTTCAAACGTCCGGTAATCGGCTCACCTTGACCGCGCGCTGATGGCAGCGTGTGAGATTCTAGTGAGTAACTGCGGCCATCACTGCCCAAGAACACTGCTTGCTGGTTGCTCTTACCACAGGCATGGGTCAGGTAATTATCGCCCGCTTTGTAGTTCAGGCTCTGGCAATCCACATCATGACCTTTGGCGTGACGGATCCAGCCTTTTTCAGACAGCACGACGGTGATCGCTTCACTTGGCATCAAATCACGCTCAGTCAGCGCTTTGGCTTCTTCGCGCTCGACCAGTGGTGAACGGCGATCATCGCCAAACTTGTCGGCATCCGCTTTGATTTCTTTCTTAAGTAGATTGTTCAAGCGACGTTCAGAGCCGAGTAGCTCTTCCAGTTTTTTACGCTCTTTTTCCAGCTCATCTTGCTCACCGCGGATCTTCATCTCTTCCAGTTTCGCCAAGTGGCGTAACTTGGTATCTAAGATCGCATCAGCTTGAATATCCGTCAGGTTGAAACGCGCCATCAGCACCGCTTTTGGATCGTCTTCGGTACGGATGATCTCAATCACTTCATCAATATTGAGATAAGCGATCAGCAAACCTTGCAAAACGTGCAAACGAGCCAGCACTTTATCGAGGCGGTATTGCAGACGCGAGCGCACCGTTTCACGGCGGAAAGTGATCCACTCACTCAAGATTTGCACTAAACCTTTAACCTGAGGACGATTGTCGAGACCAATCATGTTCAGGTTAACGCGGAAGCTCTTTTCCAGATCCGTTGAGGCGAACAAGTGGTTCATCAGCAGATCGCAATCGACGCGATTTGAGCGCGGCACGATCACGATACGCGTTGGGTTCTCGTGGTCCGATTCATCGCGCAAATCTTCCACCATCGGCAGCTTCTTAGCGCGCATCTGCGCCGCAATCTGCTCCAACAGCTTCGCGCCAGAAACTTGATGCGGCAGCGCGGTGATCACGATGTCCGAACCTTCTTTGCACCACACAGCACGCATTCTTACACTGCCACGCCCCGAGCGGTAGATCTTCTCTAGCTCAATCGTTGGGGTGATGATTTCCGCTTCAGTCGGGAAATCTGGGCCTTTGACGTACTGCATTAAATCGGTCAGCGGCGCGTTAGGATTATCGATAAGGTGAATCGTCGCATCCGCCACTTCACGCACGTTGTGCGGTGGAATGTCGGTGGCCATACCTACCGCGATGCCGGTAACACCATTGAGCAGAATGTGCGGCAGACGCGCTGGTAACATTTTCGGCTCTTGCATGGTGCCGTCAAAGTTTGGCTGCCAATCTACGGTGCCTTGGCCTAATTCGCTAAGCAGAATCTCGGCAAACTTTGACAATTTGGCTTCGGTATAACGCATGGCCGCGAACGATTTCGGATCGTCCGGTGCACCCCAGTTACCCTGACCATCCACCAACGGATAGCGATAAGAGAATGGCTGCGCCATCAACACCATGGCTTCGTAACAGGCCGAATCGCCATGCGGATGGTATTTACCCAGTACATCACCCACGGTACGTGCTGATTTTTTGTATTTGGCCGATGCCGAGAGACCCAACTCAGACATCGCGTAGATGATGCGTCGTTGAACCGGTTTTAAGCCATCGCCAATGTAGGGCAAGGCACGGTCCATGATGACGTACATCGAATAGTTGAGATAAGCGTCTTCAGTAAATTTGCGCAGCGGCAGCTGTTCAACGCCATCAAAGCTGATTTCAGTAGACATTCGTTACACCTCTGCCATATCGCCGTTACGTTGCAGCCAAGCTCGGCGGTCATCCGCACGCTTTTTACCCAGCAGCATATCCATCATCTCGTCGGTCGCTTCTGCATCATCAATGGTCAGTTGCACCAAGCGGCGAGTGTTGGGATCCATCGTGGTTTCACGCAGTTGCAGCGGGTTCATTTCACCCAAGCCTTTAAAGCGTTGCACGTTCACTTTGGCTTTTTTCTGGCTCAGACGCTCTAACACGCCCTCTTTTTCCTGATCATCCAGTGCGTAGAACACCTCTTTACCACAGTCGATGCGGTAGAGCGGCGGCATGGCAACATAGACGTGACCAGCTTTCACCAGCGCGCGGAAATGACGTGTGAACAATGCGCACAACAAAGTTGCGATATGCAGACCATCCGAGTCCGCATCGGCAAGAATACAGACTTTGCCGTAACGTAGTGCTTCGAGGTTGTCATTGTCCGGGTCAATACCCAGTGCAACCGAGATGTCGTGTACTTCTTGTGAAGCCAATACCTGATCGGCAGAAACTTCCCACGTATTGAGGATTTTACCGCGCAGTGGCATTACCGCTTGGAATTCACGATCCCGCGCTTGCTTCGCCGAGCCACCCGCCGAATCCCCTTCCACCAAGAAGAGTTCGGTGCGGTTAAGGTCTTGCACTGTACAGTCGGTCAATTTACCCGGTAAGGCAGGGCCTGAAGCGATCTTCTTACGCACCACTTTCTTGCTGGCACGCATTCGGCTGTGCGCGTTGGCAATACAAACTTCGGCTAACTGCTCTGCCAGTTGCGGTTTCTCATTAAGCCACAAGCTGAAGGCATCTTTCACCACACCGGAGACAAACGCCGCCGATTGGCGTGAAGAGAGGCGCTCTTTGGTTTGGCCGGCAAACTGCGGATCTTGCATCTTGATCGACAGTACATAAGCACAGCGATCAAACACGTCCTCGCCCGTCAATTTGACCCCGCGTGGCAGCAGATTGCGGAACTCACAAAACTCGCGCATCGCATCCAGCAAGCCTTGGCGTAAACCGTTGACATGGGTACCACCTTGCGCGGTTGGGATCAGGTTAACGTAGCTTTCGGTGATCAGCTCGCCACCTTCGGGTAGCCAAATCACCGCCCACGTTGCCGCTTCGGTTTGCGCAGTAAACTCGCCCGTAAACGGCTCTTCCGGCAGTAAGGTATAACCTTTCACCCCTTCGGCCAGATAGTCTTTTAGGCCATCTTCGTACAACCAGCGGTGCTCGTTGTTATTCACCTTATCGGTAAAGATGATTTCTAAACCGGGGCAAAGTACCGCCTTGGCGCGCAAGTTATTAATCAGGCGCGATACGGAGAAATTCGGTGAGTCAAAGTATTTGGTGTCTGGCCAGAAATGCACGCTAGTACCGGTATTGCGACGGCCGCAAGTCCCCGTAACCGTCAGCTCAGTCACTTTATCGCCATGTTCAAAGGCAATTTCATACACTTGACCATCACGGCGTACCGCTACTTCTACCCGTTTGGAGAGCGCATTCACCACCGAAATACCCACCCCGTGCAAGCCACCGGAGAATTGGTAGTTTTTGTTGGAGAACTTACCACCGGCGTGCAGTTTGCACAGAATAAGCTCCACCCCTGAGACCTTCTCTTCAGGGTGAATATCGACGGGCATGCCTCGCCCGTCATCAATCACTTCGAGCGATTGATCGGCATGAAGAATTACCTGAATTTTGGAGGCGTATCCGGCCAGCGCTTCATCGACGGAGTTGTCGATCACTTCTTGCCCAAGGTGATTGGGGCGCGTGGTGTCGGTATACATTCCCGGTCTGCGACGCACTGGTTCTAAGCCATTGAGAACCTCAATGGCCCCAGCATTATATTGTTCAGTCATAATACGGAATGCTTTATTTGCTCAATGATTGGTAACTTTATCAGCGCCGTGTGAAAACCTGATTTTTCGTGCATAAATTGTGCGAAAAATCGCATTATTTCAGGTGTTCATTTCAGCAAGCTGAACGATGGGAGCGAGAGGACACTGATCAAGCAAGCTCGCGTTCTGCCCTTACACCGCCGCACAGCTGGCGCTAAAGTCTAAGGGCAACATAGTCTGGAAGCCGCCCTCTGATGTCAAGGGCACAGCGCAAGGATCAGGTAAATTTATGAGGCTTTGCGCAGCAAAACGCAGATTGAATCCGAAAACAACAAAAGTCAGTCATCAATCAAAGTTCAAGGAAGTGAATAATCTGCTCTGGGTAACGTTCAAAATCCACAAAACTGTGGTCACCGCCCTCTTCCACGGTCTGTTTAGCCGCTTGGTACTTCTCAACCGCTTGTCGATAATCCAGCACTTCATCGCCTTTTTGCTGCAGTAGCCAAAAATCGCTTGGCTGTTTCAGTACTGGCTTATCGAGCGCTTTCAACTCATCAATATGACACGCTTCGAGCACGTAATGCTCTTGAGTGTAAGGATTAACCTGCTCACCGAGAAAATCGGCTAATAACTCGTAAGGCTTCACAGCAGGATTGATCAGGACCGCGCGAAAGCCAAATTGGGCATTTAACCAAGTGGAGAGATAACCGCCTAATGAACTACCGACCAACCCGATCCGATATTGCGCGCGATATTGCTCCACGACAGACAACAGATGCTGCGCCGCTTGCGCTGGAAAGCTCGGTAACTTGGGCACCACGACTTTGATATCAGGCCTGTGCTGCTGACAATACTGCTGCATCACTTGCGCTTTGTGTGACAAAGGTGAGCTGTTAAAACCATGGATGTAGAGCAGCAAAGCAGGACGAGCAGTCATATCAGTATCCGTTCGAGTTAAAATCAGGTAAAAATCGGCCTTGTTTAAGTCGCTTCACTTGAGTACTGACTTGCCCATCCGCGTGGAGGGTTAATTCACGCCAGCCGGGTGAGCAGTTGTCTAACGCGAAATCTTGCGAATTTGGCTTAAACTGCACACAGGTCGAGGGGCTCGCCATCATGCGTGCTCCCAAATGAAGACGATCCATATCCTGATGCACATGGCCACACAAAATGGCTTTCACATTACTGTGCTTAGCGACAACATCCCAAAAACGCTCACTCTCTTTGAGTGTGTGTTGATCGAGCCAAGCGCTTCCCACCAAGAGCGGATGATGGTGCAGCAGCACTAAAGTGTGACGCTCTGGATGCTCGGTCAGCTTATTATCCAGCAGTTGTAACTGCTGCTCACTCAGTTTGCCATGCGGCACGCCAACCACTTGCGAATCAAGTAACACCACTTGCCAATGTTCCCCCAGCAGCACATGTTCAACGGCTTGAATTTGCTGAGTGGGCAGTACGCTGTGCATACTCGGTTTGTAATCATGATTACCAGGCAGCCAATAACACGCTTTTTGTAGCGGCTGAATACCGCGCACAAAGCGTTGATAAGACTCGGGTGTATGGTCTTGCGAAATATCCCCGGTGGCGAGAATGGCATCAAATTCGACCTGCTCTTCACCAATGGCCGCAACCACAGCCGCAAAGCTGTCAGCCGTATTCACACTGAGCAAGCTCCCCTCTTCCGTCGCGAACAAATGGGTGTCCGTGATCTGAATAAGCTTGATCGATGAATCCTCTGATTGAGACGACACTTTCAAAATCGGTAAACCTAACTCTGTTATTTATTGTGATAGGGTGATTGGACTGCGACTGATGCCATGCTTGAGGCAGAAAGTCAGCCAATCGCCTAAAAAGCGATTCAGTTGCGCTTTTTCATCGGGTTGCACCATGTTTTCGTTCGGATAATCATAGCGCGCTTGCACTCGACCTAACTGTTCACTACTGCAAACCTCGGCCACGCGAGCATCGTGGTACAGCCTGACAGACATGGTCGGCAATGGAAATACTGACAAGTCATCACTTTGACAGACCTCCAACAAAGTTGTGTACTTTGTGACCTCTAGCACTTGCAGTTGGTAGGTCATTTGAGCAGCTTGGTAACGACGCACCTCTCCGACCTCCGGCTGCGCAGGCAGCAGAGCATTCAGTTTGGCGTAGTTGGTCTCATATACCCGCATTAATTCAGGGAGATCAACATGATATGGTTTTTTAACTGTCAATTGACTCATTACTCGTTACTGCCATTGCTGTTGTAATGGCTGATAATTCAGCGCCAACCACTGTAAGGCAATGATTGATGCTCCATTTTCAATTCGCCCATCTTTGACCAATTGATACGCTTCAGTCCGACTCATCACATGCACTTTGATGTCCTCTCCTTCACAGTCTAAACCATGAATGCCACCCGCTTGTGAACAATCAACTTCACCTATAAAGACATCCAATTTTTCAGAACATCCCCCAGATGAAGGATAATAAGAGGTAATTTTTTCAATTCTACCTACGCTCAGCCCTGCTTCTTCTACCGCTTCACGGCGCACGACTTGTTCAGCACTCTCATCGGTATCAATCACTCCAGCGACAATTTCCAGTTGCCAGGGCTGTGCATGTTCTAGCGCACCGACGCGGATCTGTTCGATGATCACCACTTGGTCACGAATAGGATCGTACGGCAACATCGCTGCGGCATGACCACGTTCAAACATT
The DNA here is from genome assembly GCF_002216685.1 of Vibrio tarriae. Classification (NCBI taxonomy): domain Bacteria; kingdom Pseudomonadati; phylum Pseudomonadota; class Gammaproteobacteria; order Vibrionales; family Vibrionaceae; genus Vibrio; species Vibrio tarriae. The sequence continues at coordinate 280,367 of NZ_CP022353.1, read as the reverse complement.
TCCCGCTCGACAGGCTCACTCCAGCCTCCCGCAAAGCGTTTATGCTTAAAACGGTACTTCACCATGCGGAAAAAGCCTTTAAACAGTGTCTCCTTATTAAGGATTTCGACATCTTTCTTATTAAAAGAGACTGGCTGCTGATTCGCGTCTTGCATTCGTACCTCCTATTGATGAACTTTATAGTTTACTCGTGGAATTTGCCGACTACCAAGTGATGGCTCAACTTTTTATATAAAAATTATCTTATTTTTTAAGTGGCTCATAATTTTTATTGCACAGTTGGATAGTTAAGTGTAAAAAAGTGCAAAGTTTCGAGTGAATTACCATCAATTTGAGTTAAACTCTTGAGGAATAAATCCTTTCACATCACGTCAGGAATAGGACCGATGAAAAAACTGCTTCCATTATTTGTTAGTGCTGCGCTAGGCACACTAAGCTCTGCCGTTTGGGCAGAAAACCTGGCAGAGATTTATAACCAAGCAAAAGAAAATGACCCCCAATTACTCAGCGTAGCGGCTCAACGTGATGCTGCGTTTGAAGCGGTGACTTCTAGCCGTAGTGCCCTTTTACCACAAATTAATCTGACGGCGGGTTACAATATCAACCGTAGTGATCAAGACCCACGCGAAAGTGATCTTCTCTCTGCAGGCATCAACTTTTCACAAGAACTGTACCAGCGTTCTAGCTGGGTAAGCTTAGACACGGCAGAGAAAAAAGCCCGCCAAGCAGACTCTCAATATGCGGCAGCTCAACAAGCTTTGATCTTACGTGTCGCACAAGCTTACTTTGAAGTGCTCCGCGCTCAAGATAACCTTGAATTCGTACGCGCAGAAAAAGCCGCTGTGGGTCGCCAATTAGAGCAAACCAAACAACGCTTTGAAGTGGGGTTGTCAGCGATTACCGACGTACATGATGCGCAGGCACAGTTCGATGGCGTGTTAGCCGATGAAGTGTTGGCTGAAAATAGCCTCACCAATAGCTATGAAGCTTTGCGTGAAATTACGGGTCAGGAATACTCTAAGCTTTCAGTGCTCGATACCAAGCGTTTTGCCGCGAGTCGTACTACTGAATCGAGTGAAGCTTTGATCGAAAAAGCGCAACAGCAAAACTTGTCGCTGCTTGCCGCTCGTATCAGTCAAGATGTCGCACGTGACAACATTTCGCTTGCTAGCTCTGGCCACCTGCCATCACTAACCTTAGATGGTGGCTACAACTATGGCAACAATAGCAACGACAATGCTAAAAACACTTCAGGTGAAGAGTACAACGATTTCAAAATCGGTGTGAATCTGTCGGTTCCTTTGTACACGGGTGGCAACACCACGTCACTGACCAAGCAGGCTGAATTTGCTTATGTAGCCGCCAGCCAAGATCTGGAAGCCGCTTACCGCTCAGTGGTTAAAGATGTACGTGCGTACAACAACAACATCAACGCTTCGATTGGTGCATTGCGTGCTTATGAGCAGGCAGTGATTTCTGCGAAGTCAGCACTGGAAGCGACCGAAGCAGGTTTTGATGTTGGTACGCGTACCATTGTCGATGTACTCGATGCCACACGTCGTCTGTATGATGCGAACAAGAACCTATCGAATGCTCGCTATGACTACATTCTCAGTGTGCTGCAACTGCGCCAAGCGATTGGTACTCTGAGCGAGCAAGACATAATGGACATCAACTCCGGCCTAAAAGTCGCGAAGAAGTAATCCATCTGTTTTGAGCTGTATGAAATAGTAAAGGGGCCACTTGGCCCCTTTTGCTACGCTTTATTTAAGTAATTGATAAATAAAATATTTATTGTAATACAGAATTAACCACGACCACCTTTGATCGCTTCGATGATTTCCGTGGTTGAGCAGCCTTCTTCAAAGTTCAATACTTTTACTTCACCACCCGCAGCAATCACTTCTTTGCCACCGGCAATCTCTTCCGGTTTATAATCACCACCTTTCACCAGTAGGTTTGGCAATACGGCTGCGATCAAACGCTGTGGCGTATCTTCGCTAAATGGCACGACCCAGTCCACCGCGCCAAGACCGGCCAATACCGCCATACGACGATCGGTACTATTGACCGGACGGCCAGGGCCTTTCAAGCGTTTCACCGATTCATCGGTGTTCACCGCAACGATTAAGCGATCGCCAAGCTCTGCTGCATGGTTAAGGTATGAAACATGGCCGGCGTGCAAAATATCAAAGCAGCCGTTGGTCATCACCACTTTTTCGCCACGCGCTTGCGCTTTTTTCACCGCTTCAATCAGAGCATCTTCGCTGATCACGCCATAGTCGGTGTCTCTGCTACCGTGCACGGCTTCCGCCAATTCAATGGTAGAAACGGTGGATGTTCCGAGTTTACCGACCACCACACCGGCAGCGGCGTTGGCAAGCGCACAGGCTTCATCCAGCGCTTTGCCTGCCGCAACCGACGCAGCAAGCACAGAAATCACCGTATCGCCCGCGCCCGTCACGTCATACACTTCTTGGGCTTGGGTGGGTAAATGGAAAGGTTCCAGTCCACGGCGCAGCAGAGTCATACCGTGTTCGCTACGAGTCACCAGTAATGCACCGAGGTCGAACTTTTCAATCAGGGCAAAACCTTTTTCAACCAGCTCTTGCTCAGATTTGACTTTGCCGACCACAGCTTCAAATTCAGACATGTTTGGCGTAAGCAGCGATGCACCGCGATAGCGTTCAAAGTCGCTGCCCTTAGGATCGATAAACACAGGTACACCAGCCGCCTTGGCTTTCTGAATAAACTGCTGTACGTGCTCTAACGCACCTTTCGCGTAGTCAGACAGGATCACCGCGCGCACTTTAGGTAGCGCACTCTCCATGCGAGATAAGATAAGCTGCGCATCCGTATTTTCGAATTTGTCTTCAAAATCGAGACGGATCAACTGCTGACCGCGGCTCAATACACGCAATTTAGTGATGGTCGGGTAATCCGGCAGCGCCACAAAATCACAATGGACTTTCAGTGAGGTGAGCTTGTTGGCAAGCACATTCGCCGGCTCATCTTGCCCTGTCAGGCCAATGATGTGCGCGTGACCACCTAAAGAAGCGATGTTCATCGCAACGTTAGCGGCACCGCCCGGACGCTCTTCACTCTGCTCTACTTTCACTACAGGTACTGGTGCTTCCGGTGAGATACGTCCCGTTGGGCCATACCAGTAACGGTCAAGCATGACATCACCGACAATTAACACACCCGCTTTGCTGTAGTCAGGTAGCACTGGTTTCATTCTCAATCTCCAATATTCAGATTGGGGCGGAGTTTATCACAGCCGCCAAGGTGGCAGAAGTGCTCAACCGAGCCACTGCTGCCAAGCTTGTATCACTTGTTCACGTTCAACCACAAATTGTGAATCTCGCACATCGGCCGATTGATTGAGTAAATTACGGCGATGAATCTGGTCACGCATACTGGTGTAGGCATGAGTCAGAGCCTGCGCTTGCGACTCGCTCATCACTTGATGGTTCATCAAGGATTCAAAAATGCGTACGTTATCCGACCAACGCGTTAACTTAGGTTGTTGATGACTAAAGCGTAAGACCAGATATTGCGCTAAAAATTCAATATCGGTGATCCCGCCTTCATCTTGCTTGAGCATAAAGCGCCCCGCTTTTTTACCGCCGAGATGATCACGCATTTTGATCCGCATCTCGACCACTTCTTGTTTAAGCTTGTGCTCCTCTCGGGGCAAACAGAGAATCTGATGCCGTGTGTTGGCAAACGCTTGTTGCAGCGGCGCATCACCATAGATCATCCGCGCGCGAACTAGGGCTTGATGCTCCCAAGTCCACGCTTCTTGACGCTGATATTCATCAAAGGCATCGGTTGGACTCACGAGCAAGCCTGATGCACCAGAGGGGCGCAGTCTGGTATCGACTTCATACAAAATACCCGAGGCTGTGCGGGTAGAGAAAATATGGATGATGCGCTGCGCTAAACGTAGATAGAACTGGCGGCCATCAATGCTTTTCTCGCCATCCGTGTTCACCTCAACTGGGCAGTCGTGCATAAATACGATGTCGAGGTCGGAGTTATACCCCAGCTCCCAGCCTCCGACTTTGCCATAGCCCACCACCGCAAAACCTCGGCCATCACGATCTTTGAGATGAGTAGGTTCGCCGTATTTACTGCTCACTTGCAACCAAGCTTGACTCACGACCGCTTCAACAATCGCTTCGGCAAGATAGGTTAAGTGGTCACTCACTTTCATCACCGGAAGCACGCCAGCGATATCCGCTGCGGCAATGCGCAGGATAGAGATCTGCTTAAATTGGCGCAGCCCTTCCATCTGCTGCTCCATATCTTCTTCTGGAATGCGCGCCAGAAAATCCCGCAGCTCGGTTTGATAAGACTCCAATGGAATTGGGTTATACAGATGCTGTGGATCAATCAGCTCATCAAGCAAGATAGGATAACGCGCGAGCTGCTCAGAAATCATTGGGCTAGCGGTACACAAGCGCACCAATTGCACCAAAGCAGCAGGATGCTCATCGAGCAGTTCAAGGTAAGTGGTGCGTGTGGCGATACTGTGCAGCAATGCCAATACACGCGACAAACCAAATTCTGCATCGGGATGAGCAAACACGGCCTGATACACTTTCGGCATTAACCGATTAAGCACCTCGCGCCCACGCGGGCCAATGGTGCGTTTCGCCAGATCATCTTTAAATTGATTGATGGTGCGAATTTGCTCACCCGCTTCGCTCAACCCAAGATCCTGCTCAATGATGTGTTCAATCACTTCCGGTTTATGCGCCATATCCCACAGCTCATGGAAATGACGAGCTACCGTGTGCTCCTCTTCTTCATCTTCTTCGCCAATCAAGGTGGCAAACACGCGATGCACGCGCTGCATGTGTTCGCTCACCTCACGCTGTAAACTTGGCCAGTCGGCCAATCCGATTGCGATCGAAAGGCGCAGTTGATCGTCTTCTTTATCCGGTAACGTTTGGGTTTGCTTATCGGCCATCGCTTGCAGCAAGTTTTCTAAGCGGCGCAAAAAGCGGTAAGCATCACGCAAATCTTGCACTTGTTCGCGCGTTAGCAGTTCAAGCTCCGCAATCGCATCCAAGGTTTCTAGCAAGCCGCGTTTGCGCAGGCTTGGCTCGCGGCCACCGCGGATCAATTGGAACACTTGCGCAATAAATTCCACTTCACGAATGCCGCCCGCACCGAGCTTGATGTTGTTACTCAAACCACGGCGGCGCACTTCGCTGCTGATCATGGATTTCATTCGGCGTAGGGATTGGATCGCGCTGAAGTCGATGTAGCGTCGAAACACAAACGGGCGCAGCATCTGGCGCAACTCTTGGTATTGCGGGTACATTTCTCGCCCCATCACTCGCGCTTTGATCATCGCGTAGCGTTCCCAGTCACGCCCCTGCTCTTGGTAGTAATCCTCTAATGCGGCATAACTCATCGCGAGTGGGCCGCTGTCACCAAACGGGCGCAAGCGCATATCCACTCGGTAACAAAAACCATCCGGTGTGGATTGGTCCAGTAGCTTGATCAAGCGCTGACCTAAGCGTGTGAAAAATTGCGCATTGGCAATCGAGCGGCGCGCGCCTTGCGTCTCGCCATTTTCAGGATAAGTAAAAATCAGATCGATATCGGAGGAGAAGTTGAGCTCACCGCCACCGAGTTTGCCCATACCTATGATCAACATGGGCTGCGCTTCCCCTTGCGCATTGCAAGGTGTGCCCATTTCAAGACAACAGCGTTGATAGAGCCATTGATAGCTTTCAAAGATCAGTGCTTCCGCCAGTTGGGAAAGGTGAGAAAGGCTCTCTTCCAAGGTCCAACTCGCACAAAAATCCCGCCATGCGATATACACCATCTCTTGGTTACGAAACTGGCGTAAACGCTTCTGCGCGACCGCTTCATCCTGACACTCGGCCAACCACTGCGCTAATTCACTGCGATAATATTGTTCACGGCTTGGCTCGGCTAATAACGAGGGGAGCACCTGACACAGTTGGTCATCACGCTGCAAGGTTTGGGCTACAAACTGGCTTAAACCGAGCACATAGCGCAATTGACTCAGTACAGGCGAAGGCCAGTTGGCGATGTGTGGATGTTCAGAAATCAGTGATTGATAATGCAATTCGGCGGTCGGCAAAAGCGCGCTGGGCAGTGACATGATGCTTCCTTGTCTTTGAATGTTCACTAGTTATATCGCAAACTCTGGCGGAAAAAAAACGCCCACAGAGCAGTTGTGGGCGCTTGACGAATAATTTTTTGCGGTTTTGCTCAATAACTCGGCTTACACGCGAAATGCGGTAATTTTTCTATCCAGCTCTTCAGCGTTACTTTGCATGATTTCTGAGGTTTCGAGCAGCTCAGTCATCACGGTGACCGAACCTTCCACCAACTCACGCACATTGTTGAGGTTTTCGTTCATCTCTTCGGCCACATTACTTTGCTGGCCTGCTGCCGCGGCAATTTGGAAGTTCATATCATTGAGTAATTGAACCTGATTAACGATGCCATCCAACTCGCTGCCAGCGTTGGTAATCAGCTCTACTCCATCCGCGGCTTGCACTACACTTTTTTCCATCAGTTCGACAGCGACATTAGCACCGGCTTGCAGTTGTGAAATCATCTCTTGAATTTCAACAGTCGCGTTTTGCGTACGCTGCGCCAAGTTACGCACTTCATCAGCAACCACCGCGAAACCGCGCCCCGCATCCCCTGCACGCGCCGCTTCAATCGCTGCATTCAGCGCCAGCAAGTTGGTTTGTTCTGAAATACCTCGAATTGTGCCCACAACACTACTGATTGACACCACACGCTCTTCAACTTGGTTTACCGCATTAGCCGAAGCACTGATATCTTTTGAAAGCTCATTCATTTTATGAATGGTGCTTTTCACAAACTGCTGACCCGTTTTCGCTTGCTGGGAAGTATTTTCGGTTAAGGAAGAGGCCTTCAGCGCATGTTCCGCTACCGTTTGAACCGTTGACGACATTTCACTCATCGCCGTCGCCAATTGGTCAATTTCGTTGAACTCTTCTTGCGCTGAATCTTTGGTCTCCGACATACTCATCGCCATCACTTCGGTGAGTGAGGTCAACTCTTGCGAAGCATCAATTTGCAGCTTGATCAGGTCTTGTAGCTGGCGGCGGGTTTTCTCAAGCTCGCGTGCTACATCCCCATACTCATCTTTACAATCCATAATGATCGGCTCTGAGAGATTACGCTGCGCCATCAGTTTGATCACATCATTTAGATATTGGGTTTGGCGCAACATCACACGCGCAGCAAACAGCAACAACACCACAAACACCACAATCAACAGTAAGGTTTGCCAGAACACTTGCACCAAATAGTTATCGTAGTGCTGCTGTGCGACTTCCACACTATGGGTGGCAGCCAACAAGGATTGGTAAAAAGTATGCGCATCCCAGAGTTGCTTGCCAATGATCAACACCGTGCTGAATACCATCAGCATCACCATTTTCGGGACGAGACGAACATCTGTGATTACCCGCTCCCACGGCTTAAACGACATCGTTGCCATTGTCAGTTCTCCATTCTTGTTGATTGCCACTGAGTGAGGATGCAAAAGATCCGCAACCTATTATTTCGAGCCTCGTATGAAAGCCGATAATATCAAAAATGAAACAAAACCCATCAGTTTGTTATCGCTAATTCTCTTATTCATCACGCTATTTGTGATCTTTGACTTATACCCAAATGACTTGGAGTTGCAGGTAGGCATCAAGTGAGTTCATATCAATGGGCATAGACAGACTATGTGATTGGGATGAACAAACGTAGCCAACACCACCGCAGCTTCAAGTAGGAAGGGGATATTATCTCTATCCATCACTCATCAAACTCACTATGTGTTATCGGCATAAACTGGCGTATCTAGAGTCTTTTCTCGCGATAACGAGATGTGGGCATGCATAGTGAAAGCTCACCAAGATGGGGATACACGATAAAAAGAAAAGGGAAGCACCCGCCTCCCTTATTTATCTATATCAATGCGTTAGCCAGAGCTACTCACGCCAATACGGATGCGCTTCAACACCCATAGTGCGGCTTTGCTCCATCGCATGCAAAATGGAGTTCTCTTGACGAATCAGCCAACGTTTCAGTTGATCTTGCTCTTCACCTTGTAGCAGATCCACCAAACGCTCTAATGGTTTGAGGCGCAATAAATCATCAATACCGTGCAACAAATCCGCCCACGGCATCCGAAATGCCTGACGGTTTTCCGCATCGTACAAGCTCGCAAAACTCACCCCAGTGTAGAGGTTACGCATTAAGCGATACTGCTGATCGAGGTATTCTTGTACGGTTAAGGTTTTACCCGGAGGGAAAGCTTCCATCAACTCCGCCCATGTGCGGTCAAGTTGTTTTACGGAAAACGCCTCCAGAGGCTGGGCCATTTTTTCGCGTGATTTGTCATCTAAAAACGGCTGCCAACCACGTGTCAGCACCCAACGACTTAGATCCAGTAACAAGCCGGTATAACGGGCACTGCTCAGTAAACGCAATGTATCTTCACGCTGTGGCAGACTCTCTTGCAAGGTTTTCAAAGCGGTGACTAAAAACTTACGCGCATCCAGTTTACGCAGCGCGTAACCTTTGTCTTCTTGCAGGCTTTCCAGATATTCAAACTCTTTCAGCCATTGTAATTCTTGCTCTAACCATTTGAGTTCTTGGCGCAAAATTGCGCTGGCGCGGCGCGGAATGATGCCGCCGTAGACGGAAAGCAGTTGGCGCAGGTAACTCACCGCATGACGAATTTCGTGCAATGCCGCGACGTTTTCACGTTCGGTATAGATTTGCTCATGGTAATGCCAGTGTGCCAACGCATGTTCCAACGCACGGATAAAGCAAGACTCTGCGGTGTCATTTTTATCGACACTGACCAATGCCATGGGTTGGATTTCATCACCCGAATAATTGGCGGCGAGGCGATAGCCACGAGCTGCTTTGCTAAGATTCCCTAAGCGCATACCGCCATGCTCACAGAGCTGGCGCGCTAAGGTAAACAGTGCATCGGTTTGACCGGATTTCAGTTCCAGTTCCACTTCACAGATCGGCTCTTGGCGATCGCCTGCCACTACAAGACCTTGGTCAAAGGCGACTTCGACTTGGCTACCATCGGCCATGCTAATCAGCCACTGCTCACGGGTGAAATTGGTCGAAAAGAGCGGCATGAGTTCGGCTTGTAGCTGAGCCAGCTCTTTTCCTTGCGGCCAGATATCGGCAGGATGCAACGAAAGATCGGGCTCATTACTGTGATGTTCAGCATTGAACTCCGGACGCTGATGTAGACCGGCGACCACACGACCTGCGGTTTTCACCGTTTGAACATACACCTCATCAAAACGACGAATGCGCAGTCCAATATCATGCTGACGCAACCAGTTATCGGGGGTATCAAAGTATGTGTTTCCTAACTCCCGACAGCTGTGCTGAAGAACTTTGGTTTCAGAAATCTTCGCGCGTAAGATGGTTGAAAAATCTGGAGAAACAAAAAACTTCAGTTCTATCTCGGTTTCCATAGTTATCCCTTTCGATGCAGATGCCGACAGGATATTGCCTTATAGACACCGGAGCAAGAGAGAAATATCGGCCCAATCATGATCTAAAACAGTTTTATTGCGACAGTGTTTGGGTTAACATGCGCGCCTTTATAGCCAACGCTCAACATTTCATCATAATATGGTGTATGTTATTTCAAGGTTATAGTTATTAGGTTGAATGACCATGCCAGTAAATACAATCATGGGGTTATTTGCAAAGTCCCCGATTAAGCCTTTGCAACGCCACGTTGTGTGTGTGAATGAATGCTGCTCTCATCTGATCAATTTCTTTGAAGTCTGTAACAAGGGTGATTGGGAAAAAGCAGGTGAAATTCGTGCACAGATTTCTCATCTTGAGAAAGAAGCTGACGTGTTAAAACGTGAAATTCGTCTTAAACTTCCTCGCGGTTTGTTCATGCCTGTTGATCGTAGTGACATGCTTGAGCTTCTCACTCAACAGGACAAACTCGCAAACCTAGCCAAAGACATTGCAGGCCGTGTATATGGTCGACAACTTGTTATCCCTGAGCCTCTCCAAGAAAACTTCATTGCTTACGTTAAACGTTGTTTAGACGCGGCTAACCAAGCGCAGAATGTGATCAACGAGCTCGACGAGTTATTGGAAACAGGATTCAAAGGTCGTGAGGTAACCCTCGTGGCTGAAATGATCCATCAACTGGATGTGATTGAAGATGACACCGATTCTATGCAGATTCGCCTACGCCAACAATTGATGGCTATCGAATCGAAAATGAATCCAATTGATGTCATGTTCTTGTACAAAATTCTGGAATGGGTGGGCGGTATTGCCGACCAAGCGCAGCGCGTTGGTGCTCGCTTAGAGCTTATGCTTTCTCGTTCTTAAATTTAAAAGTTAACCAAATAACGAAGAGCAACCACACTATGACGACCCGCTAGGCGATGAGTATTTTCTACGCTGAAGGTCGTCATCTGCGTCAAAAACAAGCTTAGGTTGCTCCGCTTGTTATCAACAACTAGGTATTACGATGGAAATCCTTGCGAACTACGGCACCGTCTTGATTATTGTGGCAGCTGTCTTCGGTTTCTTGATGGCGATTGGTATTGGTGCGAACGATGTCGCCAATGCAATGGGCACTTCAGTAGGTTCAAAAGCACTCACCGTTAAACAAGCCATTATTATTGCGATGATTTTTGAATTCGCAGGCGCTTACTTAGCCGGTGGTGAAGTGACAGAAACGATCCGCAATGGGGTGATTGAAACCTCTCTCTTCGCAGATAAACCCGATGTTCTGATTTACGGCATGATGTCAGCGCTTCTTGCCGCTGGCACTTGGTTGCTGGTGGCCTCTTACATGGGCTGGCCAGTGTCTACTACTCACTCTATCATCGGTGCAATCATCGGTTTCGCGTGCGTTTCTGTCGGCACAGAAGCAGTTGATTGGAGCTCCGTACAAGGGATTGTGGGTAGCTGGATTATCACTCCGGTGATTTCAGGCTTCTTTGCCTACCTTATCTTTGTCAGCGCACAAAGCCTCATTTTTGATACGGAAAAACCGCTGATCAACGCTAAGCGCTTCGTACCTGTATACATGTTCATCACCACTATGGTGATTGCTCTGGTAACCATCAAGAAAGGCCTCAAACACGTAGGATTGCATCTAACGACTCCAGAGGCTTGGATGTGGTCTGCTGTAGTTTCTGCCATCGTGATGGTTGGCGGCTACCTATACATTCAGAAGAAATTTGCTAATCGCGATGAAGACCACGGTTTCGCTGGTGTAGAAAGCATTTTTAGCACACTGATGGTGATTACCGCATGTGCCATGGCTTTTGCTCACGGCTCAAACGACGTAGCGAACGCGATTGGTCCATTGTCAGCAGTAGTTTCAACCGTTGAACACATGGGTGAAGTGGCCGCGAAAAGCTCTATCGCATGGTGGATTCTTCCTCTGGGTGGTTTCGGTATCGTGGTTGGTCTGGCAACACTAGGTCACAAAGTAATGGCCACTATCGGTACTGGCATTACTGAACTGACCCCAAGCCGTGGTTTTGCTGCTCAGCTTGCAACCGCTTCGACTGTAGTACTGGCCTCAGGTACTGGTCTACCAATTTCAACCACGCAAACTCTGGTTGGTGCGGTACTGGGTGTCGGTTTCGCACGTGGTATTGCTGCACTGAACTTAGGTGTGGTGCGTAACATTGTCGCCTCTTGGGTAGTCACTCTGCCTGCTGGCGCACTCTTAGCCGTGGTTTTCTTCTACGCGATTCAAGCCGTGTTTGTCGGCTAAGCCGCAGTAAACTCAGCGTTAGCGAACTGTCATTATTGACTCAAACGCACAGAAAGGGAGGCTTAGCCTCCCTTCTTTGTTGCAGCGCTTGCTAAAACTGCATACTATTTGCCACAAACTTTATGAAGCTTATCGCCAAATCTATCTTTAAATTAAGGGATTTACTGTGAAAAAACTGATCTGCATGGTGCTCTTTTCCATGTTGGCCGCACCAACGTTCGCGCAAGACCGCTACATCGCGGACAAACTCTTTACTTACATGCATTCAGGCCCAAGTAACCAATACCGCATTCTCGGCAGCATTGACGCTGGTGAAAAAGTTAAACTGCTTGAGGTGAACAAAGAGAGTGGTTACAGCCAAATTGCTGATGAGCGTGGCCGTACAGGTTGGGTTGAAAGCCGTTTTATTACTCGTGAAGTGAGCAATACTCTGCGCTTACCGGCTCTAGAAAAAGAGCTAGAAGAAGTGAAAAAGCTATTAGCCAACGCGCGCCAAAATGCCGATAGCGAACAAGCGGGATTGGCAGAATCGCTCGAGCTGCGTAACCAGCAAATTGCCGAATTAGAGCGTAACCATGCAGAAATCAGCAAGCAACTAATTGATTCACAAAACGAAATTCGTGAGCTGCGTGCTAAACTCGATACACAGAAAGAAGATCTGTTACTGAAGTATTTCACTTACGGTGGCGGTGTTGCCGGTATTGGTTTACTGCTTGGCTTGGTGTTACCGCACATTGTGCCACGCCGTAAGCGCCACCCAGCAGGCTGGGCATAATCACTTTCTGTGGACTGCAAAAACTGTGGCCTAGATATATAAACTAGGTTCTATAAAAAAACGGTCAACTAACTAAAGTGACCGTTTTTTTATATCGCTATCTTACTCGCATTTAGCCTTTCCAATCCTGTAGAGCAGGGATCTCTATCTGTTCCCCAGCAAATAAGATGATGCTACTTTGCGGTTTAATACTTTCCAACTTCACTTCTGGCGTCAGCATATCCCCTTCGCGATACTCTACCCCATTCACTTTTATCCAGCGTTTTTGTTCATTACTGGAAAACGCATGCATCTGAAAATTCAGTGCGGGGAGCCGTCCTTGGTAACGATCGCTGTGCTGAGTTAATTGCACTACAGCAGAAGTTGGGGTGATTGAGGTAGCTGACTCACTAGATTGATCGCGCATAATCGCCTGTACACGTAGCGCTAATTCAGGCGAAAGCTGAGTTAAATCGAGATCGCTCAAGGCCTGATTTGACGCACTCTGTTGACCAGAAGCTTGGATTGTCGCCGGTGGTGCCACAATGTTGTCGGCTAGCGCAGTAACATCCTCTTCTGGATAGGGTTCGTCGAGTACTGATTCGACAAAGGTAGGTTGCAGATCCTGAAATTCGGGATACGCTAGACGCTCTAATGGCGCATCAACTTGCACCGTTGTAGGCTCGGTTTGTCGATTAGCCACTTCCTGCTGCACTTGTTCATAGCGTTGGTAAATCATCACTCCCGCTGTCACTAACCCAGGCACGAGCCACAGTGCTAAATGCAACCAGCGTGACGGATTCATCGCAGTGGGTTCTTGCTCGGTATAAGTGCGACGACTGACAGGCTGAGCTTGCAGATACTTTTGTTGAGACTGCTTCAAGGCATTCATCACTTTTGACATTAGCCTTCCTCCTTCAAACTCGGCGCTTGCTGCTGGGTCAATAACTCAAGGCGGCGTAAGGTTTGTCTTCCTGCGATACCATCAACATGCATATTTTGCCAACGTTGGAATAACTCAACTTTACGCGACAAATCCTTATCAAATTGCTCACGCGGGCGTTCAGGTTCACCTAACACTTGCGCCAATTTGCTCTCGAGCAAGGCAACATCGGCTCCCTGCATTCCCTGCTTTAATGTTCGAGAAAAGCCAGCTTGCCAAAGTAGAGCAAATTGCCCATTCCATAACGGCTCTAGCCATTGGCGGGCAATACGATAACGTTCGCCTCCCACCAACAGCTCCGCTTGATCGCCCGTTAAGCGATACAGCACCGCGTAAGTAGGCACATCATCCATCATTAAAGTGAGTACAGCGGGCAAATCGTAAGTTTGCAACGTTGACCAATCGCCCGTCTGCTCTTCACACCAAAGCACCGCATCTGCTTGAGTCTGACAAAACTGCTCCAGCACCGAGGCTTGATAGCCCCAGACAGCATACAGAGTTTCAAGGGCATGCTCGCTGCTCGTCGCGTTGAGTAACGCAGTGCGTAACGCTTGTGGGAAAACTCTCTGCTCGGTCGGCGGCACCACTTCAGGTAACGGAAAATAGTGTTCCCGATCAAGCTGAGGTGGTAACTGCCATGCCAGTACGACGGCCAGAGCTATCCCCCCCAATGCGCTGGAGAGATAAGAGAGCTTAGGTACAGGAGGTTTGGCCGAGGCCACTTGATAAACAGAAGATTGAAAGCTCATCACCTCTTGGCAGGCGAGCTTAATTCTCGCCAGGCTCAGCGTTGGTTCACCCGCTTGATACGCTTGCTTTAACGCCGCATCACACACCAGATTGATTAAGCGCGGAATACCGTGAGTTTGCTCTGCAATCCACTGACAGGCTTTACGATTAAACAGCTCAGGGTTACCGCAGGCTTGCTCAATCCGAAAGCGGATGTAGTCGGCCGTTTGCTCTTCATTCAATGGCAGTAAATGGTAGCGTCCAGTGATCCGCTGGGCGAGCTGGCGCAACTGGGGCAAACGCAGTTTTTCTTGCAACTCGGGCTGGCCAATCAGCAGTACTTTAAGCAGTTTATGGCTCTCGGTTTCCAAATTGGTCAGCAGGCGTAGCTGCTCCAACACATCGGGAGCCAAGTGCTGCGCTTCATCAATCATCAGCAGCACTTGAATGCCTTGCGCGTGCTCGGCCAACAAAAACTCATGCAGCACTTGCGTGAGTTTCTTTAAGGTCGCCTTCTTCGGATAGCTGACCTCAAATTCATCACAGATCGCTTCCAATAGCTCCAGATCCGAGAAAGTGGGATTGAGGATCATCCCCGCGCGCGTTTTGCCCGGCAAACTCGCCAGAATCGCTCGCGCGACAGTGGTTTTCCCCGTTCCAACTTCTCCGGTGAGCATGGCAAAGCCGCCTCCATCGCCCAATCCGGCTTGCAGGTGTACTATGGCTTCCTGATGACGCTGACTCAGGTAGAGATAACGCGCATTGGGGACGATAGAAAACGGTAATTCGTCAAACCCAAAGAAGTTCAGATACATGCTTGTTGACCCTATTCATCGCAGTGGGTGCAACGTATCATTGCTGACTAAGATTAGCCAATGTCATTCATGCAATTTTTTGAGACTCTACGATGCAAATTTACCTCGTTGGCGGCGCAGTGCGCGATCAATTGCTGCAACTTCCGGTTTATGACCGTGATTGGGTGGTGGTCGGCAGTAGCCCACAAGCTATGTTAGCGGCAGGCTTTCAAGCCGTCGGGAAAGACTTTCCGGTGTTTTTGCATCCGAATAGTAAAGAAGAACATGCCCTTGCCCGTACAGAGCGTAAAACGGGCGTAGGTTACACAGGCTTTGCTTGCCACTACGCACCCGATGTCACACTCGAAGAAGATCTGCTGCGCCGCGATCTGACCATCAATGCCATGGCGCAAGATAACTCTGGGCAACTGATTGATCCTTACGGGGGACAGCGCGATCTCGCCGCGAAAGTGCTGCGCCATGTTTCGCCCGCGTTTGTGGAAGATCCCCTGCGTGTGCTGCGCGTGGCGCGCTTTGCGGCCAAGCTGCATCACCTCGGTTTCACCGTTGCAAAAGAGACAAGGCAGTTAATGGCGAAGATTGCGCAATCGGGCGAGTTGCAGCACTTAACCGCCGAACGTGTGTGGCAAGAGTGGCATAAATCGCTCTCGACCCATCATCCCGAAGTGTTTTTGCAGGTGTTACGTGATTGCGGCGCATTGGCGGTGGTACTGCCTGAAATCGATCGCTTGTTCGGCGTGCCACAACCGGAAAAATGGCACCCAGAGATCGATACCGGTATTCACACGTTAATGGTCGCCAAGCAAGCCGCACAACTTTCTGATTCCCTTCCCGTGCGTTTTGCCGCGCAAGTGCATGATTTAGGAAAAGGCGTGACGCCACCTTCTGAATGGCCAAGCCATAAATTGCACTGCCATACCGGGCTTAACATCATTGAATCATTGTGCGAGCGCATTCGCATACCTAACGAATTTCGTGATTTAGCGCTCGCGGTGTGCGCGCAGCATTCCAATATCCATCGTGCGGACGAGTTAAAGCCTGCCACCAAGCTTAAAGTGCTGGGGCTTTTGGATGTGTGGCGCAAACCGGAACGTCTTGAGCAAGTGTTACTGTGCTGTGAAGCGGATCATCGTGGCCGTTTAGGTTTAGAGAGTGCGCCCTATCCGCAGCGTGAGATTTTCCTGCGCGCCTACCACGCCGCCCTTGGCGTAGAGGTTCAAGCCGTGATTGCGGATGGCTTTCAAGGCAAGAATATCAAAGAAGAGTTGGATAAACGGCGCGTATCGGCAATCGAGGCTCTGTAGTTCGTTGCCCGCAACCGTGGAAAGCAAAACGCCCTGCAATGCAGGGCGTTTTTTTATCGCGCGACTGTTATCGTCAACAGTCGCGAAGGCGCGCTTAAAATTAAGCTTGGCCTTTCACTTCTTTCAGACCGTTGAAAGGAGCACGTGAACCCAGTGCTTCTTCGATACGGATCAGTTGGTTGTACTTAGCAACACGGTCAGAACGGCTCATAGAACCAGTCTTGATTTGACCTGCAGCAGTACCTACCGCTAGGTCAGCGATAGTTGCGTCTTCAGTTTCGCCTGAACGGTGAGAGATAACTGCAGTGTAGCCAGCATCTTTTGCCATCTTGATCGCAGCCAGAGTTTCAGTCAGAGAACCGATTTGGTTGAACTTGATCAGGATAGAGTTAGCGATACCGTTGTCGATACCACGCTTCAGGATCTTAGTGTTAGTTACGAACAGATCGTCACCAACGATTTGGATTTTCTTACCCAGTTTCTCAGTTTGGTATGCGAAACCTTCCCAGTCAGACTCGTCCAGACCGTCTTCGATAGAAACGATTGGGAACTTCTCAGTCAGCTCTTCTAGGAAATCAGAGAAACCGTTAGAAGTGAAGATACGACCTTCGCCTTTCAGGTTGTATTCTTTCTTCTCTGCGTCGTAGAACTCAGAAGCCGCACAGTCCATCGCTAGAGTGATGTCAGTACCCAGTTTGTAACCTGCAACAGCAACCGCTTCAGCGATAACTTCTAGCGCTTCTGCGTTAGATTTCAGGTTAGGAGCGAAACCACCTTCGTCACCTACTGCAGTGTTGTAGCCTTTAGACTTAAGTACTTTAGCTAGGTTATGGAACACTTCTGCGCCCATACGTACTGCTTCTTTCAGAGTTTTTGCGCCAACAGGTTGGATCATGAACTCTTGGATGTCTACGTTGTTGTCAGCGTGCTCACCACCGTTGATGATGTTCATCATTGGTAGAGGCATTGAGAATACGCCAGGAGTGCCGTTCAGCTCAGCGATGTGCTCGTACAGAGGCATGCCTTTTGCTGCAGCTGCTGCTTTCGCGTTCGCCAGAGAAACCGCCAGAATCGCGTTTGCACCGAAGTTTGACTTGTTCTCAGTACCGTCTAGGTCGATCATGATTTGGTCAATAGTTGCTTGATCTTTTGCATCTTTGCCAACCAGAGCGTCTGCGATTGGGCCATTAACCGCAGCCAGCGCTTTCAGAACGCCTTTACCTAGGAAACGAGACTTGTCACCGTCACGCAGTTCAAGCGCTTCACGAGAACCAGTAGAAGCACCTGATGGAGCTGCTGCCATACCAACGAAACCACCTTCCAGATGAACTTCCGCTTCTACAGTTGGGTTACCACGTGAGTCGATGATTTCACGACCTAGAACTTTAACGATCTTAGACATTAATGTTTCCTCTCAATTGAATTTAAATGTCAAAACTAAAAGGGTAGCCACACTGCTAAAGTGGCTACCCGTATCCTTTTACTTCAATTCACCGCGTTGGAACTGACCCGCTGCTTTTACAAAGCCAGCAAACAGAGGGTGACCATCGCGTGGGGTTGAGGTGAACTCTGGGTGGAACTGCGCTGCCACAAACCATGGGTGAGCAGGGTTCTCAATCACCTCAACCAGCTTCTTATCTGCTGACAGACCAGAAACCTTCAAACCTGCTTTTTCAATCTGAGGACGCAGCAGGTTGTTGACTTCATAACGGTGGCGGTGACGTTCATGGATCGTCGCGCTACCGTACATTTCGTACGCTTTGGTACCTTTTTCAAGGTGGCACAGCTGTGAACCTAGACGCATGGTGCCGCCCAGATCCGATTTTTCGCTACGCTCTTCGACATTGCCTTCACCATCTACCCATTCCGTGATCAAACCAACCACTGGGTATTTAGTGCTTTTATTGAATTCAGTTGAGTGTGCACCTTCCATACCCGCTACGTTGCGCGCGTATTCGATGAGGGCCACTTGCATACCCAAGCAGATGCCAAGGTAAGGAATTTTGTTTTCACGTGCATATTGTGCCGCACGGATTTTGCCTTCGATACCACGGTCGCCAAAACCACCCGGTACCAGAATCGCATCTAGGCCATTGAGCACATCGGTGCCTTTGGTTTCAACGTCTTGTGAATCTACGTATTTGATGGTGACACTCAGGCGGTTCTTCAGACCCGCATGTTTCAGTGCTTCGTTGACGGATTTGTAAGCATCTGGCAGTTCAGTGTACTTACCAACCATACCGATTGTCACTTCACCGGTTGGGTTCGCTTCTTCGTAAATCACCTGTTCCCATTCAGACAGATCCGCTTCTGGCGCGTTAATGCCAAAACGAGCACACACCAAATCATCCAAACCTTGAGAACGGATCAGTTGTGGGATCTTGTAGATAGAATCCACGTCTTTCATAGAGATAACGGCTTTTTCAGGCACGTTACAGAACAGAGCGATCTTCTTACGCTCGTTGGCTGGGATCATACGATCGCTACGGCAAACCAGAATGTCTGGCTGAATACCGATAGAAAGCAGTTCTTTTACTGAGTGTTGAGTTGGCTTCGTTTTTACTTCGCCTGCTGCCGCTAGGTAAGGAACCAGCGTCAGGTGCATAAACATGGCGTTTTCACGACCAACTTCGATTGCTAGCTGGCGGATCGCTTCCATAAATGGCAATGATTCGATATCACCCACAGTGCCGCCCACTTCAACGATAGCGATATCGTGGCCTTCTGAGCCAGCAATCACACGGTCTTTGATCGCGTTAGTGATATGAGGAATAACCTGAATAGTGGCACCTAAGTAGTCGCCACGGCGCTCTTTGCGTAGTACATCAGCGTAAACACGACCTGCGGTAAAGTTGTTGCGCTTGGTCATCTTGGTACGAATGAAACGCTCGTAGTGACCAAGGTCTAGGTCGGTTTCTGCGCCATCTTCCGTAACGAACACTTCACCGTGCTGAGTTGGGCTCATGGTGCCCGGGTCAACGTTGATGTAAGGGTCAAGCTTCATCATGGTCACTTTAAGACCTCGAGCTTCAAGAATCGCTGCAAGGGATGCTGCTGCAATACCTTTACCTAGAGAGGATACAACCCCGCCAGTAACAAAAATATAATTTGTCGTCATGTTTAACCTGAAATTGGTTGAATGAGGGAAATGGATTTCTTCTGGACGGGACAAAACTATACCAGAAGGCCCCCATTGCCACAACGTGAAATCTATCACACTCAATTTTTTATTTTTTGCTTCAAATCAAACCAAATTGAAGCGAAGAGCGTGAACGGCACATTATCTGAGTCACTTTTGTCTCAAACCGCGATCTTTTTTCGTACAGGACAAATTTGCTGCTTAATCAACCATTAAGCCTGACTGTGGGTTTATGGTTATTTTTCACATCCCATCAGAGAATCGACTTTATTGCCTGTTTTTCTTCAAATTTTACTTCATCCCAAAATCTATCGAGTTCCGCTAAAGTGAAGTCCTGTAATGGCTTATTTTTCGCACTCGCTTTGCATTCGACACCTTGAAAACGGCGCACAAATTTGGCGTTAGCCTTGCTCAAGGCCATTTCTGGGTCATGCCCTAAATGGCGTACCAAATTAACGGTGGCGAACAATAAATCGCCTAACTCTTCTTCTACTTTTTGCGTATCTATTTCCACTTGCAGCGCTTCTTCCATCACCTCTGCAACTTCTTCGTGTACTTTGTCGACAACCGGGCCAAGGCTATCCCAATCAAATCCGTATTTGGCGCACTTTTTCTGGATCTTGTAGGCACGCAATAAAGCGGGTAACGAACGTGGTACAGAGTCTAGAATACTTTGCTCACTTTTGCCTGCTTGTGCTTTCTCTTTGGCTTTTTCGGCTTCCCAATTGGCGTGAATTTGCTCGTCATTGTCAAAGGTGACATCTCCAAATACATGAGGATGACGGCGCGTCAGCTTTTCATTAACCGTGTCTACCACATCGCGAAATTCAAACAACCCTTGCTCTTTGGCCATTTGGCTGTAGAAAATGACCTGAAATAGTAAATCCCCCAACTCTTCACGCAAATTAGGCCAATCGCGCTGGGTGATGGCATCCACCACTTCAAAGGTTTCTTCAATGGTGTAAGGTGCAATGGTGTCGAAGGTTTGCTCTTTATCCCACGGGCAACCTTGTTCTGGGTCACGCAAGCGGCTCATGATCTGTTCGAGTTGTTCAATCGGGTGTGACATGGCTTTCCTCACATCAGGCATTGAGCGCCTAAACCTATTGAAGTTGAAAAAACAACGAGGTGGAAGTTTTCACTTCACACCTCGCTGTTTGCGTTGGATTTAACCTAAGCGTTTGACCAACATAACATCTTTGATTTGCTCGATGCGTTTGGAGACGCGCACCAAGGCTTCAACGTTATTCACCTCAAGATCGAAATCCATGATGATGATTTGTCGTTTGTAGTCGGAGCGGCTTTTCATACTCGCCACTTTGACTTTTTCATTGGCCAACAAGGTCGTGATGTCTTTCAGTAAGCCACTGCGCTCCATAGCTTC
Source organism: Vibrio tarriae (assembly GCF_002216685.1). Classification (NCBI taxonomy): domain Bacteria; kingdom Pseudomonadati; phylum Pseudomonadota; class Gammaproteobacteria; order Vibrionales; family Vibrionaceae; genus Vibrio; species Vibrio tarriae. The sequence goes on along the minus strand of NZ_CP022353.1, from coordinate 259,478 downwards.
GACACGCACGGTCAACAGGTAAGAACCAACAAAACCGCTGCCCCACACGGTATCAATGATCCGCTCTGGTGCGTGATGGCTCAACTCTTCTAACTGTTCGCAGTCGCTGCGGTGCACGGAAATACCACGCCCTTGGGTAATGTAACCGCGGATTTCATCCCCCGGAATGGGCTGACAGCAACGCGCAAGGTGGGTCATCAGGTTATCCACCCCTTCCACCACCACCGCATCTTTATGCGGGCGATTCGACGTTAATGTTTTGTTTTCCTGCAGTTTTTCCAGCGCGAGCTTATCTTCTTCCTCGGCGGTCGGTTTATTTACTAACGCATTGATATGGTTAACGATCTGGTTGATGCGCAGATCGCCACTGCCGATACCGACGTACATTTCATCCACGCTATTGACGTTAAAGCGCTTGAGCGCATAAGCCTCGGCGTGCTTGAGATTGGCACCGATTTTCGCCAGTTCGATTTCGAGAATTTCACGTCCCGCTTCGAGATTTTTTTCACGGCTCTGTTTGCGGAACCAAGCATTGATCTTGGCGCGCGCACGACCTGAATGAACGAAACCAAGCGATGGGTTCAGCCAGTCGCGTGATGGATTCGGCTCTTTGGCGGTGATGATTTCAACCTGATCGCCCATCTGCAATTTGTGGGTGAACGGTACGATGCGCCCTGCCACTTTCGCGCCAATACAGCGATGCCCCACTTCGGAGTGAATGTGGTAGGCAAAATCGAGCGGGGTCGCGCCCATCGGCAAGTCGACCACATCGCCTTTCGGGGTAAAGGCGTAAACGCGATCATCAAACACTTGACTACGCAGTTCGTCGAGCATCTCGCCCGAATCGGACATCTCTTCTTGCCAATCGAGCAGTTTACGCAGCCAAGTGATCTTCTCATCGTAACCACTGCGCGCTACGCTGCTGCCCTCTTTGTATTTCCAGTGTGCCGCTACCCCAAGCTCTGACTCTTCATGCATCTGCTTGGTACGGATCTGGATCTCGATGGTTTTGCCTTCCGGCCCCAAAATCACGGTATGAATGGACTGGTAACCGTTCGGTTTGGGGTTCGCTACATAGTCATCAAACTCGTTGGGTAAGTGCTTGTATTTAGTGTGCACAATGCCAAGTGCGGCGTAACAGTCTTGCAGCTTATTAGCAATAATCCGCACCGCACGCACATCAAACAGCTCATCAAAAGCGAGGCTTTTCTTCTGCATTTTGCGCCAGATGCTGTAGATGTGTTTCGGGCGACCGCTGACTTCAGCGTTAATCCCGGATTGCTTCATCTCTGCACGCAGGTCGCTGACAAAATCACGAATGTACTGCTCACGCACGATGCGGCGCTCAGAAAGCTGTTTGGCAATCTGTTTATAAGTATCCGGTTGTTGGTAACGAAACGCGTAGTCTTCAATTTCCCATTTGAGCTGACCAATGCCAAGGCGGTTAGCCAGTGGCGCATAGATGTTGGCACACTCTTTGGCAGCCACGCGGCGCACTTCATCTGGCTCGTTTTTCACTTCACGCAGGTTGCAGATCCGCTCGGCAAGCTTAATCACCACGCAGCGGAAATCATCCACCATCGCCAGTAGCATACGGCGCACGTTATCCACTTGCGCTGACGCTTCACTGCCATGCATGGTGACGTTGAGCTGGCCAATCGCCGCCATCTCTTCCACGCCGTGGATAAGCTTAACCACTTCGCGGCCATATCCCTCTTCGAGCGACTCATTATCCAACACACCACTGGTGGCGATCGGAAATAGTAAAGCCGCCACCAGCGTTGGGCGGTCCATCGATAGGGTGATCAAAATTTCGATCATTTCCCGCCCACGCCAAAGCAGCAGAGGCCCTTGTGGATTGCCCGCCAACAGTTGCTCGCAATCGCGATACACTGCGGTTAATTTAGCGGCCGTTTTACCCTCTTGGGTCAGGCTGGCTATCCATGTTTCTAGCTCAAACTGTTGGTCTGGGTTTAAGTGTGCGCTTCGTACCGCAACCATTGATATCGTCCTAATAATTGTATTTTTAGCCTTCGACTGACGCTCGTATCAGGAGTTCAATCACTAGCCCTTTTTCACAAACAAAGCCATGGACTCGAGATGACTGGTGTGCGGAAACATATCCAACATGCCCAGCTTCTCTAAGCGAAATCCTTGGCTCAGCAAGCTTTGACTGTCTCGTGCTAATGTCGCAGGATTACACGACACGTACACAACCCGCTTGGCACCTAACGCAGAGAGTTGATCCACAATCCCTTCTGCGCCTGCGCGGGCTGGGTCGAGCAGTACTTTAGCAAATTTCTGCTGCGCCCATGAGGCGCTCGTCATATCTTGTTCCAAATTGGCCTGATAAAACGCCACATTATTGATTTGGTTCAATTTCGCGTTATGAGTGGCGTGTTGCACCATCTCATCAACACCTTCAACGCCCACCACCTCTTGCGCTTGTTTGGCCAGCGGCAGCGTGAAATTCCCTAAGCCACAGAAGAGATCGAGCACGCGTTCTTGTGGGCTAACCTCAAGCCAATTCAAGGCCTGCGCGACCATGTGCTGATTCACCGCGCGATTGACCTGAATAAAATGGCTGGGCAAGAAACTTAAGCGGCTGCCTGTTTCTTCACAGTATGGCGCTTCACCTTGCACATGTTGCAATTCGCCTGCTTCCAGCATCAGATATAAGGTTAGTTGGTTTTGCGAAGCAAAGTCAGTTAAACGCTGCTGATCTTGTTCAGTCAGCGCGCCTAAATGGCGCAGCACCAACACGCGAGTATTATCCCCTTTCACCAATTCGACATGCCCCAACCGCTCAGGTTGACTCCACTCACTCAACAAAGCGTTCAAGTCAGGCAACAGCGCGTTTAAACACGGCTCCAGCACGGGGCAATGGGTCACATTAACAATCGCTTTGCTCTGCTTGCGGCGGAAACCCAATTGTAGTTGCTGAGTTTTCTTATCCCACATCAGGCTTAAGCGTGCGCGACGACGGTAGCCTTGATCATCAGAACAAACTGGCGCAGACAGAGCAAGACTCTGCCCTGCAAACTTCACCATTAATTGACTTAAGGCTTGCTGCTTGTGATGGATTTGTCCCGCTCGGTCAAGATGCTGTAAATCGCAACCACCACATTGCGCATAATGCGCACAGAAAGGTGCAACACGGTCAGCGCTGGGTTTCAACACTTTAATCAGTTGACCGCGCGCGTATTTGCTCTTGTTTTCAGTGAGCTGAATCAGCACCTCTTCCCCCGGCAAAGCGCCGTCAACAAACAAGGGTTTCTTGTGTAAAAAGGCCAGTCCGCTGCCTTGGTGATCCAACCGTTCAATAGTGACCGGCTGATGCTTTGTGTCTAACGTGCTGTGCTTTTTCGGTTGAAAGAAACGTGCCATGCTCTGTGCTCAAGTGTTGAAATAGATTTGTTTTCGCCCCGGCATCACTATTCTGCACGGGGGAGATTGTCGAAGATGAGGGAGTTGATTAAGCTAACGCCCACGTTTCCCCACGCAATCCGATTTGTGCGGGGTATTTTCCCATATCCACACCACAATGTTTAGACAATAATGACTCAAAGATATGGCTTGCGCGCCCGCGTTATGACGCTCACTTTGGCACCTACCCTGATTATTGGTCTGCTGCTTAGCGCTCTGTTCTCTTTTAACCGTTATCACGATTTAGAAACTCAAGTGATCAATGCTGGTGCCAGCATCATTGAGCCATTAGCGATCGCCAGTGAAGATGCGCTGCGCATGCAAAGCCGAGAGTCGGTGCGACGCATTATCAGTTATGCCCACCGGAAAAATTCCAAGTTAGTCCGCAGCATCGCGGTGTTTGATGCCAATCATGAGCTGTTTGTGACTTCAAACTTTCACCCTAATTTCGAAAAACTCATGTATCCCAAGGATAAACCGATCCCATTTCTGAGCAGCTCAGTGATTGACGATAACACGCTTATCTTGCGTACCCCGATCGTTTCTGAGCGCACCGCACTAGATAATGACGATGCCAATCCCGCGACTCCGGTGATGGGTTATATTGCTATAGAGCTGGATCTCTCTTCGCTGCGTTTACAGCAGTATCAGGAGGTTTTTTCCGCAGGTTTAGTGCTGGTGATCGGGATTTTGCTTTCTTGGGTATTTGCTTCGCGCTTGATGTACGACGTAACTCGCCCAATCACTCATATGAAAAATATGGTCGATCGCATTCGTCGCGGCCATTTGGATGTGCGCATTGAAGCAAAAATGCATGGCGAGTTGGATTCGCTGAAAAAAGGCATCAACGCGATGGCGGTATCGCTCTCCGAATACCATGTCGAAATGCAGCACAGCATAGACCAAGCCACGTCCGATCTCAGAGAGACCCTTGAGCAGCTTGAGATTCAAAACGTCGAACTCGACATTGCCAAAAAGCGCGCGCAAGAAGCGGCACGAGTGAAGTCAGAATTTCTAGCCAACATGTCGCACGAGCTGCGTACCCCACTCAATGGTGTAATTGGTTTTACGCGGCAAATGCTGAAAACCCAGTTGACCAACAGCCAAGCGGACTGCCTTCAAACCATTGAAAAATCAGCCAATAACCTACTAACGATCATCAACGATATTTTGGATTTCTCCAAACTCGAAGCTGGTAAGTTGGCTCTGGAAAATATTCCGTTTGAATTCCAAGAAGTACTGGAAGAAGTGGTTAACCTTCAAGCCACTAGCGCCCACGAAAAAGGCTTAGAAATCACCCTCAAGATTGACCCGAAAATTCCGCGCGGCGTGGTGGGCGATCCGCTGCGTATTCAGCAAGTTCTGACCAACTTGGTCGGTAACTCAATTAAGTTTACCGATCGTGGCAACATCGACGTGAGCGTGGAAATGCGCGCGCTACGCGATGATGCGATCGATCTGCAATTTATGGTGCGCGATACCGGCATTGGCATCTCCGAGCGCCAGCAAGCTCAATTATTCCAAGCTTTTAGCCAAGCGGATGCCAGTATTTCACGCCGTTATGGCGGTACAGGACTAGGGTTGGTGATTACCCAAAAACTGGTCAGCCATATGGGCGGAGAAATCAGCCTCACCAGCCGTTTGCACCAAGGTTCAACCTTCTGGTTCACGCTGCGCCTGCATACCACAGAGCTGCCTCTCAATGACGGTTATAACGCGGACTCGCTCAATCATCGCCACTTGCTGCTGATTGAACCCAATATGCAAGCCGCTGCGATTGTGCAGCAAACGCTGGTCCAAAGTGGTTTAGAAGTGACGTACCGCTCAGCGATTCCGGAAGAGCAACACGTTTACGACTATGTACTGCTCAACTTAGCGCCAAGTAAAGAGACCAATCCGACCTTGGTGGAACTTTGGGTGCAACGCGCATTAGCCATGACCCACAATGTGATTGTCGGTGTGCCGAGCACAGAACTGGCGCTCGCCGACCAATTGATGCAGCGCTACCCAGTAAAATGCATCAGTAAGCCTTTATCACGCAAAAAACTGCTACAAACCTTGGCATCGCAACAGCCGCAACTCGCCAACACCAGTTTACCTAAACCTCAAGCGGATAAGCTTCCGCTGTGCGTCATGGCGGTCGATGATAATCCTGCCAACCTCAAACTGATCACTGCGCTATTGCAAGAGCGGGTTGAGTACGTGGTATCTTGCACCAGTGGTCAGGAAGCGATCGAGCAAGCCCAGCTGCGTCAGTTCGATATCATCTTGATGGACATTCAAATGCCGCACATGGATGGGGTCACTGCTTGTAAAGAGATCAAGAAGCTCAAAGGTTACTGTGATACGCCAGTGATTGCAGTGACGGCGCATGCTATGGCCGGTGAACGTGACCGCCTACTGAAAGCGGGTATGGATGATTACCTGACCAAACCGATTGAAGAGCATATTCTGCAACAAGTGTTGGTGCATTGGAGCCCGCACACGCGCAGTAAACAGGTCGCGAAAGTGCCCCCACCCGATGGTGCCGCGGTCATATCTAACGCCTTACCCTCATCACAGCCAGTTGAAGAGGCGATCATTGATTGGCCTGTCGCGCTTCGCCAATCCGCCAATAAAGAGGAGCTCGCTAAAGAGATGCTCGGCATGTTGGTCGATTATTTGCGAGAAGTCGAAACTGTGGTCAATACTGCGCTTGAAGATGATGAATACTCCACTAGCGATCTGCTGCATCATATCCATAAATTACATGGCAGCTGTTCGTACAGCGGCGTACCCCGCCTGCGAAAAATCTGCGCCAGTTTGGAACAAGCGCTGCGCAATGGGGCGAGCGTCGGCGAGTTAGAGCCTGAGTTATTTGAGCTGCAAGATGAAATGGCTAAAGTGACCGAAGCCTCTCACGACTATCTGAACTGATCCTGTTTGAGTTATTTGGTGCTGGGAAGAGGCTGAAGCTCTTCCCCTGTACGATAGATATGATAGCTATGCTTGCCTCTGTATTTGACCCAGTACATAGCTTTATCGGCTTGTAGCAGCAGTTTTTCTAAGTCAATGTGCAGGCTATTCATATGGCTAATCCCAATACTACAACTGACTTGCGCAGTCTGTTTAGCTAATACGATGGGAGCCGATGAGGACTCAATCAGTTGAGCTGCAAACGATTCAATAGACTCTAAATCAAATTTATTCAGTGGAATGTAAATAGCGAACTCATCCCCACCTAATCGCCCGACCACAAAATCGGAAAAATGCGTTTGCGCCAAGGCATAAAATCGTTTGGCGATTTCACGTAATACTTCATCACCAGCCGCATGCCCCAAAGTATCATTGACTTGCTTAAAGCCATCTAAGTCAATCAATAACAACGCCATAACTTTGCTAGCGTGCTTTTTATGGAGCACATACTTTTCGCAACCCAAACGGTTTTTTAACCCAGTCAGCGTGTCTTGTTCAGCAATGGTGCGATAGTAGCTTTCCCAACGTTCAATCTGTTGGCGTAGCTCACGTTCACGCAATAATGCTTGGTGAGAAGCATCAATAAATTCATTGATGCTTTTGGCCACTAAACCAATCTCGTTGTGGTGATCTTCTGCTGCGACCGCGACTTTACGATCATGATCTGGCCGCACTTCAGATAAAGCCTGCGAAAGCTCAGTCAGCGGTTTACCGACCAAGCGACGAACGATCCAGATAAGCGCAATAAAAGTCACTAGAAACTGAATCAATACCACGACTATCTGATCAAGAATTTGATTAATGGCTTGCTGACGAACGGCTTGATGATCCAAATGAATCATTAAATAGCCAATCAAATTACCATCGACAGGAGAGTCCAAACGGTAACGATTCGCATCATTCCAATAATTCTGCTCTTTGAAGGCTGTGGGCACAGTCGTTCGCTCAAATACAATGCCATCAACGCTGGCTAATTTGACGGCATTGATCTCTTTGTGAAGTAGCAGCGCATCCATCACCTCAGAGGCAATATCGTAATTATTCACATACAGCGCAATGGCCGCCGAGTTGCTCAAAGAGAGCGCAAGCTTCTCCTCCAGTTCTTGTTTTTGCTGTTCAACACTCTGTATGCCTCGCGGAATAATGATGGCCAAAATGATCAGCAAATACCCAAGCGCACACAGTGAAATCATCTTCAGTAAACGATTAACTAACGGAGATGAATGCGTTTGCTCAGTCATAGATCACCAGTAATACTTTGAGCGCGTCACTGGGATTTTGGTCGGTATAACCAATCGAGAACGGGTTCTCTTCTAATTTAGCGATCAGCTCTTGTTCACTCACCACTGACTCAGGGGCACGCAGCCGTCCTGAGAATTTCAGTTTCGCCCAATAAGCGTTGATCTGGCTCTCTTGCATGTTGGTCACCTGCAAAAAGAAACGTTGACGTACCGCACCACTGCGATCTAACACCTGATTAATGTAAGTTTTGCCCACCACGCGATTACGTCCAAGGTATAAGGCAGATAACTGCTCTTTATTAATTCCCATTACCGGACTTTTTGGGCTGGCAACCACATACAATTCACCCCAAGTCAGAGGGCTAAACAAGAGAGTTAGGAGTAACCAATATCGCATTGAGTCCTCCTAAAACACAAAGTTAACGCTGGCAGAAAACAGCTGCACATCCCGGCCCCGTATATCAGCATCTAAAGGAATGGCCCATAAACCATAGCCGCTATCGGCAATCTGGATGTAATCATATTGTGCTTTCAAGGCTATCTGGGCAGTAACGTCCCAGCGAACGCCTAAGGAGTATGTCTGCTGATCGATGTAGGTAGAGTTAACTCCGTCAATCAACCATTTTTGTACCGCAGCCAACTGCGCACCATTAACTGGGGATAATCCCCAATCAGACTGCGCTTGGTAGGGGGGATTTTTTGGGTTAAACCGACCATAGATGGCATAAGGCGTAACACTGCTTAGGGTATATCCCGCCATGACATAGCCACCGACCCCTTCTGGAACCACGGCCTTCTCACCTATGATGGTATAAATTTCTGATTGGAGCGACCACTGATCACCTCGATAGCCAAAGCCCAATTGCCAATATTCAATAGTTTCCGCTTGAAGGTTGATTTGCTCAACTAACTGCGCGGCTTCAGCGCTGATCGCCCCAAACCCGGCTTGCGCTAATTGATTTACAGCTTGCACACCGGTTAAAGAGTTACCATCCAGATCCACCTTAAGGTGCCCGACATGCACATAAGAGAGACGCCCAAACCATTGCTCTTGCTCGAGAGAAAGTACCAGAGCTAACGTTTGATCAGACTGTGTGGCAGAAATCTCTTTGGACGCGATATTTTGCAGTTTCTGTTTAATTCGGCCATATTGCGCGCCTAACGACCAAGTGATCTCATCCCATTGACTGCGATAAGTGACATCAACTCCATCGATAGAATCGTAGAAAATACCGCCGTAAAACTCTTGCGGAGGGCGCAACCAAAGGTGTGCGTAGTCAATACGTCGGCTGTCAGCAGCGATGTAGGCATTAAGCCCAAGACGCCCCAAGCGAATATCCCAGTGCTCATCCGGCATATAGCGCACAAAAGCGAGCTCAGTAATATCATCGAAGCGCTGCTCGACTCGATCCTCCATCACCCACTGCGCTGTCAGCGACCATTGCGGGTCTAACTGAAGATCAAACTGGATCCCGAGATTAGAATCAGGCTTAAACGATCCGTTACGTTGATATTCGTCTGGCTGGGCGATGTTACGCAGAAAACCAAGGTTCTCTTCATTTTCATAACCGTAACCAATCGATCCATAACCAGAGACGCTCCAGTCGGCCGCCAAAACAACGCCATTCGTCATGGCTAATACACCGACAACACAACTCATCAGCCGGTTTTGAAAAAGGCTTCGCATCATTGGGTCATTCCTAAGCAAGCACAACGTCTACCACAACGCAAAACAGCGCGCCAAGCGACATATTCTCTATTTCGATCGTCATTCGTCATTGATGACATCACCCAATTTCTTTAATTCTAGTTATTGATGAAGCAAAAATACGCATTTGATGCAAAGAGCAGAAAAACTCATTCTTCCGTTGAAGAAAAGTAAGCACGTAAGGAAAATATAGTCAGAAAATGAAAGATTTGAAATGAACTAAAGCATGAACGCCGCATCAGCGGCGTTCAAGAATCACGGTCGCCATCGCGTAATGGCGCTCATCAGAGATGGAAAGATGAATATTCACCACCTGCAGTTGTGCGGCTAACTGAGCGGCCTTGCCACTCAAACTTAGTAAGGGCTTACCTAATGCATCGTTGCTAATGGTGAAATCGTGGAAAGACACGCCCTGCGCAATTCCAGTCCCTAAGGCTTTGGATGCCGCTTCTTTAGCCGCAAAGCGTTTAGCTAAAAAGCGCCCTTGTTGCTTCAAAGCCAGAAATTGCTCCAGTTCCGAATCTGTGAGAATGCGCCGCGCAAAGTTTTCACCTGAGCGCGCCAACGCTTTCTCAACCCGTTCGATTTCAGCGATATCTGTTCCGAGTCCAACGATCATACGTTATCGACGCGCAGCAACCATGATGGCTTTCATATCGGCGACGGCTTTCGCTAAACCATCAAAAACCGCGCGACCAATGATCGCATGGCCGATGTTCAGCTCGTAAATTTCAGGAATGGCCGCAATCGCCGCGACATTGTGGTAGGTCAAGCCATGACCCGCATTCACCGTAATGCCCAAGTCGTGTGCGTAAGCCGCTGCGGCTGCAATTTTCTTCAGCTCATTTTGCTGATCGACATCGCTTTTCGCATCGGAGTAGTGCCCGGTATGCAGCTCAATAAAAGGTGCGCCACAAGCTTTGGCCGCATCAATTTGCTCACGATCGGCATCGATAAACAGAGAAACTTTAATGCCAGCCGCTGTGAGTTTTTCCGTTGCCGCTTTGACACGTTCCAACTGACCTAGCACATCAAGACCGCCTTCTGTGGTCAACTCTTCACGTTTTTCCGGCACCAAGCAGACGTATTCTGGCTGAGTTTGCAGCGCAATCTCGACCATCTCATCCGTCACCGCCATTTCAAGGTTCATACGCGTTTGCAGCGTTTCACGCAAAAGACGGACATCGCGATCTGTGATGTGACGACGATCTTCACGCAGATGGATGGTGATGCCATCCGCGCCCGCACGTTCAGCAATTTCGGCTGCATGCACTGGATCGGGATATTGTGTGCCGCGTGCGTTACGCAAAGTCGCCACGTGATCGATATTCACACCAAGATAAATTGAGCTCATTCTTCTGTACTCCGTGCTCTGGGTAGAGTTGTTTGACGAAACAACTCACGACTCTTTAAAGGTTTGCCGCCAAGATACGGCTTTAAGGCTAAACGTGTAAAGCGTTTTGCCGCTTGCAGTTGTTCTTTGCTGGTAAAACGCCGTTCACTGATTGCAATGAGCTCGTTACCGAGAAAGGTGAGATTATCGCGACGTACTGAGGCAATAAAGCCTTTTTGCTCACGATAGCGATAGGTCATGTCTGGTGAAACTGGCTCACCCGTACCTGCACAATGCAGAAAATCTACGCCGTACCCCATCGCGGCAAGCAAGGCGAGTTCAAAGCGGCGTAGCGCGGGCTCAGGATTGGTGCTTTGCGCCAGTTCAGTGAGCGCAAACAGATAATCATGAAATAGTCCGGGACTGGCGACTTCAGGCATGAGCACTCTATCCACCAGCTCGTTGATGTACATCGCCGAATAGAGATAGACGCCGGAAAGCGGTAAGCCGAGGCTAATCGGTTCGGCTTGGCGCAACGTTTTCATCGAGCCATTGCCCGACCATTTCAGCAGTAAAGGAGTGAAAGGTTGCAGCGCACCTTTGAGGTTGGAGCGTTTTCCGCGCGCGCCTTTGGCCATCAAGGTGACTCGCCCGTACTCCTCACTGAACACATCGAGGATTAAGCTCGATTCACTGTAAGGGCGGCGGTGCAGAACAAAACAGCGTTGCAGTCCGTCTGACATTTTCCCTTTCTATCATGCAGTTGAAGGTAGGAATGAAAAAGGTGGCAACCTCGTTGCCACCTTTCATGTTTAGAGATCGTCGATATAGCCGAGTGAACGCAGGGCGCGCTCATCATCCGCCCAACCGGATTTCACTTTCACCCAAGTCTCTAGGTAAACTTTGCGGCCAAACAGCTCTTCCATATCGAGACGCGCTTCGCGGCCGATGGTTTTGATCTTCTCGCCGTTTTTACCAATCACCATTTTCTTCTGGCCGATACGTTCAACCAAGATCAGAGCATTGATGTGGAAGCCATCGGTATCTGGGTTGTAATCGAAACGCTCGATTTCCACAGTCACCGAATACGGCAGCTCTTCGCCCGTAAAACGCATCAGCTTTTCACGCACGATTTCAGAGGCCATAAAGCGCTGTGAACGATCCGTCACATACTCTTCAGGGAAATGGTGCACGGCTTTCGGCAGGTGCTCACGAACGTGCTTTTTCAGCACATCGGTGTTTTTCCCCTGTTTAGCGGAAATCGGTACGATATCGACAAACGGCATGCGCTTAGAAAGCTCCAGCATGTGCAGCATCACTTCGTTACGATCTTTGACCTGATCGACCTTGTTCACACAAAGCACCACCGGGAAGTTGGCTTTTTGCAGCTTGTTGAACACCATCTCATCGTCAGCGGTCCAGTGAGTCCCTTCCACCACAAACAGCACTAAGTTGACATCACTCAGTGAGCTTGATGCCGCGCGGTTCATCAAACGGTTGATGGCGCGTTTTTCTTCAATGTGCAATCCCGGAGTATCCACGTAAATGGCTTGATACTTGCCTTCCGTCTCAACACCCATAATACGGTGGCGAGTAGTTTGCGGTTTACGCGAAGTAATCGAGATTTTCTGCCCTAACAGGTTATTGAGCAGGGTCGATTTACCCACGTTAGGACGACCGACAATCGCGACAAAGCCGCAGTGTTGGTCCTCTGGTGTCGATATCGCCGTTTGGCCTTCGCTGCGAGAAGCAAAGTATGCATCGATATCAAATTCTTGATCAGCCATGAGTTAATTGCTCCAGAGCCGTTTCTGCAGCCGCTTGCTCTGCCTTGCGGCGGCTGGTGCCTTTACCGATCACAGGTGTGTCCATACCTGCAACTTCACACGCAACCGTAAATTCTTGGTTGTGCGCTTCACCTTTAATATTAGTCACAGTGTAGACGGGCAGCGGTTTTCTTCTGCCTTGCAAAAACTCTTGTAAGCGAGTTTTTGGGTCTTTTTGTGATGCGCCCGGTTTGATCTCCTCAAGGCGACATTGATACCACTCCAGCACAATAGTGCGCGCGGTTTCTAAATCACTATCGAGGTAGATCGCACCAATGATGGCTTCTACGGCATCGGCCAGAATCGAGTCACGGCGAAAACCACCGCTTTTCAACTCACCTGGACCTAATTTTAAGTAATCTCCCAGATCGAATTCACGACCCAGCTCCGCCAACGTGTTACCACGCACTAAGGTGGCACGCATACGGCTCATATCGCCCTCATTCACTTTCGGGAAGCGGCGATAGAGCTCGTCAGCAATGACAAAACTTAAAATTGAATCGCCCAGAAACTCAAGACGTTCATTGTGCTTACCATTGGCGCTGCGGTGTGTCAGCGCCAGATTAAGCAGCTCAGTCTCCTTAAAGGTATAACCGAGCTTACTTGTTAATTTATTCATTGGAGGTGTCATAATCTCAACGTTATTGCCAGCTTATGCTGGCTTAGTGGATCCCACCAACACGATTGAATCGTACTCCGGTAGGAATCCAGCGTGGAAGTACGCTGTCTTCAGCGCGTTCAAACTCGAAACTGATCCAGATAGCCACAGCTTTTCCGACCAGATTCTGCTCTGGCACAAAGCCCCAGAAACGGCTGTCTGCACTGTTGTCACGGTTATCACCCATCACAAAATAGTGCCCTTGTGGTACAACCCATTCATTCACGCCACTGCGTGGTCGATAGTTCGCCACGTTATCAATGCTCAATGGGTTAACCAAAATACTGTGCTCGACCTTGCCTAGCAGTTCATTCAGTTGGATCAGTGGGATCTCATTTTGGTAAAACTCGCTCTCTTGCACGTTAGAGAGTTTGACCGCTTGGCATTCGCTCTCACCCTGGCGCTGAATACACAGCTCTTTACCTGCGCTGTAACGTACGGTATCTCCGGGCATCCCCACCACACGCTTGATGTAGTCGATCTGAGGATTCACTGGGTATTTGAATACCACTATGTCACCGCGCTCAGGTTTACCCGTTTCCACTAACTGAGTGCGCCATACAGGATCTTTCAAGCCGTAAGCGTATTTCTCAACCAGAATAAAATCCCCAACCAGCAGAGTCGGCATCATCGAACCGGATGGAATTTGGAACGGCTCATAAATGAACGAGCGCAGTACCAGCACAAAAGCAATGACAGGGAAAATCGAGACACTGTTTTCAATCCACCATGGCTGAGCCGCAACTTTATCCAGCGCTGAGGCTGGCATATCCGGTGTTTGTGCCTGTAAATGAGCTTGTTTCTGTTGGCGTTTTTTCGCCCACACCAGCTTTTCCAGTGTCCAGACGATACCGGTGACCAGAGTTACGATCACCAAAATCAGTGAGAATGTGTTCGCCATTGACTTCCCTTATCTAAAAAATACGAAAGTGAAAGAGCCGAAACCCTTTCACTCATGTGTTAAACCAATAAGTCTGAAGCCAGCAAAGAAATTAGTCTTTGCCGACATGCAGAATGGCAAGGAACGCTTCTTGTGGCAGCTCAACGTTACCGATCTGCTTCATCCGTTTCTTACCTTCTTTCTGCTTCTTCAGCAGTTTCTTCTTACGGCTCACGTCACCACCGTAACATTTCGCCAGTACGTTTTTACGTAACTGCTTCACGGTAGAGCGCGCAATGATGTGGTTACCGATTGCCGCTTGGATCGCGATATCGAACATCTGGCGAGGAATGAACTCTTTCATCTTCTCAACCAATTGACGACCGCGGGTTTGCGAGTTGTCGCGGTGGGTAATGATCGCCAAGGCGTCCACTTTGTCACCGTTGAGCAGCACATCCACACGTACCATGTGCGACATTTCAAAACGTTGGAAACCGTAATCCAGTGACGCGTAGCCACGAGAGGTGGATTTCAAGCGGTCAAAGAAATCCAGAACCACTTCAGCCATCGGGATGTCGTAAGTCAGCGCCACTTGGTTACCGTGGTAAACCATGTCCACCTGAGTACCTCGTTTCTCGATACACAGAGTGATCACGTTACCCAGGTAATCCGCAGGAACCAGAATGTTACAACGCGCGATCGGCTCGCGGATCTCTTCGATATCGTTGATGGCTGGCAGTTTAGCTGGGCTATCAACGTAGACGATCTCTTTGTTGGTCTTGAGCACTTCATACACTACGGTTGGTGCCGTGGTGATGAGGTCGAGATCGTATTCGCGCTCTAAACGCTCTTGGATGATCTCCATGTGCAGCATACCAAGGAAGCCACAACGGAAACCAAAACCGAGTGCTGCCGACGTTTCTGGCTCATAGAACAGCGACGCGTCATTGAGGCTCAGTTTACCCAGTGCATCACGGAAGTTGTCATAGTCATCAGAAGAGACTGGGAACAAGCCCGCATACACTTGAGGTTTCACCTTTTTAAAGCCCGGCAGCGCTTTTTCACAACCGTTCTTCGCTAAGGTCAGGGTGTCACCCACTGGTGCGCCCATGATGTCTTTGATACCACACACCACCCAGCCTACTTCGCCAGTGTTGAGTGAATCGGTATCCTCTTGTTTTGGAGTGAAAATACCTAAGCGATCCACACCCCAAGTTTGGCCGGTGCTCATCACTTTGATCTTGTCGTTTTTCTTCAGGCTACCGTTTTTAATACGAACCAGAGAAACCACACCTAAGTAGTTATCAAACCATGAGTCGATGATCAGCGCTTGTAGCGGTGCATCAGGATCGCCTTGTGGCGCTGGGATGGCAGAAACGATTTTTTCGAGAACTTCATCCACGCCCACACCGGTTTTCGCTGAGCAACGCACAGCATCAATCGCATCGATACCGACGATGTCTTCAATCTCTTCCGCCACACGCTCTGGCTCTGCCGCCGGCAGGTCAATCTTGTTCAGAATGGGCACGACTTCCAGATCCATTTCGATCGCGGTATAGCAGTTTGCTAGGGTTTGCGCTTCTACGCCTTGCCCCGCATCCACCACCAACAGTGCGCCTTCACACGCCGCCAATGAACGTGATACTTCGTACGCGAAGTCAACGTGTCCTGGGGTGTCGATAAAGTTCAGTTGATAGGTTTGGCCATCTTTCGCTGTATAGTCGAGAGTCACACTCTGCGCTTTAATGGTGATGCCACGCTCACGTTCCAGATCCATAGAGTCAAGAACTTGCTCGGCCATTTCACGATCGCTCAAGCCGCCACAGACTTGGATTAAACGGTCAGATAGAGTCGATTTACCATGGTCAATGTGGGCGATAATCGAAAAGTTACGAATGTGCTTCATAGGTTTGGGATGACTAAACTCTTAAATAATAAGGACATAGAAAAGCCGCGTTGGCGGCTATTCATTCAAGTTGGGCGATTCTACCCAATTTCGTTGGGGTTCGCATCATAATTTAGGCAACCGGGATACCCAGTTTTCGTAACAAAACCACTTGCTGCTGAGAGCGTAGCTCCAGCACTTTCGCATAATGTTTGGCAACCCATACACCGAGCGCAATAAAGAGCAGTGCAGTAAGGATCACTATCCCCTCTCCAAAACCCAACATAGGGGCCAGCCATTGATCGCCAAGCCATGCACCCAGCATCATGAAAAACAGCGGTAATAAATAGACGAGCGCCGCCGACTGCAGCACGCTCTTTTCCGGCAAACCAATCTCGACCACCTCACCCGCTTCTAGGGCTTGTATGGTTTGTAAACGCCAGAATAGGGTTTTGTTACCAAACGCTTTAGAGACGATGCCCGTACCGCAGCTTTTCGAGGATTGGCAACTGCTGCAACTGGTTTGCTGTTCACAACTCAGCGTCACTTGAAATCCTTGTTGAGCGGGTACCACTTTGGTCACCGTAGCCAATGCCGTCATCATTGCGCTTTCACTCCACCGACACCAAACATCACCGATTGAGCGATACGTTGCGCAGTCGCAGGAGGAATATCGCCCACTACCGAAATTTCATTCTCACCTTTGACGACACTGTGCAAAGTACGGCGGCCTTGTCGAACCAACTGCCCTTTGAGTGAGTAGTTATCACTGGCAGAGACATACACTGAGAAATTAAACAGGCCGTCCGAATACATCTGGCTTTCCACCAAACGCTCTGTCATTGCCATACGATAACGATTCAGCTCCATGGCTTGAAAACCATCCGGTACCCAAGTGACTTGCCAGAAGGTCTCTTGCACACTGCCTTTTGGCAACTTAAGGACTTCAGGCAGTTGCACCTTGTTTAGCCCTGCCATGATTTCGGCCAAACGCTCGCTGACCGAAAATGAAATGGTGCGATACTGCTCAAGCACTTCGCCATCGCGATCCAGCAAATCCGCCCTTAAAGGCAAATGGCTTTTTTCATCGACCCAGACAACATACGAGTAACGTAAACCATCTTTCGGAACCACGCGCAATACTTGGCACGCTGCCCCCGCTTCTCGGGCGCGCCCGACTTTCACGAAGTCATAGTAGCGGCTCAACTCCGCCACATCCGTGTTCAACATGGGGATGGTTGGAGCCACCATATTGCCCGATTCAATCGTAAAAGGCTCAACACCCGGCTCGATGTAACTCACTTCATCACCACGGCGGATCACTTCACGCACGGGGCCGCTCAAGTACACCAAATGCGCCAGTTGTTGATCATCTTGCCGAGCATGACGATACAACAAGGGCTCAATGCTGTTTTTCTTAACCAAGATGTATGAGAGTTCGTAATTGAGATGTTGGCTGGCTTCATTCATCTGATACAACAACGCCTCTGCAGACTCTTCCTCTGCAAAGGCGGTAGTTGAATTTACACAGAACAGTGTCAGCGCACTGATCAAAAGTTTCTTCATTCCACAACCGATTCAACTGGGTGTTGGTGAGAAGCACTATTCTCACTGTTTAGGCGTAATTGCAGTTCGTAGTCCTGCAGCAAGGCGTTTACGCGGCGACGTTGCTCTTGCATGCTGCTGTCTGGCGCATGCTTTTCCACCGAATCACGAGTCAAACTCACTGGCTCAGCACTTCCAGCAAGAGGAATGGTTTGCAGCACAGGCAGTTCATTTTCCACACCTGAGCTTTGTCCACCATACTGTTGAACGCCGAAAATAACCGCCAACGAGACACAAGCGGCGATACCGACTTGACCAAACTGAGACAACCAAGCAGGCAACTGACGTTTAGCCTGTTGCGGTTTAGGCTGCGCTTCGAGTCTTGCCTGTTGCAAGTCAATCACGTTCGTTGAGTGGTGTAGCGGATTGTGCGCAGGCTCATTTTCCAGCGCCAAGGCGACACTTTCAGCGATATTCCATTCTTTGTGAATCGGTGCCTCTCCACGGAGTACATCACCGATCAGATGATAGTTTTTCCACGTGTCACGTGCATCTTGATCCTGAGCCAATCCTAAAATCAGCTCATTGTCGATCATCTCGCCATCCATGAGTGCTGAAAGTTTTTCTTTGTCAGCCATTCTATTCACCATAGTCATTACGGAATTTGCGTTACAGAAGAGGTTTGATTTTCTTCTCTACCGCCTCACGAGCGCGGAATATTCGTGAACGCACTGTACCAACAGGGCAATCCATCACTTCCGCAATTTCCTCGTAACTCAAGCCATCAAGCTCGCGCAACGTCATTGCCGTTTTTAAATCATCCGGTAACGCATCAATTGCATCGAACACAGTCTTCTTCAACTCTTTGGACAACGTAATGTTCTCCGGGTTCGATAATTCTTTTAATGCGTCACCACCTTCATAGAATTCAGCTTCTTCAGCATCAACATCACTTGCGGGTGGGCGTCGGCTTTGCGCAACAATGTGATTTTTCGCGGTATTAACAGCAATACGGTACAACCAAGTGTAAAACGCACTCTCGCCACGAAAGGTTGGAATGGCTCGATACGCTTTAATAAACGCTTCCTGCGCTACATCAGCCACATCACCGGAATTGCTTACATACCGGGAAATAAGGTTGCACACTTTATTTTGATATCTCAAAACCAAAAGGTTAAATGCTTGCTTATCCCCATTCTGAACTCGCTCAATCAACACTTGATCGGTCAGTTGCTCGTTCATTCGAGCGGTCACTCCTATTGTTATTCCCCTACCTTCTCAGATATGGGTACTCATTATGCGAATTGTAATATTGACACCACTACTTGCATGAGCACCTTTAGAGACTCGGCATTATCGAGAAAGTTCATTATTGGGTGAAATATTTTACTCAAAACCTTATCAAGGCAGCATTTTCACCCGTTGCCTCTCGCGTAGATAGGTATTCCCCATACATCACGTGCGCTTCACTCTTTATATAGTGGTGAATGCAGCGGATTAATAGAGTGCAACCGCTAACATGACAATAAGATTTACAAACTATTGCATTTAGCGCGATGATAATAGCAGGACTTACACCGTATCAACGATCCGAATTTTTCGATAATTTCTTGCCACTTGATTGTGCACAGTGGCATGTCTGCTCAATCGATGCGGTGTTTTTTTCCTCTAAAGAAAACAACTCTTTGAGGAATTTAAAGAAATGTCGAGTTGGATGACTCGCTACAGTTTGGGAATTGGCAATTTTATGAATGCAGACCGAGAGCATCAATGTGATGTATTAGTCATAGGAAGTGGCGCAGCAGGCTTATCGCTTGCTTTACAGGTCGCTCAATACGGAAAAGTGATTGTATTAAGCAAAGGGCCGCGCAGTGAAGGCGCGACTTTTTATGCACAAGGCGGTATTGCAGCAGTCTTTGATGAATCGGACAGTATTGAATCGCATGTGCAAGACACCTTAATTGCAGGTGCTGGGATTTGTGATGAACAAACCGTGCGCTTTATTGCCGAGCATGCCAAAGAGTGCGTGCAGTGGCTGATTGATGGCGGTGTACCTTTTGACAAAGAAGAGGATAGCGATAACGACCACCCACGCTACCACTTGACCCGCGAAGGCGGTCACAGCCATCGCCGTATTTTGCATGCTGCTGATGCCACAGGGATGGCGATGCAGACGTCCTTGCAAGATAACGCCCACAACCATCCCAACATTACGGTACTTGAAAGACACAATGCGCTGGATTTGATCACTGAAGATAAAATCGGCGGTGATGCCAACAAAGTCGTTGGCGCCTATGTATGGAATCGTAATGCGGAACACGTAGAAACGATTCGCGCCAAATTTGTGGTGTTGGCGACTGGCGGGGCATCTAAGGTGTATCAGTACACCTCTAACCCTGATGTTTCTTCTGGTGATGGCATTGCCATGGCGTGGCGTGCGGGCTGCCGTGTGGCCAACCTAGAGTTCAACCAGTTCCACCCAACCTGTTTATACCATCCAGAAGCACGTAACTTCCTACTTACCGAAGCGCTGCGTGGTGAAGGCGCTTATTTGCGCCGCCCAGATGGCAGCCGCTTTATGCCGGATTTCGATGAACGAGCTGAGCTGGCTCCGCGTGATATCGTGGCACGCGCGATCGACTTTGAAATGAAGCGTTTAGGTGCAGACTGTATGTATCTCGACATCAGCCATAAGCCTGCTGACTTTATCGAAAAACACTTCCCCACCATTTACTCACGCTTGATGGATTTGGGCATTGATATGACCAAAGAACCGATCCCCATCGTTCCTGCGGCGCACTATACGTGTGGTGGCGTGATGGTAAATCCGCAAGGTCAAACGGATCTTAAGCAGTTGTATGCGATTGGCGAAGTGAGCTACACCGGCTTACACGGCGCAAACCGTATGGCATCAAACTCTCTTCTAGAATGCGTGGTATACGCATGGTCAGCGTCACAAGACATCATTGCTCAGTTGCCCAACGCAAGCATGCCAGAGTCACTCCCAGCTTGGGATGAAAGCCAAGTCACCTGTTCTGATGAGGAAGTGGTTTTGCAGCATAACTGGCACGAACTGCGCCTCTTTATGTGGGACTACATGGGAATCGTGCGCACCAACAAGCGTTTGGAACGAGCAATGCGCCGCATTCAGCTACTGCAACAGGAGACCCACGAGTATTACAGCAACTTCCGTGTGTCAAACAACCTCCTCGAGATGCGTAACTTACTGCAAGTCGCTGAATTGATGGTGCGTTGCGCGATGCAACGCAAAGAAAGTCGCGGCTTACACTACACGTTGGACTATCCAGATCAACTGGCAGAGAGTGGCCCAACGATTCTTGTGCCGGAAAAATAACGCTCTCTCCGCTTGCAACAGCAATCAAGAGATCTGCGCATGATCACGGGAGCCATTGAGCTCCCGTTTTAATCGCACTAACAATTGCCGATAGGTGGCTTCATCACAGCTATCACGCCAGATAAACCAACGCTTGCCCTGCCCTTGTAAGCAGATAAACAGCGGAGCATAAAGCGTATGTACCGAATGAAAGGTTTCACGCCGCCCCTCTTGCTCGAATACGCCAGCAAAGGTGAGTTCCACATTGCCGACCAAACTCGCCGGCATCCATTGGCTGTGGAGATGACCACGCCAGATCCAAGCGGCAAAATAGGGCACCAACACCAAGGGAATAGAAGAAACGAATAACGCCCAGAGCATCAACAGCATAATCAGCAGCGCGATGATCTGAGCGTAAAAGGAAGGGATAAAAAGAAGCTTAACGGACTTTGCTGAGGTTATGAGCGACAATCTTATCCACCATCGCAGCAAGGCCTAAATTCTCACAGCGGCCATGTCCCATCACCCAAGCAAACAGATCAGGGTCGTCACTTTCCAGTAAAGCCACAAAGTCGTCCTGCTCAGATTCGGCCAGTGAATCAAAACACTCTTCGAAAAATGGCATGATGACCACATCAAGCTCCAACATACCACGACGGCATGCCCATTTGATTCGCGCTTTTTGTTCAGCGGTGTACATCAGTATTCCTCACCTTATGGTTTTTGTTTGATTCGGAGTGTAACAAGGGTGCAGACAGACAACTAGTAACTCAGTCACAGTCCCTGTTCAAGCTGACAAAAAAGTTGATCCAGATTAACATAGCGAGACTTTTTTCCTCAGTGGTGAACAACATGGACTGGCAAAATCGTTTTTCAGTACTCAATCTTTCTTCTCACGATCCTCTCCCTGAACTGATGCTCACGCATCTCACTGGATGGGGAGCCATCACGCTGGTCGGTGCCGATAAAAAAGCGTATCTGCAAGGCCAAGTCACCTGCAATGTGGTTTCTTTGCAAGAGCAGCAAGTCACCTTTGGTGCACACTGTGATGCCAAAGGTAAGGTATGGTCGGTATTTCGCTTGTTTCATCATCACGATGGCTACGCAATGTTTCAACCGCAATCGGCGATAGAAGTCGAACTGCGCGAGCTGAAGAAATACGCCATCTTCTCTAAAGTGACGATTGCCGAAAGCAGCGATATCGCTCTAGGTGTGATGGGCAGTCAAGCCGATGCTTGGATTGATACTGTGAGTGAAACGACTGGCGATGTACGCCGTATCGCAGGCGGTACAGCCGTGCGTATGAGTCCACAGCGTTGGCTGCTGTTGGTGAATGCCGAACAGGCGGAGCAATACGTCAATGCTTGGCAAGGACTGCATGTCGAGCAATCGCTGTGGACACGCATGGATATTGAAGAGGCCGTGCCTGTCGTTACCCAAACGGCTCAAAATGAACACATTCCGCAAGCACTCAATGTGCAAGCCGTTGACGGTATCAGTTTTACTAAAGGTTGTTACACAGGGCAAGAGACTGTGGCACGTGCCAAGTATCGCGGCATCAATAAGCGCGCCATGTACATAGTCAAAGGTAATCTGAGTGCGCCGCTGAGCCAAGATGAGCCTGTGGTTCTTGAACGCGCTGTCGGAGAAAACTGGCGTAGCGCGGGCACACTGCTGACTCATTATCGTTTTACCGATTCAATAGCGATCGGTTTGATCGTCCTGCCCAACGATCTTGAGCACAATGTCGAGCTGCGTCTAGCTGCTCAACCAGACACCCGCTGGCATATCCAACCGCTACCCTATTCACTCAGTGAAGAATAGCGCTCATTCATCGAAACCGACTTGAGCTGCCTGAATCGGCAGCTCAAACTCTCCCTCATCAGGCTCCCTTCTCAGCTTCGCTGCAACACACTATTGCTCGTTGCATCTTCGCGCGAGTTTCTTCAAACAAACCAATACTTATTTATGAATTTAAAATTAAATTAAAAACATAAATAGTCAAAACCAAAACAATCCTCTAGGCTATAAACCGTTGAGGAGAGCAATGAGCACCCAAGTTTGCTCACTCTCTCGTCAACAGAAAGTGAATTAACTGAGCATTCGAGTTATCCACTTTTTGTGTAATGCATCTGTGACTATTCGCCCGCCCAAACGCGGGCATTTTTTTACAATTATTTTACAATCAACTTGCCTGTTCAGAATTTTTACGACTATTCTTTAAAGTGTCATAAGAGGCTGGCTTAATACGGGCTGTTCATCAGTTACCCGCTGAGAACATCAGAAGAATTTGTAAATTTGATCACATGATTCTGGATATTTGACTGCAGTTTTGATTCATTCTGCACAGATATTCCAAATAATCAGTAAGTACTGCTTATTCCACCAAACCTATCACACTATTTTTGTTTAGGTTTTTCTATACTAAGCAGTGCCAGAACAACGCAAGGATCGAAGTATGAGACTGTTTAAGCGCTATACACCAGGTATGATTGCTAAACACGTGAGCCGTCTGTTTAAAGGTAGGATTTATATCTTTGGCGTCGGTAAATTCGAGTTCGATAATGGTAAGTTAAAGCTGCCAGAGAAAGCGGAGCAGCGCCACTATCAGACCGTAAAAGAAGTCAATCAAGAGATCATGAAGCTGCGTTGCGCTTATGCATAAACAAGCAAACACTCAATAGCATTCGATTTAATATAAAGCGATTTAATGTAAAAAGGGTTGGCAGTGCCAACCCTTTTTGTTTGATCGACTTTTTATTCAATCAGTAGACACGCTCTAACCAAACCTGCTTCGCCAGCTCAGGCAGATCGCCCTTGAGGCCTAGCGCGCGTTTCATGATTTCATCTTTGGCGCCCGGTAATTGACCTACCAGACGCATGCCGATTCCACGGATCAGTTTCTTAGCAGGGTTATCCCCCTCAAACAGATCGCGGAAACCTTGCATCGCCGCAATCATTTTGGCAGCTTCCGCTTTCCGCCAGCGCTCATAATGGCGCAAATTACGCTCATCACCAATGTCGCGATTTTGCTGCCATAAGCTCAGCAGCTCTTGCGCCAAGCAGGCAGCATCCAGTAAACCTAAGTTCACACCCTGCCCTGCCAGCGGATGAATGGTGTGTGCGGCATCCCCGACGAGCGCAACCCGAGGCGCAACAAAATCACGGGCATAGCGCATCTTAAGTGGGAAAGCTTGTCGCTCACCGACCACGTCACAGCGGCCTAATCGTGCATCGAATTCTGCGGTCAGCGCTTTGTTAAACTGCGCATCACTCATATTGAGCAAAGCCTCAGCGCGTGAAGGCTCTGTCGACCACACAATCGAACTCATATGCGGCTCTGACATGGGGAGAAAGGCTAACGGTCCTTGGGCAGTAAAAATCTGGCGCGCGACTTTATTGTGCGGATCACTGGTGCGCACATTGGCCACTAAGGCACTGTGTCCATAATCCCAATGCGTCAAAGGAATATCCATTTGTCGACGCAACCAAGAGTTTGCGCCATCGGCCCCTACGACCAATTTTGCGCTCAAGGCTTGGCCATTACTCAAGGTTAGCCATGCTTCGCTTTCACCCACGGCGATGCTCTGACAGGTCGCAGGCACATGCAGTGTCACATTGGCTTGTTGCTGAACTTGCTCTAACAGCGCCAACTGAATGACTCGGTTTTCAACAATGTGTCCTAGATTAGGCTGCGTCATCTCATTGGCTTTAAATTCAATCCGCGCAAAACTATCTTGCTCCCACACTTCCATCGCGATGTAGGGTGCAGCGCGGCGCGCTTCAATGCCCGCCCAAGCATTAAGATTACGCAGCACAATCTCACTTGAGCGACTCAAGGCAGAAACGCGCACATCCGGCAGCGGGTTTAGCGCCTCTTCCGGTAATTGGTTCTCAACCACAGCAATGCGTAGGTCACTCTCTTTCAGAGCCGCAGCTAACGCTAGGCCGACCATACCGCCACCGATAATTACAACATCAACGCTTTGCATCATTCTTTTACCTATTAACGGTTCACTATGCCGAGAGTGCGGCGCAATAACGGAGCTTTCAATAACGGCAAGTTATCCATCGCCATTAGACCAAGGTTACGCCCCATTCGCATCGCTAACCAGTCATTCGAGAAAGTGTGTACTAATCCTGTAGTCAGGCTGATGGTTGCCGTGCGATCGGCATGGCGACGCTGAAAATAACGCTGCAGTAGCGCGTACTCACCCGCATCGTCGCTGCGCGTAATCTCTTCGGCTAAAGTCGCCACATCACGAATACCAAGGTTAAAACCTTGTCCTGCAATCGGGTGTAAGGTTTGCGCCGCATTGCCCACCATAGCAAAACGGTGAGAGACCGTTTGCTCACGATAGCGCAAAACCAGCGAATAAACACTTCTCTCACCTGCATGGGTCAAGGCGCCAAGCCGCCAACCAAAGGCTTGTTGTAAGCCTTGTAAGAACTCAGCTTCGCTGCAATGCAGCCAGTGCGCAACTTGCTCTGGTGGCAGACACCAAACTAAAGACAAGCGATCTTGGCTCATTGGTAGCAAGGCAACGGGGCCATGCGGTGTAAAACGCTCAAAAGCTCGCCCTGCATGAGGTTGCGCGCTGGTGATATTGGCGATCAGCGCGACTTGTTCAAAATCGTGCTCCTGCATCGCAAGGCCCAGCGCTTGGCAACACGTCGACAGCGCACCATCTGCCGCCACAAGCAGCTTACCTTGCAAGGTCTCTTTAGTGTCGAGTTGGACAGTGACCGACTCTTGTTCACGGGTAATATTCACCACTCGGCTTGGTACAAATTGTTGAATGACAGAACACTGCGCCATGCGCTCGGCGTAAACGCGCCCCACATCCGCCAGTTCAACCACATAACCTAGAGCGCTAACCCCAAGCGTCTCACAATGAATATCCGTCATTCCTGCATGAGACTGATCCGAGACATGGATATGTTTAATCGGAGTCGCAAAAGGCTGTAGGCTCGGCCAAAGTTGTAACTCCCGCAGGATTTGTACCGTACCGTAGGAGAGCGCAATGCTGCGCGCATCAAAACCGGGATGCGCAGAATGATCGGTTGCAAACGCCTCTATCACGGCGACCTTCAGCTTACCTTGGCTGAGGTGCTGCAACGCGAGCGCTAATGTTGCGCCCGCCATCGCGCCACCCGCAATGATCACATCAAAACTGATAGGCTTACTGATATTGGGCTGCTGGCTGTCCGTCATTGCGCTTCCTTTCTGTTGACTTAGTGAACGGTGGGCTTAGTGTCTTGCTCTGGTTTGACACCAAATTCCGCATGTAATACCAATACACAGGCTTTGATATGTTCGATCACTTGTTCCAATAATTCTGCTTGCTCGGCTAAGTCATCCTCTTCATCGATGCCTAATTTCGACATCTCTTCCAGATCCTCTAATGCTTCTTTCGCTTCAACAGAAGCGTGCTTCAGATTGGCGCCACTCAAACCTAATCCAGAAATAAAGTGGTTAATCCATTCCGCAACCGCATCCGCGAGCTCAAACAAGGCTTCCTCGCCCTCACCTTCAGGTAGGAGCAATGAAAGCTCAAAATCGGTATCCACCAACTGCGCACTCATCGCCAGCAGAATCTGCTCTGCGCTGGCTAATGCACCAATTGGCCAGCCCATGCCATCGTTGGTGTAATCGAAAACCAAGGCTTGCCAGCTTTTATCATTGAGGCTTAAACCGCCGGACAACATCCCCGTCAGTAACCCTTGTAGCTCGGCAGGATTAATACCGAGAGAAGCGCTACGCAGCTCATTGGCTAAAGCTGGGTAAGCAGGAAGTCTATTTTTGCTCATATTGGATTCACTAACCGAGAAAGGTAGCCCAATCCTACCACTTCATTGCCAGAGCGAAAACGCTCGCCTGCAGTTGGTGCTTAGCTTTTGCACAAATTGTCCAAATCGTGAGTTTTCAAACGTCCATTTCTCGGGTTGCGACGGGAAAGGCTTGAATCTTGTTTTGGGTTTACCTATAGTTCCACCTCGATGGTCACCTGAGTTGACTCATCTTTAGTTATGCTAAAAGAGTTCATTAATCATGAGTAATCAAGCGGTTGACATTGAAATTTTGGGCAAAGTGACCCGGGTAAACTGCCCAGCAGGTCAAGAAGCGTCTTTGCTTCAAGCTGCGCAAGATCTCGATAATCGTTTGAAAGAAATGGCAGAGCGAACTAAAGTCACCAATGAGGTGAAACTGTTGACGATTGCCGCACTCAACATCTGTTACGAGTTACAAACGAAACAGCAAGAAAATGCGGGTACTCAGTCACAACTTAGCGAGCGCATGGAACAGCTCGCCGCTTCATTAGAAGCTGCATTGAAAAATGTGAAGCCAGGAAAGCAATAAACACAGCATTGATTTACCCTGGGGTGTTCGTCAGCGGATTTATGTCCCTGAGCCGATAAGCAACATAACAGGGTTGGTATTGGGTAGCTATTGAGCAAGCTCGGCTTGTACCGAGAAGCCTGCGGTTACCATTACTGATCCGCCTTGAACCTGATGGTTCAAGGGCTACGATCCTCAACGGCATCCCGGGGTTCCCTCTATGACAGATTCTCGTACACACCTACGCCTGCAAATTCGTCAGCGTCGACAATCACTCTCTGCTTTTGAGCAACAGACGGCCAGCCAACAACTTATCCATACCTTTGCTAGCTTATCGGAAGTGACTGCCGCGCAGCGTATTGCCCTGTATCTTGCCAATGATGGTGAGCTAAATACCCAACCACTGATCGAATGGCTTTGGCAGCAAGGTAAACAAGTGTATCTCCCAGTTTTACACCCTTTCGCAAAAGGTCACTTGCTGTTTCTGCACTACCAAGCACACACACCAATGAACAAAAATCGCTATGGGATCGCAGAGCCTAAACTCGACCAACGTTTGATCTGCCCGGTTCGAGAGCTCGATATTATCGGTACTCCTTTGGTGGCGTTTGATCAATCAGGCCAACGCTTGGGAATGGGTGGCGGCTATTACGATCGCACTCTCGCACCTTGGTTTAAAACGCAGCAAGGCGCGATGCCGATTGGTCTTGCGCACGATTGCCAGCAAGTCGAGCAACTGCCCACTGCAAGCTGGGATATTCCATTACGAAAAATAGTGACCCCCAGCAAGGTTTGGCAGTGGTAGTCGAACAATTGCTCAGTTTAGCTCAGCCTAAGTGATTACTTCTGCTTCCGGTTTGGGGTTATAATCGCGCCGCGCAACATACCCGCAAATCGATACTCAGGAGATAGGCATGACTCAAGATGAAATGAAAAAAGCCGCCGGTTGGGCTGCTCTGAAATACGTAGAAAAAGGCAGCATTGTCGGTGTTGGTACGGGCTCAACCGTTAATCACTTCATCGATGCTTTAGGCACTATCAAAGACGAAATCAAAGGCGCGGTTTCGAGCTCGATTGCTTCGACTGCGAAACTGGAAGCGCTCGGCATCCGTGTTTATGACTGTAACGATGTATCGGAGCTGGACATCTATGTCGATGGTGCTGATGAGATCAACCCAGAACGCGACATGATCAAAGGTGGCGGTGCAGCGCTGACGCGTGAAAAGATCGTCGCGGCGATTGCTAAGAAATTTGTGTGTATTGTCGATGGCACTAAAGCGGTCGATGTTCTAGGCAACTTCCCTCTGCCTGTTGAAGTGATCCCAATGGCGCGTTCTTATGTCGCGCGCGAACTGGTAAAACTCGGTGGCGATCCTGTGTATCGTGAAGGTGTGATCACCGATAACGGTAACGTTATTCTGGATGTCTACAACATGAAGATCACCCATCCCAAAGATCTCGAAAGCAAGATCAACGGCATCGCAGGGGTTGTGACCGTGGGTCTCTTTGCTCATCGCGGGGCTGATGTGGTCATCACTGGCACACCACAAGGTGCAAAAATCGAAGAGTAATATCGGGCATTCCCCCCCATATTCCGTTATTTGCTTACAAACGGCACCGCTGGGTGCCTTTTTTTATCCTTTTCTCTAAGAAAATTATGCCTTATTCCGTAATTTTCTTACCCAAAGCAAAAAAAGTTTGTTAATTTAGTGAGCAGAAGGCGCACAAGGAAAACGTTTGCTTTTCTAAATTACGACTCAAATTCGAACAATTCGAACCCAAGCGCCTGTTAGCCCACCTTCCCATAGTTTTAAGGACGATAAAATGGCCAAAATTTCACTGGAAAAAGACAGAATTAAGATCCTCCTTCTTGAAGGACTTCACCCCTCTTCGGTGGAAGTTTTGCAAGCGGCCGGTTACAGCAATATCGAATACCATAAAGGCTCGCTGGAAGAAGCAGAGCTGATTGAAGCTATCAAAGATGTGCATTTTGTCGGGATCCGCTCGCGCAGTAATCTGACGGAGAAAGTGATCAATGCGGCAGAGAAACTGGTGGCGATTGGCTGTTTCTGTATCGGTACTAACCAAGTCGACCTTAATGCCGCCGCCAAACGCGGTATTCCAGTGTTTAACGCACCATTCTCCAATACTCGCAGTGTGGCGGAACTGGTGCTCGGCGAAATTTTACTGTTACTGCGTGGCATTCCAGAGAAAAATGCACTTGCTCACCGTGGGATCTGGAAAAAAAGTGCAGATAACTCTTATGAAGCACGGGGTAAACGCCTAGGCATTATCGGTTATGGTCATATCGGTACTCAGTTGGGGATCATTGCTGAAAACTTGGGGATGCACGTGTATTTCTATGACATTGAAAGCAAACTCTCGCTCGGTAACGCTACCCAAGTGCATACCTTAAGCGAGCTACTCAATAAGTGTGATGTCATTTCACTGCATGTTCCGGAAACCGCTGGCACTAAAAATATGATGGGTGCGGAAGAGTTTGCGCGCATGAAACCGGGCGCTATCTTCATTAACGCAGCGCGCGGTACTGTGGTCGATATCCCAGCTCTGTGCAATGCGCTCGAATCTGGTCATATTGCAGGGGCAGCGATTGACGTATTCCCAGAAGAACCAGCATCAAACAAAGAGCCGTTTGAATCGCCACTGATGAAGTTTGATAACGTGATTTTGACACCACACGTGGGGGGGTCAACCCAAGAAGCACAAGAGAACATTGGCATTGAAGTTGCTGGCAAGCTGGCTAAATACTCAGACAACGGCTCAACGCTCTCTAGTGTCAACTTCCCTGAAGTGTCACTGCCAGAGCATCGCAGCTGCTCTCGCTTACTGCATATTCACTCCAACCGTCCGGGTATTTTGACCCAAATTAACACCATCTTCGCCGAAGAAGGGATCAACATCGCGGCTCAATATCTGCAAACCACTGCAGAAATCGGCTATGTGGTCATCGATGTGGAAACAGCTCGCTCTGAAGAAGCGTTAACTAAGCTTAAAGCGATCGACGGCACGATTCGCGCCCGTATTCTGCACTAATTGATGGGTGGGCTACATCGCACACCAATCTAGAACCTTGAATATAAAAACCAGCCTTTCGGCTGGTTTTTATTTGTACTTTGCTTGTAATTATAAAGACTATACCCAAACTACTTGGAGTTGCAGGTAGGCGGCAAGAGAGTTCATCCCCATGAGCATAGATACACTATGTGATTGGGGTGAACGAACGTAGCCAACACCGCTGCAGCTTCAAGTAGGAAGGGGATAAACTAAGCTCTGAGCGCTCGCTCACCACGCGCGATGCCTACCACACCACTTCGTGCCACTTCGATAACTTCCGTCACTTCCGCAATCGCCTCAATAAAAGCATCCAGTTTCTCGCTCGTACCGGCCAGTTGCACTGTGTATTGTGAAGCTGTGACATCAACAATCTGGCCGCGGAAAATATCCGCCGTACGTTTTACTTCCGCACGTGCAAAACCAGAAGCCTTGACTTTGACCAGCATCAGCTCACGCTCGATGTGTTCACACTCCGTCACTTCCTGCACTTTCAAAACATCAATCAATTTATGCAACTGCTTTTGGATCTGCTCTAGCTGCATTTCATCGGTTTTCGTCGTAATGTTCAGCCGTGAAAGGGTTTCGTCATCGGTCGGTGATACGTTTAGCGTTTCAATGTTGTACCCGCGCTGGGAAAATAGCCCGACAACACGAGACAGCGCCCCCGGTTGGTTTTCCAATAGCAGTGAAATAATGTGTCTCATCTTAGGTTCTCTCCGTTTTGCTCAACCACATTTTGTCCA
Organism: Vibrio tarriae; assembly: GCF_002216685.1. Classification (NCBI taxonomy): domain Bacteria; kingdom Pseudomonadati; phylum Pseudomonadota; class Gammaproteobacteria; order Vibrionales; family Vibrionaceae; genus Vibrio; species Vibrio tarriae. The sequence goes on along the minus strand of NZ_CP022353.1, from coordinate 228,529 downwards.
TCCCTTCGCCTTTGATCTGCATTGGGTAAACGTGCTCAGTTTCATCGACATTAATGTCGACAAACACCAGACGATCTTTCATCGCTAACGCTTTTTCCAGCCCAGCTTGCAGCTCATCAGGGTGAGAAATACGGATCCCAACATGACCATAAGCTTCTGCGATCGCCGCAAAATCCGGCACAGAACTCATGTATGAGTTAGAGTGACGACCTTGATAAATAATATCCTGCCACTGTTTCACCATTCCAAGAAAACGGTTGTTGAGGTTAATGATTTTCACTGGAATATCGTACTGCAGTGCGGTCGATAGCTCTTGAATATTCATCTGAATACTGCCATCTCCCGTCACGACCAGTACCTCTTCTTCTGGCATGGCGAATTTCACGCCCATTCCCGCAGGTAAACCAAAACCCATGGTGCCTAGCCCGCCAGAGTTAATCCACTGACGCGGCTTATCAAACGGATAGTAGAGTGCCGCAAACATTTGGTGCTGCCCCACATCCGAGGCCAAAATTGCTTTACCTTGCGTGATTTTATACAGCGTTTCAATCACTTGCTGCGGCTTAATCCGTTCTGCTGAGGTTTCATAAGCCAAACAGTGACGATCACGCCACACTTGGATCTCATTCCACCAACGATCCAGTGCTGCCGCATCATTGCGCTCAGCATTCTCTTCCAGAAGCTTGAGCATGCCATCCAATACTTGGTCGGCAGAACCAACAATCGGCAGATCGACTTTCACGTTTTTAGAAATCGATGACGGGTCAATATCGATGTGCATGATTTTCGCGTTGGGCAGTACTTCTCTAGGTTGTTAGTCGTACGGTCATCAAAGCGCACACCTACCCCAAAAATCAGATCTGCATTGTGCATCGCCATATTGGCTTCATACACACCGTGCATACCAAGCATACCCAGTGAGTTTTTATGAGTGCCAGGAAAAACGCCCAATCCCATCAAAGTACTGACCACGGGCAGATTTAAAGCCTCTGCAAGTTGGCGAATTTGCTGATCTGCATTAGCAATAATCGCCCCGCCACCGACGTACAGTACTGGCTTTTTCGCATCGAGCAGTGCGCGTAACCCTTTTTTGATCTGTCCTTTGTGGCCAGCCGTCGTTGGGTTGTAAGAGCGCATTTTAATGGTTTCTGGATACTCATAAGGCAGCTTATTAAGCGGGCTCATCACATCTTTTGGCACGTCAATCACTACAGGACCAGGACGCCCCGTTGACGCGATGTAAAACGCTTTTTTGATGGTTTCTGGAATATCTTCGGCTTTTTTCACTAAAAAGCTGTGTTTAACGATGGGACGAGACACGCCGACGATATCGCACTCTTGAAATGCATCGTTACCAATAAGATTAGTGGCTACGTTACCGGAGATCACAATCATCGGAATCGAGTCCATATAGGCGGTTGCAATACCAGTCACCGTATTGGTGGCGCCCGGACCTGAGCAGACGAGCACTACGCCCGGTTTTCCAGTGGCACGCGCATAACCATCAGCCATATGTGTTGCGGCTTGTTCGTGACGAACCAGAACGTGTTTAATTTGGTCGGTTTTTTCGTGAAGGGCATCGTAGATGTCGAGTACTGAACCGCCGGGATATCCGAAGATTTGCTCCACACCTTCATTGATCAGAGATTGGACGATCATCTCTGCGCCAGATAGCATTTCCATCTTGTCTCCTTACCAACATACCTTGTGCTCGGTCGGCAAAAGGGTTGGTTTTACATAGTTTAGGGCTTATTTGTAGCCTAATTCGAAAACGCTCCGCTTTCGGCTATGTCCTGCGTCTGTCATAACAGCCGCGAGGTTACGCAACAAATGTAACGCTTTCTTAGCAACTGGTCTAACCCCAATTTGTGCACTTTTACAGCAGACTCGAAAATAAGACGGTGATTAAGCATTCCATTTCAACCTTTACCTTGCTTTTAGGTCGAACAGCCATTGAGTAGTTAAAAAAAAGTAGATTATTTTGTCAGTACACCGGAGTATCGGATCTCACGGTTCCATCAACACCAAAAGACAATATGATTGGCATGAGCGAAGCTTGTCGCTTCAGGTAGCAAGGGCATGGATCATAGTATTGCAGATATAAAAACACCTCTGAGCGATTTTCGCCAAGAGGTGTTTAGAACATTCAGATAACAGCTTGATCGCGCTATTTTTTCGGAGAATCTTGGTACATTTCTTCGATTTCATCCTGATAGCGATCGTTAATCACTTTACGACGCAGTTTTTGGGTCGGTGTCAGCTCACCACTGTCCATCGAAAATGCTTTTGGCAACAATCTAAACTTCTTCACTTGTTCAAATTTCGCCAGCTCTTTTTGTAAATCGTTAACGCGCTTTTCAAACATCTCCAGCACTTGGCTATGTTTGATAAGCTCCAAACGGTCATGATATTTAATGTTCAGCTCTTTGGCGTACTCTTCCAATGAATCAAAGCAAGGCACAATCAATGCAGAAACAAACTTGCGCGTATCGGCAATCACCGCGATCTGTTCTATGAAATGATCTTTGCCAATCGCCCCTTCAATCACCTGCGGCGCAATATATTTACCACCTGAGGTTTTCATCAGCTCCTTGATGCGATCGGTAATAAATAAATTACCATTTTCATCAATATGACCCGCATCACCCGTTTTTAGGAAACCATGCTCATCAAAACTTTCGGCGGTTTCTTTATCGAGCTTGTAGTAGCCACGCATCACCATTGGACCACGAACCAGAATTTCATTGTTCTCGCCAATTTTGACTTGAGCTCCCGGCATAGAAAGCCCAATCGAATCTGGGTTAAAACAGTGGTCATCCCAACAAGAAACTGTGGCCGTGGTTTCTGTCATGCCATAACCAAGCTTGACGTTGATGCCAATCGCATGGAAAAAACGGCCGATGGTTTCATCCAACTTAGCGCCACCACAAGGCATGAAATTGATCCTTCCCCCAAGCAAAGCGCGCAGCTTACTTAACACCAGCTTGTCAGCGAATTGGTGGCTCTGTTTAAGCATCCAAGAAGGTTGGCGCTGCTGCTGTCGGCACACCGCCATTTTCGCCCCCATATTGACAGCCCAAGTAAAAAGAACCTTGCGTACCAACGGCGCTTTAGCGACTTTTTCATGGATTGCTGAGAAGATCTTTTCATAAAAGCGCGGTACGGCACACATCACGGTTGGACGGACTTCAGCTAAAGCTTCACGTACATGAGCCACGTCTTGCAAGTAACAGTTGGTCGCACCTTTATAAAGCACATACGCCGTCCATGCTCGCTCAAAGACATGAGAGAGTGGCAGGAAACAGAGTGAGACATCCTCTTGAGTCAGATTCAGGCGCTGATCGTGCCCCTCTAGCTGAGCACCGATATTACGATAATCCAGCATCACCCCTTTCGGCGTCCCGGTAGTGCCTGAGGTATAAATGAGGGTAAACAGATCGTCATAGTTGGCTTGCTCAATTAAGGCATCCAACGGCGCTCGATCTTGATGGTGACTTTGAGCAACAAACTCATCCCAATGCATCGCACAACTGGCTTGTTTGAGGTCGGTATTGGCATTCATAGCCACAATCAGACGCAGCTCTGGGCATTGTTCAAATTGGCTGAGCGCAGCATCAAATTGTGCCTGCTCACCCACAAAAACCACTTTCACATCCGCATTCTGTAAGATATAAGCCGCCTGCTCTGGCGTATTGGTAGGATAGATAGGAACCGTTACCGCACGGATCTGTAAAGCGGCAAAATCAGCAATCGTCCAACGTGGCATATTGTTGGAAAAAATCGCAATTTTGTCCTGTACACCGATGCCTTGAGCTAACAACGCCATCGAGAGTTCATCCAATTGTTCACCAAACTGGTGCCAATTGATTGCTTGCCATTGGCCGTTTTGTTTATGTTTTAGCGCGGCGTTATCACCCCCTTGGGCAATACGTTGGCGGATCCGTTTAACGATGTGGAAATCTAAGTTCGTCATATCTCTTACCTGTAGCTTACACCTGTAAGCCTTTTTCAGCGCACAAGTGTACATTTCAAAGGCCAAAACACAACTGACTAACGTCAAAGTTATCGATTAAAACTCATTCTGTAACAAAAAAGCCTTGGACAGTTTTTACTGCCCAAGGCTTTAGAAACATAGAATGAACAAAGGATCAGCGATTCGCGACCACTTCGCCACAAATCACCATCAGTTGGTCACGCAGCCAGATATGGCCTTTGTCTTTTTCACTCGACTCATGCCAACTCAGATAACCCGAGATTTTGGACTCAGCAAATGGGAAAGCGAGGATTTGCAACTCATCACGATTGGCCGCATTTTCCGCCATCCAACGTGGAGCAACGGTCACCAGTTCAGACTGGCCAACCACATACAACACATTGCTTAGGCTGGTGCCTTCGTAATAAGACTGACAATCAAAATCACGATACGCCAGCTCAGAGAAACTGCGCTGCCCATGTACTTTGGACAATTTTGCGTGTTTTTCCGCACTCAATTGCTCGGCCGTGATACTTCCTTGGATACGAGGGTGAAGTTTTGATGCCACCACCACCAACTCATCTTGGAAAATCTCAGTGCTTGAAAAACCTTGATCATCAAATCGAGCGTAATCAATCACAAAATCAATTTCTTGATAACGCATGCGCTCTGCGATTTGGCGATCAAACTCAGCATCCAAATGCAATTGTACACTCGGTGCTAATTCATCAATCGATGCCATGATCTGAGGAGCAAAGCGTAAATCGCAAGGACTGCAGATCGCAAGCTTAAACAGACGCGTTGAGGTTTCCGGTGTGAAAACTGAACTCGGTAGCTCGTTACGGATCAATTGCAAAGCTTGGCGGATCGGGCCAAACAGTTGGCGAGCACGTTGGGTTGGCTGAATGCCACGCCCTTGGCGCATAAACAACTCATCATTGAACATCACTTTTAAACGCGCCACGGCATTACTGACCGCAGGCTGTGACATACCTAAGTTGTGTGCCGCTCGCGTAATGTTTTGCTCTTGCATTACTGCATCAAAAACGGTTAACAGATTGAGGTCTACGCCTCGGAGGGTGCTTTCCATGCGGTAACTCGCAATGGCACTCATTGCGTCTTTTTTATCTAACATTTGCATGCCTCACAGTGTCGTCACTAGCGATAAATATGCATAAATCGCCAATGGAAAGATAAGCGCTGTTTCTATTATTTACCGCCCAGATATTTGGTGGATGGCGAGTAATATCGGCTAATCATTCGAAGCTATGCAATAGCATTGACAAAAAGTCACTTAATTTTAGCAATCACTAAAAAAAAGCCTTAATAATCAATGCGATTAATTTTTATAAAAATCTATAAAAATGCATTTTTAATGGGTTTTTATTAATTATTAATTTGAACAATAGATACATCCTTTAATGAACACTAATATTCACGTCAAAAATGTTTTAACGAAGGACTCATTGAGTTAGTCGGCTCATTGCTCAAAATCGCGTAACTTGGGAAATCGACTTTTTGCCAAAGTTGCTGACAAAGTACTTCACTATTTTCCCACTTCCCCTTGAGAATCCATTCAACTAAAGAGTGAGCCACATCGGGATAAATCACACGCTCAGCCTGTTTCTCATCAAGCCACTGACGTAAGCAGGCAGGGTCGAGAAACTCCATCACACTTGCCAGCCCAAGTGTTTCAAGGGTTGCCGCATTACTCACTTGTTCAAATTGACCAGCCAATGGCTTCATTAATAACTTTTTGCCTAACGCTAAAGCTTCAGAAGGCAACTCAAAACCACCACTGGTGATCACTCCGCTGCATTGGTGTAAATGATGCTGAAAATCACCATGATGCAAACGACGCAGTTCGACATTTTCCGTCAATTCGTTTTCTTGCACTTCAGGGTGATAACAAATGAAGTGTACATTGGTAAATCTATACAGTAACTCACAGATTTCATTCACATTTTCAAATGGAAGATAGATTAATATAAAGTTCTGCTGACTCAGCGGCTGCTCCGGCGCATAAATAATGGGAGGCAAGATCGGCTGTTCAAAATGGTACCAATGTAAACCTAAATGGTACTGGGCTGGCGCAAAATGCCGCAATATCGCTTTATCCAGCCAAGAAGCGCCTTTTAATGGCACTGGATACAAGAAGGCATTCTGATGACTAATTCCAATACAGGGAATATTTTGTAATTTGGCAGCCCAAGCCGTCACTGGCTCAAAATCGTTCAAAATCAGGTCATAACCAGAGAGATTTAGGCGCTTTACCTCACTCCAGAACTGCAACAGATTATTCTTACGTAATGTTTTAACGTAATTGACGTGACCATTTTCGGTGGCAAAGGTCAGCCCTCGTCGAGTTGCGAAATCACCAAAGCATTCCATTGAAAAATAGTTCTCGACTGGGCGTCCTGAAAACAGGTAATCAACGTCAACTTGCTGCTGCTTAAGTGCCGCACACATGGCTCTTGAACGCGCAATATGCCCATTCCCAGTTCCTTGAACGCCATACAATATTTTCAAATACTTTTCTCCATTACACTCATTGCGTAAGTTGCGCTGCCCATCCCAAGTAAAGCTCCAGCGATCACATCGCTTAGAAAATGCACGCCCAATAACACTCGCGCCAAGCCAATTAAGCCAGCCCAACAAACTGCGACGGCATACCAATGAGGATAGATATAACCAATTAATGTCGCCATGACGAAGGCGGCAGCGGTATGTCCCGACGGTAAGCTGTAGCGATCGCTCGGCGTGATATAAGCCGTAACTAAGGCGGAAAGTTCTTGTGGACGTCGGCGCTGAATACTGTTTTTCAGCAGCCAATAAATCGGTAATTCAATAGCAAACGCAAGCAAGCCAACCGCGAGAAACAGCAGCCCATGAGTCTCATCTAACCACCAAGCCAGAATGCCCATCAGCGCGTAAAGATGCCCATCTCCTGTATGAGAAATTGACTTACTGAGCCTTGCGACTCGCGTATTGTACTTATGCTGTAAGCAGAGTAATGAAAAAGCTAAATCGAGTTTAGCGATCGGTGCCATAGCTCGCATCACACATCCTTCCTTCTGGTGAGGTGATGCTTTGAGCTTATCGGCAGCAAATGACAGTCAGGTGAAAATTATTTGTCGAAATGGTGACAAGGAAACCGACTGTTTAGGTATCCATAACAGGGTGATTGCTTATACCACTCTTGTAATAAATCCTTGTTCCATGAGTTGAATGTTGTGTTCTACCAAGTTTTCAAGAAAGGTTTGCGATAATTCAACCCCATGAATCTTAAGTAGGGCTGGCGGAGCGATAAAAGGAAAAATCATCAAACTCAGGTAAGAAATTTTACACAGTTGCGGATCCATACCTTCTCGAATCACCCCTCGCTCAATCAGCTTCTCAAACAAAGTTTCCTGAATCGGGCGCGTAATATCGAGAACCACTTTCTCAATCAACTGCTTTTTCATATCGCTACCAGGTGTACTCATCACCTGCATAATCAAACGTGGGAAATACGGTATTTTGAACATTTCTCGATAGTAAGTGCGCATTAAATCGGTCAGATTTTGGTGACTACTTTCTGCCACCAACACCCCAAGCTGCGCTTTCATCGGTAGCAACGTTTCGCGCAGCATGGTCTCAAACAGGCCAGCTTTGTTGGCAAAATAGTAGCGAATCAAACCAATATCGACGCCGGCTTTGCTCGCAATCAAGCGTGTTGAGACCTTGTCATACGGCATAACAGAAAAAAGCTCACGGGCATGGATGATTAACTGGTCACGAGCTTGGGTCTGCTGGCTTGGTCGACCAACTTTACGTAATGGCATGAGCAATCCTTATTCATCATTTGATGAATTATAAATACTCGAGTGCTTTTTGTTCAATTTACTTGTCTTTTCAACTGATCGTTTCTCAGTGTTACGCTCAAATACTTATCAAGATGAATAAAAAATCAACTTTGGGGTTGACGCATTGTGTCGAGTACGGTACTAATCTGTTAACTTAATTTGGTGGATTGTTACAGATGACAATGCGTTTTTCTCTCCTGCTAGGCCTACTACTGATCGTGGAACCATCACGCGGGTAGGCTGTGGACGAAAAACACCACACAAGATAAAAAACCCGCAGCTGATGCGGGTTTTTTTATAGCCGATTTTTACAACAATATTCAGGAAGTTAGCCGTTAACTCTCGGTGCGAGGAAGCAAACATGAACAATCAGGTGATTATATTCGATACCACATTACGCGATGGTGAGCAGGCATTGTCTGCCAGCTTGACAGTAAAAGAGAAACTGCAAATCGCCTACGCACTGGAGCGCTTAGGGGTAGATATTATCGAAGCTGGATTTCCTGTTTCCTCTCCGGGCGATTTTGAATCGGTACAAACCATCGCTAAAAACATCAAAAATAGCCGTGTTTGTGCCCTTTCGCGAGCCGTTGCGAAAGACATTGATGCCGCGGCAGAAGCCTTGAAAGTGGCCGAAGCCTTTCGTATTCACACTTTTATCTCCACATCCACTATCCATGTACAAGACAAATTGCGCCGCAGCTATGACGATGTCGTCGAAATGGCAGTCAAAGCGGTGAAGCATGCGCGTCAATATACGGATGATGTGGAGTTCTCTTGTGAAGATGCGGGCCGCACACCTATCGATAACTTGTGCCGTATGGTCGAAGCTGCGATCAATGCCGGTGCGCGTACCATCAATATTCCAGATACGGTCGGCTACACAGTGCCGAGCGAATTTGGCGGCATTATTCAAACGCTGTTTAACCGAGTCCCCAATATCGATAAAGCGATCATTTCCGTGCACTGTCATGACGATTTAGGCATGTCGGTAGCCAACTCGATTGCCGCTATTCAAGCGGGAGCGCGCCAAGTAGAGGGAACCATCAACGGTATTGGCGAACGTGCGGGTAACTGCGCATTGGAAGAGATCGCGATGATCATCAAAACCCGTCAAGAGTTGCTCGGGGTAACCACGGGCATTAAACACGACGAGATCAGCCGTACCAGCAAGCTTGTCAGCCAGCTTTGCAACATGCCGATTCAAAGCAACAAAGCGATTGTCGGAGCAAATGCGTTTAGCCACTCTTCGGGCATTCACCAAGATGGCATGCTCAAAAACAAAAATACCTACGAAATCATGACTCCCGAATCGATAGGCCTCAAAAACCAAGCACTGAACCTCACTAGCCGTAGTGGGCGTGCCGCAGTGAAAAGCCATATGGATTCAATGGGCTACAACGAAAATGAATACAATTTGGATGCTTTGTATGAAGACTTCTTGAAGCTGGCAGATCGCAAAGGCCAAGTGTTTGATTACGATTTAGAGGCCTTGATGCATTTCTCTAATTTGCGTGAAGAGGATGACTTCTACAAACTCAACTACTTGAGCGTGCAATCCGGCAGCGTAATGGCCACCACCAGTATCAAGTTACTGTGCGGCGATGAAGAAAAATGCGAAGCCGCCGTTGGTAACGGTCCGGTCGATGCATTATATCAGTGTATCTACCGCCTAACTGGGTATGAGATTGTACTCGATAAATTCGATCTCACCGCCAAAGGCGAAGGTGAGGATGGCTTAGGTCAAGCAGATATCATCGCGAATTATAAAGGACGTAAATATCACGGTACCGGCGTCTCAACCGACATCGTTGAAGCTTCCGGTCAAGCCTTGTTGCATGTTATCAATAGTATTCATCGCGCGGATCAAATCGCCCAGATTAAACAGAAAAAAAGCGTCGCTACGGTTTAATACTAATACTCCTTAGCTCTACTGAAGTTACTGCTAACGCTGAGTAACTTCAGTATTCAAGAACCTTAGGCGCCACAAACACAACTTAAAAATCGATCATAAAGGACTCGCATGACAGACAAACATTACAAAATTGCCGTATTGCCCGGTGACGGTATCGGCCCGGAAGTGATGGCGCAAGCCCACAAAGTATTGGATGCCATTGAACAAAAGTACGGTATTCACTTCAGTCGAGAAGAACACGATGTCGGTGGTATCGCCATTGATAACCATGGTTGTCCATTACCGGAAAACACTCTGCATGCCTGTGAAGAAGCTGATGCGGTCTTGTTTGGCTCCGTCGGCGGACCAAAATGGGAACATCTGCCACCTAACGAGCAACCTGAACGCGGTGCGTTGCTACCACTGCGCAAGCACTTCCAACTGTTTTGTAATTTGCGCCCGGCTCAAATTCACCAAGGCTTAGAGGCCTTCTCACCTCTTCGTGCTGACATCTCTGCTCGCGGTTTCGATATTGTGGTGGTGCGTGAACTGACTGGCGGCATCTACTTTGGTCAACCGAAAGGTCGTGAAGGTGAAGGTGCCAATGAAAAAGCCTTCGATACCGAGGTTTACCACCGTTTTGAAATTGAACGTATCGCACGTATCGCCTTTGAATCAGCTCGCTTGCGCCGCAAGAAAGTCTGCTCTATCGACAAAGCCAATGTGCTGCAAAGCTCGATTCTCTGGCGCGAAGTGGTCAGCGAGATTGCCAAGGATTATCCCGATGTCGCGCTTTCACACATGTACATCGATAATGCCACCATGCAGCTGATTAAAGATCCTGCCCAGTTTGACGTGATGCTCTGCTCGAACATTTTTGGTGACATCCTTTCTGACGAATGCGCGATGATCACCGGCTCCATGGGCATGTTGCCTTCGGCCAGTATGAATGAAAGCAAGTTTGGTTTGTATGAACCCGCCGGCGGCAGCGCTCCCGATATCGCAGGCAAAAATATCGCCAACCCTGTCGCGCAGATCCTTTCTGCTGCGCTCATGCTGCGTTACAGCTTGGGTGAAGAAGCCGCAGCGCGTGATATTGAAAATGCGGTTAGCCAAGCATTAGCAGCAGGTGAACTGACGGCGGATCTCGCAGGCAATAAACCGGCTCTATCGACCTCAGCAATGGGCGATAAAATCGCAAGCTATATTTTGAATTCATAAGTTTGAGAGTGGGGTTACCCCACTCCTCTTTAGCTCACTGAGCTCAAGGAAGAAGCAATGTCAAAAGCCAAAACGCTTTACGAAAAAATTTACGATGCCCATGTGGTGGTTGCCGCACCGGGTGAAACGCCGATTTTGTACATCGACCGTCATCTAGTCCATGAAGTGACCTCTCCACAAGCCTTTGATGGCTTGCGTGAAAAAGGCCGCCCTGTACGCCAAGTCAGCAAAACTTTTGCGACCATGGATCACAACGTCTCCAGCACCACCAAAGACATCAATGCCTCTGGTGAAATGGCGCGCATCCAGATGCAAACCCTCTCCAAAAACTGTGAAGAGTTCGGCGTCACTTTGTATGACATAAACCACAAGTACCAAGGTATTGTGCATGTGATGGGACCTGAGCTTGGTATTACCCTCCCCGGTATGACGATTGTATGTGGCGATTCACACACCGCGACTCACGGAGCTTTCGGCTCGCTTGCCTTTGGGATCGGCACCTCAGAAGTAGAACACGTACTGGCCACTCAAACCCTAAAACAAGGCCGCGCTAAGACGATGAAAATCGAAGTGCGTGGCAAAGTGGCTTCAGGCATTACCGCTAAAGACATCGTACTGGCGATCATTGGCAAAACAACCGCAGCTGGCGGTACAGGCTATGTCGTGGAATTTTGTGGAGAAGCGATTCGCGATCTCTCCATGGAAGGTCGCATGACCGTGTGTAACATGGCGATTGAGCTAGGTGCTAAAGCAGGCTTGATTGCCCCTGATGCAACTACATTCAACTACATTAAAGGTCGTAGATTTGCCCCACAAGGCAATGATTGGGATGCCGCTGTCGACTATTGGCAAACCTTAAAAACCGATGAGGATGCACAGTTCGATGCCGTCGTGACGCTTGAAGCCAGCGAAATCAAACCGCAAGTAACTTGGGGAACCAACCCAGGCCAAGTGATTGCCGTTGATGAGCCAATCCCATCACCTAGTCAGTTTGCCGATCCTGTTGAACGCAGCTCAGCAGAAAAAGCTCTGGCTTATATGGGACTTGAAGCCGGCAAAATGCTCTCCGATTATAAAGTCGATAAAGTGTTCGTCGGTTCATGCACCAACTCGCGCATCGAAGATATGCGCGCTGCGGCAGCGGTAGCCAAAGGTAAAAAAGTCGCGGCTCATGTCCAAGCACTGATCGTACCCGGCTCCGAACAAGTGAAAGCGCAAGCCGAAGCGGAAGGTTTAGATAAGATCTTTATTGAGGCAGGGTTTGAATGGCGCTTGCCGGGTTGCTCAATGTGTTTAGCCATGAACAATGACCGCTTAGGGCCAGGAGAACGCTGCGCATCTACCTCAAACCGCAACTTTGAGGGACGTCAGGGACGTGATGGCCGCACCCATTTAGTTAGTCCAGCCATGGCAACTGCTGCGGCGATTGCTGGTCACTTCGTCGATATTCGTCAGTTTTAATTCAAGGAGAACCCCATGTCAGGATTTCAGCAACACACCGGCGTAGTCGTTCCTCTTGATGCCGCCAACGTCGATACCGATGCGATCATTCCAAAACAGTTTTTGCAAAAAGTGAATCGCACTGGCTTTGGCAAACATCTGTTCCACGACTGGCGATTTTTGGACGATGCAGGTGAAAAAGCCAACCCAGAATTTGTGATGAACCAATCTCGCTATCAAGGTGCTAGCATTTTGCTGGCAAGAGAGAACTTTGGTTGCGGCTCCTCACGCGAGCATGCCCCTTGGGCATTAGCGGATTATGGCATCAGAGTCATGATTGCCCCAAGCTTTGCCGATATTTTCTATGGCAACTCGATCAACAATCAGATGGTGCCTGTTCGTTTAACCGAGCAAGAAGTGGATGAACTCTTTAGCTATGTTCACAACACGGAAGGTGCAACCATTACCGTCGATTTAGAAGCGCTGAGCGTAACCGCGAATGGTAAAACCTACCATTTCGAGATTGACGATTTCCGTCGCCATTGTCTACTCAATGGCTTAGACAATATCGGCCTGACTCTACAGCACGAAGCAAAAATTGCGGAGTATGAAGCCAAGATACCGAGCTTCTTAAAATAAGCATTTCTAGGCTGCCAAATGGCAGCCTTTTTTATCGCGAAAGAAAATGCGTTGCCATCGGGTCTAGCTAATCACAATCTCACGATAAGGTTACTCTGATATGAAAATACTCTTCGCTTTCTGTATTCTGATTTTTTCCAACATAGTATACGCAGCGCCAAAGGCGGAGCTTTGGGCTTATTGGCAAGCGAGCAACGACAGTAATACGACAAGCATCTCTCACCAAGCTTGGCAAAGCATCCTCGATCGCAATCTTGTCCAAGTGGGAGAGAACGCCCTCTTTCGTTATGCAGAAGTAACAAAGGAAGATAAAACGCTACTCAATGATTACTTAGATCAACTTTCAAAATTGGATCCAAGAGAATTTAACCGCCAAGAGCAATATGCTTATTGGGTTAATCTCTACAACGCTCTGACAGTGAAATTAATTTTGGATAACTACCCAGTCGCGTCCATAACCAAACTAGGGAGCCTATTCAGTTTTGGACCGTGGGATGAGAAAGTTTTTACTGTGGCAGGACAAACCCTAACCCTCAATGACATCGAGCACCGAATTTTACGCCCTATCTGGAAGGATCCACGAACCCATTATGCGGTTAATTGTGCCAGCCTAGGCTGCCCAAATCTTCAATCCCAAGTCTACACCGCACAAAACACCGATCAGTTGCTTGATAAAGCCGCTAAGGCCTTTATCAACAGCAGTAAGGGAGCAACATTGAACAATGACACCTTAATCCTCTCCTCTATTTATGACTGGTTTGCCGTTGATTTTGGTAATAAAAAAGATCTTCTTATTCACCTTGCGCAGTATCGTCCTGAGCTATCTCTTTATTCGGGCAAAATCGACTACCAATATGATTGGAAACTGAACGATGCGAAAGAAAAGAAATAATACAGAAAAGTGAAATAGCAAAAAGCCGCTGTATCTCTACAGCGGCTTGGTAAATCAAGCCTGGCGATGTCCTACTCTCACATGGGGAAACCCCACACTACCATCGGCGCTACTTCGTTTCACTTCTGAGTTCGGGATGGAATCAGGTGGGTCCAAAGTGCTATGGTCGCCAAACAAATTTTGTGATGTCAGCTTTGAGCTAAGCATCGAAATAGATGGTGCTGATACCCAGAATCGAACTGGGGACCTCATCCTTACCAAGGATGCGCTCTACCGACTGAGCCATATCAGCACACAAAAATTTAAAACACGTTATAAGTAACGTGTTTTGTAAATTAAAGCCTGGCGATGTTCTACTCTCACATGGGGAGACCCCACACTACCATCGACGCTGTTTCGTTTCACTTCTGAGTTCGGGATGGAGTCAGGTGGGTCCAAAACGCTATGGTCGCCAAGCAAAATTCTGTTTTTGATTTCACTTTTTCTTAAAAAGTGATAACCAACAATTCTGGAAAGCTGTTTCGTTCTCACACACATTCTTATGCGCTTAACTTTGAGTCCACTACAAAACCCCTTGGGTGTTGTATGGTTAAGCCTCACGGGCAATTAGTACAGGTTAGCTCAACGCCTCACAACGCTTACACACCCTGCCTATCAACGTTCTAGTCTCGAACAACCCTTTAGGACGGTTAAACCGTCAGGGAAGACTCATCTCAGGGCTCGCTTCGCGCTTAGATGCTTTCAGCGCTTATCAATTCCGAACTTAGCTACCGGGCAATGCGTCTGGCGACACAACCCGAACACCAGAGGTTCGTCCACTCCGGTCCTCTCGTACTAGGAGCAGCCCCCTTCAATCTTCCAACGCCCACGGCAGATAGGGACCGAACTGTCTCACGACGTTCTAAACCCAGCTCGCGTACCACTTTAAATGGCGAACAGCCATACCCTTGGGACCGACTTCAGCCCCAGGATGTGATGAGCCGACATCGAGGTGCCAAACACCGCCGTCGATATGAACTCTTGGGCGGTATCAGCCTGTTATCCCCGGAGTACCTTTTATCCGTTGAGCGATGGCCCTTCCATACAGAACCACCGGATCACTATGACCTGCTTTCGCACCTGCTCGAACCGTCATTCTCGCAGTTAAGCGGGCTTATGCCATTGCACTAACCTCACGATGTCCAACCGTGATTAGCCCACCTTCGTGCTCCTCCGTTACTCTTTGGGAGGAGACCGCCCCAGTCAAACTACCCACCAGGCACTGTCCTCAACCCAGATAATGGGTCTAAGTTAGAACATCAAACATACAAGGGTGGTATTTCAAGGACGGCTCCAACGCAACTAGCGTCACGTCTTCATAGCCTCCCACCTATCCTACACATGTAGGTTCAATGTTCAGTGCCAAGCTGTAGTAAAGGTTCACGGGGTCTTTCCGTCTAGCCGCGGGTACACTGCATCTTCACAGCGATTTCAATTTCACTGAGTCTCGGGTGGAGACAGCGTGGCCATCATTACGCCATTCGTGCAGGTCGGAACTTACCCGACAAGGAATTTCGCTACCTTAGGACCGTTATAGTTACGGCCGCCGTTTACCGGGGCTTCGATCAAGAGCTTCGCTTGCGCTAACCCCATCAATTAACCTTCCGGCACCGGGCAGGCGTCACACCGTATACGTCATCTTGCGATTTTGCACAGTGCTGTGTTTTTAATAAACAGTTGCAGCCACCTGGTATCTGCGACTCTCGTCAGCTCCATCCGCGAGGGACTTCACCATCAAGAGCGTACCTTCTCCCGAAGTTACGGTACCATTTTGCCTAGTTCCTTCACCCGAGTTCTCTCAAGCGCCTTGGTATTCTCTACCCGACCACCTGTGTCGGTTTGGGGTACGATTCCTGACTATCTGAAGCTTAGAGGCTTTTCCTGGAAGCATGGCATCAATGACTTCACTGCCGTAGCAGCTCGACGTCGTGTCTCAGCCTTAAAGAGAGCCGGATTTACCTAACTCTCAAGCCTACGCACTTGAACCAGGACAACCGTCGCCTGGCCCACCTAGCCTTCTCCGTCCCCCCATCGCAATAGTCAGAAGTACGGGAATATTAACCCGTTTCCCATCGATTACGCCTTTCGGCCTCACCTTAGGGGTCGACTCACCCTGCCCCGATTAACGTTGGACAGGAACCCTTGGTCTTCCGGCGGGGAGGTTTTTCACCCCCCTTGTCGTTACTCATGTCAGCATTCGCACTTCTGATACCTCCAGCAAACCTTACGATTCACCTTCAACGGCTTACAGAACGCTCCCCTACCCAATATCTAAAAGATATTGCCGCAGCTTCGGTGTATTGCTTAGCCCCGTTACATCTTCCGCGCAGGCCGACTCGACTAGTGAGCTATTACGCTTTCTTTAAATGATGGCTGCTTCTAAGCCAACATCCTAGCTGTCTGAGCCTTCCCACATCGTTTCCCACTTAGCAATACTTTGGGACCTTAGCTGGCGGTCTGGGTTGTTTCCCTCTCCACGACGGACGTTAGCACCCGCCGTGTGTCTCCCGGATAGTACTTACTGGTATTCGGAGTTTGCAAAGGGTTGGTAAGTCGGGATGACCCCCTAGCCTTAACAGTGCTCTACCCCCAGTAGTATTCGTCCGAGGCGCTACCTAAATAGCTTTCGGGGAGAACCAGCTATCTCCGAGTTTGATTGGCCTTTCACCCCTAGCCACAAGTCATCCGCTAATTTTTCAACATTAGTCGGTTCGGTCCTCCAGTTGATGTTACTCAACCTTCAACCTGCCCATGGCTAGATCACCCGGTTTCGGGTCTATATCCAGAGACTGAGCGCCCAGTTAAGACTCGCTTTCGCTACGGCTCCCCTATACGGTTAACCTTGCCACTGAATATAAGTCGCTGACCCATTATACAAAAGGTACGCAGTCACACCACGAAGGTGCTCCTACTGCTTGTACGTACACGGTTTCAGGTTCTATTTCACTCCCCTCACAGGGGTTCTTTTCGCCTTTCCCTCACGGTACTGGTTCACTATCGGTCAGTCAGGAGTATTTAGCCTTGGAGGATGGTCCCCCCATATTCAGACAGGATATCACGTGTCCCGCCCTACTCGATTTCACGCTCGATGAAGCGTCGGTTACGGGGCTATCACCCTGTATCGCCAAGCTTTCCAGCTTGTTCACCTACTTCACCGAGCGCTTAAGGGCTAATCCAGGTTCGCTCGCCGCTACTACCGGAATCTCGGTTGATTTCTTCTCCTCGGGGTACTTAGATGTTTCAGTTCCCCCGGTTTGCTCTGTTAACCTATGGATTCAGTTAACAGTAACTGCTTATGCAGTTGGGTTTCCCCATTCGGAAATCGCAGACTCAAACGGCTCTTACTGCCTTATCTGCGCTTATCGCAAGTTAGTACGTCCTTCATCGCCTCTGACTGCCCAGGCATCCACCGTGTACGCTTAGTCACTTAACCATACAACCCGAAGGAGTTTCGGATTGTTGTTTAAACAACCTAAGTTGTCTCGCGTTTAATTTACATGAGTGCGAGACAGATTTTGCCGGACTCAAATTTGAACAAGACCGAAGTCTTATTCGATACCAAGCACACTTGAATGTGTTGTTGGTGTTTATCTTTCGATAAACATTGAGAACTTTACAAACAACAATAAATTGTTGTTTTGTCAGCTTTCCAAATTGTTAAAGAGCAAGATTTTCTGATGAAAACCATTTTTAAACATTCTCAGCGAAAACGCTTAAAGATGGTATCCCGTAGGGGAGTCGAACCCCTGTTACCGCCGTGAAAGGGCGGTGTCCTAGGCCTCTAGACGAACGGGACACTAAGATACTCTTCTCTAATCTAAACCGAATCAATCTGTGTGGACACTCATCACGACAACCATCGTGTAAGGAGGTGATCCAGCGCCAGGTTCCCCTAGCGCTACCTTGTTACGACTTCACCCCAGTCATGAACCACAAAGTGGCAAGCGTCCTCCCGAAGGTTAAACTACCTGCTTCTTTTGCAGCCCACTCCCATGGTGTGACGGGCGGTGTGTACAAGGCCCGGGAACGTATTCACCGCAACATTCTGATTTGCGATTACTAGCGATTCCGACTTCATGGAGTCGAGTTGCAGACTCCAATCCGGACTACGACGTACTTTGTGAGATTCGCTCCACCTCGCGGTATCGCTGCCCTCTGTATACGCCATTGTAGCACGTGTGTAGCCCTACTCGTAAGGGCCATGATGACTTGACGTCGTCCCCACCTTCCTCCGGTTTATCACCGGCAGTCTCCCTGGAGTTCCCACCATTACGTGCTGGCAAACAAGGATAAGGGTTGCGCTCGTTGCGGGACTTAACCCAACATTTCACAACACGAGCTGACGACAGCCATGCAGCACCTGTCTCTCAGTTCCCGAAGGCACAAGACTGTCTCCAGTCTCTTCTGAGGATGTCAAGAGTAGGTAAGGTTCTTCGCGTTGCATCGAATTAAACCACATGCTCCACCGCTTGTGCGGGCCCCCGTCAATTCATTTGAGTTTTAATCTTGCGACCGTACTCCCCAGGCGGTCTACTTAACGCGTTAGCTCCGAAAGCCACGACTCTAGGTCACAACCTCCAAGTAGACATCGTTTACGGCGTGGACTACCAGGGTATCTAATCCTGTTTGCTCCCCACGCTTTCGCATCTGAGTGTCAGTATCTGTCCAGGGGGCCGCCTTCGCCACCGGTATTCCTTCAGATCTCTACGCATTTCACCGCTACACCTGAAATTCTACCCCCCTCTACAGTACTCTAGCTTGTCAGTTTCAAATGCGATTCCTAGGTTGAGCCCAGGGCTTTCACATCTGACTTAACAAACCACCTGCATGCGCTTTACGCCCAGTAATTCCGATTAACGCTTGCACCCTCCGTATTACCGCGGCTGCTGGCACGGAGTTAGCCGGTGCTTCTTCTGTAGGTAACGTCAAATGATTAAGGTATTAACTTAACCACCTTCCTCCCTACTGAAAGTACTTTACAACCCGAAGGCCTTCTTCATACACGCGGCATGGCTGCATCAGGCTTGCGCCCATTGTGCAATATTCCCCACTGCTGCCTCCCGTAGGAGTCTGGACCGTGTCTCAGTTCCAGTGTGGCTGATCATCCTCTCAGACCAGCTAGGGATCGTCGCCTTGGTGAGCCCTTACCTCACCAACTAGCTAATCCCACCTGGGCATATCCGGTAGCGCAAGGCCCGAAGGTCCCCTGCTTTGCTCTTACGAGGTTATGCGGTATTAGCCATCGTTTCCAATGGTTATCCCCCTCTACCGGGCAATTTCCCAGGCATTACTCACCCGTCCGCCGCTCGCCACCCAAGGAACAAGTTCCTCTGTGCTGCCGCTCGACTTGCATGTGTTAGGCCTGCCGCCAGCGTTCAATCTGAGCCATGATCAAACTCTTCAATTAAAAGTTTTTTGAAGCTTTCGCTTCGGCTCAATGAATACTGATACTATCTTTCGATAGTGAATTGACTGTGCTGAATGATTGCTCATTCAAATGGTCACTCAGTTCATTGATAAATCTTTTTTGATTATCATCAACGAGTGCCCACACAGATTGATTGGTTTATATTGTTAAAGAGCGTTTTGCTTCGGCTTTCTTACCGAAGAGGCTGTGCATTCTAGCGAGATAATTGTCAGAGTCAAACTCTTTTTTCAACTTTCTTCATCGAAGCGTTTTAGCCTTACTGACTGGCTCTGAAGCCTTGCGGCGTCTGCCGTGTCAGTGAGGGCGCATTATAGGGAGCTCCGTTTTTAATGCAAGCCCCTAAGCACAGTTTTTTCTAAAAAAACGTTCATTAGAACAAAAAGCCCACAAGGTGATCATTTTCCAATCTTTTTGAGCAATAACCTGACTCTCTATGCCTTTGTCGGACTACCATTTCAATTCTTTTATTCCTCACTATCGAAAAAGTAAGAGATGCGAGAGCGAGGATTAAGATAATCACGAACCTTATCCGGCAATTTATTTGGCAAAATAGCATTAACGATTTTTAGGTCGCGGTCCGCAAGGTCAATAATTGGTGCTTGAGAACGCGGGACTGAAGGATCATAAATCAGTACATTCGGATACAAGAGGCTATTTGCATTCACCGAGATGACTAGTCCCACCATATCATTAGAGAGCTGTACGACGGTTCCTGGCGGGAATACCCCCATAAACTTAACTAAGATGCCTAAATTCTCCGCATTATAGAGATGCTTGCAGTTCTTAAATAAATGAGACAACGCAACATACGGGATCTTTTGTTCCGAAGGAATATTGGGGTGGCAAAGATTGTCGAACGCGTTCGCTACCGCCACAATCTGTGCAAGCTCATCAATATCATCCCCCTTTAGGCCGAGTGGATAGCCCGAACCATCTCGCAATTCATGATGTTGTTCGATGACGCGTTTAGCACTTTCAGGAAACGTATCTATATTATCGGCCAGCTCTATGCCATATCTGGTGTGAAGTCGTAAATAGTTCTCTTCCGGATCTGTTAATGGGGTCTTTTTGCGCACGATCGCGGTTGGCACTCTGACTTTTCCTATGTCATGAAATAGCGCCGCAAAAGCCAGCTCTTTGATTCTTTCTGCAGGCAAGCCTCTAGCTTTACCAATCATCATGGCAATCACTGACACATTTAAAGAGTGAAAATAAATATCTTCAAATTCACTTTTGCTGTTCATTAAATGCAAGGTGACATTATCATCACTCAGCAATTTATCGACGATATCATCGACCAATATGATGGCTTCGCCAACAGCATCTAAAGGACGGTTACGAATTTTATTCACCACGGCACGCATACGAGCAAGAGAACGCTCAAACTCTTTCTCACAAGTTTGTACTCGACGTCGATATGCGTTGAGCTTTTCTATCCGCGTCTGCTTTTCCTGCCATAGTTTTTCCGCTTCGCTATCAACTGGTGGTAAAACATATTCCGGAGTTGGTTCTTCAGCGTTTGGCGGTAAAGGCTGGCTGTCGCTTAATCCAGGATTGAGAAAAACGTGCTGGATACCAAGATGCTTGATCAGTTGGATCTGCTCTTGTGATTTGATTTTAAAGCTATTGAATAGGAAAGGATGTTCATTCCATTTGACTGGCAACCGAATGTAAAGTCCGGGTTGCAATCTATCTACCGTGATTTTAATGCTTGCCACAATCTTGATTACATCTAAGTTAATAACCCGAATATGATAGAAGAAGTTAATAATAACTTCATCAGTCTTATTGCTACCAGAGCTGTAGAATCACGAACCTGGATTTGAATTTTAAAATGACAAATAGCAAGAAGCCGACTCATTGAGTCGGCTTCTTTAAATTATGGTACCGATGGACGGACTTGAACCGTCACTCCCGAAGGAAACGGATTTTGAATCCGTCGTGTCTACCAATTTCACCACATCGGCATCTAGGCTGTTGCCCTTTGATGGAACGCATTATACGTAAGAAGTCGAAGCACGCAATAGCAAAAGATTGAAAATAAAATCGTTTGCCGATTATTTCACCACAAAGCCTTAAGCTGTGCGTTAGCTCTCTTTCTTTCGGATTTTGCACTGGCTATGCTTGGCATCTTTCAAGTAACCAAGAATGATAATGATGAACTACGCGACACTTCCTCCGGCTGGTTTTTTTCGGCGTTTAGGGGCATGGACTTACGACGCACTGATCGTAATGGCGATTCTAATGATGGCTGGCGGCGTAGTCGTCGCAGTGCTTGAAGCTTTGGTGGCAACGGGGCTCATGAGCTATGCCCCGTATCAAGATGCGAGCGATCTTCTCTCTTCTCATCCGATTTGGAGTCCAGTGTATACCGTTTATCTCGCCTTGGCTTGGATCTATTTCTTTGTTTACTTCTGGACTCGCGGCGGACAAACGCTAGGTATGCGCGCATGGAAAATGCACATTTGCACTGAGGAAGGACACCACATCTCAGCCACACAAGCGCTGATCCGTCTAGCAACATCGGGGTTTGGGCTCGCGAACTTAACCGTGTTGTTTGATCCGAAAAAACGCGGCTTTCATGATATCTGGGCTAAAACAAAAGTGGTTGTGTTACCGAAAGCCAATTAACCAACTTGGATAAGCAATAGAAAGAGGAAGGTAATCACCTTCCTCTTTTGATTTTGAGATTGCCACTCTGACCAAAATGAGATTTTTGGTGGGACATTGGGGGTTATAGTTTTCTACCCAATAGCCCTAACGCTATGGCCAAGAAAACTAAGCTTGGCGCTAGCGCACCAAACAATGGCGGTAATCCATACACCAAACTGAGTGGGCCAAAGAACTCACTTGAAATGTAGAAAGTAAATCCGGCAATGACGCCAGATAAAATCCGCGCCCCCATGGTGACGCTACGCAATGGGCCAAAAATGAACGACAGCGCCATCAACATCATCACCGCAATCGAGATCGGCTGAGTCACTTTGCGCCACAAAGCCAGCTCATAGCGCGATGAGTCTTGCTCTGATGCTTTTAAGTAATGCACGTAATCACTTAAGCCAGTGAGAGATAATTCTTCCGGCTTAACCGTCACTACGGCAAGTTTGTCTGGAGCAAGAGAGGTTCGCCAGCGGTACTCAGGCAACGATTGTTTGCTGATCTCGATGTCATTCACCAAACGAGTCAATACTGCATTTTTCATCAGCCATTCATTGTTAGCAACGTAATCGACTTTCTCAGAAAAAATCACCGTACTCAGTTTTTTATTTTCGTCAAAGCGCCACAGATTCAATCCATACAACTGTTCGTTTTCAACTTTGGCGATAAAGATAAAATCATTCGCATCCCGTGCCCAAACCCCAGTACGCACCGACATAATCGCACCACCCGAAGTGGCAAATGCGCGCATATCACGTGCCATTTTTTGCGCTTGTGGTGCGCCCCACTCTCCGAGCAAAGTGATAATAATCATCAGCGGAATAGCGGTTTTGAGCACAGAAAGACCGATATCAAGCTTAGAAAAACCAGCGGCCTGCATCACCACCAATTCAGAGCTAGAAGCCAAAGCACCCAAACCGATCAAAGCCCCTAGCAGCGCAGCCATCGGGAAAAACATTTCTACATCACGTGGAATACTCAGCACTACAAATAACAAGGCTTGTAGTAAGTCGTAACTTCCCTCACCGACTTTGCGCAGTTGCTCAACATATTTGATGATGCCGGAGAGACCAACAAAAGTAACTAATACGAGTGCTGTGGTGGCAACAATAGTGCGGCCAATATACCAATCAAGAATTTTAAACACGACTTAAGCTACCTTTCTCTGTTTCCATCGATCTTTAAAACGGCGCACAGGAATGCTATCCATGGTATTGACGATCAGCGCCGCAAACAGCAGTGCCGCATTCACTGGCCATAAACCAATGATCACGGGTAACGAGCCATCTTCAATCGCGGATTTGGTTGCACTGAGCGTAAGGAAATAAGTCAAATAGATCAAAATGGCCGGCCCCATTTTGGCAAAGCGCCCCTGACGAGGATTTACAGCCGATAGAGGCACCACCAACATCGTAAGCAAGGGAATACAAACCACTAAGGAGAGTCGCCATTGCAATTCAGCTTGAGCTTGGCGATCTGCATTCTTCAGCAAACTTAATGTGGGTAACGCTTCCCAATCACGCCCAGTAGATTTCACTTCGCGTTGACCAATCAAACCATCGTAAGAATCGAAGTTGGTGATCATGTAGTCGACCCGAGTCGGTACGCCTTCGTAGCGAGTGCCATCGTAAAGGGTAATGATCTGGCGACCATCACTGAGCTCTTTTACGGCTCCGGAGTTGGAAAACATCACGCTCGGCAGTACAGAATCTCGCGGCGCTAACTGTGCCACAAACACATTATGCAGTTTGCGGTTTTCAATGTTGTCGATAAAAACCACCGACGATCCATCAGGTGAGCGTTGAAAGTGGCCTTTTTGCAACAGATCGACACTGTTTTCTGCCGCAAACTGCTCCATCAATTGTGCTTCTTTGTCTTGGCTCCAAGGCGCAAGCCACAGCGCGTTAAAGGCCGCGACGGAGGCGGTAATCAAAGCAAGGTAAAGCGCAGCTCGGATTAAGAATTTATTACCAATACCTGTCGCGTTCATCACGGTTATCTCACTCTCCGCGTACAAACGGCCGAAAGTGAGCAAAATTCCGATGTACAGGCTAAGCGGCAACATTAATAGCCCCATCGCCGGCATATTCAATCCAACGATGGATAAGATCATGCTGGTAGGAATTTCACCGTCAGAGGCATCCGCCAAAACACGAATAAACTTCTGGCTGAGAAACACTAAAAACAGCACGAAAAAGATCGCAAACTGGCTTTTTATTGTTTCTCGGATCAAATATCTAACAATAATCACGCTGAAATTACCTATGCAAAACTTGTTTTTTTGATTGAATCACTATAATTTCCCGATGAACCTTTTATTTTTTGAATAATTTCGCTAACGGTTAGGTTGCGCACGCAAAAGGTCGATCCTTCATGGGATCCAGCAAGTAAGAGCGCATTATCTACCATTTAGTTCTATTTGTCTTCAGGATGTAGGAGTACGCATGGAGTTCAGTGTTAAGAGTGGCAGCCCTGAGAAACAGCGCAGCGCATGTATCGTTGTTGGGGTGTTTGAACCACGTCGCCTTTCTCCAGTCGCAGAACAGCTTGATAAAATCAGCGACGGCTATATTAGTTCACTGCTACGTCGCGGTGATCTAGAGGGTAAACCGGGGCAGATGCTACTGCTGCATCAAGTACCCGGTGTGTTGTCTGAGCGAGTACTGCTCGTCGGTTGCGGTAAAGAACGCGAACTGGGTGAACGTCAGTACAAAGAGATCATTCAGAAAACCATCAATACCTTAAATGAAACTGGCTCGATGGAAGCGGTCTGCTTCTTGACCGAGTTGCACGTCAAAGGTCGCGATACCTATTGGAAAGTGCGCCAAGCGGTTGAAGCCACCAAAGATGGCCTGTACACCTTTGACCAATTCAAAAGTGTGAAACCAGAAACTCGCCGTCCACTGCGTAAACTGGTGTTCAACGTTCCCACTCGCCGTGAATTGAATCTTGGTGAGCGTGCAATTTCCCATGGCTTAGCCATCTCTTCCGGCGTGAAAGCCTGTAAAGACCTTGGCAATATGCCACCAAACATTGCTAACCCAGCTTACCTCGCGTCTCAAGCTCGTCGTCTGGCTGACGATTACGAGAGCATCACCACTAAAATCATTGGTGAAGAAGAGATGGATAAGCTCGGCATGGCTTCTTACCTCGCGGTAGGCCGTGGCTCACGCAATGAATCCATGATGTCGGTTATCGAATACAAAGGCAATCCAGATCCTGAAGCCAAGCCAATCGTACTGGTGGGTAAAGGTCTGACTTTTGACTCAGGCGGTATCTCACTCAAACCAGGTGAAGGTATGGATGAGATGAAGTACGACATGTGTGGCGCAGCATCGGTATTCGGCACTATGAAAGCCATTGCCAAACTCGGCCTACCACTCAATGTGATTGGCGTATTGGCTGGCTGTGAAAACATGCCAGGCAGCAATGCTTACCGCCCGGGTGATATTCTGACTACGATGTCAGGTCAAACGGTGGAAGTGTTAAACACCGATGCAGAAGGTCGTTTGGTACTGTGTGACGTACTGACTTACGTTGAGCGCTTTGAGCCTGAATGTGTAGTCGATGTCGCAACGCTAACCGGTGCTTGTGTGATTGCATTAGGCCATCACATTAGTGCAGTAATGTCGAACCACAACCCGCTAGCACATGAGTTGGTGAATGCCTCTGAGCAGTCGAGCGATCGCGCATGGCGTCTGCCAATCGCTGATGAATACCATGAGCAGCTCAAGAGCCCATTTGCTGATATGGCAAACATCGGTGGCCGCCCAGGTGGCGCCATTACTGCAGCTTGTTTCCTGTCTAAATTTGCGAAGAAATACAACTGGGCACACTTAGACATCGCAGGTACTGCATGGAAATCGGGTGCCGCGAAAGGCTCAACCGGTCGTCCTGTCTCGCTACTAGTCCAATTCCTGCTTAATCGCAGCGGTGGCCTAGACGCTGAAGAGTAATCGCAAAAGGGCCTTCCGGCCCTTTTTCATTACTAGACCTAAACTACCGCCACAGGCGTGGCGATTGTTTGCAAGAGACCAAGATGCCTACCGCAACTTTTTACCTGACTTCCCCAGATTCTGCTCAAGCAACGCCAGAAGGCTTCGCGCAGTACGTGCTGTATTTGACGCGTCACTTTGCCGCGCAAGGCGCACGCATTTATCTACAATGCCAAGATAAACAACACGCCGAGCAGCTCGCTGAGCGATTTTGGCAAATCGAACCCGACCAGTTTTTAGCGCACAATCTGGTCGGTGAAGGCCCCAAATCTGGTACCGCGATTGAAATCGGTTATGTGGGCGTTTCCCCCTCTTGGAATCGTCAACTGGCAATAAATTTGGCGGATAATCAGACAACCTTTGCGCGTACCTTTGCCGAAGTGGTAGACTTCGTGCCCTGCGCAGAAAATGCCAAGCAGCTAGCACGCGAGCGGTATAAACTCTATCGACAAGCGGGTTATCAGCTGCAAACTGTTGAGATTCAGTACCCATAACCGTCCATCCTTATAGTTAAGCTCTCTTATCCAAGAGAACTCACTTATAGCGATAGACTGAATTAACCATCACAGCATCCATCAAAGAGCACTATGGAAAAGACATACAACCCAACATCAATCGAACAAGATCTGTATAAGACTTGGGAAGAGCAAGGCTACTTTAAGCCTCACGGTGACACATCAAAAGACGCGTACAGCATCATGATCCCGCCACCGAACGTCACAGGCAGCCTGCACATGGGTCACGCCTTCCAAGATACCATTATGGATACTCTGATCCGTTGTCAGCGTATGAAGGGTAAAAATACCTTGTGGCAAGTGGGTACTGACCATGCTGGTATCGCCACTCAAATGGTGGTTGAACGTAAGATCGCTGCAGAAGAAGGTAAAACTAAGCACGATTACGGCCGTGATGCGTTCATCGACAAGATTTGGGAATGGAAAGCAGAATCTGGCGGCACCATCACTAAACAGCTACGTCGTCTTGGCGCCTCTGTCGATTGGGATCGTGAGCGCTTTACGATGGATGATGGCTTCTACAAAGCCGTGCAAGAAGTGTTCGTGCGTCTCTACAAAGATGACTTGATCTACCGCGGTAAGCGCCTAGTTAACTGGGATCCAAAACTGCACACTGCGATCTCCGATCTGGAAGTGGAAAACAAAGAGACCAAAGGTCACATGTGGCACTTCCGCTACCCGCTAGCCGATGGCGTAAAAACGGCCGATGGCAAAGATTACATCGTGGTTGCCACCACCCGTCCAGAAACCATGCTCGGCGATACAGGTGTTGCGGTTAACCCTGAAGATCCTCGTTATAAAGATCTGATTGGTAAAGAGATCATTCTGCCAATCGTCGGTCGTCGCATCCCAATCGTGGGCGATGAGCACGCCGATATGGAGAAAGGCACGGGCTGTGTGAAAATCACCCCTGCGCACGACTTCAACGACTATGAAGTCGGCAAGCGCCATAACCTGCCGATGATCAACATCTTCACTTTTGATGCCAACATCCGTGATGTGGCAGAAGTGTTTAACACCAAAGGTGAAGCAAGCGATGTTTACAGCGGCGAACTACCAGCGAAATACCAAGGCATGGAGCGTTTTGCTGCACGTAAAGCGATCGTGGCGGAATTTGAAGAACTGGGTCTACTGCAAGAAATCAAAGATCACGACCTAACGGTTCCTTACGGCGACCGTGGTGGCGTGGTGATTGAGCCAATGCTGACTGACCAATGGTACGTTCGCGCCGGCATTCTGGCAAAACCAGCGGTTGAAGCGGTAGAAAATGGCGATATTCAATTTGTACCAAAACAGTACGAGAACATGTACTTCTCTTGGATGCGTGACATTCAAGACTGGTGTATCTCTCGCCAACTGTGGTGGGGTCACCGCATTCCGGCTTGGTATGACGAGCAAGGCAATGTGTTTGTAGGCCGTAACGAAGAAGAAGTGCGTGCAGAAAACAACATCGCGGCTGATGTTGCACTTCGTCAAGATGATGACGTGTTAGATACTTGGTTCTCTTCTGCACTGTGGACTTTCGGAACACTGGGCTGGCCAGAAAAAACGCCAGAGCTAAACGTCTTCCACCCAACCGATGTTCTGGTAACGGGTTTCGACATCATCTTCTTCTGGGTGGCGCGCATGATCATGATGACCATGCATTTCTGTAAAGATGAAGATGGCAAAGCACAAGTTCCTTTCAAAACTGTGTACGTAACGGGTCTGATCCGTGACGAAAATGGCGACAAAATGTCGAAATCGAAAGGTAACGTGCTTGACCCAATCGATATGATTGACGGTATTGATCTTGAGTCTCTGGTCGCGAAGCGCACCGGCAACATGATGCAGCCTCAGCTAGCGGCAAAGATCGAGAAAAACACCCGTAAGACGTTTGAAAACGGCATCGAAGCCTACGGTACTGACTCACTACGTTTCACTCTAGCGGCCATGGCGTCAACTGGTCGTGACATCAACTGGGATATGAAACGTCTAGAAGGTTACCGTAACTTCTGTAACAAGCTGTGGAACGCAAGCCGTTACGTGCTGATGAACACCGAAGAGCAAGATTGCGGTTTTGCTGCCGGTGCTGAGCTTGAATACTCACTGGCCGACAAGTGGATCGAATCGCAGTTCGAGCTGGCTGCGAAAGAGTTCAATGGTCACATTGATAACTTCCGTCTGGATATGGCAGCCAACACGCTGTACGAATTCATCTGGAACCAATTCTGTGACTGGTACTTAGAGCTGACTAAGCCAGTTCTGTGGAAAGGCACCGAAGCTCAGCAACGCGCGACCCGTCGCACGCTGATCACCGTACTAGAGAAAACCCTGCGTTTGGCGCACCCAGTGATCCCTTACATCACCGAAACCATCTGGCAAAGTGTTAAGCCACTGGTGGATGGCGTGGAAGGCGACACCATCATGCTGCAAGCGCTGCCTCAGTACGATGCGGCAAACTTCAACCAAGAAGCCTTGGATGATATTGAGTGGGTGAAAGCCTTTATCACTAGCATCCGTAACCTGCGCGCTGAGTACGACATCAACCCTGGTAAGCCTCTGGAAGTGATGCTGAAAGCGGCGAATGAGCAAGATGCCGCGCGTATCGAAGCGAACAAGCCAGTGCTGGTTTCACTGGCCAAGCTCGAAAGCATTCGTGTATTGGCGGATGGCGAAGCGACACCGGCGTGTGCAACCGCACTGGTTGGTAAGTCTGAGCTGATGATCCCAATGGCCGGTCTGATTGATAAAGACGCTGAGTTGGATCGTCTGGCCAAAGAGATTGCTAAGACGCAAGGTGAAATTGCGCGTATCGAAGGCAAGCTGGGTAACGAAGGTTTCGTGGCGAAAGCACCAGAAGCGGTAATTACCAAAGAGCGTGAAAAGCTCGCAGGTTACCAAGAAGCGCTGGTGAAGCTTGAGCAGCAGAAAGCGACTATCGCGGCGCTGTAAGCCAAGCATTCCATACAAAAAGTCGATAGAAAAAAGGCAGCGATTTCGCTGCCTTTTTGTTTACGATGCTGAATGCTATTACCTGAGATTAAGGCTGACGCGCCGCATCGATCCGCTGTTTGAGATCCGGATGGGTACTGAGCCAAGCCGGAACCTCGATCGTTTCTTGCTGCTGAAACAGTTCAAACATTTCAGCTAGCGGTTCACTGCTACCATAAATCGCCTGCATTGCTTGTTTCGCGTATTGATCGGCCTCTTGTTCCGCCTCGCGGGATTGGCCGTTGGAGAGCGTAAACACCCCAATCCCAACCAGATTATCCACCACCCCAGAGCTTTCCCCCGTCAGCAGTGCCACACCAATCGAAAGCACACTCGAATGCACCAAACGTTTAAGCATATGACGATGATGCACATGCCCCAGCTCATGCAGAATAATGCTATCTAACTGCTCGGGCGTTTTGGCCAGTAGCACCAACTCATCCAGTAACACCAAGGTTCCACCGGGCAAAGCAAACGCGTTAGCGCCAATATCTGAGTGACGAAACTCCACTTTGATCGGATAAGGTAGCGGCTCAAGTTGGTTAAGATGGGAGAAAACGCGTTGCTTTATCTCATCTTGTTGCGCGAGAGAAAGTTCACTCGGTTTTAAATCGCGATCTAACGTTTGCAGAATTTTCTCACCCAGCACCACAGCGGCAGATTCCGGAACTCGTTCAGCCACCTCTTTGCTTAGCCAAGGCAGGAATGCCACATAAGCCCAAACACATAAACCGATACCAAGCACTACAGCGATTAGCCAAGCGATCCACTTTCCTTCCAGCCGATCCACCCACCCCGGTTTATTGTGTTGTTCTAACCAAGCGTTCAACGGCGCATTACGTTCACAAACGAAAACCCAGCCACTGGGTAATTGAAAACGAATCGGTAATTTTCCCACGGGAGCACTGATTTGAGCATCGCTCCGCGCGCAGCGAATGATCTCTCCATCGACGTGCAAAGCGAGAAAATGAGTTTGTGATAGATCGAGCTCGGCCTCGCAACGTAATGAGCTGCGAGGTGGAAAAGCGGTTCCGGTAATGCGCATCAGCCGATCCCGATACCAAGATCAAACGCTTGAGCCAACTCATCCGAGATAGCCGATTTTACATCTGAAGATTGATCGGTCGATTTGAGCAGATCCATATCGCCAATCACGGCAGTATGTTCAGCCAGATAGCACGTCGTTCTCACCATCACCCATGGGCGTGCGATACCGACTGTCACGGCTTGCAGTAAGAAGTTACTGATCACTAAGCCAGTATAACCACGAGCACTGAGAGTGGATTCAAAACGAAAGGCTGTGTCCTCGTTCAGCGCTTGCTGCATCACCAGTTGCGAGAAAATGTAATTGCGTACCCGCGAAGTAATATAAGCCGTCACCGCGATACCCATTACGATCATCCCTATGTACACAGTAGCGATCAGCATAAACGGTGAGCCACTTGCAAGTAGCGAGCTTTCCCAATTGGTAAGATTAGAGAAATCGATACTGCCGAACACCATGATAAGTACCATAGAGATGATCGCGAGCACCGAGGCAACCCCAATTGCCGCTGCTTTTAA
This sequence comes from Vibrio tarriae, assembly GCF_002216685.1. Lineage (NCBI taxonomy): Bacteria > Pseudomonadati > Pseudomonadota > Gammaproteobacteria > Vibrionales > Vibrionaceae > Vibrio > Vibrio tarriae. The sequence continues at coordinate 197,454 of NZ_CP022353.1, read as the reverse complement.
ATAGGTATGCAGGAAGAAGCGCGTAGTCAGTTGGGCGCTAAACTGCCAATCCCCATAACGGTAACCATTAGCAAAATAGTTTTGCACGCCAGCAATAACCCAAGCATAGAGCGCCGCCATCACTAAAAAAGAGCCAATAAACATGACAACAGAAAGACTTGCCGAAACAGATGCTGAGACCGAAGCAATAATAAAGTAGATCAGAAACGCGACTAATGCGCCAATCCCTCGGCCCATAAACGAGAAATAGGCCTCTTGCAGTGTGCCGTTAAAGGAGAAGTGCACATTACGAAAGCTGGTCATCGCCGAATCAAAGCGAGCGTTGCTCCAAAGCAGCCAAGGCAAAGCAAAATAAAACACCAAGAGCAGCAACAATGAAGCGATCGGGAATAAAGAGTTAGCCACGAACCACACGAGAACAGCGGCGAATGCGACCAAACGCCCTTTGAGGATTTGCATCGGCTGGGCATGATATTCAAAGTTATCGCCCGCAATGAAAGTATTGCCGTAGAAATAGCGCTTAGTACGCACCTTAGCCCATGCAGAGTAGATGCCCAAGGTAATAATGGAGAGCAGAAGATTGACACTCCAGATCCCAAAAAACTCTTTACCCTCACCACTGAAGGTGACGGTATGTTTATGTTGATTAACCATGAATGATTCCTGACGTTGTTTTTAGAGTAAAAAAGCGATCCGAGTGTAACAACCTGTAAGAACCATTCACAACGCCAATTGAATTATGGCGATATAAATCACACACATAATCAATAAAGCAACTTCTAGACGACTCGATTTTTCGCTTCACCACACATAAATACATTGATGTTGTCGATCAAGATAGTCGCCAGTTGTTGTATCGAAGAATCACTGCCCCACGCCACATGCGGTGTCAGCAGGAGATTAGGCAAATCACGGTTGGCTATCAATGGGTTATCCATATCCGCGGGCTCGACACTAAACACATCCACCCCAGCCCCAGCAATTTGACGTCTTTTCAGCGCATCCACCAGCGCCTGTTCATCCACTAAACCGCCGCGCCCAGTATTGATCAGAAGAGCATTGGGCTTCATCTGCGCCAATTCCGCTTCTGAGATAATATTTCGCGTTTCATCGGTCAGCGGACAGTGCAGTGATAGCACGTCCGACTGCGCCAGCACTTGTTCAAATGGTGTGTACCCATCGCGGCATTCCACCTGACCTTTACGTTCAGCCAACAGCACATGCATACCTAATGCGCGAGCCAAATTCGCCGTCGCTTGGCCTAATGCACCACTGCCGATAATGCCCATGGTTGAACCCGCAATATCGCCAATCGGATGCGTGAAAAAACAGAACTGCTTATGGCGCTGCCACTCTCCGGCCGCAATATCATTGTGATAACCGATAAGATTACGTCTTAAAGCAAACATCATGGCGACAACATGCTCAGGGACAGAGCGCGTGGCATAGCCCTGCACATTACACACTGCGATATTCAGGTCACGACACGCCTGCAAATCGACGTTGTTGGTGCCCGTGGCAGAAATAGCGATCAGCTTGAGCTTAGGCAACTGAACCAGCATTTCACGGGTGAGTACCACTTTATTGGTGATAACAATATCGGCCGCTAAGAGGCGCTCAACCACTTGCTGAGGCTCACAAGCATCATACTCAAGCCAATGGTGTTCAAAAGGCAGAGCAGGTAAGAGGATATGGCGCGGAATGGTCGCGCGGTCGAGAAAAACGACCGTAGGCAAAGAAGTAGTGGGTAGTGACATGCTGACTCCGGGTCTGATTATCCGCTACCCACAATAAGATTAGTCTTGGGATAGCTTTTTATAGTCCGGTAATTTTCGCTCAGGATCGAAATGCTGCAAAATCTGCTCCTCGGCTTCGGGATAGAAGTCACAAGGGACAAACAGAGTGCGTAGCCAATGACTACGTGGATGGTAGAAACAGAGCTCCGCGGCGTGCAGTTGCAGACGATCGGCAAACTCGACGGCTTCTTGTGGCGCGTAAAGATCATCACCGACAATCGGATGGCCGAGCGATTGCATGTGCACACGCAGCTGATGAGATCGTCCAGTGATCGGAATAAGGCGTACGACTGTGGTTTTCTCTTCTCTCTTTACGACTTGATAGCGGGTCAGAGAATCACGTCCCTCTTCAAAACAGACTTTCTGTTTCGGGCGGTTTGGCCAATCACAACACAGCGGCAAATTCACTTCGCCTTCATCTTGCTCCATCACACCCCATACGCGGGCATAGTAGATTTTATGAGTGAGACGATACTGGAACTGCTTCTTCAACGCCGATTCCATATGTTTGCCTTTCGCAAACAGGATCAGCCCAGAAGTCGACATATCCAAACGGTGGACGACCTTCACATCAGGGCAGTAATCCACCAAACGAGCCCACATACTGTCGTAGTGCTCAACAGGTCGCCCAGGAACAGATAACAAACCAGAAGGCTTGTTGGCTGCGATGATGTGTTCATCCTCATAAATCACATCAATCCACGGATCCTTAGGCGGATTGTACTCGGTCATTGCCATCGCTATCGTCTCGTATCACAAAAAACGGCGCATTATATACGCAAAATGTCGCCAAAAGGGAATAAAACAAGGCCCTCGTTTTGAGGGCCTACGTCATCAGTTGTGTGCCACCACAATCAAACGCAGTGAATCCAGCTGATACTGCGCCTGCGCAATATAGCCAGTCAGCTCTTTGATTTGCAGCTCCAGCACTTCGATCTCTTCATCACGAATGTTCGGGTTAACCGCTTTGAGTGCCAACAAACGCTCCAACTCGCTGTTGAGGCTCTGCTGCATATCACGCTGCGCTTGTTCACGAATCGCGCTCACTCGCGGTTCAACCGCCGCTTCGCTTGCCGTAATCAAACGATGCACGTCATGCTGTACTGAGCTCACCAACTTGCTGGCCAAATGACGATTCACTGGGCTAAGCTGACGGTTAAAGCTTTCAAACTCCACTTGCGAAGAGAGATCATTACCGCGCGCATCCATCAGAATTCGGATTGGAGAGACAGGCAAGAAGCGGCTGATGCCACTGCGTTTCGGCGCTTGGGCATCCACCACATACACCAGTTCCAGCAAGATGGTACCCACTGGCAGCGCTTTGTTTTTCAACAGCGACACCGCGCAAGTCCCCACCCCTTCACTCATCAGCAAATCAATGCCGCCTTGCACCATGGGGTGTTCCCAGCTGATGAAGTGCATATCTTCACGCGACAGTGCGGTGTCACGATCAAAGGTAATGGTGGCGCCTTCATAAGGAAGACCCGGATAGCTTGGCACCATCATGTGTTCGGCAGGAGTCACCACTAGAGCATTCTCGCCACGATCTTCTTGATGCAGACCAATCGCATCAAACAGGCTCAACGCAAACGTCACCAGATTGGTATCACCATCGGTTTTCGCGATCTGCTCAGCAATCTGCTGCGCTTTTTCGCCACCGTTAGAATGCATTTCCAGCAAGCGATCACGCCCGACTTCCAGCTGTGACTTCAGCGTTTTGTTGAGCTTGGCTGACTCTTCGATGATCACTTCCAGCTCTTCACCGCCACCGGCGGCCAGAATGGGGATCAAACGCTCAGCGAAAGCATCATACACCGCACGACCGGTTGGGCAGGTTTCCGCAAAGGCATTCAAACCTTCTTGAAACCAACGCGCCAAAATCGCTTGTGACGTTTCGGTCAGGTACGGCACGTACACGTCGATATCACGTTTTTGACCAATACGATCCAAACGCCCGATACGCTGCTCTAGCAAGTCTGGATTGAACGGCAGATCGAACATCACCAACTGGTTAGCAAACTGGAAATTACGACCTTCCGAGCCAATTTCACTACAGATCAGTACCTGCGCGCCGCCCTCTTCTTGGGCAAAGTAAGCGGCGGCTTTGTCACGCTCAATGATCGACATGCCTTCATGGAATACCGTTGCACGAATGCCTTCACGCTCACGCAGTGCCTGCTCTAGCTGCAATGCGGTACTGGCACGTGAAGCGATGACGAGGATCTTCTCGCTGCGTTTGGCTTTGACTTTTTCGAGCAGCCAGTTGACGCGTGAGTCAAATTGCCACCAGCTTGACTCATCGCCTTCAAACTCTTGGAAAATCTCTTCTGGGTAGAGCATTTTCATCGCGCGCGCTTCTGGCGTCAGTTTACCGCCGAGCATGCCCGCAACACGCATTGACGTGGTGTATTGAGAAGGGATCTCCAATGGCAGCAAATGCACATTACGCACAGGGAAGCCTTTGATAGCCGCACGCGTGTTACGGAACAACACGCGCCCAGTACCGTGACGATCCATCAGATTGTCGATCAGCTCTTGGCGCGCCAAAGCAATTTCGTCTTCACTGGCGTGGCTTTCCAACGCTTTAAACAGCGGCTCAACATCTTGCTCAGACAGAAGCTCAGTGATTTTATTTTTCGCTTCATCACTCAGCTTCTCACCGCTGAACAGCGCAGTAACGGCATCGGCAACGGGTGCGTATTGCTCTTCTTCTTTAACAAAGGCTTGGTAATCGTAGAAACGATCGGCATCCAGCAGGCGCAGACGAGCAAAGTGGCTTTCACGACCTAACTGCTCAGGCGTTGCCGTCAATAGCAGTACGCCCGGAGTCTGTTCGGCCAGAGCTTCAATCACTTGATATTCGCGGCTTGGCTTTTCTGGGTGCCACTCAAGATGGTGAGCTTCATCGACGACCAACAAATCCCATTCCGCTTCCAAGGCTTGTTCAAAACGCTGGCGGCTTTTACGCAAGAAATCGAGTGAACACAGCACATACTGCTGAGTTTCAAATGGGTTATCTGCCTCACTAAAGGCTTCCACGCAGCGCTCTTCGTCAAAAATGGAAAAGTGCAGGTTGAAACGGCGCATCATCTCCACCAACCATTGATGTTGCAGCGTTTCAGGTACCACAATCAGGATGCGTTCAGCACGCCCAGTCAGCACTTGCTGATGGATGATCATGCCCGCTTCGATGGTTTTACCCAAACCGACTTCATCGGCCAGTAACACGCGAGGGGCATGGCGACGACCGACTTCATGGGCAATGTACAGCTGATGCGGGATCAGCCCTGCGCGCATACCACACAAACCACGCATTGGGCTTTTGTGCTGCTGATATTGATTGGCTAGAGCGCGATAACGCAGCACGAAGTTGTCCATGCGATCGATTTGACCGGCAAACAACTTGTCCTGCGGTTTATTAAAACGAATTTGGTTACTGAGGAAAATTTCACGCAGCGCGACACCGCTTTCTTCGGTATCCACTCGCGTGCCTAGATAGGTGTAGACGCCTTGGTCTTCCACCACTTGTTCAACTTGTAACGACCAGCCTTGCTGACTATCCACCACATCGCCGACATTAAAGATCACACGGGTGACCGGCGCATCTGAACGTGCATAAACACGATTTTCTTCCGATGCTGCAAACATCAAGGTCACTGTACGCGCATCAAGCGCCACCACAGTACCTAACCCGAGATCACTTTCCGTATCGCTTATCCAGCGTTGCCCTAAAGCAAATGACATGAATGGACTACCTCATCAAATAGCGTTGCAGAGAATTTTTGCACTTCACTCCAGCCAGCTTTTTATTATGGATGCTGACCGCTTTGAGTGCAGAAAAAGGCCGCTAATCTTACTTGATGGCGTGACACAGGTCACGCCCATTCCCTGCCGTAACGCGCTTTTTTTTGTAGAGCTTTTGGGTGACATCAAATTGTCAAAAACCAATGGCATTTGTTAACAAGATGATTGCTATACTCGAATTGAAGGTGCGGGATTTGTGTCAAAAATTGGTTGGCACAAAGCCTGCAAGTTCAAACAGAGAGTATCAACACGGGTTTGCAGCAAGTCGACAATGATCGCAACGCTCACCTGAGCGTACGATCCTACAGGCCGCTTGTGAACATCCACGACAAAGCATGCTACATGTAGCAAGGAGACGCTTATGGGCGATACCGATCGGAAACTGTTTGTACTGGATACCAATATCCTACTCCACGAACCTCTCGCGATTTACTCTTTTAAAGAGCACGACGTGGTCATCCCGATGACCGTTCTTGAAGAACTCGACCGAATCAAAGACAGCAAACGCGATGTGGCGCGCGATGCACGCGTAGCGATTCGGGCTTTAGAGCACTTATTCCATGATGCCACTCCCGAAGAAATCACCGAAGGGATCCCGCTTTCTAAGCAAGAGGGCGCAACAGGAACCATCTCGATCCTCGCCGATTATGAACTGCATGAAACCGTCAAAGCCTTTACCGATAAAGAGGGCGATAACCGGATCCTCAATGCCGTACTTTATCTCCAAACTCAACGTGCGCCACGCGCCGTGGTACTGGTGACCAAAGACATCAACATGCGTTTGCGCGCCAAAGGAGCGGGTGTGCTGTATGTAGAGGACTACCGCACCGACCAACTGATTGATGATATTCAATACCTGACCAAGGGCTTTCAAACTCGTCCCGGCAGTTTTTGGGACAGCGTCGAAGATGTCGCGAGCTACACGCTCGGCGGCAAAACCTTTCATAAACTGGATCGCGCGCCGTTCGATCCAACCTTCCTCAACCAATATGTCATTGATGAAGACAGCGATTTTGCCGCGCGGGTCGAAACCATCGATGGCGATAAATTGACGCTGCGCGATCTGAGCCGTGAACGCATGATGCATCGCAAAGCGTGGGGCATCACCCCAAAAAATATCTACCAAGGGATGGCGCTGGACGCACTGCTCGATCCGGATATCGATCTGGTGATCCTGACCGGTGCGGCGGGCAGTGGTAAAACTTTACTGGCGATGGCGGCAGCGTTGGAGCAAACCGTCGAGCGCAAAATGTTCGATAAAATCATCGTCACTCGTAACACCCCTGATATCGGCGAATCAATTGGTTTCCTGCCCGGCACGGAAGAGGAAAAGATGATGCCGTGGCTTGCCTCTGTCACCGATACCTTAGAAGCGCTGCATAAAAATGATCACTGTACCGATGGCTCGCTCAAATACATCTGCGATAAAGCCAACATTCAGTTTAAATCGATCAACTTTATGCGCGGTCGTTCAATCCAAAACGCTTTCGTGCTGCTCGATGAGTGTCAAAACCTCACCGCCTCGCAGATCAAAACCATCATCACCCGCTGTGGGGAAGGCACCAAGATTGTCTGCTCTGGTAACTTAGCGCAGATTGACTCCCACTATTTAACCCCTGTGACCTCAGGCCTTACCTACATGGTTGAGCGCTTCAAAAATTTTGAAGGCAGCGCCAACATCCACCTCAATGGCGTAGTACGCAGCCGCTTGGCTGAATTCGCCGAAGAGAATTTATAATCACTTTTGGCGAGATGTTATGTGCATCTCGCCTCACAAAATCTATCCTCACTTGCCTTTTCTTTATTTAATTTAAAATATTTATTCACTTTTATAGCATTTTCATGCTTTACTAGCCGCAACTGGAATCGCCAAACGAGGATAGGGAAATGGCTTTCAATTTACGTAATCGCAACTTTTTAAAACTGCTCGACTTCACTCCAAAAGAGATCCACTTCCTGCTGGATCTGTCTGCCGAGCTAAAACGCGCCAAATACGCAGGCACCGAGCAGAAAACCCTGCAAGGCAAAAACATTGCGTTGATCTTTGAAAAGTCATCGACCCGTACTCGCTGTGCCTTTGAAGTGGCGGCGTTTGATCAAGGTGCGCAAGTCTCTTACATCGGCCCTTCTGGCTCGCAAATTGGCCATAAAGAGTCGATGAAAGATACCGCGCGCGTGTTAGGCCGCATGTACGATGGCATTCAATATCGTGGCTTTGGCCAAGAGATTGTTGAAGTGCTAGGAAAATACGCGGGGGTGCCAGTGTGGAATGGCTTAACGGATGAGTTTCACCCCACGCAGATCTTGGCCGATCTTCTGACTATGCAAGAGCACGGACGCGGTAAACAACTGCATGAAATGAAGTTTGCTTACCTTGGCGATGCACGCAACAACATGGGCAATTCCCTGATGGTGGGAGCCGCCAAAATGGGCATGGATATTCGCTTAGTCGCGCCCAAAGCCTACTGGCCGAATGAATCATTAGTGGCAACCTGCCAAGAGATTGCCAAGCAAACCGGAGCCAAAATCACTTTGACCGAAGAGGTTCAAGAAGGCGTAAAAGGCTGTGATTTCCTTTATACCGATGTATGGGTTTCGATGGGCGAAGCGGCGGATGCGTGGGATGAGCGGGTTGCGTTAATGAAGCCATATCAAGTCAACATGGATGTGATCAAAGCAACAGGCAATCCACAGGTCAAATTCATGCACTGCTTACCGGCATTCCATGATGACCAAACCAAAGTAGGCCAAGAGATTGCGGCCAAATACGGCATGCAAGGATTGGAAGTCACCGAAGAGGTGTTTGAGTCAGAATATTCGATTGTGTTTGATGAAGCGGAGAACCGACTGCACACCATCAAAGCAGTGATGGTCGCAACGTTAGGTCAATGAATTGCCACTGATTTAATATCCCTGCACTCTGTGATGTAATCGCTTGCGCTCACACACTTTCGGCGTATAATGCCGACCGTTTGTCTGAGGGGTAGCCAATGAAATTTGCACAGCGTGCAGCTCAAAGCAGTGTCCACTATAGTAAGCAAATTGGCTTACTGGCCTCACTGTTTTTCCCCTCATCGATTTGTTAAAGCCTCCCTTATGGGGGGCTTTTTTATGGCTGTTAGAAAATATAGGGAAGACGATCATGGCGAATTCGCTTTACCAAAAGCACATCATCTCCATTGCTGAACTCTCACGCGCTGAGTTGGAGTTGATAGTGAAAACCGCAGGCCAACTGAAGGCACAACCGAATCCAGAATTGATTAAGCATAAGGTCGTGGCCAGCTGTTTCTTCGAACCCTCCACTCGTACTCGCCTCTCATTTGAAACGGCGATTCAACGTATCGGTGGCAGCGTGATTGGCTTTGATAACGGCGGCAACACGTCACTGGCGAAGAAAGGCGAAACCTTAGCCGACTCAGTACGCGTCATCTCCTCTTATGTTGATGCTTTTGTGATGCGTCATCCGCAAGAAGGTGCCGCGCGTTTAGCGTCTGAATTTTCTAACGGCATCCCAGTGATTAACGCTGGTGATGGTTCAAACCAACACCCATCGCAAACCCTGCTCGACCTCTACTCCATTTTCGAAACCCAAGGCCGTCTCGATAACCTCGATGTCGCGTTTGTCGGTGATTTAAAATATGGCCGCACCGTGCATTCGCTGGCACAAGCGCTGGCTAAATTTGATAACAACCGCTTCTACTTTGTGGCACCGGAAGCCCTAGCGATGCCAGACTACATCTGTGAAGAGCTGGATGAAGCTGGTGTGAAATACCAAGTGTTCAGCGATATGGAAAGCGTGATCCCAGAGCTGGATATTCTCTACATGACGCGTGTACAGAAAGAGCGTTTTGATGAGTCGGAATACGCACACATCAAATCGGCCTATATCTTGACGGCCGCTCACCTGAGCGATGCGCGCAGCAATCTCAAAGTGCTGCACCCACTGCCACGCGTGGATGAGATCACCACCGATGTCGATAAAACCCCACACGCCTACTATTTCGAGCAAGTTGAGAACGGTGTTTACGCCCGTGAAGCCTTGCTGGCTCTAGTTTTGAACGAATCGCTGTAAGGAGAGCAATCATGAACAAAGAGACGAAATTACAAGTTGAAGCGATCAAAAACGGCACGGTGATTGACCACATTCCCGCCAAAGTAGGGATTAAAGTGCTGAAGCTGTTTGATATGCACAACTCCGCGCAGCGTGTCACCATTGGCCTCAATCTGCCCTCTTCTGCCCTCGGCAGCAAAGATCTGCTCAAGATTGAAAATGTGTTCATCAGTGAAGCGCAAGCCAACAAACTCGCGCTGTACGCGCCACACGCGACCGTGAACCAAATTGAAAATTACGAAGTGGTGAAGAAGTTAGCGCTGCAACTCCCAGAGCGCATCAACAATGTGTTTGCCTGCCCAAACAGCAACTGCATTTCTCACAATGAGCCCGTGGAAAGCAGCTTCAAGCTTTCTGAGAAGAACAACGACATCCGCCTAAAATGCAAATACTGCGAAAAAGTGTTTGCGCGCGATGTGGTCACGGAAATCGAAGCTTAACCGCTGTCAGCAAGATAGGGATAAATGAGCGCGCGGCGCTTTACCTACCAAAGCTTTACAGGCAAACTGAACAGCGATTTTCGAACCACTAACGGATAAGAAAGATGACAAAAGTTCTGCATACTGACGCGGCTCCGGCTGCCATTGGCCCATACATTCAAGGTGTTGATCTTGGCAACATGGTACTGACGTCTGGTCAAATCCCAGTAAATCCTGCCACAGGTGAAATTCCTGCGGATATCGCTGCGCAAGCTCGCCAATCGCTGGACAACGTGAAAGCCGTGGTTGAAGCCTCTGGCCTAACCGTCGGTGACATTGTGAAAATGACCGTATTCGTGAAAGATCTCAACGACTTCGGCACGGTAAACCAAGTGTACGGCGCATTCTTTGATGAGCATAAAGTGGCGCACTACCCAGCGCGCTCTTGTGTTGAAGTGGCACGTCTGCCAAAAGATGTGGGCATCGAAATCGAAGCGATCGCGGTACGCAAGTAATCCATTTTATTGGTTCTCAAATACAAAAAGGGTTGCCAGTGGCAACCCTTTCTTTTTATTCGTTTTGATCAAAACTGCGGCTAGGCTTTACGGTTCAGCTCAACCACTTCGGCATCCAACTGTGCCAGTTTGGCTTTCATCAGATCATAACAGTGCTGTGACAGCTCGCGGATATTCTCTTTGCTGTAGCCTTCGGTGCTGATGGGAGGCAACACTTCGACAATCACATGGCCGTTATTCCAGCGGTTGAATTTAAGCTTATCGGTCGAGCTGCACACGATAGGAATAATTGGCACACCCGCACCAATCGCCGCATGGAAAGCGCCAGCTTTAAACGGCAATAAACCGCGACCACGTGAGCGCGTACCTTCCGGAAACATCCACACCGAAACATCGCTCTGTTTCATCGAATCAACCACTTGATCAATGGTGCCTTTGGCTTTGGCTTTGTTGGCGCGATCAATCAGGATATTGCCCGTCAACCAATAGAGCTGACCAAACAGTGGCATCCACGCGAGACTTTTCTTACCGACGGTGACCACTTTTGGCGTTACCGCTTTAGAAACGGTAAACAGATCCCAGTTATTCTGGTGGTTAGCAATATAAATGTGCTGACCACGCTGATCGACATCGGCCGGAGCGCGGTATTCAAGCTTAATGCCGAACACTTTCGACATCGCCGCAAACTGCTTACCAAAGGTATAAACGTGTTTAGGGTTACGAGGGCTCAATAAGCAGTAACCACAACCAAACACAAACATATAGACAGCGAACACTGCCACTGCCAAGATTCGCAATAACGCAATCATGCAACTTCTCCGAAGGCACTGGAAGAAAAAGGCCGAAACCCTTGGATTTCGGCCGATTCATGAATGAGGAGTTTAACGCTAGTCGCGGAAACGCTCAATATTGGCACCAAGCGCTGAGAGTTTGTCCTCAATTCGCTCGTAACCACGATCAATGTGATAGATACGATCGACAATGGTTTCGCCTTTGGCGATACAACCTGCAATCACCAGACTGGCAGAAGCTCGCAGATCGGTCGCCATCACTTGCGCGCCACTTAAACGATCGACATCACCGCAAATCACGGTATTGCCTTCAATTTCCGCTTTGGCACCCATACGTTTTAACTCAGGTACATGCATAAAGCGGTTTTCGAAGATGGTTTCAGTGATCACGCCACCGCCTTTTGCCATCATGTTCAACAGTGTGAACTGCGCTTGCATGTCGGTTGGAAAACCTGGGTGCGGCGCAGTACGTACATTGACGGCTTTTAACTCGCGCCCTGTCATATCCAAGCTGATCCAATCATCGCCACACTCAATCTCAGCACCGGCTTCTTCAAGCTTAGCTAAGACCGCTTCTAACAGATGAGCGTGCGTATTACGACACATGATTTTGCCACGCGATACGGCAGCTGCGACTAAGAAAGTACCGGTTTCGATACGATCGGGAACCACCGCATGCTTACCACCGCCAAGGCGTTCTACACCTTCAATGGTAATGCTGTCCGTGCCAGCACCAGAGATTTTCGCGCCCAGTTTATTGAGGAACATGGCGGTATCCACAATCTCTGGCTCGCGCGCCGCGTTATCCAGCACGGTAGTGCCTTCTGCTAAGGTTGCGGCACACATGATGGTGATCGTGGCGCCCACGCTCACTTTATCCATCACAATATGCGCGCCTTGCAAACGGCCATCAACGTGGGCTTTCACGTAGCCATCTTCCAAGGTAATGGTTGCACCAAGCTGTTCCAAACCATGGATATGCAGATCCACTGGGCGAGCACCAATCGCGCAACCACCCGGCAGAGAGACTTGGCCTTGACCGAAACGCGCCACTAATGGACCTAATGCCCAAATCGAGGCACGCATGGTTTTCACCAAATCATAAGGTGCGCAATATTGGTTGATTGAACCCGCATCCACATGCACCGAACCATTACGTTTCACTTTTGCGCCTAAACGCTCAAGCAGTTCCATCGTGGTGTCGATGTCACGCAGGTGAGGCACATTGGCCACTTCAACTGGCTCTTCCGCCAAAATTGAAGCAAACAAAATCGGTAGGGCAGCATTTTTTGCGCCTGAAATGGTCACTTCGCCTTGGAGTGGCTGCGTGGACCCAATAACTCGAAACTTTTCCATAAAAACCTTAAAGGGACATCAACTTCTTATTGCGTGCCCACTCTTGTGGGGTAAACGTCTTCATTGTGACCGCGTGAATATCATTGCGTTGGATGTAACCCATTAAAGGGGCATAAATCATCTGCTGTTTCTTCACGCGGCTCATATCGGCAAAACAAGCATCGACAGCGATCACTTCGTAGTGGCTGCCCTCTCCTTTGACATGAATTTCTTCGAGATTAAGAGCTTGTTGTAAAATTTGTTGGACTTGTGCACTATCCACAATTCACCTCTGCTGGTTTGGCTATGTGTTGAGACATCAGATGTTCAATATTGCTCAACTGAAACAGTGTGCGCAGCTGCTCTGGCACGAAGCTGAGCATTATATGACAGTTTATCACTTTTGCATGCTCTATTAAGTGAATTAACAGCACCATTCCCGCCGAGTCAATTCTGACAACTTGTTGCAAAGAAAGCTCGATTTGCTTCACTTGCGGCTGCCAATTTTTGAGAAAGATCCACAATTCAGGCACGGTTTCTCGATCCAACTCGCCAATCAAACTGAACTTTCGTTCATTCTCAACTAACCATTGTGGATGAGTCATTAATTTTTGCTCTCAAAACGAATGGGTTGTTTAGCCAATTGTTCTAACTCTTGTGCTACCGCTAAAATGCCATCTTGACGAATTTTTCCGTTCCACTCCGATTGCTTACTGGAAAGCAGGCTCACCCCTTCAGCGATCATATCGAATGCTTTCCACTCACCGGATTTTTCTTGGCGTAGTTTAAACTCCAGTTTGATATTCGGACGCGGCGCATCAACAATTTCGACTTTAACACTGGTGATCCGACGATCGTCTTCTAGAGGCATTTCAGGGCCAAACTCGATGGTTTGATTTGTATACTGCGTTAATACCTGTGCATAGTTGGTGACCAAGTAATCACGAAACGCTTTAACAAACTCTGCCACATCTTCACGTTTCGCGCCCTTGAGGTTCGGGCCAAGCAACTTCAGGGCGGCGTATTGATCATTCACATAAGGCATCAATTCTTCTTCCACAATCACTTTGAGGTACTGCGGATCTTGATGCACTTTCTCTTGCTCATTTTTCAGACGATCGAACGACTTTTCAGCCACCGCCTTCATCATTTGATAAGGGTTGCTACTATCAATGGTGGCCGCGGTTGCGAGCCAAGGCATGACCAGAACACTCACTAGGAGCAGGGCTTTCTTCCACATGACTTATTCCTTCTTGTCCTTATCTGATCCACCACCCACGCTGTACAGCACTTGGCCGATCAAATCTTCAAGAACCAATGCTGATTTTGTATCTTCAATGCGATCGCCATCTTTAAGCATGGCTTCGTCATCCAACACAAAACCCGGCACTAAGCTCAAATATTGCTCACCGATCAAACCTGAGGTCAGGATCTGTAAGCTTGAGTTTTCAGAAAACTGGTTATATTGGCTATCGACCGCCAACGTCACGGTAGGCAGTAGGCTTTTTTTATTGAGTGCAATCGACTCAACCCGTCCAACCACGACACCACCGACTTTGACTGGCGAACGCACTTTCAAGCTACCAATGTTGTCAAACTCCGCCGTCAGGCGATAAGTATCGCTAGCACCCAGACCTTTCACGTCAGCGACCTGAAAAATCATCACCAAAATCGCGCAAATTCCTGCGAGTACAAAGCTGCCAACCCAAAATTCAATTTTTCGTGTTTGTTGCATGATCAGTTCCCAAACATCAATGCGGTTAGAACAAAATCTAGCCCAAGTACGGCCAGTGATGAGTGCACTACGGTGCGGGTGGTGGCTCGGCTGATCCCTTCTGAAGTGGGGATCGCGTCATAACCGTTAAACAGAGCAATCCAAGTCACGGTAAACGCAAACACCACACATTTGATGGTGCTGTTACCGATATCTTGACCTAATTCGACCGAGGCTTGCATGGCTGACCAGAAACTGCCGTGATCAATCCCTTTCCAATCGACACCCACCAATTGACCACCCCAAATACCAACCGCCATGAAAATCATCGCCAACAGCGGCATGGAGATAACGCCGGCCCAGAAGCGTGGCGCAATAACGCGTTTCAGTGGGTCAACCGCCATCATCTCCAAACTGGATAATTGCTCGGTCGCTTTCATCAAACCAATTTCAGCAGTTAAGGCGGAACCAGCACGCCCAGCAAACAGCAGTGCCGTGACTACTGGGCCTAATTCACGCAGCAATGATAACGCCACCATTTGACCTAGGCTGGTTTCAGCACCGTAATCAACCAGAATCACATAGCCTTGCAAGCTGAGCACCATGCCAATAAAAAGACCCGAGACAATGATGATGGCCAAAGACTGCACGCCAATGCTGTACAACTGACGGACTAAAAGAGGGAAATGACGTACCGGCTGCGGACGCCCCACCAGTGCACCGAACAACATCAAACTCGCACGGCCAAAAGTTTCACTGACCGCTAGCGTGCGTTGCCCGACTGAGCTGACCCATCGCATCACATCATTTAGCACTAAACAGCTCCTGTTCTATCGGCTGGGCAGGAAAACGAAATGGCACAGGTCCATCTGCATCGCCGCATAAAAATTGTTGTACGCGCGGATCGGGATTATCACGCAGCGCTTGTGGTGTACCCTGAGCGATCACCTTACCATCTGCCAACAGATAAACCCAATCTGCAATGCTCATGACTTCAGGCACATCGTGCGATACCACCACAGACGTCACCCCCAAGGCTTGGTTGAGGCTGCGGATTAATTCCACTAACACGCCCATGGTGATGGGGTCTTGCCCCACAAACGGCTCATCAAACATAATCAATTCAGGGTCGAGCGCAATCGCACGCGCCAGAGCGGCTCGGCGCGCCATTCCGCCTGACAGTTCGCTCGGCATTAAATACGCGGCACCACGTAAACCCACGGCCTCTAATTTAAGAAGTACCAAGGTTTTGATCATGGATTCATCGAGCTCGGTATGTTCACGCAGCGGATAAGCCACATTGTCAAACACATTAAGGTCGGTAAAGAGTGCGCCTGATTGAAACAGCATGCTCATTTTTTTACGCGCGCGGTATAGTTTGCGACGACTGAGAGTAGGAATGTTGTCACCATCGAACCAGATCTCACCCTGCTCAGGCAACAGTTGACCACCGATTAAGCGTAAGAGCGTGGTTTTACCTATCCCTGAAGGCCCCATAATCGCGGTTACTTTGCCTTTGGGGACATGCAGATCGATGTCATCAAAAATCACGCGCTGCGAGCGCGAAAAACGCAATTTTTTGATGGTGACTAAGTCAGATTCAGACATATGGGCACTTCACTGTTAGGTCGACATCCTGAAAGAATGCGCATGATAATGCACAATATGATGCAATTAAAAGCACGCTTCAATGCATGCTTGGGTTCTTGACCGAGATTTGTCAAAGCCATGTCTCGCATTTTGCACCATAGAAACAAGATAAAAGCCCTCATCCAGCATAGTCGATAGCATACCGAAGGCCACGCAAACACAAGCTTTAAAGGCTGACGCTTATCATGACAAACAGGCAAAATCGGAAGGAGATAAGGATAATTAATTGGAACTTCGACTTCCCTTTTCATACCCAACACGTCAAAATTGGCGGTCAATTTTCTGCCTAAACGGCTAAAGATGCCTAACCGTGCGCAAATTCGTCCATTGATGGAGGTGCTTGCTCTGTCTAAGAGTCGACACTCTTAGCGTTTGTGCATCCAACCCGAAGGCCTTTGTTTTCATTTTATTACTTGGGAATCAACATGCTTATTGAAGCGATGGTCTTTCTGTTTATTGGTCTCGCAATCCTAGTTTGGGGCGCGGACAAATTGGTGTTCGGATCTGCGGCATTAGCTCGCAATATTGGCATTTCCCCTTTAGTGATCGGTATGACTATCTTAGCGATGGGCTCCTCAGCACCCGAGATGATGGTTTCCGCCACCGCAGCCCTAGAGGGTAAAACCGATACCGCTGTGGGTAACGTCCTGGGTTCAAACATTGCCAATATCGCTTTGATTTTAGGTATCACCGCGCTTGTTAAGCCGCTCTCAGTTGGCTCGGCGGTGTTACGTCGAGAACTGCCGATGATGATTGGTGTGACTCTGATTGCCGGTGCGATTTTGTGGGACAATCACCTTGGTTTCTATGAAGGTATTTTACTGATCGCCCTGTTTGCTGCCTTTATTTTGGTCATGCTGCAAGTGAGCCGCAAAGAGAAGCAAAACGGCGATGCCTTGCTGGATGAACAAGAATCGGAGATTCCGGTTGGCGTCAGTAACCCGAAAGCCGCATTTTGGGTAGTAGTCGGTCTCATTCTGCTACCGATTGGCGCAGGCATGCTGGTCGATAACGCGGTGGTGATTGCCAAGCATTTCGGGATGAGCGATCTGGTGATCGGCTTAACCATTATTGCGGTGGGCACCAGCTTACCTGAGCTTGCTGCCTCATTGGCGGGCGCGCTTAAAGGCGAAGATGATATGGCGGTCGGTAACATTATCGGCTCAAACGTTTTCAACATTTTAGCGGTGATGGGCTTACCGGGTTTACTTAACCCTTCTCTGCTTAGCCCTGAAGCCATGAGCCGTGACTTTTGGGTGATGCTCGGTGTATCTCTGCTGCTGGTTGCGGTCGCTTTAGGTAAAAAACGTCAAATCACTCGCTTAGAAGGCGCACTCCTACTGTGCTCTTTCATCGGTTACATTACTTACCTATTAATCAACATCTAAGTGGTTGAATATTTAAGTTAATGAATATCGCAGAGTATTAAAGAGGAAACTTGAGGATGCCCCATTCATTTGATTACCAAACGGTCGCTAAACAAGTGCTGGCAACCGAAATCCATGCATTGCAACAACTAGAACAGTACATCAATGACGATTTTGCACGTGCTTGCGCGATGATTTTGGCCAATCAAACGGGCAAAATAGCGGTGATGGGGATGGGCAAATCAGGCCACATTGGTAAGAAAATTGCCGCAACCTTAGCCAGTACAGGAACGTCTGCCTTTTTTGTACATCCGGGTGAAGCTTCACATGGGGATCTCGGGATGATTGAGCGTGGCGATATCGTACTCGCCATCTCTAATTCCGGAGAATCATCAGAAATCCTCGCCCTGCTTCCCGTGCTCAAGCGCTTGAGTATTCGCGTGATCAGCATGACAGGCAACCCCAACTCTAATATGGCGAAATTGGCCGATATCCATCTGCAAATCACCGTACCGCGTGAAGCTTGCCCGTTAGAGCTTGCGCCAACCTCAAGCACCACCGCCACTCTTGTAATGGGCGATGCGTTGGCGGTGGCTCTGATGCAAGCACGCGGTTTTACCGCAGAAGATTTTGCTTTGTCTCACCCAGGTGGCGCACTTGGGCGTAAACTCTTGCTCAAACTCAATGACATCATGCACAGTGGTGACGCACTGCCTAAAGTGGCACCACAAGCCTTGATCCGAGATGCTTTGCTCGAAATCAGTCAAAAAGGGCTTGGTATGACGGCCATTGTCGATGAACAAGACACTCTACTCGGTATTTTTACTGACGGTGATTTACGGCGCATTCTTGATAAACGCATCGATATTCACAGCACTGTGATTGCCGATGTGATGACGCGCCAACCAACCGTTGCTCAGCCTAATTTACTGGCGGTAGAAGGATTGAATTTAATGCAGGCCAAACGCATTAATGGCCTGATGCTCGTTGAAAATAATAAATTGGTCGGCGCACTGAACATGCACGATCTACTCAAAGCCGGAGTGATGTAATGAGTTCAACCGTCTCAACCTTGTATGGAGAAGTGGAACCTTCACTGCTGGAGATTGCCAAACAGATCAAACTGCTGATTTGCGATGTCGACGGTGTGTTTTCTGACGGCTTAATTTACATGGGTAACCAAGGCGAAGAGTTAAAAACCTTCCACACTCGTGATGGTTATGGAGTGAAAGCTCTAATGAATGCGGGGATTGAAATCGCGATCATTACTGGCCGCCGCTCACAAATTGTTGAAAATCGCATGAAAGCGCTAGGCATTTCACTGATCTATCAAGGTCAGGATGATAAAGTGCAGGCTTATTATGATATTTGTCAGAAATTGGCCATTGCTCCAGAGCAGACTGGCTACATTGGCGATGACCTCATCGATTGGCCTGTAATGGAAAAAGTCGCACTGCGCGTGTGTGTGGCCGATGGCCATCCACTGCTGGCACAACGCGCTAATTACGTTACCCATATCAAAGGCGGTCACGGCGCCGTGCGCGAAGTGTGCGATTTGATTTTGCAAGCGCGTAACGAATTGGATGTTCATAAAGGCTTGAGCCTATGAGTTTGTCGCGCATTGCTTACGTTGTACTGTTGTTTATTGCTTCTTGGTCGCTCTATTACTTATTGGGACAAGAACAAGACAGTAAGATTCAGGTGGCTCCCAATTTGGAACTGCCGATGTTCAGTGGCGAGAACTTAGAAAATATTTCTTATAACGAACAAGGTATCCGCAACTACGTGATCACTTCGATTCATCTGGATCACTATGCGAAAAGCGGCAATACCCTGTTTAAAGCGCCGATACTCAAAGTGTATCGGGAAGGTACATTACAAGAGTGGGAAATCACCGCACGCAGGGGCATTTTGAGCAAAGATCAGGTGCTGACCTTATATGACAACGTATTGGCTAAAAATCTACTCCCAGACTCCGGCTTTGATACCCTCACTACTAGCGAGATGAGTATCCAGCTCAAAAGCCGTGACTTCTGGGCAGATAAACCGGTCGAACTGCGCGGCCCACAATTTGAAACACACGGTCAAGCGATGAAAGGCAACTTTGCTGATCATTCGGCTGAACTTTATAACCAAGTACAAGGTAGATATGAAACGCTCACACCTTAGTCTTATTGCTTGTTTGCTCGCCTCGACTCAGGCTTATGCACTCTCTACCGACAGAGAACAACCAGTTTATATCGACTCAGACAGTCAACAACTGGATATGAAGAGCAATCGTGTCACCTTCTTAGGCGATGTAAAACTCAAGCAAGGCAGCATCAACATCAATGCCGACAAGTTGATCGTGATCCGTAATGCTGAAAACGGCAAAATTGAAGAAATCGAAGGCTACGGCAACGTCGCAACCTTCTCGCAACTGACTGATGAAGGCAAAACCCTGTATGGTGAAGCCAAAGAGCTGTACTACAAAGTTCGCGACGATGAGCTAGTGATGATCAATAAAGCCATGTTGTCACAAGATGACAGCGAAATTCGCGGCAGCAAAATCCGCTACAAAATCAGCTTGCAGAAACTGATTGCCGATAGTGATGGCAAAGGGCGCGTCTCTACCGTTCTTCAACCACAAGCAGTACAACAAGAGTAACCATGGCCATTCTAAAAGCACAGCATTTAGCTAAGAGCTACAAAAAACGCAAAGTGGTTTCTGACGTCAGCTTACAAGTTGAGTCAGGTCAGATTGTTGGCCTGCTTGGCCCCAATGGCGCGGGTAAAACCACCTCATTTTACATGATTGTCGGCCTTGTCGCGCGCGATGAAGGCACCATCACCATTGATGACAACGACATCAGCATTCTACCGATGCACAGCCGTTCACGGATGGGCATTGGTTATCTGCCGCAAGAAGCGTCGATCTTTCGCAAGCTCTCGGTCGAAGACAATATCATGGCCGTCCTGCAGACCCGCGAAGAACTGACCCATGAGGAGCGTCAGGACAAGTTGGAAGATTTGCTCGAAGAGTTCCACATTCAGCACATTCGTAAAAGCGCTGGGATGGCGCTCTCTGGCGGTGAACGACGCCGAGTGGAAATCGCCCGCGCTCTGGCGGCTAACCCACAATTTATCTTGCTGGATGAGCCTTTTGCTGGCGTTGACCCAATCTCGGTCATCGATATCAAAAAAATCATCGAACATCTGCGCGATCGCGGTCTAGGTGTCCTCATCACCGACCACAACGTGCGTGAAACGCTCGATGTGTGTGAAAAAGCGTATATTGTCAGCCAAGGACGTCTGATTGCGGAAGGTACGCCACAAGATGTTCTCAATAATGAACAGGTGAAGCAGGTTTATCTCGGTGAACAATTCCGTCTATGATTAAAACAGAGTAGAGTTCAATCAATACTAACAATAACAAGGCATCCATTACTGCATGAAACCGTCATTACAGCTCAAGCTAGGTCAACAGCTAGCCATGACTCCTCAGCTCCAGCAGGCGATCCGTCTGTTGCAGCTTTCGACGCTGGATCTGCAGCAAGAAATTCAGGAAGCATTGGAATCTAACCCCTTGTTAGAGGTGGAAGAGAACCAAGACGATGCGCCATCGCTCGATAGCGTACGTATGACGGAAGAAAGCTCACACGAGCCCGAGGAACTCTACGAACCTGAACCTCAGGATAGCTCGGATCTGATTGAAAAATCTGAAATCAGCGCTGAATTAGAGATGGATACCACTTGGGATGAAGTCTACAGCGCCAATACCGGCAGTACGGGGCTGGCACTCGATGATGATGCCCCCATCTACCAAGGTGAAACCACCCAAACCCTGCAAGATTATCTTCACTGGCAACTCGACTTAACTCCCTTTAGCGACGTGGATCGCACCATTGCCGTGGCGCTTATCGATGCCATGGACGACTACGGTTATTTAACCGTCTCACTAGAGGAGATCCAAGAGAGCCTGCACAGTGATGAAGTTGAGTTGGATGAGATTGAAGCCGTACGTAAGCGCATTCAGCAGTTTGACCCTTTTGGTGTGGCATCACTCAATCTGCAAGACTGCTTGTTGCTGCAACTCACCACCTATCCCTGTGATACCCCTTGGCTGGAAGAAGCACGTTTGCTGCTCTCACAGTACATCGATGATTTAGGAAATCGCGATTACAAAACCATTCTGAAAGAGACTAAGCTCAAAGAAGAGGACTTGCGCGAGATCCTGCAACTCATCCAGCAGCTCGACCCACGCCCCGGCAGTCGAATTGCCCAAGATCACGCAGAATACGTCATTCCTGACGTATCAGTTTATAAAGAACAAGGTCGATGGCTGGTCACCATCAACCCAGATAGTGTGCCTAAACTGAAGATCAATCAGCAGTATGCCGACCTGATGCGCGGTAATAATGCGGAGAGCAACTACATCCGTACCAATTTGCAAGAGGCAAAATGGCTGATCAAAAGTTTAGAAAGTAGAAACGAGACACTGCTCAAAGTTGCCAAGTGCATAGTTGAACACCAACACGATTTCTTCGAGTATGGAGAAGAGGCGATGAAGCCGATGGTGCTCAACGATGTGGCGATGGCGGTGGAAATGCATGAGTCAACGATTTCGCGTGTCACTACGCAGAAATACATGCACACCCCACGCGGCATTTTTGAATTGAAGTACTTTTTCTCCAGCCACGTCAGTACCGACAATGGCGGAGAGTGCTCGTCCACTGCGATCAGGGCGCTGATCAAAAAACTGGTGGCGGCGGAAAGTCCAGCCAAACCACTCAGTGACAGCAAGATCGCAACCCTACTGGCTGACCAAGGTATCCAAGTCGCGCGGCGAACCATCGCCAAATATCGTGAATCACTTGGCATCTCCCCATCAAGTCAGCGTAAACGCCTGCTATAGGCCTAAACTAGAGAAGGAAAGTCTATGCAAATCAACATTCAAGGCCACCACATTGATCTTACCGATTCAATGCAAGACTATGTTCACTCCAAATTTGACAAACTTGAGCGTTTCTTCGACCACATTAATCACGTTCAAGTCATTTTACGTGTTGAAAAACTGCGCCAGATCGCCGAAGCTACGCTCCACGTAAACCAAGCTGAAATTCACGCCCACGCGGACGATGAAAACATGTATGCCGCCATCGATAGTTTGGTGGATAAATTGGTTCGACAATTGAATAAGCATAAAGAAAAGCTAAGTAGTCATTAATCATGCAATTGAGCGAAGTACTTTCATTGGACTGCACCAAAAGTGCAGTCCAATGTTCTAGTAAGAAACGAGCACTAGAAATCATCAGCGAAATCGCTGCCCTTCATACTGGCCAGAATGCCACCGAACTGTTCGAGTGCATGTTAAGCCGTGAAAAAATGGGCAGTACGGGCATTGGTAACGGGATCGCCATCCCACACGCACGCATGTCCGACAGTGAAAAAGCCGTCGCCATACTATTGCAGTGTGAAGAGCCGATTGAATTTGATTCGATTGATAACCGCCCGGTCGATCTCCTATTTGCTCTCTTGGTTCCAGAAGATCAGTGCAAAGAGCATTTAAAAACCCTCGCTTGCATGGCAGAACGCCTCAACGATAAACAGATCCTCAAACAGCTTCGCAATGCAGCAAGCGATCAAGAACTGTTTAACATCATGGTTAACCAATAGCAGGCAAACAGTATGCGTTTGATCGTGGTCAGCGGACAATCGGGAGCCGGTAAGAGCGTCGCTCTTCGAGTACTCGAAGACCTTGGTTACTACTGTGTCGATAACCTGCCCGTCAGCCTGCTGACAGCCTTTATCCAATCGGTTCAAGGCAGTCAACAAAACGTGGCGGTCAGCATTGATATCCGCAATCTGCCCAAAGAACCAAGCTTGGTACAAGATGTACTCGACCAGCTCAAGCAGAACAACGATGTCAGCATGCTGTTTCTCGACGCCAGTAAGGAGACCTTGCTCAAACGCTACAGTGAAACGCGGCGCATTCACCCCCTCTCTCTCAGTCAGAGCAAGCCTTCACTTGCACAAGCCATTGAGTTAGAAAAACAGTTGCTTGGCCCACTCAAAGAGCAAGCAGACTTGTTGCTCGACAGCAGTAACCAGTCGCTGCATGAGCTGAGTGAAACGGTGCGAATGCGGATTGAAGGCCGTGAGCGCAAAGACCTTGTTATGGTGTTTCAATCGTTTGGCTTTAAGTACGGTTTACCAACCGATGCCGACTATGTGTTCGATGTGCGCTTTCTCCCCAATCCTCATTGGCAGCCCGACCTGCGCCCGCTGACGGGACTGGATGCGCCCATCAAATCTTTCTTGGAAGGTCATAGCGAAGTGATGGAGCTGAAACAACAGATCCAAAAATTCTTCGAATACTGGTTGCCCATGCTTGAGAAAAATAATCGCAGCTATCTCACCATTGCGATCGGTTGTACTGGCGGCAAACACCGCTCAGTCTATCTGACACAACAGATTGGCGAATACTTTGCCCAACTTGGTCATCAGGTACAAATCCGCCATACTTCATTGGAAAAACAGCAATCCTAGGAGTCCACCATGCCACAATTGAGCCAAACCGTTCTCATCCAAAACCGCCTTGGTCTGCATGCGCGCGCAGCCGTCAAATTGGTGCAATTGGCTCAATCCTTTGATGCAGTATTGACCGTACAGAGCCAAGATGGCCGTGAAGCGACTGCCGACAGTGTGATGGGACTACTGATGCTGGAATCGGCGCAAGGACAAAATGTGGTGATCTCCGCAGAAGGCTCGCAAGCCGAACAAGCACTACAGGCCGTTTGTCAGCTTATCGAACAAAAATTTGATGAAGATGAGTAAGGCTCATCACTAGGAACCTATCGCTAAGCCCCACCCGCTAGCCCTATCAAGGCAAAGAAGAGTAAAGAAATCCTTCTCCCTTACTAAGATCTTATTAAATAAGCGGGTAAATTAAGTTACCATGCTGACCATTATTCCAATTCCAACCTAGGGGGAAGCCATGGCCGAGCAGATCGAATTTGACCAAGCTCACCTCACCCTCCAAGAAATCACTGAAGCCTTAGATAATGGCCGCTTTGTCCATGTCCGTCGCCAACTGCAGGACATGGAGCCAGAAGATATTGCTCATCTGCTGGAAGCCTCACCACGTAAAGCGCGTGAGGTATTGTGGCAACTGACTGACCCGGAAGATTACGGTGAAATCCTTGACGAGCTGAATGAAGACGTTAAGGATGCGCTGGTGTCGAAAATGGCACCGGAGAAGCTCGCCGAAGCGACCGAAGGTATGGACATCGATGATGTCGCCTACGTATTGCGTAGCTTGCCGGATGATGTGTCACGCGAAGTTCTGTCCCAAATGGATGCCGCGGATCGAATGCGGGTCGAGACCGCTCTCTCCTATCCGGAAGATACCGCCGGCGGTCTGATGAACACCGACGTGATCACCATTCGTGCCGATGTAGATGTCGACGTAGTGCTGCGTTATCTGCGTATGAAAGGCGAACTACCAGAAGCCACCGATGCGCTGTATGTAATTGATGATGAAAGCAAACTGATTGGCCATCTTTCCCTTGTCTCTCTGCTCACTACCCAACCGGATGTGCCGGTCAGTGAAGTGATGGACGATGCGGACGAAGCGATCAAAGTCGATATGAAAGACTCGGACATCGCCAATCTGTTCGAACGGCGTAACTGGGTTTCTGCCCCTGTGGTGGATGAAAATCAGCATCTGGTTGGCCGTATAACCATCGATGACGTGGTCGATATTATCCGTGAAGACGCCGAACACTCGATGATGAGTATGGCGGGTATGGATGATGATGAAGATACCTTCGCGCCTGTCGTCAAATCGGCGCGCAAACGCAGTATTTGGCTCGGTGCCAACGTACTGGCCGCCCTTGCTGCGGCTTCGGTTTCGAACATGTTTGAAGCGACTCTCGAACAAATGGCAGCGGTTGCTGTGTTGATGACCATAGTGCCATCCATGGGCGGCGTGGCCGGTAACCAAACCGTGGCACTGGTGATTCGGGGGCTGGCACTCGGTCACATCGGTGACAGTAACAAACGCGAATTGCTGATGAAAGAAGCTGCAATCGGCCTACTGAATGGCATTACGTGGGCATTGATCATCGGAGCCATCGTCGTGGTGTGGAAAGGAGAATGGATGCTTGGCGGGATCATTTCCGCGGCGATGATGACCAACCTCATCGTGGCCGGCATTGCTGGAGTAAGCATTCCTATTTTGCTGAAAAAGATGAATATCGATCCTGCTCTCGCTGGCGGGATGGCGCTCACCACTGTCACGGATGTGATTGGATTATCCGTCTTTCTCGGTTTAGCGACGTTGCTGCTTGCCAGTTAGTTTCCGATTTCCAAATCTTTAATCCACAAAAAAGCCGACTTTCTGTCGGCTTTTTCATTCAATAGCTCAGAGCTTACTCGCCCGCGACCTTCATTGATTCAATCAAAATAGAACCGGTTTGGATCTGGGAGCGCGTTTCGATATCACTGCCCACTGCGACAATCTGCTGCAACATCTGCTTGAGGTTGCCCGCAATGGTGATTTCAGAAACAGGGTATTTGATTTCACCATTTTCTACCCAGAAACCAGCCGCACCACGTGAGTAATCCCCCGTCACCACATTCACCCCTTGTCCCATCACTTCGGTCACCAGCAAGCCGGTACCCAGCTCTTTGAGCATCTGTTGGTAGTTTTGACCGGTCGATTTCACATACCAGTTGTGAATACCACCCGCATGACCGGTTGGAGTCATGTTCATTTTACGCGCGGCGTAGCTGGTCAGTAAGTAAGTTGCCAACACACCATCCGTGATAATTTCCAGATCTTGGGTACAAACCCCTTCACTATCAAATGGGCTGGAAGCCAAACCACGCATCACATGCGGACGCTCACTGATATTGAACCACGTTGGCAGAATGGTTTTGCCAAGATGATCGAGTAAGAAACTCGATTTGCGATATAAGTTGCCACCGCTGATCGCCATCACCAGATGACCGATTAAGCCCGTCGCCACATCTGCCGCAAACATCACGGGGAACTGACCCGTTTTCAGCTTTTGCGGATCCAGACGGCTCACCGTATTTTCCGCCGCTTGCAAGCCAACGCTTTCTGGCGTCCATAAATCGTCACGGTGACGCGCCACGGTGTAGCTGTAATCACGCTCCATTTCACCGTTGCGACCTTCACCAATCACACTACAGCTAATGCTGTGGCGACTGGAGGCATAGCTAGCCAGCAAACCGTGGCTGTTGCCGTAAACACGAATGCCGAAATGGCTATCGTAACTACCGCCATCGCTTTGCTTAATTTTCTTGCTGTAGCCTAAGGCCGCACGTTCTGCCGCAATAGCAATTTGCGCCGCGACATCAGGATTTGGCTCATCAGGATGGAAGAGGTCAAGATCAGGAATATCCTGCACCATCAATTCTTTCGGCGCAGGGCCGGCATAAGGATCGGCCGAAGTGTACTGAGCAATATCCAGCGCAGCTAATACGGTTTGTCGAATCGCTTTTTCACTCAAATCCGATGTTGAAGCGCTGCCTTTACGCTGAGCGCGGTACACAGTGATACCCAAAGCACCATCGCTGTTGAATTCAACATTCTCAACTTCACACATGCGGGTCGAAACACTTAACCCCGTGCTTTTGGTGATCGCCACTTCAGCCGCATCCGAACTCGCCGCCGCCATCTCTAATGCTTTGGCAACCGCAGCTTCCAGCTCTTGACGCTGCAGCGCAACTCGCTCTTTTACATCCATATTTCATTCAACCATTGGTTATTGATGTTATTAGGATAACAAGAATTTCGCTTTCTCCCCACGATTCTTGCTAAAATAGCCGACATAAGTAACTCATCATGATGAAGAATATGGCACGTAAAAACCAAAAAGCCCCTTGGGAAGAGGAAGAAGAGATCATTTGGGTCAGCAGAACCGAATTGAAAAATGACATGCTGGCTCTACAAAAACTCGGCGAAGAGCTGGTTGAATTAAAACCTTCCGCGTTAGCCAAATTCCCACTGCCAGAAGATCTGGCCGAAGCGATCAAAGATGCGCAGCGTTTTAAAAACGAAGCTCGTCGTCGCCAGTTGCAATACATTGGCAAACTGATGCGCCATATCGACCCGGAGCCGCTACAAACGGCGTTGGATAAACTGCGTAACAAACATTCACAAACTACTGCATTGCTGCACAAACTGGAGCAACTGCGTGATCGCATCGTTGCCGAAGGGGATAGCGCGATTGAAGTGGCGATGGAGCAATATCCAGAAGCGGATCGTCAACGTCTGCGTCTGTTAGCGCGTCAAGCCAGCAAAGAAAAAGCGGGCAACAAGCCGCCAAAATCGTCTCGCGAGATCTTCCAACTGCTCAAAGAAGCGATGTTGGCAAAACAAGAGATCGAAGAAGAGAGTGAAGACGATCTGGATTCAGCGGAATAAAACGCGAGGCCGCAAGCCATCTCGTTTTAACCAACAGCATCAAAAAAGGTTAGCGCAAGCTAACCTTTTTCTTTACGGTCGATGTATATCCGTTCACTCAGCGTCATTTCGGCTCACTCAGTGCCGCCGCCACAAACTGAGCCAGTTCAGGATGAGGATGCTGCGCTGTCACTGCCTGACAATCACTCACCACTTGCACTTTACCTTGGCTCAAAAATGCGATTTTGCTGGCGATGGCACGCGCATCACTAAGATGGTGGGTCACCATCACTACAGTGCGCTGCCGCTCACTGGCTAATTGTTTCACCAAAGCAAGCATCTCTTCACGCAGCAAAGGATCGAGCGCCGAAAATGGCTCATCAAGCAACCAAATCGGATTCGGCTGCACAAAACAGCGCGCGAGTGCCACCCGCTGGCGTTGCCCGCCGGAAAGTTGCTCAGGTAAACGATCTAGGTAGTCGGCAATTCCTACTTGCTGAGCGGCAGCAACCACTTGCTGTTTCTGCTCAGCGTTCAATTTGAGGCCTGGATGTAAACCTAAGCCGATGTTTTCACGCACGGTAAGATGGGCAAACAGGTTGTGCTCCTGAAAGAGCATTGAAAACGGACGTTGATAAGGCGCTAAACCGAGTACCGACTGATCATTGACCTTGATGCTGCCGCTGACGGGTTCGATAAAACCCGCGACCAGACTCAACAAGGTAGATTTACCCGCGCCACTGGGTCCCATCAGCGCAACAATGTCGCCATCAGCCACGTTCAGATCAAACTCGAACCATTCGTGCTCATATTCGTAACGCACTTTTTCTAGAGCTAACATGCTTTTCCTCATTAGCGCTTGGTAAGCGGACGCTGGGCAAACAGCCGCTCAATCACATAAAACCAACCCACACTCATGATCAGCATAGCCAACGCCACTACCGCCGCAGTATCCATCTGATAGCTGCCGAGCAGTTGATACAGATAGAGCGGCAGAGTGCGAAAATCTTGGCTGCCAAACAGGGCAATTGCGCTTAAATCCCCCATCGAGAGCAGAAAACCGATCGCAAACGCATGGGAGAGAGGCTTACGCAGCGCGCGCCACTCCACTAAACGAAATCGACGCCAACCAGACATGCCTAAACTGGCGCACAGCAATTCATATTGCTGTGCCAAGTGCCACATAGGTTGGCTCAAGGTTTTTACTACATAAGGCAGCGCCATTAGCG
This sequence comes from Vibrio tarriae, assembly GCF_002216685.1. Taxonomy (NCBI): domain Bacteria; kingdom Pseudomonadati; phylum Pseudomonadota; class Gammaproteobacteria; order Vibrionales; family Vibrionaceae; genus Vibrio; species Vibrio tarriae. Next base: position 168,309 of record NZ_CP022353.1, on the reverse strand, counting down.
CGTTGACTGCGACCACAATCCAGTAAGCTAAACTAAACACATCGGTGATATTACGCAGCAGTAAAAAGAGTCCGGTACTCACCACTAATCCCGGCGTCACCAGAATTAAAGTCGCGATCCACTCCACGCCATTCGCGCGGCGATGGGCCGCTTTCAACCGCAAGGCTCGGCTGGTGAGTAACATCGCAACGCCACTGGCCAAAGCCAAGCTACTGGCTAAGCTCGCCACTTGCAAAGAGTGGCTGACTGCAGACCAAAAATCACCGCTCGTCAGTACCTTGCCTAGCTTTGAATTGAGACCTGCCAGCACAACCATCACTAATGGTGGCAATACCAAGGCACATGCAGCGACAATCCAGCTCGCATCCCAAACTTTGGCGCGCCATGAATCACGTATCCAACGCTCAGTCACCTTGCTCGCAGCACTGTTCATGGGTCGGGAATGGGAAAAACGCTGCAGGGTAAAAGTCAGTAAGGTACACAGCAACATCTGCCAAATCGCCAATAACGCGCCAATTTGCAGATCGAAATCGAATTTGATCGCTTGGTAGATCGCGAGCTCAATGGTGGTTGCTTTAGGCCCGCCGCCGAGCGCCATCACGGTTGCAAAGCTAGTAAAGCAGAGCATAAACACTAAGCCCGCCACGTGCGGCAGTTGCTGACGCAGGCGCGGCCACTCGACCCACTTAAACTTCTGCCAACGGCTCATGCCGAGATGGGCACACAGCTTATGCTGCTCACTGGGGATCGCTTCTAAACTTTGCAGCAGCAAACGACTGGCATAAGGCAAATTAAACAGCACATGGGCGAGCAAAATACCGTTAAAACCATAAATGGAAAACGGCAGCGAGAGCCCGACACTGTGCAGCGTTTTGGCCAAAAAACCACTATTACCGTAAATCGCGATTAAACCAAAAATCGCCACCAGTACGGGCAAAACCAGCGTCATCGCGAACAGTTTCAGTAGTAAATCACGACCGGGGAAACGGCGCTGACTGAGGGCATGAGCAACCGGAATTGCCAACCCCACACTGAGCACGGTTGACCAGAAGGCTTGATAAAAGCTGAACTGGGTAACATGCCGATAATAGGCATCTTGCCAGATCAGATTCAGATTGAGCGGTGGCGCTTGCCAGAGCAGCGCCGCTAATGCTGCGAGGACAAAAGTCGCGACACCAGCCGCGACCCAGAAGCCTAATTGAGGAGTTCGATTCAACGCTTAACCTTAAAAGCTCAGCGCTTGCTGCCACTCACGAATCCATGGCTTACGCATTTGCGCGACTTCCTGTGCGCTGAAGGAAAGAGATTGTGTTGGTACCGCCAAAGTATCAAACCCTTTGGGCAGTTCAACCGCCGTCACTGGATACATCCAGTTACCCGTTGGGATCACGCTTTGGAACTCATTACTCAGGATAAATTGCAGGAACTTGTCCGCCAGCTCGCCATTTTTAGTGCTTTTGACTTTGGCGGCGACTTCAACTTGGAGGTAATGCCCCTCGCTGAAATTCGCCGTGGCAAAACGTGCATCATTTTCTGCAATCAAATGATAGGCTGGCGATGTGGTGTAAGAGAGCACCAGATCCGCCTCTCCACCGAGAAACATCGAGTAAGCTTCTGACCAACCTTTGGTCACGGTGACCGTTTTGCTCGCCAGCTGCTTCCACGCTTGTGGCGCTTGGTCGCCATAGACAGATTTCATCCACAGCAGTAAACCCTGCCCGGGCGTTGAAGTGCGCGGGTCTTGGTAGATCACTTTCAGATCATCACGTTTTTCCACCAGCTCTTTTAAGCTGGTCGGTGGGTTAGTCAGCTTCTCTTTGTTGTACACAAAAGCGAAATAACCATAATCATAAGGCACAAACGTGTTGTCACTCCAACCGTTGGGTAGAGTCACCTTGCTGGTATCCACACTGTGAGTCGCCAATAAACCGGTTTGCTTGGCTTCTTCGATAAGGTTGTTATCCAGCCCCAATACCACATCCGCTTTGCTGTTGCTGCCTTCCAAACGCAGACGGTTAAGAATCGACACGCCATCATCCAAAGCGACAAATTGCAGATCGCAGCCACATTGTGCTTCAAACGCTTTTTCAATCGCAGGTGCAGGCCCCCATTCGGCGGCAAAAGAGTCGTAAGTGTAAACGGTGAGGGTTGGTGCAGCAGACGCTGCTGAGGCAACACATAAGGTTGCTAACGCAACCGCAGTCAGTTGAAATTTCAAGGCTCGCTCTCCTTAATGAGCGGCACAGGCTTGAGGGAGGCAGAGAATCGTCCATTATTCCATTCTGCAAACCTAGCTCAATTCCTACGCCAGCATTATCTGGTTCAGGTTCAACCGCGAACATCGCAGTCATTGCGGGTCCCAAGCAGTGCTTGATCTCAGCGCCATTCGGATGAATGGGTGGCCCCCCGTGAGTGGGTTGGATTGTAATGGGAAATCTTGTAATTAGCCAGTGGCGGAAAATCGCGACTGGCCATGTCATGACTCGCCGCGCGCGCGTTGATCATAACCCCAACGCGGCACGAGCGCTTGTTCGATACCAAGATGATCGAGAATGCGCGCCACCATAAAATCGACCAGATCGTCAATCGATTGTGGCTGATGATAATAGCCCGGCGCAGCAGGCATGATAGTAACGCCCATGTGCGAGAGCTTAAGCATATTTTCCAGATGCAAAGTGGAGAATGGCGTTTCACGTACCACCAACAGCAGTTGTCCACGCTCTTTCAGCACCACATCAGCGGCGCGTTCAATCAGATTATCTGACATGCCATGGGCAATTGCGGCCACACTGCCAGCCGAGCATGGACACACCACCATCTGCCTGGGGGCGGCCGATCCCGAAGCCACTGGCGAAAACCAATCTTCTTTTCCGCACACCACCAACTTATCACTGGCGCAGCCCAGATGCTCCACCAAAGCCGCTTGCGCCGCTTCAGGGTTGGCGGGCAGTTTCAAGCCATGCTCGGTCGCCAGCACGACTCGCGCCGCCGAAGAGATCAGTAGGTACACCTGATAATCCGCTGCCAACAAGCATTGCAATAAGCGCAGCCCGTAAGGCGCTCCGGAAGCGCCAGTCCAAGCCAAAGTAATGGTTCGATTGTTGTTCATGCTCACCTTAAATTATTTCTGTTGCAGTGCTGCGAGCAGCTTGCCATGAATGCCTTCAAAGCCGCCGTTACTCATTACCAAAATCTGGTCACCGGCTTGGGCTTCTTTGGCAATCATAGCCACAAATTCATCCATATTGGTGCTCACTTGCGCAGGCTGTTGACACTGTTTAGCGACCTCTTCCACCGACCAAGGAATGTTAGACGGTTGGTAAAGGTAAACGGAATCGGCGCTGTGCAGCGAAGCGGCCAAGGTTTCTTTATGCACGCCCAGCTTCATGGTGGCAGAGCGCGGCTCGAGTACGGCGATGATTTTCTTATCGCCCACCTTGTTACGTAAACCGCCGAGCGTAAGTTCAATCGCCGTTGGGTGATGAGCAAAATCGTCGTATACGGCTATTCCGTTGATTTCGCCTTTCAGCTCTAAGCGGCGCTTGGTGTTGACAAACAGCCCCAGCGCTTCACAAGCCAGCTCTGGCGCAACCCCGACATGACGCGCCGCGGCAATCGCCATCAGTGCATTACTGACGTTGTGATCGCCAACTAAGCTCCAATTCACTTGGCCTACACGTTCCCCTTTCAGCAAAACATGGAATTGAGAACCATCGGCGGTGATTTTTTCCGCTTGCCACTCACCTTGCTCACCACTGAACTCGGTTTCGCTCCAACAGCCACGCTGTAAAACATCGGCTAAAGCGGCATCTTGTTTGGGCGCAAGAATCCGACCATTACCCGGCACAGTACGCACTAAATGGTGAAATTGACGCTTGATCGCCTCTAAGTTATCGAAAATATCGGCATGATCGAACTCTAGGTTGTTCATCACTAACGTGCGCGGATGGTAATGCACGAACTTAGAACGCTTATCGAAAAAAGCACTGTCGTATTCGTCGGCTTCGACCACAAAAAACATGCTCTCCCCCAAACGCGCTGAAATACCGAAATTACCCAACACACCACCGACTAGGAAACCCGGTTGATAGCCGCAGTGCTCTAATACCCATGCCACCATACTCGATGTGGTGGTTTTGCCATGCGTTCCCGATACCGCAATCACCCAGCGATCATGCAGCAGAAAATCTTGTAGCCACTGCGGGCCTGAGGTGTAGCGCAGGTTGTGGTTGAGCACGTATTCCACACAAGGGTTACCACGACTCATTGCGTTGCCAATCACCACCAGATCAGGCTTGGGCTCAAGTTGAGCTGGGTCAAAACCTTCAATGATCTCGATGCCTTGCGCCTCTAACATGGTACTCATTGGCGGGTAAACATTGGCATCGCTGCCGGTAACTTTATGGCCCAATTGACGCGCTAACATCGCGACGCCACCCATGAAAGTGCCACAAATTCCCAAGATATGAATGTGCATAAAAACCCAGCCTTTTTACTGTGCAATTGGAATGACTCCATTATCCCGATCCGCTCGGCAAAAGCGAGTGCGTCATTTCAGCATGATGTAAATACAAAATTGTCGACAATCAAAGTGAGATCTCCGTCGCTTAGTTCAATACCCGTAAAAAGATCTAAGTTTTACAATCCACACCAGACAAGATGCATAGTGCAATCGATTCCACCAGAGGATCCCATCATCTTGTTCAGCCCGTTCGTTGCATTAAAGCAAAGAGAACGCAACAAACTGGTATACCCCCGACCAAAAATAGTGTTAAGGAACCAACATGCAGAAAATGCGCACCCTCGGTGAATTTATTGTTGAAAAACAACATGACTTCCCCCACGCCAGCGGTGAACTTTCCTCTCTTTTAGCCTCGATTCGTTTGGCCGCCAAAATCGTCAACCGCGAAATCAATAAAGCGGGATTGGCAGATATCATTGGCGCGTCAGGCAATGACAACATTCAAGGGGAAGAGCAACAAAAGCTCGACCTGTATGCCAACGAAAAATTCAAAGCCGCACTGGAAGCACGCGATCAGGTGTGTGGTGTGGCGAGTGAAGAAGAAGATGAAGCGGTCGCATTCAACAAAGAGCTCAACAAAAATGCCAAATACGTGGTGTTGATGGATCCACTCGATGGCTCTTCTAATATCGACGTCAACGTCTCTGTCGGTACGATTTTCTCAATTTACCGCCGCGTTTCGCCAGTCGGCACACCGCCGACTCAGGAAGATTTTCTGCAACCGGGCAATAAACAAGTCGCTGCCGGCTATGTGATTTACGGCTCATCGACCATGTTGGTGTACACCACAGGCAATGGCGTGAACGGTTTTACTTACGATCCTTCGCTCGGTACTTTCTACCTATCCCATGAAAGTATGCGCATTCCGGCAAACGGTAAGATTTACTCTATCAATGAAGGTAACTACATCCGCTTCCCGACAGGCGTGAAAAAATACATCAAATTCTGCCAAGAAAATGTGCCAGAAGATGGCCGCCCCTACACCTCGCGCTACATTGGGTCATTGGTGGCCGATTTCCATCGCAACCTGCTTAAAGGCGGTATCTACTTGTACCCAAGCACACAAAGCCACCCGAACGGTAAGCTGCGTCTGCTTTATGAATGCAACCCGATGGCGTTTTTGATTGAACAAGCGGGCGGTTTGGCTTCTGATGGTGTGCATCGCATCATGGACATCAAACCGACTGAATTGCATCAACGCGTTCCTTTCTTTGTCGGTTCTAAGAACATGGTGCATAAAGTCCAAGAATTTTTAGAAACTTACCCTGATTAAGCCAATTCGCGCCGCTCAATGCGGCGCTTTTTCTCGTTGTCAGCTTGGGGATCCTTTATTTTGAGAGTAAACTCACCCCTTCGCTGACCGGTGCATTTTGCGCCTTCGGCAAACTTGAATAATAATAAATCCCGAATTTGAAGTCCGGCCAACAGAAAAGGAAACCGTTAATGAGCTTAAACAATGTGCCAGCGGGCAAATCACTGCCTGATGATATCTATGTAGTGATCGAAATCCCTGCCAATGCTGACCCAATCAAATACGAAGTCGACAAAGAGTCTGGCGCAGTATTCGTAGACCGCTTTATGTCAGCGCCTATGTTCTACCCATGTAACTACGGTTACGTGAACCACACGCTGTCACTCGATGGTGACCCTGTAGACGTTTTGGTCCCAACTCCATACCCTCTGATCCCAGGTTCTGTGATCCGTTGCCGTCCTGTTGGCGTGCTGAAGATGACAGACGAATCGGGTGAAGATGCGAAAGTGGTTGCGGTACCGCACACCAAGATCTCTAAAGAATACGATCACATTCAAGATGTGAACGATCTGCCAGCGCTGCTGAAAGCCCAGATCACTCACTTCTTTGAGCGTTACAAAGAGCTGGAATCAGGCAAATGGGTAAAAGTCGATGGCTGGGAAGATGCCGCTTCTGCTCGCGCTGAAATCCTGAGCTCTTACGAGCGTGCGCAAAACAAATAAGCCCACATTTTGAGCATAAAAAAGCCAGCGTAAGCTGGCTTTTTCTCTGTATGTCAGAACTAGACACGCTGACACCAATCTCCGGAATCAATCAGCGAATGTAAGCGATGGGTTTCTTGATAAATATAGATCCAAGCCGTCCCAAACGGCGTCTCAATGGTGTCACGTCGATACTCAACGGGCACGTCTTCCAAAATATCCAGTTGCGCGAGCGTATGCTCATCCACCAGATAGACTTCACCATGCACCGATTGGTGCCCTTCCACCAACCCCGGATACGCGCCTAAATCATACAGGGCGTATTCAGGTTTGGTTTCAAACTGGCCAAGTAACTGACTCTGCTGTAAGTAAGTATGGTTGCTCTCTCCGTGACGCAAAGTGCCATACACAAAAACGAGGTGCTGCACATCTCTCTCCTTAGTTGAATTCGAACTGATAGAGCAAGTCCACGGCGCTGTCGACACCAGAGACGGCCTCCAGATACAGATCCTGCATCAAACGATAACGAATGGTAAATTCGCCGACTGAATTAAAAATACCTACACCATATTTCACTTGCAAGCCGGGCAGAATATAACCACTTACGGTAACTTGTGAATCATCCCCCGATCCTGCCGTATCTAATTGTAAATCCTGCACCCCAAATGCTTGACCAATTTCGCCGACCAGCTTACCGCTCTGCGCTAAGCTCAGACCAATCAAGGTAGTGGTCATGGCGTTGCCACCCGCTTCGCCATCAATATCTTGTCCACGCAACAAATACGACAGCGCATTCGCTTGTGGCATTGCAGGCTCAGAGAAGATCACCAGCGATGGCTCATCTGAAGGGCCACTCACTCGCACCCCTGCAATCACATCATCTTGGGTATTTTCCGGATTACGGATCGCGGTGATCGCTAAATAGGGCTGATCAACCGGGCCATTCATCAGGATCTTACCCTCTTTGATCTGTAGATCCTGCCCAAACGAGCGGTATTGACCATTGCGAATGTTCACCTCACCTAAAATAAACGGGCCTTTGTCCTTTTGCGTCACATTGAGTCGCCCAACTAAATTGCCTTGCAAACCAAAGGCATTGAGTTGGAAATCATCGCCAATTTGCACATTCACATCCGTTTCCACGGTAAACGGTATCCGCTCTTTATCGGTTAGTGGCTCGAAATCCGTATTCAGCAAAATTTGATCTTTCGATACCCCAATTGCGCTCGGAGGTAGCTCTTCCACCACAATTCGCCCCCACGGCAGTGCCACATTACCTGTCACTCTTGCTAGTTGAGGTTGCATGGTCAAGGTTAAATCAGGGATTACCTTGACTCTCACCATAGGTGGCAGCTCAACCATCATTGAGGGCGCATGCACTCGCGCTTTGAGTCGCCAATCCTCTATCTGCTGCCAATCGGCATCACCATCGACTTCCAGTAAACCATCAGTAGTCTGGATATCTGCATTTAACACTGCCTGATAACCATTAAATTTGAGTGACACTTGACCTGATTGCACATCCACCGGTGAGATCTCACCTTTCACACGAATATCGTTAATCGCAATTTCACCGTTCAATTGCGGATGCAACATTGGGCCATGGAATTGCACATCGGCATTAATGTTCGATTTCGCTTCATTGAGCTCACCAATCAACGGCTGCAAGAAATCCAAATTAAACGTGGTTAATTTGAATGAACCGAGCATGGTTTTCTGCTCGGCGCGCACATCAGCAATCTTGATATTGCCAGAGAGATCGCCGTTATCCGTTGCGTCTAATAACCAATTCGCTTGCAGCTGATTTTTCGCTAGCTGGGCAGAAAATTGTGCTTTATCCCAGCCAAATGTCACGCTTTTATCCAGTTTTTGCGTCACCTGACCTTGGATTAACTCAAGATTGGCTTGCAGCTGTGGCGCAGCTTTCGGAGCCCATTTGGCCCACACTTGTCCGTTTAATCCGCCGCTAAGTTTGGTTCCTTTGGGTAAGACACTGGCGAGCTGCTTAAAATCAAATTGCTTGATCGCCAAACGCGCTTCACCACGCTCACCTAACTCTGCCTCTTCTTCTAAACAGAGTGAGGCCTCTCCTTGTCCCCAGCAGTGAGCAGCCACTTTCACGCGTCCCGTTCGCTGATCAAAAGAGAGCGCTGTCGCCTGTTGTAATAACCATTGCCCTTGCGGTGAATTTAACCACATACGCTCCAGCTCACCTTGCCAGCGCAGTGTTGGCTCGGTACGTAACTGGCCATTCATCGCCAAGCTGGTCGAAGCAATTTCAGAAGCGACATCAAGTGTCACCCCGTGTTTTTTCTGAGAGCCTTGCACCTTTAACTCCACAGAATCAATCCGTTGATCTTGATACTGAATATCGCGCACTTGTAAGGTGAGCTCACCTTGAGGCTCTGGAAGTGGAACGAGATTCCCTTGCAAAGTAACATGCCCAATCGAGCCTAACTCTTGCCACTGCAAGCTATCGGCATCCAGCACCAGCTTGATCCGCGGCTGTTTGAGATCACCTCGCAGCAGCACATCGCCAATCACCTTTCCTTTGGCATCGGGCAGAGATTTACTCAAATCTGGCACATCCAGCTCCACCGACATTCGCCACTGCTTACTCAATTGGCCTTTGGCGGTGAGGGAGTTCGGGCCATGCACTAAAGAGAGCTTCTTAGTTTGTAACGCGATATCCCCTTGCCCTTTAACATCTGAAGCGCTGAGTTCACCTAACACTTTGAGCGGGTAATCACGCAATATGCCATTGATCGCCAAACGCGATACATCCACTTGCCAGCCACCTTGCTCTGTCAAAGAGCCTGAGGTATCGAGCTCACCACTGATCTTGCCTTCTGCTTCAGGCCATTGTAGACCCGGCTGAATATTTTTTAGATTTAATCGCGCCGCCCAATTGAGCGGATTTTTCCAATTCGCCACCGCATTGCCCGTCACTAAGCCGCCAAGTGTATCGACTTTGAGTGATTGCAACGCGACTTCATCCAGATTGCCGTGACCTTGCAGGTCTAAACTCACATTCGGTAAATCTTTGCCCTGTAGCGCACCTTGTAAGGCAAACTGATACTTCGACAATGAACCATTGATGCTCAACTCAGGGAGATCAACTTGATAATCACCTTGCCCCAGCATTGGCCATTGTGCTTTCACCTTGCTCAGCTGCAGATCAAACGGCATATCGCTATCCAGCAGGTTAAAGTGGCCGTTCAACTGCGCTTGAGCTAACGAGTCTAGGCTGGCTTGCAAAGTGAGATCCGCTAAATTACCTTGCGCGGAAAGAGAAAGTGTTTGGCCTTTGAAATCGGCGAGATTCACCTGACTATTCAGATCCAACTGAAGCGGATAATCACCCGCAAGAGTTACCTCCGCATTCAGTTGAGCGTCCAGCTCTGGCATGCTCAACTCAAGGCGAGAGATCGAGACTTGATGTTCCTCCGCACTGGCTTCTAAAACGAGATGATTGACGATGATTGGCGTCTCTTGCTCTAAACGAAAATCGCGAATATCGAAACGCGCCAGCTCAATGTGCAGCGGGATCACCACATCTGGCAATTGCAAAGGTTCCGCTTTATCAGGGGTTGCCGCTTGAGCCGCCACAGGTTCGGTTGAGGCTTCACTCTCAGCTAAAGCAAGACGAATCCCCTGCCACTCGGTTTGCCCGATACGCAGTCGATTTCCTTGCCAAGAGGCACGAGTGGTCAATTGCTGCCACGCCACTCGGTTACCCAGAATATTCAATTCGATATCTTGCAGCGCTAATTGACCTAGGCGAATTGGAAATGGGGTTGATATTTCATCTAACGGCTCAGAGTTCGGTTCGTCCGGTGTTTCTTCACTCTCAGCTAACGACGGGAGCTCAAACTTCACGCCAGAGATGGCCAGCTCATTGATACAGATACTGGGTTCCAATAAGCAGTTGGGGTTAATCGCCAAACTCAGCTTTTGCGCAGAAAAGGCAAGGTTGAGCTCGCTATCTGCATAATTCACTCCATGCAAAGTAAAGCGTGGAAACAACGCGCCCTGCGCTTGCTCGACTTTCAACTGCGGCAGCGCTTGCTGCGCGCCCCACAATACAGCTTGTAAGCCTGAGTTGGTAAACAGCGCACCCGCCAACGCAAGCACCAGCAAGATCACCAACACCAATAGCAACATGGTGAACCATTTGGTCCACTTTAACGCCCGTTTGATCATAACTCTGGCCCTAAAGTGAAGTGGATTTTGAACTCATCGCCCGGCGCAGCATCCAGCCCCCATGCGAAATCGAGCCGAATAGGGCCGACGGGAGATACCCAACGCACACCAACACCCGCTCCTTTTTTCCATTCAGGCGTATCGTTAAACGCATCACCGACATCCATAAACATTGCCGCCCACCAGTTACCCGTTAAACGGTATTGATATTCGATCGAGCTGGTGGCGATGTATTTCGCACCCGTCAAAGCACCACTGGCATCTTTGGGAGAGATAGATTCGTAACCATATCCACGCAAGTTGTTATCACCACCCGCGAAGAAACGTAATGAAGGAGAAAGCTGATCAAATTGATCCGCGAAGTTGGCACCGCCATCAACTCGAATGAGTCCACGGTGATTGCGCGCATAGGTCCGTAACCAAGAAGACCCTGCTTGCACACGCGTAACACGAGTTGAAGAGATCAGCGCCGGGTCACCATATTCAAGCGTGATGGTTTGTTTGTCGCCCCAAGTAAGCAAGCTACCGCTGTTTCGAGTACGAGTGCGTGTGTAAGTCACCCCGGGCAATAAGAATTGGCTGTTATCATCTTGTAAACCCTGGCGATAATTTTCTAATAGATAACGCAAATAAATTGTGCGATGCCAACCGCCATCCAGCTGCCAATGGCGTTCAAGTGATAAGTTAGATTCCAAGCTCTCCGTATCACGCTTATCCAAACGCTTCATCCCGTATTGGATTCGATAGTACTCATTCAACACATCATCAAGTGGGATCTTGTAGCCTGCGGTAATGGTTTGCTCTGGTGCTGAAAGGGAAAAGCTACTATCAAAACTGTGGCCTAAGCTATTAACCCAAGGCTTTTTCCATTTTAGTGATCCTCGCACCCCAACGTCCGTGGAATAGCCTAAACCAGTTTCCAACTGATTACGCGCTTGCGGCGCTAAAGTTACCTTCATCGGCAGCTCTCGCCCCTGCTCCAACTGCGATAAATCTGGCTCCACAAATACCGAAGAGAACCAATCCGTATTGGAAAGATTTTGATTAAACTCACCGACTTGTGACACTAAATACGGATCGCCTTGCTTGAAAGGGCGCAGTGACATCACTCGATTTTCATCGATTTGACTGCCTTCGACCGTGGTTGCTCCAAACAGGTAACGGATCCCGCTATCAAAATGCAAAATAACCCGAGCTTGATTCAGCTCTGGAACCACTTCCAGTCGGCTAGCCTGAAAATCACCATTAAAGTAGCCTTTTTGCAACGCCAAGTTACGAATGCCCGATTTGAGATTGTCATACAAGCTGTGATTGAGCGGTGCATCAACCTGCAAACCACTGCGACGGATCAAACGTTGAAAATCGCGATCGCCTTCGGCTTCACCGCGGATCACAATATCAACCTCGCTCAAACGGGTCACTTCACCCAAAGTTACCGCGGCGCGTAAACGTTGATTATCTTCAGAGACGGTAAAATCAATGCTGGGATGGTAGTAACCGAGCGCATTCAGCGCTTCGGTCATGCTTCTTTCCAATTGAGATTGAAAACGCAGGCTGGTGGAATAGTCTTGCGCCGCGATTGATGAGAGATACGCATCCACGTTATCTTTCTCTGCGCCACTAATTCCAGTGATCTCGAGCTTCACATCGGCGTAAGATACGGCTGAAAACAGCCATAACGAGATTAAAGTGGGGAGTGATTTTCGTCTCATGCTTGATTTAGACTCGTTATACAACGGTGACATTTTTGCTACAGACGCATCATAACGTCAATGCAACCCTTCGTCTGTATGAAAACCGTTAAATCTCCGGTCTGTATCGAAGATAATCAGGGCGTTGCTGCTTGCGATATTCAAAGAGACAGCGCCACCACTTCAGTAAGGAAACATCATGCTCGACAAACAAACCATGGTTACGGCACACAACGCCTTACCCGGTCGTACTACTGCGATGTCGATTGACGATACGCATTTCGTCAATGGCAGCTCACTCACTGCCGCGCCACAATCCGGTCAACAACAAATCTTGATTGGTATGGGCTGCTTTTGGGGCGCTGAACGCCTGTTTTGGCAACTGGATGGAGTGATCTCCACCTCCGTTGGCTACTCAGGCGGTTTTACGCCCAATCCAACCTATGAAGAAGTGTGCAGTGGAAAAACTGGTCATACCGAGGTCGTGCGCGTCATTTTTGATCCAGATCGCCTGCCACTGACCGAACTGCTCCGCGCATTTTGGGAGCGTCACGACCCCACGCAAGGCATGCGTCAAGGCAACGATCGCGGAACGCAATATCGCTCAGCTATTTACACTTTCAGTGAAGATCAGCGCGAAATCGCAGAAGCCTCAAAAGCGGCTTATCAAGCCCTGCTGACAGCGCAACATCGTCCCTCGATTACCACTGAGATTCTGCCCGCAGGAGAGTATTACTTCGCGGAGACGTACCATCAGCAATATCTAGCCAAAAATCCTAATGGTTATTGTGGGCTCGGCGGTACAGGAGTCTGTTTCCCGCCACACACCACACTCTAAACACACCTCAATGAGGGGGATTTCTCTTTCCCCTCATTTGTGTGCTATACCTTTGTTTGCTCAACTTGAGGAAACAAAACCATGAAAAGTAAAACACTTATCGCCTTACTCTTGACATGCTCTCCCACTTTGGCTTTCGCGCACAACCTGACTATCGGCTCACCGATACCTGCGGTTGGTGTCGAAAAGCACGGTGAAATCGTCCTACAAGACAATAACATCAACTATCAAAAATGGCGCTCTGCGGATCTACTTGGCAAGGTACGCGTCATTCAAGCGATTGCGGGCCGTAGCAGTTCAAAAGAGATGAATGCGCCACTGATGGCCGCGATCACCGCCGCGAAATTCCCAGCCGAGAGTTACCAAACCACCACCATCATCAATCAAGACGATGCCATTTGGGGCACCAGCTCTTTTGTGAAATCGTCCGCGCAAGACAGCAAAAAAGAGTTTCCTTGGTCATCTATGGTGCTTGATGAGTTTGGTCTCGTTGCCCAAGCCTGGCAGCTACAAGCGGAATCCTCTGCGATCATAGTTCAAGACAAACAAGGTAACGTGCTGTTTGTGAAAGAAGGGGCGCTCAACGAAGCGGACATTCAAACCGTACTGGGTTTGATTCAGCAAAATCTGTAATCGCCCCAAACGACTTGACGTTGCAGCTCACACTGCTGCAGCTTCAAGCAGGAAGAGGATGCCTTCATCCATCAATCACATCGGGTGAGTAAGGACTAACTTGCTCACCCGTTGACTGAGAGACATCTGCATACAAACTCATCAGAATCATCGCTTGCCTGATTTGTGACTTGTTATATTATAACAAGCCTCAATCACTGTCGGTTTTCAATCACTCTTGGTCGCACACGCTATGTCGTTACCTCAGCTACGCCCAACTCGCTTATCCATAGTGGCTATGCTCTCTGTGGTGCTGGCGCTTTGGTTTAACGTGGCCGTGATTGATCACCAACTTGATCTGCATCCTGAACATCACTTACAGCATGATTGTCAGTTGTTTGCCAGCGCGGCACATGGCCTCAAAACCAGTCAGTGGATATTGCCCAGTTGGCGTCAAAATCCACCACAAGCGAGGGTTGAACAACCGATCCAACGCACTCAAGTGCTGCACTCCTATTTTGCTCGTTCACCACCTGCGGCATAAAACAAATCAAACCGATTATTTCTTTTTTTGTTTTATTAGGAGTTTTTCATGCATTACCCAACAATGATTGCGCTGATGGTTGGCGCGACACTTTCTGGCAACGTATTGGCCGATCATCACACTGACCATCAACATCGTCAGCACGAGGCTCATGTACATGGCCAAGTTGAACTGAACATTGCTCAAGATGGCCATGACCTGCTGCTGGAAATCACCGCACCGGGAGCCGATGTGGTCGGTTTTGAACACGCCCCTCAAGATGACGCGCAAAAACAAGCGCTCGAAAAAGCCTTAGAGACCTTGCATCACCCAGAGAAGCTATTTGCACTCACTGATAAAGCACAGTGCGAAAAACGTGAAGTGTTGATTAAACACACTTTAGGTGGCGAAGAGTACCAACACAGCCACGCTTATGGTGAAGGTGAAGAACACGAGCATCAGCACGGTGAAGGCGAGCATGATCATAAGGCGCACGATCATAAAGACCACGATCATAAGGGTCATGATCATGCCGCTGATGAACATGCGGACCATGATCACAAAGAACACGACCATAAAGGACATGACCACGAAGGGCATGACCATGATGAGCATCAACACGGCTCATTCACCGCTCAATATCAGTTCCACTGTGATGCCGTCGATCAGCTCAAACAGATCGATACCCAATGGTTCCAATATTTCCCAAGCACAGAGAAAATCCAAGCCAACGTGTTAACGGAAAAGCAGCAAAGTGCGCTACAACTGAACGCTAAGCAAACGCTGATCAAACTGTAATGCCACCGCTCGGGATAGGTGACTCTCACCTATCCCTCATTGGAGATGCTTTGATTTTCCCTGCACACATGAGGAGCCATGATGCCTGCTCACCGTTCTGATCCTACTTCATCCGTGATTGAGTTGAATGATGTGGTGTTCTGTTGGCCGGGAGCCAGCTCACCCACCTTGGATATTGCCCATTTACAGATTGCTCGGGGTGAACACCTGTTTGTCAAAGGCCCCAGTGGCTGCGGCAAGTCCACGTTACTTAGCCTTTTAACCGGCATTAATACCGCAACACAAGGTGTCGTCTCTTTACTTGGCAGTGACTTAAGCCGCTTGAGTGCCAGTCAGCGCGATCGCTTCCGCGCCGACCATATAGGCTATATTTTCCAACAATTTAATCTGCTGCCTTATCTGTCGGTGTTAGATAACGTGACCTTACCATGCCACTTTTCCGCGTTGCGTAAACAGCAAGTGGATGGTCCCTTATCGCACAAAGCGCAATCACTGTTGGAAAGATTGCATCTGCCAAGCGCTTTACTGAATAAATCCGTGACCGAACTCAGTATCGGCCAGCAGCAACGCGTCGCCGCGGCGCGAGCACTGATGGGTGAGCCGCAACTCATCATCGCCGACGAACCCACGTCTGCCCTCGATTACGATAACCGTGAAGCTTTTATTGCTCTGCTGCGTGAAGAAGCGGAGCGAGTCGGTTCCACTTTAGTTTTTGTTAGCCATGACCCAACACTGGAAAAGCTTTTTGAGCGAAGTGTTCACTTACCTACTCTCAATCGTGCAGGAGGTTGGCAATGAAAGTTATCCTGAATTTAGCGTGGAAAAGCCTACTCAACCGCAAAGCAACGGCTCTGCTCACCGTGTTAACCGTTGCTATCGCCGTGGTGTTACTGCTCGGGGTAGAGCGCATCCGCACTCAAGCGAAAGAGAGTTTTGCCAATACCATTTCCGGTACCGATTTGATCGTCGGCGGACGCTCAGGGCAGGTTAATTTACTGCTCTATTCCGTGTTTCGGATTGGCAATGCCACCAACAATATTGATTGGAAAAGTTACCAAGAATTTAGCCAGCACCCGGCGGTGAAATGGGCTATTCCGATCTCTTTAGGTGATTCACATAAAGGATTTCGCGTACTTGGCACCAATCACAACTATTTTGAACATTATCGTTACGGAAGTAAGCAACCACTGACTTTTTCCCAAGGGCGAGAGTTCAATGGGTTATTTGAAACCGTGATTGGCGCCGATGTCGCCCAAACGCTTGGCTATCAAGTCGGCAGCCAAATTATCATCGCCCATGGCATCAGTGATGTCGGCTTTAGCCGCCACGATAACCTGCCCTTTACTGTGGTCGGCATTTTGGCTCCCACGGGCACCCCAGTTGATAAAACTGTGCATGTTTCCTTAGAAGCGATAGAGGCGATCCATGTCGGTTGGGAGTCCGGTGCCAATCTTGGCCATCAACCCAGCGCCGAACAACTGGCACAGCGTGATTTCACGCCTAAGCAGATCACCGCCATGCTGGTTGGACTCAAATCAAAAATCCAAACTTTTGCCCTGCAGCGGCAGATCAATGACTATCCGCAAGAGCCGCTCAGCGCTATCATGCCCGGCGTAGCACTGCATGAACTGTGGGGTATGATGTCCGTCGCTGAACAAGCACTGATGGCTGTCTCCGTTTTTGTGGTGGTAGCAGGGTTGCTCGGCATGCTCAGTAGCTTGCTGACCAGCTTACAAGAGCGGCGCAGAGAGATGTCGATCTTACGTGCAATGGGCGCAAGGCCACAGCATGTGTTTGCTTTGCTGGTCAGCGAAGCAAGTGTACTGACACTCGTGGGCATCCTGCTTGGCGTGAGTGTGCTTTATCTGCTACTGGCGCTCGCCGCGCCACTGATTGCAAGCCAGTACGGCATTCAAATTGCGCTGGCTGGGTTAACCGCTTATGAATGGCAGTTGCTCGGCTGCGTACAACTGGCAGGTATAGTGATTGGCTTTATTCCCGCACTGCGCGCTTATCGACAATCGCTCAGTGATGGCATGACCATTCGCTTATAGGAATAAAATAGGTGACTGACTCACAACGAGAAGGATCACAAGGAAGCATTCGATGAAACGTTTTATGTTGATAGCGAGCCTCATCATGGCGCCGCTGTTCTCAACGCCACTATTGGCTAATCAAGACACCACTGCCAGTGAGCAGGATGTGTTACAACTCGACTGGCTCGATCTCATTCCAGAAAATGAGCGCAACTTGTTTGATCAACAAGGTATGCCGATGCCGGATCATAACGGTAATGAACCAGCCAAGCAGCAACAGATTGGCACGGTCCGTAAGGAGCTGAACGGCAGTCGGGTCAAAATCCCCGGCTTTGTGATCCCGCTTGAAGGCGATGATAAAAAGGTCACCGAGTTTTTATTGGTGCCTTACTTTGGTGCGTGTATTCACGTGCCACCACCGCCACCTAACCAGATTATTTACGTCAAGTTTCCTAAAGGTGCTCCGATCCAAGAGCTGTGGGATGTGATTTATGTGATTGGGGAATTGAAAACCGAAGCACTCAGTCATGATCTAGCGGAAACGGCTTATACCATTATCGGTACCGAGATCGCCGAATACGACGATATGTAACCGCAGAGAGAAAACGCTGCGCCCTCCCTGCGCTTGCGCGGGGAGGTTACACCAAATATTTTGATAGATACGCCAGTACCGAGAAATAGCCGATAAATAAGATTAATAGCGATAGGTACTTGGCCAATTTGCGCTCTTTCCAATACTTCATAGCCACCCCACAAAGAACAATAACAACTTTAACAATTTATTATCATTTGTGATAGCACAAAATTGTGCGCTAAGTCAGAGAGTTTCACTGGCTGGTCAGCGGCGAACAGAGTAAATTTTACAGCAGACTAAAAACGCAGCAGAGGCTTTCAGGTAGCGCATGGCGGACAATATGACGCCTGTTGTGATCGAGCATGACTCTCAACAGAGCCAAGAGAAACGAACCCACTCCCATTACGTCAAAGACAGTGGTAGCCGCATTTTGGTTATCGCCCGTCATCACGGCTTAGATGCCCAGCTATTAACAGAATCGCCGGAAAACAGCGCATTAGAACGAGCAGTACATCGTGAGCGACAACGTAAAGAGCAGCGCCAGAAAAACTTAGAGCAGATCATTAAGCTTGCGCACAGCTCTTGTCGTAATGAAAGCGCTGGCGACCCAGACCAAGATTGGCTATATCGCTTTTTTGATATGGCGCAGGACATTCACAATAGCTCCATGCAGCGCCTGTGGGCGCAAGTGCTGAAACGTGAAGTGACCAATCCCGGCTTTACCTCCATGAAAGCGCTGAAGGTACTGCAGGATATGACGCCCAAAGAAGCGCAGATTTTACAACGCGCCGCCGCGCTGGCGTGCAGTTTTGGCTCAGACACCAGCTTGAAATTGCTGATTGGCTACAAAGCGCAAAATAGCTTGTTTAGTCTCGGCAAGCGCATTACCACCCAAGCCATCAATATAGGCAATCATCAACTGCCTTATTCCAGCTTGTTGGTATTGATTGAGCTGGGTCTTTTGCACGCAACGGAATTGGAATCGGGCGAGATTGAAGCCGAACCCGCCCTACTCCTTAGCTATCAGGGTAAAAATCTGCATCTGCAGCCAACCAGCAAAGGCGTGCGCCTGATCTATTATCGTTTTAGCCCAACCGGCAATGAACTGTGTCGACTGCTCGGTAACAAACCCAACATGACTTACTACGATCAACTGGTCGCGCTGCTGACTCAGAAATTCACCGTACAGACCGAAGTGAGCAGCAGCTCGATTCACCACACCGTCTGATGACATGCCGTAAATCAAGCGATCAAAAAAAAGCGACCGGATGGTCGCTTTTTGCTTGTATTGGCTTTGAATCTAAATAGTTAGCCTTGATGCTGAATGATATTACGTTTGGCTAACTCAGTAAGGCACTGAGCCACCAACTCATCCACGCTTTTTTCACCCGCCGGTAAATCGATATCCGGATTGAGCGGCGCTTCATAGGCTGAATCAATCCCGGTAAATTGGCGAATTTCTCCGGCGCGCGCCTTTTTGTACAAGCCTTTCGGGTCACGCGCTTCGCACACATCGAGTGATGTATTGACGTACACTTCAAGAAACTCGCCATTTGGCAACAAGTCACGCACCATTTGGCGCTCAGCGCGATGAGGTGAAATAAACGCGGTCAGCACAATCAACCCCGCATCCGCCATCAGCTTGGCAAGCTCACCAATACGGCGAATGTTTTCCCGCCTATCCTGCTCAGAAAAACCGAGATCACTACACAAACCGTGACGCACGTTATCGCCATCCAGCAGATAGGTGTGATACCCAAGCGCCGCTAAACGGTTCTCAAGCGCTCCTGCCACGGTCGATTTGCCCGCCCCCGATAAACCGGTAAACCAGAGTACCGCAGGGTGCTGCTGTTTCAGCGCCGCACGTTGCGCTTTATCCACCGCATGACGATGCCACACCACATTCTCTGGCTTGGCATCTTGTTCAAAGCGCAGGCTGTCTGCTTGCTTACTCATCCATCCTCACTCACGCTTTATCTAAGCGGCTTAAATCAATCGCTTGCCAATGTGGGAAGTGCTTACGCACCAAGGCATTGAGCTCAAGTTCAAAGGGTGAAAATTGCTCGGTTTGACCCGCAATATTTTGCAAACTGTCACGCACTAAACCCGCGCCAACGGTCACGTTTGTCAGGCGGTCGATAATGATGAAACCACCGGTATCGGCACAATCCAGATACTTATCAAGCGCGACAGTTTGGGTAAACGTCCATTCGCACAACCCAATCCCATTAAGAGGTAAACTCTCGGCATGGTAGGTCGACAAGTTATTGATGTCGTATTGATGACGCACAGCTTTTACTTGACCGACGGTTTTCTTGCCCGCGATTTTAATATCGTAATCACGGCCCACTTGCAGCGGCTGTTCTGTCATCCACACTACATCGGCCAGCAAATGGTTAGTGCTGTCGACTTGCGCACTTTCCAGCACAATCAAATCACCACGGCTGATATCAATTTCATCAGCCAGTGTCAAAGTGACCGCCAAACCAGCTTGTGCTTGAGGCAAATCGCCATCAAAAGTCACAATCCTTGTCACGGTTGAGGTTTTCCCCGATGGCAGCGCTTTGATTTTATCGCCGACTTTCACCACTCCAGAAGCAATCGTACCCGCGAAACCGCGAAAATCGAGGTTAGGGCGATTCACATACTGTACTGGGAAACGAAACGCACCGCTGCTCTTGTCGCGATCAATATCGACATTTTCCAGTAGCTCAAGCAGAGATGGGCCTTGATACCAATCCATCAAACGGCTTTTTTCGACCACGTTATCGCCTTCCAACGCCGAAAGCGGGATGATCTGAATCTCGGTTTCACCTTGCAAGTGCTTAGAGAACTCAAGATATTCTGCGCGGATCTGTTCAAAACGATCTTGCGAATAATCGACCAGATCCATTTTGTTGACCGCCACAATAAAGTGTTTCAATCCAAGTAAGTTGGAGATAAATGAGTGACGACGCGTTTGATCCAGCACGCCTTTACGCGCGTCAATCAAGATCACCGCCAGATCACAAGTCGATGCACCGGTGGCCATATTACGGGTGTACTGCTCATGCCCTGGGGTATCGGAAATGATGAATTTGCGTTTCTGGGTTGAGAAATAACGATACGCCACATCAATCGTGATGCCTTGTTCACGCTCAGCTTGCAAGCCATCCACCAACAGCGCTAAGTCTGGGCGACTGCCCGTGGTGCCAACCCGCTGGCTATCGTTATGGACGGCGGCCAGTTGATCTTCATAAATCTGTTTTGAGTCGTGAAGCAAACGACCAATCAGAGTGCTTTTACCATCATCGACCGAGCCACAAGTTAAGAATCTCAGTAACGATTTGTGTTGATGCTGATTGAGGTAACCTTCAATACCGAGCTCAGCGAGCTGTTCTTTCACTGCATTGTTCATACGCTTCCCTTCGATCCTTAGAAGTAACCTTGACGTTTTTTCAGTTCCATTGATCCCGACTGATCGTGGTCGATCGCGCGGCCTTGACGCTCACTCGACGTCGCCACCAACATCTCTTCAATAATTTCGGTCAGTGTGTTGGCCTGTGACTCAATGGCCCCAGTCAGTGGGTAACAACCTAAAGTGCGGAAACGCACGCTTTTGTGTTCAATCTGCTCACCTTCACGCAGTTCCATGCGCTCATCATCCACCATGATCAGCATGCCATCACGCTGTACAACCGGGCGTACATCAGCCAAATACAGAGGCACTATTTCAATATTTTCCAAATAGATGTATTGCCAAATATCCAGTTCAGTCCAGTTAGAGAGTGGGAACACGCGAATGCTTTCGCCTTTGTTGATTTGGCCGTTATAGGTTCGCCATAGCTCTGGGCGCTGATTTTTCGGATCCCAAGTGTGGTTTTTATCGCGGAAAGAGTAGACACGCTCTTTGGCACGCGATTTCTCTTCATCACGACGCGCCCCACCAAAAGCTGCATCAAAGCCATATTTGTTCAATGCTTGCTTCAAGCCTTGGGTTTTCATGATGTCGGTGTGTTTGGAAGAACCATGCACGAACGGGTTAATTCCTGCAGCGATTCCTTCCGGATTTTTATGCACCAACAGCTCAAAGCCGTATTTTTTTGCCGTTGCATCGCGAAACGCGATCATGTCGCGAAACTTCCAGTCGGTATCAACATGCAGCAAAGGAAACGGAATTTTGCCCGGATAGAACGCTTTACGCGCCAAATGCAACATCACCGATGAGTCCTTACCAATCGAGTACATCATCACCGGATTATCAAATTCTGCCGCCACTTCACGAATGATGTGGATACTTTCTGCTTCCAACTGTTTTAAATGGGTTAAACGTTGTTGATCCATTTTACCTGCTTCCTTTTCGCTTGCCTGACGGCTGGGCGCTGCCCTTAAGCAGCGCCGTAGTGTGAAATTTTAAGTAGTGACCAAGAAGATGAGTGCTGCACCTTACGCTGACTGCGCCGCATCAAGCTGCTGTGTTGCGCCTTGTTCGCCAAACCAGTGCAGCTTGGCGGCAAGCGCGACCACTTCCCCCACCACAATCAGCGCTGGAGATTGCGCTTGGCTGGCTAAACTGGGCAAAGTTTGCAATGTGCCAATCAGCACCTGCTGATTGACTTGAGTGCCACGTTCAATGATTGCCACGGGCGTGCTCGCTTGGCGGCCATGCAACTGGAGCTGTTCAGCGATTGCCGCAGCGTTGCTCAAGCCCATGTAAATCACTAAGGTTTGCTTACCACGCGCCAGCGTTGACCAATCCAAATCCTCGGCTTGCGCTTTTAAATGGCCGGTGACAAACAGCGCTGATTGGGCGTAATCACGATGAGTGAGCGGAATGCCAGCATACGCCGTTGCACCAGCAGCTGCGGTGATGCCGGGGACAACCTGAAATTTCACGCCAGCTTCAAACAGCACTTCTAGCTCTTCACCACCGCGGCCAAACATAAAAGGGTCGCCGCCTTTGATGCGCACCACGCGATAACCTTGACGGGCAAAATCGACCAAGAGTTGATTGGTTTTCTCCTGCGGTACACTGTGATGGCCTGCGCGTTTCCCCACACAGACTAAAATCGTCTCGCTTGGGATGAGCGCCATGATTTCATCGGACACTAAGTAGTCGTAGAGCACCACATCCGCTTGTTGGAGATAACTGAGTGCTTTGACTGTGAGTAGCTCAGGATCGCCTGGGCCTGCGCCCACCAGCGCCACTTCTCCTGCTTGCAGTTGGCTGCGCGCGGCACGCACATAACCTGAGCCTTCTACAACGGCTAAGCGGGGGGTTTTACGAAGGGGAGTTACCGCATCCTGCGCCATAATCTTGATCCTTAATTGGTCTGTTGCAGGCATTATGAGCAGTTACGGTTATTACCTGAAATTCTATAATTTCATTTTTTATTCCAAAAGCTGATATAAGCGGAGCGAAATGGGCATAAAAGCCTAAGCTCAGCAGATTACTCGACGCAGTCAGGACAACGGCAGCATGCCAACTGGGATCCACCGGGCAATTTCAGATAAAGGTATCGCGCTACATCACAATTTAGTTATGAGTGAAACCTTTGTTTCATCGACTTTTGTTACATTTATCGAGTTGTTTTTATTTCCCCTTCTTCACTCATTCTGGAGTCTGTGATGACCATGATGATCAAACCTGTTTCTTTAGCGGTACTTGGCGGCCTGTTAGCTATGGCGGGCCCTGTAATGGCCGATACGATCAAACTACGTATTGTTGAAACCACGGATATTCATACCAATTTGATGGATTATGACTACTACAAAGATAAAGCCTCCAATCAAATTGGCCTGACGCGCGCCGCCACGCTTGTCAAACAAGCTCGCGCCGAAGTCGAAAACAGTGTGCTCGTCGATAACGGTGATTTGATCCAAGGTAGCCCAATGGGTGACTACATAGCAGCGAAAGGCATCAAGGCTGGCGAAGTACACCCCGTTTATAAAGCCATGAATCCGCTAGGTTATGATGTGGGTAACATAGGTAACCACGAATTTAACTACGGCCTTGAGTTTTTAAAAGAGACCATCAACGATGCCGCCTTCCCCTACATCAACGCCAACGTGTTTGATGCCAAAACAGGTCAGCACTTATTCACGCCTTATGTGATTAAAGAGCACAGCTTTAAAGATACCGATGGAGAGGCACATACCATCAAGGTCGGTTATATCGGATTTGTTCCGCCACAAATCATGGTGTGGGATAAGAAAAATCTCGAAGGTAAAGTGACCGCAGCCGATATCAAACAGACCGCAGAAAAACTTATCCCTGAGATGAAAGCCAAAGGTGCGGATGTGATTGTCGCCATCCCCCACTCTGGGATCAGCACCGATGAATACCAAGCTGGCGCAGAAAACTCGGTTTACTATCTGACCCAAGTCAAAGGCATTGATGCGATTGCTTTTGGCCACTCTCACGCAGTATTCCCAGGGAAAGATTTTGCTAATGTACCGGGCGCAGACATCGATAAAGGCACCATTAATGGCGTGACTGCTGTGATGCCGGGCCGTTGGGGTAGCCATGTTGGGGTGATGGATCTGACCTTAGAAAAGCAGCAAGGTCGCTGGGCAGTGACTTCCGGTCAATCCGAAGCTCGCCCAATCTTTGACAAAGCCAATAAGAAAGCGCTTGTCGAAGCCGATGCCACTATGGTGCAAGCGCTGCAACACGATCATCAAGGTACACGCGACTTTGTTAACCAGCCAATCGGCAAAGCGAACGACGTGATGTACAGCTTCTTATCACTGGTGCAAGATGACCCAACGGTACAAATCGTCAACCTCGCGCAGAAAGATTATGTCGAGCGTTTTATCCAAGGCGATCCAAACCTTGATGGTTTGCCAGTGCTTTCTGCTGCTGCGCCTTTCAAAGCCGGTGGCCGTAAAGACGATCCTAACGGTTTCACTGAAGTGGAAGCGGGTGAGCTGACTTTCCGTAATGCCGCCGACCTTTACCTGTACCCGAACACCTTAGTCACCATGAAAGTGAGCGGTCAGCAGCTTAAAGAGTGGTTAGAGTGCTCAGCAGGCCAGTTTAACCAGATTGATGTGACGTCTAGCGCACCGCAATCGCTCATCAACTGGGATGGTTTCCGCACTTACAACTTTGATGTGATTGATGGCGTCAATTACCAGATCGATGTGACTCAGCCTGCGCGCTACGATGGTGACTGCAAACTGATCAACCCAAATTCACAGCGCATCGTGCAACTGACTTATCAAGGTAAGCCGATTGATAACCAACAAACCTTCTTGATCGCCACCAACAACTATCGTGCCTACAGCAACAAATTCCCCGGCACAGGCGCTGAGTTTGTCGCGTTTGATTCACCCGATGAAAACCGCACAGTAGTGGCCGATTACATTGCTCGCGTGAGTAAGGACAAAGGCGAAGTGACGCCAAGTGCGGACAACAACTGGTCATTTGCTCCGATCAGCAGCAAAACCAAGCTGGATATTCGCTTTGAAACCTCACCAAGCGATAAAGCCACCCAGTTTATTAAACAAAAAGGTCAATATCCGATGACCCAAGTCGCCAGTGATGATGTTGGCTTCGCGGTGTATCGCATCGACTTACAAAAATAAGTACCAATAACCCCCTATTGAAACGGCAACCAATACAGCAGCCGCTTCAAGTCACTAGGGTTATCACGTAAAGTAGACAGCCACCTAGAGTGGCTGTTTTCTTTTCTATGAGGCTTTTATGCAAGCACAGTTTCACGCTTATCTAAAACAGCATGGTTTTTCCGATGCCGAATGCACGCAATTGCAAAGTGTCGCTCAGCCACTCGAGCTGCCAACACGACATGTCTTGGTCGCACAAGGAGAAACCACTCCCTTTGCCTATTGGGTGCTCGCAGGGCTATGCCACGCTTGCTATCTCACCGAAGAGGGCAAAAGTTTCAGTAAAGAGTTTTATTGGGAGCAAGACTGGGCGATTGGTTTTGAAAGTTTGCTGCGTGAGCAAGCCTCACCCTTCATGCTGGAAACCTTATCTCCAGTACAACTGATGGGCGTACCGATTGAGGTGTTACGTGAATGGCGCTCTAGCGGTCACCCGCTCTATCAACGCTTACTTGAGACGCAACTGCTGTACAAGGAACAAAAAGAGCGCTTTATGTTGCTCTATCGCCCAGAACAGCGTTACCAAGTGATGTGTGCTCAGTTTCCAGATTTGATGGCACGGCTTTGTGATCATCACATCGCCGCGTATTTGGGGATAACGCCAATTAGCCTCAGCCGCATTAAAGCGCGGCTGAGATAGGACGCGTAATATTATTTGAGTAAGCGAGCGCGGAACTGGCGTCCCTTCATCTTACCGTTGGCAATTTTATTCAGCGCTTTGTGGGCGATTTTCTTGTGCACGGCCACATAAGCACGCATCGGGAACAGGTTAATCTTGCCAATATGCTCCGCGGTCAGTTCGCCATCACTGGTCAGTGCGCCAAGAATATCACCGGGACGCACCTTATCTTTCTTACCACCGTCAATCTGAATGGTCACCATGTTAGCGGCGTAAGGACGCGCGCCTGCAGCAGGTTGCGGCAAGGTTGAAGGTTCAATCGCGATGTCCATGTACTCATCAATTTGCGCTACACGGTAGCTCTCGTTGTCACTAAAGAAGCTAAACGCTAAGCCTTTACTTCCCGCACGACCAGTACGCCCGATGCGATGTACATGCACTTCAGGATCGCGTGACAAATCGTAGTTAAACACCGCATCAAGGTTATCCACATCCAGACCGCGAGCCGCGACATCAGTCGCGACCAGAATAGAAATACTCTTATTAGCAAACTGCACTAGAGCTTGGTCACGCTCACGCTGCTCCATATCACCATGCAGTTCAATCACGCTAAAACCGCTTTGATGCAGGGCATCGGCAACATTTTGTACTTCACGTTTAGTGTTACAGAACACCACCGAAGAAGTCGGTTGATGGTGCAAGAGCAACGTTTCCAGAGCCTCATCACGCGCAGCACTGCCTTCTACTTTGTAGAAGTATTGACGAATGCTTGAAGTATCGTGGGTCGCCTCGACTTTAATCATCAGCGCATTGCGAGTCACGCTTTGCGCAATCTGCTCAATGCTCGCGGGGTAAGTGGCACTAAACAGCAAGGTTTGACGCTCGGCTGGCGCGGCAGCAATGATCGCCTCCAGCGCTTCTTGGAAACCCATTTCTAACATGCGATCCGCTTCATCCAACACCAAGGTATTGAGCTCACTCAGATCGATACGATCCTTACTCAAATGATCCAAAATCCGTCCCGGCGTTCCAACCAAGATATGTGCGCCATGCTCAAGGGATCCGATCTGCGGCCCCATTGGCATACCGCCACACAGCGTCAACACTTTGATATTGTGGATAGCACGCCCTAGCGTACGAATATCGGTCGCGACTTGATCGGCCAACTCACGTGTTGGACACAGCACCAAGGCTTGTACACGAAAGCGCTTCACATTGAGGTTGGATAGTACCCCAAGACCAAACGCAGCGGTTTTACCGGAGCCTGTTTTGCCTTGGCCAATCACATCCTGCCCTTTAAGGATCGCAGGAAGAGATTGCGCCTGAATCGGAGTCATTGTGGCAAACCCCATGGTTTCAAGGTTAGCGAGAAGTTCAGGCTTCAGATTCAAAGCAGCAAAAGAGTTGGCGTTCAAGGGGTGTCCTCAGAGTGACGAAAAAAGAAGCGCTATTATCGTTATTTTGCGCCCGAGCTCCAGTGAATATTGATTTAAATTTTCTTGTTTGCCCTTAACCTTTGTTAACGCTGGTTTTTGCGCAGCCTGCTACAGTACTGCTATTCCTATCCGCCCATACCCAAATGACTTGCCGTTTCAGCTTCTCATAGGAAGTGGATAGATTTCATATTTAAGGAGATAAAGATGATCAACTGGCAATGTATCCCTTTTTGCCAATTAACCACCCAACAGCTGTACGAACTACTCAAACTGCGTGTCGATGTTTTTGTGGTCGAGCAGACCTGCCCCTACCCGGAATTGGATAACAAAGATACACTCAACGAAGTGCATCACCTGCTGGGTTATCAAGATGGAGAGCTCGTCGCTTGCGCACGTCTACTGCCTGCCGGGGTGAGCTATCCTAGTGTTAGCCTTGGCCGTGTGGCGACTAAGGCCAGTGCACGTGGCAATGGCTTAGGACACCAACTATTGCAAACGGCACTTGAGCAGTGTCAAAACTTATGGCCACAACAATCGATTGAAATTGGTGCACAGGAGCATCTGCGCGAGTTTTATGCTCGCTATGGCTTTGTCGCAACCTCAGAAACCTATCTAGAAGATGGCATTCCTCACATTGATATGAAAAGAGCCTAACCATGAACCCTGTAGCGTTAGCTGTTTGGCTACTGGTTCTGGGCAATTTGGCGGCTTCGCTCTCTGATGTGGCAGTCAAAATGCTGCAAGGTGAAGTCGTACCTTTTCAATATATGTTCTTGCGCCAACTCTTTGCTTTTGCTCTCATCTGGCCCGTGTGGCGAAAACAGCCCAAAGTCTTACGTCAACTGCATGATCCTAAAGTCACCCTAATCCGCGCTCATTTAGTGCTACTGGGCGCTGGCTGTATGGTGGTCGCGATTTCGTATTTACCCTTAGCCACCGCCAATGCCGTGTTTTACGCCGCGCCACTATTGATGCTGCCTCTCTCAATTCTGTTTCTGAAAGAGAGACCAAGCCGCGGCAAGATTATCGCAACCGTCACCGGCTTTCTTGGGGTACTGATTGTCTTGCGCCCATCGCAATTTCATTGGGCAGCCCTGTTTGCCTTGGGTACGGCATGTTCGTTGGCACTCTTTAACCTACTCGCTCGCACCATTCCTGAGCGCCAACCTGTCGTGACCACACTCATGTGGACCACACTTTTTTCACTGCCCATTTCCGGCTTACTGGCGGCCGCCTATTGGCAGCCGCTCAGCTTATCTCAGTGGTTATGGATTGCTGCAAGTTCTGGATTGATTTTGCTCTACAACGGTTTAGCCGTCACCGCGTATCAGAAAGCGCCAGCCAGTCAAATCGCACTGGCTGAGTATTCAGGATTGATCTTTGTTGCGGCTTTTGGCGCATTCTGGTTTGCTGAAATGCTGGACGCACTAACTTGGCTTGGGATCGGAATGATTATTCTGCCTCTGTTGCCTAGCGCATGGCTGGCAAAGTGGTGGGGATTACTTACTGCGCCCAAAGCCACCATCAGAGAGACGGAAGAACATCACTGATTGGTTATTACGTTCAAGCTGCAAAATGTCTAATTGACCGTTTTCCGCCAATTTAAAGCGGATCAGTTGACCGGCTTGGATTTGGCTCAGCGGTTTATCAGAACCTTCCACCTTAACCAGCGCATTAATGTCGGTGAGTGGTAGCTCGTTGTTACGAAACACCTGGGACAAAGTATCCCCCTGACGCACCACGTACTCTTGCCATGCCGAAGATTTAAGGGCAGTTTGCGCTTGCGTGCGTTGTTCACTCAAGCTTTGCGTATTGATCCCAACCTCAATCCGCTTTGACGTGGCAGGAGTTTCAGCTGCCACTTCTTGCTTGTCCGGCAAAGGGATCACCATCAATACCAACACAGTTGGCGTGAGCACCATCAAGCCACGACGATGAAAAGGAGGCAAGCGCAACCATAACGCATGCAGTTGTTGGCGATAGCGTGGCCAATCCAATTGCTGCCAATAATTCTGCACTTTGGCCAGATAATCAGTTTGCTGCGGCTTCTTGTGGCGGCGGTTCATGTTCAAAGTCCTTTAATTACTTGCCCACAGTATAAAAATTCATGAGGTTAGAGTATAGAGTCGAGTGACATGAAAGCCAAAGCTTGACACAAACTTGAAGTTTTTCGCTGAACTTTCTGCGACAAGTCACACCGAACGGATAGCAACGATTGGGCGCTAAACGTTTCATCACTCTACCTAACCTGCTATTCTGTCGCCTTTATTGAACGACCAAGAGTGACTTTTATGTCTGAAGTAAAATTTGAAACCGTAGAACAGAAAGCAAGCTACGGCATTGGCCTACAAATGGGTCAACAGTTGGCAGGTAGTGGCCTTGAAGGCCTAAACGTAGCGGCGATTGCTGCGGGTATCGCCACCGCTCTTGTTGGCGAGCAGCCAGCGATTTCTGTTGATGAGATCAACCAAGCTCTACATGCGATTCATATGCGTGCAGAAGAAGCCCGCCAAGAAGCCGCTAAAGTGGCCGCTTCTGAAGGTGAAGCTTTCCTGAAAGATAATGCTCTACGTCCAGAAGTGACGGTTCTTGAGTCAGGCCTGCAGTACGAAGTACTGGTTGAAGGTAATGGCGCAATCCCAACATCCGATAAGTCTGTTCGCGTACACTACCACGGCCAACTGGTTGATGGCACTGTGTTTGATAGCTCAGTATCACGCGGCCAACCTGCTGAATTCCCGGTGACTGGCGTGATCCGCGGTTGGGTTGAAGCTCTGCAACTGATGCCTGTTGGCTCGAAGTGGAAACTCTACATTCCACACAACCTTGCTTATGGCGAGCGTGGCGCAGGCGCAGCGATTCCTCCATTTGCAGCGTTAGTGTTTGAAGTCGAACTGCTGGATATCCTGTAAGTTTCTCTTTCGCAATTATGTGACAAAGAGCGACCCACTGGGTCGCTCTTTTTTCATTAAACTATCTCACATCCAAGGTTTCGATCTGAACCTTTGAACCGAATAAGAAAATACGTTATGCGCCATTTATGGAGAGTGATCATGCACTATCGTTTTACTGCCTTACTTATTTCGACGCTCGCCAGCACATCCGCTCTGGCTTTCCCTGACCTCAAATCTTTAGGTTCAAACGACCTCGCTGGATTAGTTGGTGAAACCCTCTCCCAATCCAAAGCAACACAAGAGTTATTGACTCAATTTACCAGTCAATTTCCTCTTTCACCGCAACAAGCGGGAGGTGGCGTAGCGACCTTGCTTGCGCAGGCTCAAAACAACCTAAATGCCGATCAAAAAAGCGAGTTGCTCCAATTAATCCCAAACCTTAATGATTTGAATGGTCTTATCCCAAATCAAAACCTCAGCACGATTTTGCAACGCAAAGAAGTGAACCAAGCCTTTAATACATTAGGACTGGATGCCAGCATGGTTGAACAGTTCGTACCTGTTTTGATGCAATACCTGACTCAGCAAGGTGCGAGTCAAGACCTATTGGCGTCATTAGGTAAGCTATGGCAGTAATGCCATGCCCACTATCGATATACAGTGTGAAATCGAGATACAGTGAGAAAAAGCACAACACCTACGCTTCACACCCAGATAAAGCAGAAAATAGAAATAAAAAAGCCGGGCTAGCCCGGCTCTTTTATTGCATGACGAACTGATTACTCAGCAGCAGCTTCAACAGCAGCTTCTGGGCGATCAACCAGCTCAATGTATGCCATTGGAGCTTTGTCACCTGCACGGAAACCACACTTCAGAATACGAGTGTAGCCGCCTTGACGTGCAGCGAAACGTGGACCTAGTTCGTTAAACAGTTTTGCTACCACTTCGTTATCACGAGTGCGAGCAAATGCTAGACGACGGTTAGCAACACTGTCAGTCTTAGCTAGTGTAATCAAAGGCTCAACGACGCGACGCAGCTCTTTCGCTTTTGGCAAAGTAGTCTTGATAACTTCATGACGTACTAGAGAGCTAGCCATGTTGCTGAACATCGCTTTGCGATGACTGCTGTTGCGGTTGAGTTGACGACCACTCTTACGATGGCGCATGACCTAATCCTTCTAACTAATATCGATTAATCTTCAGCGATTGACGCTGGTGGCCAGTTTTCTAGACGCATGCCCAGAGACAGACCACGTGATGCAAGCACGTCTTTAATCTCTGTAAGAGACTTCTTACCGAGGTTTGGCGTTTTAAGAAGCTCAACCTCAGTGCGCTGTACCAGATCACCGATGTAGTGAATCGCTTCTGCTTTCAGACAGTTAGCAGAGCGAACTGTTAGTTCAAGATCGTCTACAGGACGCAGTAGGATCGGATCGAATTCTGGCTTCTCTTCCTTCTCCTCAGGTACACGTACATCACGAAGATCTACGAACGCATCCAATTGCTCAGCAAGAATTGTTGCTGCGCGACGGATTGCTTCCTCAGGCTCAAGAGTACCGTTAGTTTCCATATCGATAACAAGCTTGTCCAAGTCAGTACGCTGTTCAACACGAGCTGCTTCAACAGAGTAGGCAATTTTGTCTACTGGGCTGAAAGTCGCGTCAACAAGCAAACGACCAATTGGACGCTCATCTTCTTCAGTATGGATACGGGCAGAAGCTGGAACATAACCACGACCACGTTCTACTTTGATACGCATAGCGATCGCAGCATTGTCAGAGGTTAAATGACAAATAACGTGTTCAGGGTTTACGATCTCTACATCACCGTCATGGGTGATGTCACCTGCAACCACAGGGCCCGAGCCTGATTTGTTCAGTGTAATGAACACTTCATCTTTGCCTTCGGCAACGCGAACAGCCAGACCTTTCAGGTTCAAGAGAATCTCAAGGATATCTTCCTGAACACCTTCTTTGGTGCTGTACTCGTGAAGAACGCCTTCAATCTCTACTTCAGTCACAGCACAACCTGGCATTGAAGATAGAAGAATACGGCGAAGTGCATTACCCAGAGTATGGCCGAAACCACGCTCTAACGGCTCAAGAGTTACTTTTGCGTGTGTCGTGCTGATTTGTTCGATATCAACAAGACGTGGCTTAAGAAATTCTGTTACAGAACCCTGCATTGTGTCCTCTCTTTAGTTTAAACCTTACTTAGAGTAAAGCTCGACGATCAATTGTTCGTTGATGTCAGCAGACAGATCGGAAC
Organism: Vibrio tarriae; assembly: GCF_002216685.1. Lineage (NCBI taxonomy): Bacteria > Pseudomonadati > Pseudomonadota > Gammaproteobacteria > Vibrionales > Vibrionaceae > Vibrio > Vibrio tarriae. Next base: position 135,734 of record NZ_CP022353.1, on the reverse strand, counting down.
GCTCAGGCATACGCTTGAAAGTACCTTCCATCGTGTTTACATCGACTTCAATCCAAGTTGGTTTTTCGCGTTGTTCAGCAACTTCTAGAGCTGCTTTGATGCGAGATTGCTTTTTCGCTTTCTCACGAACTGCAACAACGTCGTTTGCCGCAACATTGAAAGAAGGAACGTTTACTACTTTACCGTTTACTAGGATAGCTTTGTGGCTAACCAGCTGACGTGCTTCAGCGCGAGTTGCACCAAAACCCATACGGTAAACTACGTTATCCAGACGACCTTCCAGAAGCTGAAGCAGGTTTTCACCTGTGTTGCCTTTCAGGCGAGCAGCTTCTTTGTAGTAGTTACGGAATTGTTTTTCTAAAACGCCATAAATACGACGAACTTTTTGCTTCTCACGAAGCTGAACGCCATACTCAGACAGACGACCGCGACGAGCGCCGTGTACGCCTGGTGCGTTATCAATTTTACACTTGGTATCAATCGCACGAACGCCTGACTTAAGGAACAAGTCAGTACCTTCGCGGCGGCTAAGCTTCAGCTTAGGACCCAAATATCTTGCCATGATCTTTCTCCAATCTTCCTAGAAACGTTAAACGCGACGTTTCTTCGGTGGACGACAACCGTTATGAGGGATTGGTGTAGCATCAACGATGTTCGTGATACGGAAACCAGCTGCATTCAGAGCGCGAACAGTAGATTCACGACCTGGACCAGGACCCTTAACCATAACCTCTAGGTTCTTTAGGCCGTATTCTTTAGCCATTTCAGCACAACGCTCAGCAGCAACCTGTGCAGCGAACGGAGTAGACTTACGAGAACCGCGGAAACCAGAACCACCAGCAGTTGCCCAAGCAAGAGCATTACCTTGACGGTCCGTAATGGTTACGATTGTGTTGTTGAAAGATGCGTGGATATGCGCTACGCCATCAGCAACTTGCTTGCGTACACGCTTACGTGCGCGAGTTGGTTGTTTAGCCATTGTACTCTACCCTTCCCGATTATTTCTTGATCGGCTTACGCGGACCCTTACGGGTGCGAGCGTTGGTTTTAGTACGCTGTCCACGTAGTGGTAGACTGCGACGATGACGAAGACCACGGTAACAACCAAGATCCATTAGGCGCTTGATGTTCATGGAAACTTCACGACGTAGATCACCCTCTACAGTGTACTTAGCTACACCATCACGCAGTTGATCGATCTGCTCTTCAGTTAGTTCACTGATCTTAACACTTTCAGCAATACCCAAGTCAGCTAGAATAGCTTTTGAACGAGTTTTACCGATACCGTAGATCGCAGTTAAAGCGATTACAGCGTGTTTATGATCAGGAATGTTAATGCCTGCTATACGGGCCACTATGCACTCCTAGTACTTTCATCAAAGAATTACCCGCAACAAAGCCCGTCGAGGATACGTTGCGGTATACTACTTCTTTTGCACGCAAAAGGTAGGCCGAGGAATATACTCGACACTACCTTAATTTTCAAGTAAAAAATTTCTGCTAATTAGCCTTGGCGCTGCTTGTGCTTTGGCTCACTGCAAATCACGCGAACGACACCGTTACGCTTGATAACTTTACAGTTACGGCAGATTTTTTTAACGGAAGCACGAACTTTCATTGCTAAACTCCGTAAATCTATCTGAACTGCCTGCCGTATTAACGGCCGTAGCCTTTCAGATTTGCTTTTTTCAACACAGACTCATATTGATGAGACATCAAATGGGTCTGTACCTGTGCCATAAAGTCCATGATCACGACAACTACAATCAGTAGTGATGTGCCGCCAAAGTAGAAACGTACGTTCCACGCGACCATCATGAACTCAGGGATCAGACAGATAAAAGTAATATACAGTGCACCAGCAAGGGTTAAACGTGTCATTACTTTATCGATATATTTCGCTGTCTGTTCACCTGGGCGGATACCGGGTACGAATGCACCAGACTTCTTCAAGTTATCTGCCGTTTCACGCGGGTTAAACACCAACGCGGTATAGAAGAAACAGAAGAAGATAATCGCCGCTGCATAAAGCATTACATACAGGGGCTGGCCTGGGCTCAAAGCTAAAGACACATCAGTTAGCCAACCGAATGTGCTGCTTTCACCGTTCTGACCAAACCACTGCGCCAATGTTCCTGGGAACAGGATAATGCTTGACGCAAAAATCGCAGGAATCACACCAGCCATGTTGATTTTCAACGGCAAGTGAGTGCTTTGAGCTGCGAACACTTTACGACCTTGTTGACGCTTCGCGTAGTTAACAACGATGCGACGTTGACCACGCTCCATGAAAACAACGAAGTAAATCACAGCAAAAGCGAGCACTGCGATTAACAGCAGAAGAAGTACATGCAGTTCACCTTGACGCGCTTGCTCGATTGTTTGACCGATTGCTGAAGGCAACCCAGCAACAATACCTGCGAAAATCAGTATCGAAATACCGTTTCCAATTCCACGCTCTGTAATTTGTTCACCTAACCACATTAGGAACATGGTACCAGTTACTAAACTCACGGTCGCAATCAGGGTAAACATGGTTTGGTCGATAACAACCAGATTGTTGACCATGCTTGGTAAGCCTGTTGCAATACCAATTGCTTGGAATGTTGCAAGTACAAGCGTGCCGTAGCGCGTATATTGGCTGATCTTACGACGGCCTGCTTCACCCTCTTTCTTGAGTTCCGCTAACGCTGGATGAACTACTGTTAGCAACTGGACAACAATTGACGCCGAAATATACGGCATGATGCCCAGTGCTAAAATAGATGCACGCTCAAGAGCACCACCGGAGAACATGTTAAACATTTCTACGATGGTACCTTTTTGCTGTTCGAACAATTCGGCAAGTACAGCAGCGTCAATACCAGGAATCGGCACAAAAGAGCCGGCTCGGAATACTAAAAGTGCACCAATTACGAAGAATAAGCGCGACTTCAGTTCACTTAAGCCGCTCTGAGCACTACGAAAATCTTGTCCTGGTTTTCTAGCCATCTGTACCTCAATCCTCGAGATTATTCCTCGATTTTACCGCCTGCAGCTTCGATTGCAGCTTTAGCGCCTTTAGTCACGCGCAGACCTTTTACAGTCACTGCTTTGTTGATCTCGCCAGAAAGAACGATTTTTGCAAACTCGATGTTTTTAGTAACGAGGTTTGCGGCTTTCAGAGCATTAAGATCAACTACGTCACCGGTTACTTTCGCCAATTCAGACAGACGAACTTCAGCAGACACAAAGCTCTTACGAGAAGTGAAGCCGAATTTTGGTAGACGTTGTTTCAGAGGCATTTGACCGCCTTCAAAACCTGGACGTACTTTGCCGCCAGAACGTGACTTTTGACCTTTGTGACCACGGCCACCTGTTTTACCAAGGCCTGAACCGACACCACGACCTAAACGCTTTGGAGCATGTTTAGAACCCGCAGCCGGTGATAGAGTATTCAATAGCATTATGATTACTCCTCAACTTTAACCATGTAGTAAACCTTGTTGATCATGCCACGAACACATGGCGTATCTTCAAGTTCTACTGTGTGGTTGATTTTACGAAGACCTAAACCGCGCAGTGTAGCTTTGTGCTTTGGCAGGCGACCAATTGAGCTTTTAGTTTGAGTTACTTTAATAGTTGCCATGTGTTCTTACTCCGAAATCGCTTCAACAGTTAGACCACGTTTAGCAGCAACCATTTCTGGTGACTTAACGTCTACTAGCGCATCAATCGTTGCACGAACGATGTTGATTGGGTTAGTAGAACCGTACGCTTTAGACAAAACGTTGTGTACACCAGCAACTTCAAGTACTGCACGCATCGCACCACCTGCGATTACACCAGTACCTTCTGCAGCAGGCTGCATGTAAACTTTAGAGCCCGAATGGCGACCTTTCACTGGGTGGTGAAGAGTTCCTTCGTTCAGCGCGATCGTAACCATGCTACGACGTGCTTTTTCCATTGCTTTTTGGATCGCAGCAGGTACTTCACGGGCTTTACCGTAACCGAAACCTACACGACCGTTACCGTCACCAACTACAGTCAGTGCAGTAAAGCTCATGATTCGACCACCTTTAACCGTTTTAGAAACACGGTTAACTGCGATTAATTTTTCTTGCAAATCATTCGCTTGAACTTGTTGTTCTTTAGCCATCTTCCAACCCTACCTTAGAATTTCAGACCAGCTTCGCGAGCAGAATCTGCTAGCGCTGCTACTCGACCGTGGTATTGGAAACCAGAACGATCAAACGCAACTACAGTTACGCCTTTTTCAAGTGCGCGCTCTGCAACAGCTTTACCCACTGCTTTCGCTGCATCGATGTTACCGGTGTATTTCACTTGCTCACGGATCGCTTTTTCTACAGTAGAAGCGGCGGCGATAACCTCAGAGCCATTAGCTGCAATCACTTGTGCGTACACGTGACGAGGAGTACGGTGTACTACTAGGCGAGTTGCACCCAGTTCTGCAATCTTACGACGTGCACGTGTAGCACGACGGATGCGAGATGCTTTCTTATCCATAGTGTTACCTTACTTCTTCTTAGCTTCTTTACTACGCACATTTTCATCTGCGTAACGAATACCTTTGCCTTTGTATGGCTCAGGCGCGCGGTAAGAACGAATGTCAGCCGCAACCTGACCAACAAGTTGTTTGTCACAACCAGTCAGTACGATTTCAGTTTGGCTTGGACATTCAGCTTTAATACCCTCTGGCAGTTCATGCTCAACAGGGTGGGAGAAACCCAGAGTCAGGCCAACAGCGTTGCCTTTCATAGCAGCACGGTAACCAACACCCTTCAGAACGAGTTTCTTAGTAAAGCCTTCAGTAACACCAACAACCATGTTCTTAACTAGAGCACGTGCAGTACCTGCTTGTGCCCATGCATTGGCTACGCCTTCACGTGGGCCAAAAGTCAGTTGGTTGTCTTCTTGTGCGATCACTACGCCTTTGTGGAAAACGCGAGAAAGTTCGCCTTTAGCACCTTTGATAGTGATCTCTTGGCCGTTCAGTTTCACCTCTACGCCAGCTGGAATAGCGACAGGTGCTTTAGCAACACGAGACATGTTCTACTCCTTAATTATGCTACGTAGCAAATGATTTCACCGCCAAGACCTGCTTTGCGAGCAGCGCGATCTGACATCAGACCCTTGGAAGTGGAAACGACAGCAACGCCTAGACCACCCATTACAGATGGCAGCTCACCTTTCTTCTTGTAAACACGAAGACCTGGACGAGATACGCGTTTGATTTGCTCGATTACTGGTTTTGCTTGGAAATACTTAAGAGTGATTTCCAGTTCTGCTTTCACTTCGCCTTCAACAGCGAAATCAGCGATATAACCTTCTGCTTTCAGAAGTGCAGCAATTGCAACTTTCAGCTTTGAAGAAGGCATTTTTACAGCAACTTTGTTTGCTGCCTGACCGTTACGAATGCGGGTCAGCATATCCGAAATCGGATCTTGCATGCTCATAAACTTTACTCCAAATGATTAAGTGGCAATTACCAGCTAGCCTTACGAAGTCCTGGAATCTCGCCTTTCATGCAAGCTTCACGAACTTTAATACGGCTTAGACCGAACTTACGTAGGAAACCGTGTGGGCGACCAGTTTGGTTGCAACGGTTACGCTGACGAGAACGACTTGAATCACGTGGAAGAGATTGCAGTTTAAGAACCGCGTTCCAACGATCTTCTTCAGATGCGTTTACATCGCTGATGATAGCTTTCAGAGTTGCACGCTTTTCAGCGAACTGAGCTACCAGCTTCGCACGTTTTTCTTCACGTGCTTTCATTGATTGTTTAGCCATAACAGTAACCCTTCACCTTACTTACGGAATGGGAAGTTAAAGGCAGCCAGCAGAGCACGGCCTTCCTCATCGGTACCAGCGGTAGTCGTGATAGTGATATCAAGACCGCGTACACGATCGACTTTATCGTAGTCGATTTCCGGAAAGATGATTTGCTCGCGAACGCCCATGCTGTAGTTACCGCGACCGTCAAAAGACTTGCCGTTAACACCGCGGAAGTCACGTACACGTGGTAGAGCGATAGAAATCAAACGCTCCAAGAAATCCCACATGCGCTCGCCACGCAAGGTTACTTTACAACCAATTGGGTAGCCTTCACGAATTTTGAAACCAGCTACAGATTTGCGCGCTTTAGTGATCAGTGGCTTTTGGCCAGAGATGATCGCCATATCAGACGCTGCATTTTCAAGTAGTTTCTTATCGTTGATTGCTTCACCAACGCCCATATTGAGGGTGATTTTCTCAATTCTAGGGACTTGCATGACGCTTGTGTAACTGAACTGTTTGGTCAGCTCAGCGACTACAGACGACTTGTAGTAATCATGCAGTTTCGCCATAGTAGAACTCCAAATTACTTCTAATTAGTTAGAAACGATTTCGTTGTTAGATTTAAAGAAACGAACTTTCTTACCATCTTCGAAACGGAAACCGATGCGGTCTGCTTTACCAGTTTTTGCGTTGAAAATCGCAATGTTAGAAACGTCGATCGCTGCTTCTTGCTCAACGATGCCACCTTGGACACCCATTGCAGGAACAGGTTTCTGATGTTTCTTAACTAGATTGATACCTTCAACGATAACTTTACCAGTTGCCAGAACCTTAGTTACTTTACCTTTCTTGCCTTTGTCTTTCCCAGCAAGAACGATTACTTCGTCATTTTGACGGATTTTAGCTGCCATTGTTGCCGCTCCTTACAGAACTTCTGGAGCCAGTGATACAATCTTCATGAATTTCGCATTACGAAGTTCACGAGTCACTGGACCAAAGATACGTGTACCGATAGGTTGCTCACTGTTGTTGTTCAACAGAACGCAAGCATTACGGTCGAAGCGAATGACAGAACCGTCTGGACGACGTACGCCTTTACGGGTGCGAACTACCACCGCCTTTAATACATCACCTTTCTTTACTTTACCGCGAGGAATTGCTTCCTTAACGGTAACTTTGATGATGTCGCCAACGTGGGCGTAACGACGGTGAGAGCCACCCAGAACCTTAATACACATTACGCTGCGAGCGCCTGAGTTATCAGCTGCATCCAGCATAGTTTGCATTTGGATCATGTTAGTGCTCCGCTAAATATTAAAAAAACTAGACCCATCTCGGGTCGGGCTGCCTCTTTAAAGGGACGCGAATTGTACCACCCTTTTTTTTGATTGGGTAGTCAAAAAACAAGCGGCTCCAAAAATAATTGGAGCCGCCTGATTTGCGAGAAAAAGTGGAGATTAGATCTTCGCTTTTTCTACAATTTTCACCAGAGTCCAAGACTTAGTCTTAGACAATGGACGACATTCACGAATTTCAACGGTGTCGCCAATGCCACACTCGTTGTTTTCGTCATGTGCGTGTACTTTAGTCGTGCGCTTAACGAATTTACCGTAGATAGGGTGCTTCACCATGCGCTCGATAGCAACAACGATAGACTTGTCCATCTTGTCGCTAACAACACGACCTAGTTGAGTACGAATTTTGTCGCTCATTATGCGCCTGCCTTCTCAGTCAAAACAGTTTTCACACGTGCGATATCACGGCGTACAGCTTTCAGAGTATGAGTCTGCTGTAGTTGACCAGTTGCAGCTTGCATGCGCAAGTTGAACTGCTCTTTCAGCAAATTCAGTAGCTCAGAGTTCAGCTCTTCAACGCTCTTTTCGCGTAGATCTTGTGCTTTCATCACATCACCTGCTTAGTTACAAATGTAGTCTTGAATGGCAGTTTGCGAGCCGCTAGGCGGAACGCTTCACGTGCCAATTCTTCAGGTACACCATCAACTTCGTACATAACCTTACCAGGTTGGATCAGGGCTACCCAGTACTCAACGTTACCTTTACCCTTACCTTGACGAACTTCTAGTGGTTTTTCAGTGATTGGTTTGTCTGGGAACACACGGATCCAGATTTTACCTTGACGCTTGATATGACGCGTCATAGCACGACGTGCTGCTTCGATTTGACGAGCAGTCAGACGACCACGGCCAATAGCTTTAAGACCAAAAGAGCCGAAGCTTACTTCAGTGCCTTTCGCGAGACCACGGTTACGACCAGTCTGAACCTTACGGAACTTAGTACGTTTAGGTTGTAGCATCTGTCGACTCCTTACTTACGGCCTTTACGCTGCTTCTTCGGCTTGTCAGCCTTTGGCTCTGCAGCTTCAGTTGCTGCTGGCATACCGCCCAGGATCTCACCTTTGAAGATCCAGACTTTAACGCCGATTACACCGTAGGTGGTGTGAGCCGAAGAAGTTGCGTAATCAATGTCAGCACGCAGAGTGTGTAGAGGTACGCGACCTTCACGGTACCACTCTGAACGAGCGATTTCAGCGCCGCCTAAACGACCGCTTACTTCCACTTTGATACCTTTAGCGCCTAGGCGCATTGCGTTTTGTACTGCGCGCTTCATAGCACGACGGAACATTACGCGACGCTCTAGTTGAGACGCGATGCTATCAGCCACAAGCTGACCATCCAGCTCAGGCTTACGTACTTCAGCGATGTTGATTTGCGCTGGTACGCCAGCAATTTTTGCTACTGCTGCACGCAGTTTTTCAACGTCTTCGCCTTTCTTACCGATAACAACGCCTGGACGAGCAGTGTGAATAGTCACACGGATGCTTTTCGCAGGACGCTCGATAACGATGCGTGACAGAGACGCGTTTGCCAATTCCTTAGACAGGTATTGACGTACCTTGAAGTCGCCGTCTAGGTTGTCAGCGAAATCTTTGGTGTTAGCAAACCATGTAGCATTCCAAGGCTTAACGATGCCTAGACGAATACCATTTGGATGTACTTTCTGACCCATTGCTTACTCTCCTAGTCTCTTAGCGATCTGCGACAACCACAGTAATGTGGCTTGAACGCTTCAAGATACGATCCGCACGGCCTTTAGCACGAGGCATAATACGCTTCATGACTGGGCCCTCATCTACGAAGATTTTAGCGACACGTAGATCGTCGATGTCTGCACCTTCGTTGTGCTCTGCGTTCGCGATTGCAGATTCCAGAACTTTCTTAACCAGTTCAGCCGCTTTTTTGTTGCTGAAAGTCAGAAGTTCTAGCGCTTGATCCACAGATTTACCGCGGATTTGGTCTGCAACTAAGCGAGCTTTCTGAGGAGAAATACGAGCAAAGTTATGTTTAGCGATAGCTTCCATTATTTACCCCTTATTTCTTCTTAGCTTTCTTATCCGCAGCGTGACCGCGGTAAGTACGAGTAGGTGCAAATTCGCCCAATTTGTGACCGATCATCTCGTCAGTTACGAAAACTGGAACGTGTTGACGACCATTATGGACAGCGATGGTCAAACCGATCATTGTTGGAATGATCATTGAACGACGGGACCAAGTCTTAATAGGCTTTTTGTCTCCGCTTTCCACCGCTTTCTCTACCTTCTTCAGCAAGTGTAGGTCAATAAATGGACCTTTCTTGAGAGAACGTGGCATGGCTTATCCTCTTAAATAGATTACTTATTACGACGACGTACGATGTACTTGTCAGTGCGTTTGTTACTACGTGTCTTGTAGCCTTTGGTTGGAACGCCCCAAGGAGATACTGGGTGACGACCACCAGAAGTACGGCCTTCACCACCACCGTGTGGGTGATCAACCGGGTTCATTACCACACCGCGAACGGTTGGACGAACACCACGCCAGCGCGCTGCACCAGCTTTGCCTAGTTCACGCAGCATGTGCTCAGCATTGCCTACTTCACCGATAGTTGCACGGCCTTCAGACAGCACTTTACGCATTTCACCAGAACGTAGACGGATAGTTACATATGAACCGTCACGAGCTACTAGTTGCGCGTACGCACCAGCAGAACGAGCCAGCTGTGCACCTTTTCCTGGAGTCAATTCAACGTTGTGGATAGTTGAACCAACTGGGATGTTGCGCATCGGCATTGCGTTACCCGCTTTGATCGGCGCATCTGGGCCAGATTGGATAACGTCACCAGCACGCAGGCCTTTCGGTGCAATGATGTAACGACGCTCACCGTCTGCGTACAGAACGAGAGCGATGTTTGCGCTACGGTTTGGATCGTATTCTAGACGCTCAACTTTCGCTGGGATACCGTCTTTAGTACGTTTGAAGTCAACCAAACGGTAGTGTTGCTTGTGGCCACCACCGATGTGACGTACTGTGATACGACCGTTGTTGTTACGACCACCGTTCTTAGAGTTTTTCTCTAGAAGAGGTGCGTATGGCTTACCCTTGTGCAGGTCAGCGTTAACAACTTTAACAACGTGACGACGACCAGCCGAAGTCGGCTTACATTTAACAATAGCCATTTTTCAACTACTCCTGTTATTCCGCGCCGCCAACGAAGTCAAGATCTTGACCTTCATTCAAAGTCACGTACGCTTTTTTCACGTCTGAACGACGGCCTTGGCGCAGACCTTGACGCTTGGTCTTACCCTTGATGATCAGGGTATTTACAGACTTAACTTCAACTTCAAATAGCTTTTCTACAGCTGCTTTGATCTCTTTCTTAGTGGCATCTTTTGCTACTTTGAAAACGATAGTGTTCGATTTCTCAGCAGACATAGTTGCTTTTTCAGAGATGTGCGGAGCACGTAGAACTTTTAGTAGACGCTCTTCACGGATCATGCCAGCATCTCCTCAACTTGCTTAACTGCAGCAGCAGTCATTAGAACCTTGTCAAATGCGATCAGGCTTACTGGGTCGATACCAGTTACGTCACGCACGTCAACTTTGTACAGGTTACGCGCAGCTAAGAACAGATTTTCGTCTACTTCGCCAGTAACGATGAGAACATCGTTCAGCTCAAGTTCTTTTAGCTTAGCTACCAGAGCTTTGGTCTTTGGAGCTTCAACTGAGAAGTTTTCAACAACGATCAAACGCTCTTGACGAACTAGCTCAGACAGAATGCTCTTCATAGCACCACGGTACATTTTCTTGTTTACTTTTTGGCTGTGATCTTGTGGTTTCGCAGCAAAAGTAACACCACCTGTACGCCAGATTGGGCTACGGATTGTACCAGCACGTGCACGGCCAGTACCTTTTTGACGCCATGGCTTAGCGCCACCGCCAGAAACTTCTGAACGTGTCTTTTGAGCACGAGTACCTTGACGAGCACCTGCTGCATAAGCAACAACTACTTGGTGTACAAGAGCTTCGTTGAACTCACGTCCGAAAGTAGTTTCGGAAACAGTTAGTGCGTTAGCACCTTTAACCATCAATTCCATTACTTACTCCTAGACGTTACGCTTTAACAGCTGGTTTGACGATCACGTTACCGCCAGTTGCGCCTGGGACTGCACCTTTAATCAGAAGCAGATTGCGCTCAGCGTCAACACGTACGATCTCTAGGTTTTGAGTCGTTACACGCTCAGCACCCATGTGACCTGCCATTTTTTTGCCTTTGAACACGCGACCTGGAGTTTGACATTGGCCAATTGAACCAGGAGCACGGTGAGACAATGAGTTACCGTGAGTCATATCTTGAGTGCGGAAGTTCCAGCGCTTAACAGCACCTTGGAAACCTTTACCCTTAGATGTACCAGTAACGTCTACTTTTTTTACTTCGTTGAACAGTTCAACAGTCAGTTCTGAACCTACTGCAAACTCTTCACCGTTTTCCAAACGGAATTCCCAAAGACCACGACCAGCTTCTACACCCGCTTTCGCGAAGTGACCAGCTTCTGGCTTAGTAACACGGTTAGCTTTCTTAGTACCAGTAGTGACTTGGATTGCAGCGTAGCCATCAGTTTCAAGAGTTTTCACTTGAGAAACGCGGTTTGCTTCAACTTCAACAACAGTTACTGGGATAGAAACGCCGTCTTCAGTAAATACGCGGGTCATGCCCACTTTACGACCGATTAGACCAATCATTCTTCTAATCTCCCTTAACCTAGGCTAATTTGTACGTCAACGCCCGCAGCAAGGTCTAGACGCATCAGAGCATCAACAGTTTTGTCTGTTGGTTCAACGATGTCGATTAGACGTTTGTGAGTACGGATTTCGTACTGATCACGAGCATCTTTGTTAACGTGTGGAGAGATAAGAACAGTGAAACGCTCTTTACGAGTTGGCAGTGGGATTGGACCACGAACCTGTGCGCCAGTGCGCTTAGCTGTTTCAACGATTTCCGCTGTAGAAGCATCGATCAGTTTGTAATCGAAAGCTTTCAGGCGGATACGGATACGTTGGTTCTGCATGAGACAGAGCTCCAATATTAAAAAATTACACAAACAATATCGCCACTCAAACTCGATAAGACGAGAGAATGCCGATTGATTTATGTGAAACCGTAGCATCCAAGATTAGGACGCATTGTCAGCTAATAGGTGATTAACCTGAACTATCGCAAGATAGTAGAAAGCTAAATTTTTATTAACTGCGAACATAAGCTGAGTATACATTACCTGACCTATCAATAAGATGGGACAGCTCCTCACTGCTCATTGGTTCACAACTGGCTAAACCAGTGCCGGGCATTATACCGATCACAGTTTCAGTTGCAAGGTATGTTTGAAAAATAAACGGAATTAAATCTCTGTTAACGATAACGTCACTGGAGTGTTTATACATGCGCCAAACAATCACGACCGCTAAATGCAGTGGTTTAGGGATGACAAGAAAAACGGGCACTCTCAAGTGCCCGTTTACTATGATGGAATGATTGAGCTTACCGATTCGCCATACGCTGGCGTACTGCTTCAAATAAACAGACCCCACAAGCTACAGACACGTTTAGACTTGATACGCTGCCTGCCATCGGGATTTTAATCAAATCATCACAGGTTTCACGCGTTAAACGACGCATGCCATCGCCTTCTGCGCCCATTACAATCGCCAGCGGCCCGGTCAGTTTGCTTTGGTAAATGTCGTGAGTCGCTTCGCCTGCTGTCCCTACAAACCAGACACCTTTTTCTTGTAGTGCGCGCATGGTACGCGCCAAGTTAGTGACGCGCACGAGCGGTACCGTTTCCGCCGCGCCACACGCCACTTTACTGACAGTTGCGGTCAGTGGTGCTGATTTGTCTTTGGGAACAATGACTGCCGCCACACCTGCCGCATCGGCATTACGCAGGCAAGCCCCGAGGTTGTGCGGATCAGTTACTCCATCTAGCACCAACAGCAATGGCTGTTCATGCTGAGCGAGAATATCGTCAAGATCATTTTCATTGAGTTGACGAGCGGGTTTAACACGGGCAATCAGTCCTTGATGGTTTGCGCCTTCCGCTTTGTCATCCAGCGCTTTACGGCTCATCTCTTGAATTGAAACACCAAGGCGCATCAGTTCGTTGAGCACAGGTAGCAGGCGATCATCCTGACGACCTTTTAGCACATACGCTTCGACAAAACGCGCGGGATCGCGTTGCAATACCGCGTTCACTGCGTGGATGCCATAAATCAATTCGTTACTCATGTTTTACCTATTTGGTTTTGTCTCGTGCTTTGCTGGTTTTCTTACGAGCTTGGTCTTTACGTTTTTTCGGCGCTTTGGTCTTTTTCGGCTTAGCCCGACCTTCACCCTCTGGGTGACGTGTTGCTTCTGCCTGTGGTTTAGCCTGTAATTTCACCGGTGCTTTACCGCGGCCGCCTTTGGTTGCAGCCTCTTTTTTACCTTGCGCTTTCGCTCTGGCTTCTTCGGCTCGTTTCTTCGCCGTTTTACCTTGGCCGCGTAGCTTACGACTTGTTTCAACCAATTCAAAGTCAATTTGACGATCGTCCAAGTTTACCGCTAGCACTTTTACTTTCACCGCATCGCCAAGGCGGTAGATGGCACCAAAGCTTTCACCAACCAGACGTTGACCAATTGGGTCATAATGGTAGTAATCGTTGGCCAGAGTGGAAATGTGCACCAGACCGTCGATATGCAGCTCAGTGAGACGGACAAAGAAGCCGAAACTGGTGACGTTCGCGACGACGCCTTCTAATTCTTCACCCACATGATCTTGCATGTACTCGCATTTGAGCCAGTCTGCGACTTCGCGTGTGGCATCATCAGCGCGGCGCTCAGTCATGGAGCACTGCTCACCGTAGAAGTCCATGTCATCGAAGGAGTAGTGATAGCCACCGGTTGGAGTCCAACGGTCTTGGTTGCGCCCTTCTTGCTTCGCGATCAAATACTTGATCGCGCGATGCAGCAGCAAATCCGGGTAACGACGGATTGGCGACGTAAAGTGTGCGTAACGTTTCAACGCCAAGCCAAAGTGACCCGCGTTATTCGCGTTATACACCGCTTGTTTCATCGAGCGCAGCAACATGGTTTGGATAAGCTCTTTATCTGGACGTTCACCAATTTGCTTCATTAAATTGGCGTAGTCGGTCGGTGATGGCTCAAGGCCACCGGAGAGATCGAGCCCCAATTCACCGAGGAAATCACGGAAGCCAGTGAGACGCTCTTCACCTGGTGGCTCATGGACACGGTACAACGCCGCTTCTTTGGCTTTTTCGACCAAAGAGGCTGAGGCGATGTTGGCGAGGATCATACACTCTTCAATTAGCTTATGTGCATCGTTACGTACAACAGGCTCAATGCTTTCAATCTTGCGCTGAGCATTGAAGATGAATTTGGTTTCAACGGTTTCAAACTCAATCGCGCCACGCTCATCGCGTGCACTTTTCAGCACCTGATACATTTTGTGCAACTCTTCAAGATGAGGAACCAGCGCTTTATAACGCTCACGCAGTTCTTCATCTCCTTCGAGGATTTCATGCACTTTGGTGTAAGTCAGGCGAGCGTGCGAGTTCATTACCGCTTCGTAATGCTTGTAGCCCGAGAGCTTACCCGTTTCCGATACGGTCATTTCACACACCATGCACAAGCGATCCACTTGTGGGTTGAGTGAACAGAGGCCGTTCGACAGCACTTCCGGCAACATTGGGACAACTTGCGATGGGAAATAGACCGAGTTACCGCGGTTGATCGCTTCTTTATCCAGCGCGGTATCGGGACGTACGTAATAGCTCACGTCGGCAATCGCGACCCATAAACGCCAGCCACCGCCTTTTTTCGCTTCACAATAGACAGCGTCATCGAAATCTCGAGCATCCTCGCCATCGATCGTGACTAATGGCAAAGCACGTAGATCGACACGACCTTGCTTGGCTTCTTCAGGCACTTCCTCGGTCAATCCCGCTACTTGCTGCTCAACTTCTGCGGGCCATTCATGGGGAATTTGGTGAGTACGAATCGCAATTTGCGTTTCCATACCCGGGGCCATGTTTTCACCCAACACTTCAACGACTTTACCCATCATGCCGCGGTTACGCGTGCCACGGTCGGTAATTTCAATCACGACCACGTTGCCCATGCGAGCGCCAGCACGTAAGTCATTGGGGATCAGAATGTCATGGTGAATGCGTGAGTCATCCGGCACCACGTACGAATAGCCGTATTCAAAGAAGAAACGCCCGACAATTTGGCCATTACGCTCTTCGAGAATGCGTACTAAGCGCCCTTCTTTACGGCCACGTTTATCAGTACCGCTCGGCTGCACTAAGACAAAATCACCATGGATCAGCGTACGCATCTGGTGGTGGGGCAATAAAATATCGCCTTCTTTGTTTAAGCTTCCTTCTGGACGAACCCAGCCGTGGCCGTCTTTGTGGCCAATCACATAGCCTTTCACCATTTCCAGCTTTTCTGGCAAGGCATAGCATTGACGGCGCGTGAACACCAGTTGGCCATCTCGTTCCATTGCCCGCAGGCGACGACGCAACCCTTCATATTGCTCTTCGCCTTCTAGTTTGAGGGCTTCGAACAGATCGTTGCGATTCATGGGAACATTGGCTTGGGTTAAAAATTCGAGAATGTACTCACGACTCGGAATTGGATTGTCATAATTGTCGGCTTCGCGATCAGCGAAAGGATCAAGATGTGTGGTATCAGACATAGGCAGACCTGCTTATCTAGGAAGGTGTTAGTTATATCCTACTGCTTTGTCACTACGAACAACTAATGACAACGCACAGAACTCTTTCATCATTCTAGGTAATGTGACATAGGTCAATTTTTAAGTTATTATTTGCATCAATTTTGCTGTCCAACCAATCCCATCTGCTGCGGGGATTCCACATGTTATTGATGATAAAAAAGAATATAGAATGGCTTTTTAGTCACTTTATTTTGAATGCTGTTTTATTGGCTGTATTGGGCCTCCCTTATTTGCAATGGATAGAGGTCAGCAGCAGTAATAGGATAGCGTACGCTTATCTTTCGGCCACCCAGTTTGGCTGGTTTGGGTTATTTGCCTTTGCCATCACGCTGGTTTCACTCGCTCTGGTTTGGCTCCCGAGTCGCCTACTGCACAGTGCTGTGTTTGTAGCCTCTTGGGCCGTGAGCATTTTGTTGATGGTCGATATTGAAGTGTATCAACAGTACCGATTCCATCTTAGTGGCTTTGTGTGGGATTTGCTGTTGCATGGTGGACAGCAAGTGATCAGCGTGTCGTGGTATACCCTTGCGATGGCAGGCTTTATTGTCTTCGTGGTCGGCTTTGCCCAATGGCTTATCATGAAACTGGCGCAACGCATTCAACATTCACGTGGAGTTCGCTGGGTATCGGCGGTTTGGTTACTTTCATTGCTGAGTAGCCAGTTTATCCACGCTTGGAAAGATGCCACTTATGACAGTGAGATCCCAAGCTACAGCTATCACTGGCCGCTCTATTATCCGTTGACCGCAAAGCGCTTTTTCGACCAGCTCGGTGTTGTTGATGCGCAATCCGCCCGCCGTCAGCAGGTGGATTTTCATGCACCAACCAGCAGTACTCTCAACTATCCGCTACGGCCACTGCACATTGAACCGCCTACAGAGCGCCCAAACATTTTATTGATTGGGATTGATGCTTGGCGTTTTGATGATGCCAATCGCGATGTGACACCCAATATTGCTCACTTTGGTCAACAAGCCACGCGCTTTACTCATCACTTAAGTGGTGGAAATTCAACCCAAGCTGGCTTATTCAGTCTCTTTTACGGCTTACCCGCTACCTATTGGGAGGAGTTTCAAACCAGCCAAACTCGCCCACTGCTGATGCAAACTCTCGCGGATTTGAACTATCAGTTTGCTATTTACGGCTCGGCACCACTGAATAGCCCACCGTTTGACCGAACGATATTCAGCAAAGTTGCACAGCTACGTACAGTCACGCCCGGAGAAAACTCACCACAGCGTGATGAACGTATTACTGAGGATTTTTTGCACTTTTTAGAGCAACGGGATCGTAGCAAGCCCTACTTCGGTTTTCTGTTTTACGATTCAGCGCATGCGGCAGATTTCCCAACCTCGATGACACCGCCTTTCACCCCTTATTGGGAGCGAGTCGATCACATCAAACTCAACAACGACTTTGATCCCGAGCCGTACCATAACCGCTATCGCAATGCCCTCTATTACGCTGATAGTTTGATTGGCAAAGTTCTTGAGCAGTTGCAAGCCCGCGATGAGCTGCGCAATACCATAGTGATCATCACATCCGATCATGGTGAAGAGTTTAATGACAATCGACAAAATTATTGGGGACATGGCAGTAACTACAGCATGGCGCAGATCCATGTACCACTTTACATCTACATTCCTGACAAAGAAGGAAGCGTATTAACGCACAAAACCACCCACCTCGATATTGCGCCTATGTTGATGCAAGAAGTGTTAGGGGTACAAAATCCACTCAATGAATTTGCGTTAGGCTACCCGCTTTGGCAAGAGAGACCACAACGGGAATGGACGATTATCGGTAGTTACTTTAACTATGCGTTAGTGAGTGATAAAGAGATGTTGGTGAGCTACCCCACCGGGCGAGTCGAGACTCTCAATTCAGAGCTTGCCCCAGAGAAAGAGCGTCAAATTTCGACTCAGCAGATCATGCAAGCGCTTGAAGAGATGCGGCAATTCTTGCGCTAAAGGGAACCAGTTCTGGTAAAGCGGCTTTACCAGAACGTTTCTCGGCGTTTGGCTCGCGCGATGATATTTTCCGGCATCCTACGCTCTAAACCTTGACGCAGCAGAGCGATACGGTTGTGAGTACGCTGATCGGCGGTGACCGAGTTATATAACCAGCGGTAGGCATCTTCATAATCGAGGGGACTGCCGTAATCACGCAGTAACAGTTCAGCGAGCTGAATACGCGCATTAAGATTGCCCATTGCCGCCGCTTCACGCAGATAGGGGATCGCACGTTCTTTGTCTTGTTGAACTAAGGTGCCGCGTGAGTAGTAACGCCCAAGCTGCTCCAGAGCAGCAGGCAAACCTTGATGCGCCGCATTCTCCATATAGTAGAGACCCAGCTCAACATCCTGATCCACACACACGCCCCAAGCCAGCATATCGCCATACAAAAACTCATAAGAGGGCAGACTGATACGTGTCGCACGTGCGACAATATCTTCCACGATCTGGCAATTATCCGCTTTTACGCGCTCAAGATGCTTATTTTCTTCAATCAGTTTGATTAGCTCAGCTTCCGAATAGATAGGCACTGGCTCTCCTAAATCCGCTGCATAAGCAGGATTGTAAGAGGAGTGCCATGCAAGCAATAAGGAAGCGGCTACCGTTCGTAGCTTCATACCCGCACTCTTATAAACACCGGCAGTCACCACGCGCCGCATTGCACGTTGACCCGGATTGCTTTCTATATCGGCATTGAATGCAATCGCTTTAGCCCCGTTTACCGTTTTGCGGCAACTTTTTGCCACAGGCGCACAAAATACCACCAAGAGTATGGCAAAAAAAAGCCGACTCGGTGAGTCGGCTTACTGTTTTTTATCTCAAGATCACGCGCTGAATGGGTGAACTTTGATGATGGTTTCGTTGCGGTCTGGGCCAGTAGAAATGATGTCTACCGGAACGCCAGTCAGCTCTTCGATGCGCTTGATGTAATCCAGCGCTGTCTGTGGCAGTTCAGCCAGAGTTTTTGCACCGAAAGTCGTTTCAGACCAACCAGGCATAGTTTCGAAAATTGGCGTCACGTTTTCAAATGCGTCAGCGGCCATAGGTGAAACTTCAGCAATAGAACCGTCAGGCATTTGGTAACCCGTACAGATCTTGATCTCTTTCAGACCATCTAGAACGTCCAGTTTGGTCAGGCAGAAGCCGGTGACTGAGTTGATTTGGATCGCGCGGCGCATTGCCACTGCATCAAACCAACCACAACGACGCTTACGACCTGTGGTTGCACCAAACTCATGGCCTTTAGTGCCTAAGTGATCGCCCACTTCGTCAAACAATTCTGTTGGGAACGGACCGGCACCAACACGAGTGCAGTACGCTTTCGCGATACCAAGGATGTAACCTAGGTGACGAGGACCAAAACCAGAGCCCGCAGCAACACCACCAGCAGTGGTGTTTGAAGACGTTACGTATGGGTAAGTACCGTGGTCGATATCCAGTAGTGTACCTTGCGCGCCTTCGAACATGATTTTATCGCCACGCTTACGCGCTGCATCCAGTTCGTTGGTTACGTCGATAACCATAGAAGTCAGCAGTTCTGCATAACCCTTCGCCTGCTCCAGTACCGCTTCGTAGCTTACTGGTTCTACTTTGTAGAAGTGCTCAAGTTGGAAGTTATGGAATGCCATCACTTCTTGCAGTTTCTCAGCAAAAGAGGCCATATCGAACAGGTCGCCAACACGCAGACCACGACGAGCTACTTTATCTTCGTACGCAGGACCAATACCACGACCAGTAGTACCGATTGCTTTCTTGCCACGAGCGGCTTCGCGCGCTTGGTCAAGAGCAACGTGGTATGGCAGGATCAGAGGACAAGCTTCAGAAATGAAAAGACGCTCGCGAACAGGAACACCACGCTCTTCGAGACCAGACATTTCTTTGATCAATGCTTCTGGTGAAAGTACTACACCGTTACCGATGATGCATTTCACGTTATTGCGAAGAATACCGGATGGAATTAAGTGGAGAACGGTTTTTTGACCGTCGATTACTAGTGTGTGACCTGCGTTGTGTCCGCCTTGGTAGCGAACCACGTATTTTGCATCTTCAGTTAAAAGGTCTACGATTTTACCTTTACCTTCGTCACCCCATTGGGTGCCAAGAACGACAACGTTATTACCCATCTTTCCAAGTCTGATTGCTAGTTAAAAAAGGATTCTAGCACCGAATTTGAATCCTTGCAGTCATTTTTTAAGCATGAAAAATTCATATAAAACGGCTTTGAAAATCCATTCAGTTATTAAGAAAAGGTTATTCGTCAGCGTAAATTTTCACACTGAATTGACCATGGCGATCAATCTCCGCGCGATACATGCCAGAACTGTTCATGGCAAAGTGAAGTTCACCCTGCGCATCAATCGCAATTAATCCCCCTTCACCACCTACGCTTTTCAGTTCACCTTGCACCACGGTTTCACAGGCGGTATGGACATCTTCTTTGAGATAACGCATGCGTGCCGCAATATCGCCTGCGACCGCATAACGGATAAAGTACTCGCCCATTCCGGTGCATGAAATGGCGACATTGCCATTTTCAGCGATGGTTCCAGCTCCGATCACTGGGGAATCCCCCACCCGTCCAAAACGCTTGTTGGTGATCCCGCCGGTGCTGGTCGCCGCCGCCAAATTGCCCTGTTGATCCAACGCCACCGCGCCTACCGTGCCAAATTTCTTATCATCGGGATATTCACTTGGCGGCTCTTGTTCAGCAGACTCTGATTGATAGGAAGCTTCTGAAAGTGCAAAACGATCTTGCTGCTTCATGTTTTGCAGCTGTTCATAACGGCGCTCAGTGAAAAAATAGTCTTGCTCGGTATAAACATGCCCTTGCTGGAAAGCAAATTGCTCTGCCCCATCACCAATCAAAAACACATGATCACTATGACGCAGCACATCGCGCGCGAGTTGAATCGGGTTGCGAATATGACGCACGCCAGCAATCGCCCCAGCCTCTCGCGCTGCGCCATGCATCACCGAGGCATCCATCTCCACCATTTCATTGTGCGTCAGTACTGAGCCTTTGCCGGCATTAAACAGTGGCGAGTCTTCCAATACTGTCACCGCGGCCACCACCGCATCTAAGGCATCGGCTCCTTCAACCAGTAGCTGATGCCCGGCTCGCACGGCTTGCTCTAAAGTCGCGAGGATCTCCATGCGCAATGCATCACTCATCTGCTCACGCAAAATCGTGCCGGCACCGCCATGGATGGCAATCGCAAAAGGCTGTGTCATGACTTGTGTTCTCCAATAAGGTTAACCGTTTTATTTCGGCGTTTAGAATGGGCGTATAGTGCCAAAGTCCGCAATAAAAAAGCGCTAACCGGATCGCGGTTAGCGCTTTCAAATCTGTCGTACTACGAAAATAACGTACTACTTAGCGAGATGGGCTCACTATTAGTGAGAACCACAACCGCCGCCGCCACAGCAGCCGCCTTCTTTCTTACCGTGACCATGGTGATCGTGACCGTGGCCTTCGCCACCGCAGCAACCGCCTTCATGATCATGGTCGTGATCGTGACCACAGCCACCCGCTTGGTGGATATGACCGTGAGCAATCTCATCTTCCGTCGCTGCGCGCACGGCAACCACTTCTACGGTGAAAGTCAGTGACTGGCCAGCCAGCATGTGGTTACCATCAACCACGACTTCATCGCCATCCACTTCAGTGATTTCAACTGGGATTTGACCTTGGTCTGTATCGGCTAGGAAACGCATACCGACTTCCAGCTCATCCACTCCTTGGAACACGTCTGCAGGAACACGCTGTACCAGATCTTCGTTGTGTTCGCCGTATGCATCTTCTGGTGCGATAGTAACGGTGAATTTATCACCAGCCACTTTGCCTTCCAATTCACGCTCAAGACCTGTAATCAGGTTATTGTGACCGTGCAGGTAATCCAGCGGCGCATCAACAGTAGACTGATCCACCACCACGCCATCTTCGATAGTCAATTGGTAAGCAAGACTTGCTACCGTGTTTTTTTCAATTTTCATAACTGCTCCAGGGAGGTTGTCTCTTGACTGCCAAATGCAGGCCAAGAGAAGAATGTTGCCGATATTATGAAGATCACACGCAGAAACTCAATTACTCCGGCTTAAAAATCCCGATCATCAGCTCATTCGCATGCTCACTCTGCTCGACGGATTTGGGTTTACGCTGTTCATGGAACCCACATTCGACGCACTCAACCAGCTCAATGCTGTTCTCTACCCACCATTGCAACGTATCGGCGGTCCGGCATTGTGGGCAGTTTGCGCCAGCGATAAAACGTTTTTTCTGTTTCACGAGATTGTACTACTCCTTTTCCCAATATCGGCGTGAGAGCTGGTCACTGTCCATCTCACGGCTAAATATTTCTTCAAGTTCAGTACGCGCTTCTTTGGCGCGCAGTTCGAGTTGTTTATCTTCATTATGTTGCGGTAGCAATTCTTTGAGCATGGCTTTATCGAGACGATGAAAATGCTCTTCGGCACGTTTCGCTTGATAAGGATGCATGCCAAGTTGAACCAAGGCTTTGCGCCCCAAGTCGAGTGCGCTCAAGAAGGTTTCTCGGGTGTAATTTTGTACACCGAGACTCATCAGTTGATAAGCTTCGACCCGACTGCGTGCTCGCGCCAACAATTTCAGATTCGGAAAATGCTGCTGACACAGCTCCACTATGGTGATCACTTGCTCAGGGTCATCGGTACAAACCACCAAGGCCTCTGCTTGCTCAACACCCGCGGCGCGTAATAGTTCCAGATTGGTGGCATCCCCATAAAAGACTTTGTAGCCGTATTTACGCAGTAAACGCACTTGGCTGGCGTCACTTTCCAAAATAGTGACTTTGATTTTGTTGGCGTACAGCAGACGCCCCACTATCTGACCAAAGCGGCCAAAACCGACAATGATCACTCGCGGCTCTTTATTTTCGACATCCGGCGTCAGTGGGTTTTCTTCAATATTGAGCTGGCGGACAAACCAGTATTTTTGGGCAGAGAGTAATAACGGCGTGGTCACCATAGAAAGGCTCACCACCACCAGAAGGAAGGAGACTTGCGAGGCCGTCAGCAAGCCCTCCGCACTGGCGGCGGTAAAAATCACGAAGGCGAATTCCCCCCCTTGGCTTAAAATCGCCGCCATTTTGCTGCGCGCTTTGGCAACCGTACCCGACAGGCGTGCCAGCAGATAGAGCACTAGACCTTTGACAATCACTAAGCCCAACACGGCCAGCATAATCTGCAGAGGCTTGACGAGTAACAAACCCACATCCACTGCCATACCCACCGAAATAAAAAACAGACCAAGCAATAAGCCTTTAAAAGGATCGATAGCGATTTCTAGCTCATGACGAAACTCGCTTTCTGCGAGGATCACCCCAGCTAAAAAAGTACCTAGCGCCATCGAAAGACCAACCTTCTGCATCAGCAACGCGATGCCAACCACCAAGAGCAAAGCCGCGACAGTAAACAGTTCGCGCACGCCACTTAATGCGATGTATCGAAACAACGGGTTAAGCAGAAAATGTCCGCCCAGCAACAAAGCGGCAATTCCTCCCGTCATCCACAGGGCATTCAGCCAATCGCCACTGCTGTTTCCAGCGAGGATTGGCAGCAGTGCCAACATGGGGATCACCGCAATGTCTTGAAATAGCAGCACCGCAAATCCCGATTGTCCCGCTTCAGTACGCGTTAAGCCGTGCTCTTCAATCACGCGCAGAGCGATCGCGGTCGATGAAAGCGCCAGTGCCATACCAATGACTAACGCACTTTGCCAACTGACACCCAGTAAATACGCGACACTGGAAAGCGCCGCAGTGGTCACCACCACTTGCGCGCCGCCTAGCCCTAAAATGGGGCCGCGTAGATTCCACAGTTTTTTCGGGTTGAGCTCTAAGCCAATCAGAAACAGTAGTAGCACCACGCCAAACTCAGCAAAATGCATAATGGCTTGCACATCGCGGATCAAGCCCAGTCCCCATGGACCAATCGCAATCCCCGCCAGCAAATAGCCAAGCACAGAGCCTAATCCCGCGCGCTGCGCAAGGGGGACGGCAATCACTGCAGCGCTCAGAAAGACGACACTGCTACTGAGAAAATCACTGGTCAGTGGCGTCATACGGCTCTCCTTGCCAGTGGGCGATCTCTTGTAGCCATTGCCGATAACGCTCTGCATGCTGCGCACGCTCTTGATCACTGATGTTGCGTGACCAATACAGCACCAAAGGCTCAATCCAGTGCATCTGACACAAAGCCGCACTGAGCTCGAACGGCTGCAGGATTTCATTCAGCGGATAACGGTTATAACCACGTTGATCGTAGGCGGTGTGGTTGCCGCCGGTGGTGATCACACTGCGCCAAAGTTTCCCTTTCAGCTCACTCTGTTTACCGAAGGCGAAACCTTTGCTCAACACGCGATCAATCCACTCTTTTAAAAGCGCTGGGCAAGAATACATATAGAGGGGATGTTGCAACACCAGCACATCATGTTCCCGCAAGCGCTGCTGCTCGGCATGCACATCAATAAAGAAATTGGGGTAAGTGGCGTAGAGGTCGATAATCGAAACATGCTCTAAATCAGCAATCTTTTCCATCATCACCTGATTGGCAACGGAATGTTGTGGATCGGGGTGCGCATACACCACCAGCACTTTGGCTTTCGTTTGCTCTCGGTTGACCAAGTTGCGCACTCCGCTGATTTGTTACTAATCCGTTACTCAGCATCATAACCCAATTTGTATAATGATCGACATTTATCCTTATTCCACCTACTATTCCGAGCGAAAATTCAACGGGCGATAAACGATTTTTTATGATTACCTTTTCTGAGATTCAGCTACTGCGTGGCGGTAAACCACTCCTTGAGCAAGCTTCAGCCACCATTCATCCCGGCGACAAAGTCGGCTTAGTGGGCAAAAACGGCTGCGGCAAATCCACTCTCTTTGCACTGCTGAAAGATGAACTCACCATTGATGCGGGCTCCTTCAGTAAACCAGCGCACTGGGAGCTGGCTTGGGTTGCGCAAGAAACCCCGGCGCTGGATCGCACAGCATTGGAATACGTCATCGATGGCGATCGCGAATATCGCGAACTTGAGCGCCAATTGATGGACGCAGAAGCGGCCGACAACGGCACCAAAGTGGCCGAATTGCATGGCAAAATCGAGATGGTCGGTGGTTACAGCATTCGCGCTCGCGCCTCAGAACTGCTTGATGGCTTAGGCTTTACTCAAGAGCAGATGAGCTGGAGCCTGACCCAATTTTCTGGTGGCTGGCGGATGCGTTTAAACCTCGCGCAAGCGCTGATTTGCCGCTCAGATTTACTGCTGCTCGACGAACCGACCAACCACTTGGATTTGGATGCGGTGATGTGGCTGGAGCGTTGGCTGCAAAGCTACCCCGGCACGCTGATCCTGATTTCCCATGACCGCGATTTCCTCGACCCAAT
Source organism: Vibrio tarriae (assembly GCF_002216685.1). Taxonomy (NCBI): domain Bacteria; kingdom Pseudomonadati; phylum Pseudomonadota; class Gammaproteobacteria; order Vibrionales; family Vibrionaceae; genus Vibrio; species Vibrio tarriae. Next base: position 110,384 of record NZ_CP022353.1, on the reverse strand, counting down.
CATCAATCGCATTGTGCATATTGAAAATCAGACGCTGAATGAATACACGGGGAACTACTCGTCGTTTGAAACTCAGCGCGCACAGAAAATGCTTCAGCAACAAGCCATCTATCAAAAGCAACAAAAGCAGATGGCGCACATGCAAAGCTATATTGATCGCTTCCGCTATAAAGCGTCGAAAGCTCGCCAAGCCCAAAGCCGGATTAAAGCGCTGGAGCGGATGGAAAAAGTGCTGCCCGCCCAGTTTGATAACCCGTTCAGCTTTGAATTTCGTGAACCTGCCGCGCTGCCGAACCCGATACTAATGATGGATCAGGTCGCGGCGGGCTACGGCGATAACCTCATCCTCGAGAAGATCCGCCTCAATCTGGTGCCGGGCAGCCGCATCGGTCTGCTTGGTCGTAACGGCGCAGGTAAATCCACCTTGATCAAACTGCTCTCGGGTGAACTCAAACCGCAATCGGGTGATTGCACTTATTCGCAAGGGGTGAAAATTGGTTACTTTGCGCAGCATCAGTTGGAAACACTGCATCCAGAAGAGACGCCACTGCAACACATGATGCAAATCGCGCCAGACAAAAATGAGCTCGAACTGCGTAACTACTTAGGCAGCTTTGGTTTCCATGGTGAGAAAGCACTCGAAAAAGTCGCGCCCTTCTCGGGTGGTGAAAAGGCCCGTTTAGTGCTGGCGCTGATTGTGTGGCAAAAGCCCAACTTACTGCTGCTTGACGAACCCACCAACCATTTGGATTTGGACATGCGTCAGGCGCTAACCCTTGCGCTACAAAGCTATGAAGGCGCCATGGTCATTGTCAGCCATGATCGCTACTTGCTGCGTGCTACCACCGATGATCTCTATTTAGTGCATGATCACCAAGTCGGCCCGTTTGATGGTGACTTGAATGACTACTACAAATGGCTTACCGATCAGCAAAAAGCCGAGCGTAAAGAAACCCAACCGACCAATACTGCGAATAGCGCGAACAGTGCCGCTGCGAAAAAAGAGCAAAAGCGCCGTGAAGCCGATTTTCGTAAGCTCACTGCGCCAATTCGCAAAAAGCTGACACAGTTAGAAGAGAAACTCGATAAGTTGAACCACGTTGTCAGTGAGATGGAGGCACAATTGTCGGACACCTCACTGTACGAAGCACAGAATAAAGCGACACTGACTGAGGTGTTGGCTAAACAAGCCGCCGCCAAATCCGAGCTTGAGCAAGTCGAGCTAGAATGGATGGCCGAGCAAGAAACCTTGGAAGAGATGGAACGGGAGTTCAACGGATAAATGAGTGATGAGCACGCCAAACCAAGATTAACACTGGAAAGACTCTGGCAATTCAGTTTGCAGTATTACAGTGTGCGCGAGGTAAAAGAGGCGTGCTTACGATTGCAAAATAGCCATCACGGCAATGTCAATCTGCTGCTGTTACTCAAATGGCTAGATGAACAGCAGCTCACTTTTGCGGAAACTGACTGGCCGACGGTGCTGGAATGTTTGAGTCATTCGGAAACTCTGCTGCACGATTTTCGTGATTTGCGGCGGCGCTTGAAAAGCCATTTGCCAGACACGCTCTATCGCGAGGCTCTGCAGTTTGAGCTGCAATTAGAAAAGCAGCAACAAGCGGATTTGGTCCATTGTCTCAATCGAATGACACTTCATCCTGCGCAAGATCTATCGCTCACTCTGCAATACTGTAAAATGCTTGGCGCAGAATACTTAGCCGAGCTTTTTTCAGCTCCGTACCGAGAATCCGATACTCCAACATCATGACCACGTTTATTGCTGCCAAGGGGCTGAAAAATCCCCACTTACAAACTCTGCTGCCTCGCTTGCTGCGAAAACAGCCGCTGTTTAGTGCCGAATGGCAAACGCTATTCACGCCCGATGGTGATTTTCTCGATCTGGCTTGGAGCGAAGATTGGCGCACACCGCACGCGCAGCGTAAGCCGCTGTTTGTGTTGTTCCACGGCTTAGAAGGCAGCTTCAAAAGCCCTTACGCGAACGGCTTGATGCACGCCTTTGCACGGCAAGGCTGGCTCTCGGTGATGATGCATTTTCGCGGTTGCAGTGGTAAACCCAACCACTTAGCACGCGCTTACCACTCTGGCGAAACGGGTGATGCGCGTTTTGTGCTGGAGTACCTACGTAAACAATTACCAGAGCGTCCGATCGTTGCCGTCGGTGTTTCACTCGGCGGTAACATGCTCGCCAACTATCTTGCGCAGTATCGGGATGATCCTATCGTCACGGCCGCCACCTTGATTTCCGCGCCACTCGATTTAGCCGCCTGCTCACAACGTATCGAACAGGGCTTTTCCAAAGTATATCGAGCCTATCTGCTCTCTTCATTGAAGAAAAATGCCATTGCGAAATACCCACTGCTGGAAAACGCTTTGCCACTGAGCCCTGAGCGGATCCGCGCGATCGCTAAACTCGCCGAGTTTGATGATGTGATCACCGCGCCGCTGCACGGTTTTCATGATGCTGCCGATTATTACCAGCAGTGCTCTGGGATTAAACAGCTGACTCAGATCCGCGTCCCGACTCAGATCATCCACGCCAAAGACGATCCTTTTATGACTGAAGCGGTGATCCCCAATTTTCCGCTACCTGACAATATCCGCTATCGTCTCTTCGAGCATGGCGGCCATGTGGGTTTCCTGAGCGGTTCATGGCTTAAACCGTATTTTTGGTTAGAGCAAGCTCTACCCGAGTATTACGCACCGCTGCGAGATAATTTTCTACAGCCCAGCTAATCCACGATCCCTTCTCCACAGATGAAAGCGACATTCAAACGACTGAGCGTGGCGGCAACTCGTCGTTTCTTTCAGTCATACAAAAGAACCGTCATAAAAAAGCGCCATCATAAAATAAAGAGGTATTTATGATCATTCCATGGCAAGAGATTGCGCCAGACACACTCGACAATTTGATCCGTGAATTTGTGCTGCGTGAAGGCACCGACTATGGCGATATTGAAGTCTCGCTAGAAGAGAAAATTGCTCAGGTACGTACTCAATTACAATCTGGACAAGCTGTGATCGTCTATTCAGAATTGCATGAAACCGTGGATATTAAATGCCATCCGTTTTAGCCATGCCGTGACGACAGCATTTTCCGTGCTATAGTCATTTTTCGGAAGGTGTCTAAGTTAGCACCAAAATCAAGGACTTAAAGGACAAGGTTTGTCATGTCAGCCAAACATCCGATTATTGCGGTGACCGGTTCTTCCGGCGCCGGTACCACCACCACCTCAGAAGCCTTTCGCAAGATGTTCAATATGATGAACATCAAACCCGCTTGGGTGGAAGGAGACAGTTTCCACCGTTTTACTCGCCCAGAAATGGATGTGGAAATCCGCAAAGCGCGTGAGCAAGGCCGCCATATCAGCTACTTTGGCCCGCAAGCCAACGATTTCCCTACACTGGAAGAATTCTTCCGCCAATATGGAAAAGTAGGCACCGGCCAAGTACGCCGCTACTTGCACACCTTTGATGAAGCGGTGCCGTATAACCAGATGCCAGGTACATTTACCCCTTGGCAATCACTGCCTGAAAACTCCGATGTGCTGTTTTATGAAGGCTTGCACGGCGGCGTCGTTGATGGCGATGTTAATGTCGCGCAACACGTCGATTTTTTGATTGGCATGGTACCTATCGTTAACCTTGAGTGGATCCAAAAATACGTGCGCGACACGCGCGATCGCGGCCATTCACGCGAAGCGGTGATGGATTCGATTGTTCGCTCAATGGACGACTACCTTAAATTCATCACCCCGCAATTTTCGCGCACCCACATCAACTTTCAACGTGTGCCTACGGTCGATACTTCGAACCCACTCAATGCCAAAGGCATTCCAACGCTGGATGAGAGTTTTGTGGTGATCCGTTTTCGTGGCATCAAAAACGTCGATTTCCCGTACTTGCTGGCGATGATTGATGGCTCGTTTATGTCACGCCACAACACCATTGTCGTCCCCGGCGGTAAAATGAGTTTTGCGATGGATTTGATTGTGCGCCCGCTGCTGCAACAACTGATCGAAACGGGAAAAATTGGCTAGATCCGACCAGTGATGAATGCTTACTTTTCATACCGTGATCATGTGCACAGTTTTGCGTAGCAAATCGGACTACTGACACGATTAAAATCAAGAAATCGATTTCGAAAAAGGATACTATTCTTAACCGAAACACAAGATAGCTTGCAGCCTTGGGTAACACCTCTTATTCTAGTAAGCCCAATTGAGGCTTCGCTAAAATATGGATAGCGGCAAGCGTACCCTGCAGAGGAAGTGAGATTATTATGGTTCTAGGTAAACCTCAAACCGATCCAACACTAGAGTGGTTTCTTTCACATTGTCACATTCATAAGTACCCATCAAAAAGCACGCTGATCCACGCGGGTGAGAAGGCGGAAACGCTGTATTACATCGTAAAAGGTTCAGTTGCGGTACTGATCAAAGATGAAGAAGGTAAAGAGATGATTCTCTCTTACCTGAACCAAGGTGATTTCATCGGTGAACTCGGCCTGTTTGAAGAAGGTCAAGAGCGTACCGCTTGGGTTCGTGCCAAAACACCGTGTGAAGTGGCTGAAATCTCATTTAAGAAATTCCGTCAGTTAATCCAAGTTAACCCAGACATTTTGATGCGCCTTTCAGGTCAAATGGCTCGTCGTCTGCAAGTGACCAGCCAGAAAGTTGGCGACCTTGCGTTCCTAGACGTAACTGGCCGTATCGCACAGACTCTGCTGAATCTTGCACGTCAGCCAGATGCGATGACTCACCCTGATGGCATGCAAATCAAGATCACTCGCCAAGAGATCGGTCAAATTGTTGGCTGTTCTCGCGAAACCGTTGGCCGCATCCTGAAGATGCTGGAAGAGCAGAATCTGATCTCTGCCCACGGTAAAACCATCGTGGTTTACGGCACTCGCTAAGCATTTCCGATAAAAAATAGCCACCCTGCGGTGGCTATTTTTATTTGTACGATGCGCTAGATTTAACGGTTCGTGCTTTCAAAAATCTTATCCGCCGAAGCTTCGACAAATCCGGGATAGAGCTGACCATTGGCCATAGGGTAGCGTTTGGCAAACTCATAAAAGCCACCGGGGATCATCTCCGCGCCTTCGTTAAAACGCACTAACACTTTATCAGCCATGGTCGAAGACTGTTCGAGCAAGACTTCTGGTGAGCCTTTTACTTCCCCACCCGATTCATTGATGCTAAAGCCATGTTGGCGCAGATGGTCATTGACCTGTTTCACTTCATGCAGCGCATTGAGCTGATTCACGCTGACTGTAAAGTGGTTTGCACCATAACCATGCGCCGCAAGCCAAGCGGCATACTCACTCTCTTTCGCCAAAGTAAGATAGTCGGCATGGCTTAAGCTCCATAAGCGACCGCCATACAAAAAAGCCTCACTGGCTAATGCTTGCGGCTTAACTTGTGCCACCAGCTTTTCAACAATCGCTTGCAGCTCAGATGAACACTCTTCCACTTTCAGCTCACTAATGAAAACCTTAGGCTGCAAAGGATCGGGATGTTCAAAATGCTTAGCAAAGAGTTTTTTACTTTTGAACTCATACTCACCACACGCTTGGTAGCCGAGTGCCAGAAACGGTTTAGCCAGCGTCTCTAACCCCAGTGGCGCCAAATTAAATGTGCGCAGCGCAATATGGTCATTAATCAGCGGCTCATCTTCTTGCAGGAGTTGATGTACTCTGTCTGCCGATGGGCAGAGGCGCTCAATATAATCATTCCAGAGCGATTGAAATAAAGCTGTTGGCGTCATAACGCCTCCTTGTTGATCCTATGAAACGCAAACGGACTAGGGTTAGACGCCGTGTAATTTATCCAGCGCTAACACGATAAAGCTTTCAACCTGTGACGAAAAAAGTGCCTACTTGGCTGCGCAGGCACAAAATAAATTATGATTAGAGTTCAACTCCCGGGCTCAAGGTAGCAGGAAGCAGCGTTGTCTCCCCCTCCATTGAAGCCATCGGATAAGCGCAATAGTCGGCGGCATAGAAGGCACTAGGACGTAAGTTGCCCGATGCTCCTGGGCCACCAAATGGCGCATCTCCACTGGCTCCGGTTAATTGGCGGTTACGATTGACGATGCCCGCACGAATATGTTCGACAAAGTAATCCCACTCGCCATCATCCGTCGAGACGAGTCCGGCGGATAAGCCAAAGCGGGTATCATTGGCAAGCTCTACCGCTTGCGCCAAAGTCTGGTAACGCACCACTTGCAGCAAAGGCCCGAAATACTCATCATCCGGTAAGCGCTCAATCGCCGTCACATCGATGATGGCCGGAGTGATAAACGCCGCATGCAAGGCGCGAGCTTCAAGTAGACTTTTTCCGCCTAGCGCTTGTAGATCTGCTTGCGCCTTGAGGATCACTTGTGCTGCCGCTTCAGAAACTAACGGTCCCATAAAGGGTGCGGGCTCAGCAAAGGGCTGATCAATACGCAGCTTGGCCGTTACGGAAACCAGTTTATCGAGCAGTGCATCGCCTTTCGTCCCGATTGGCACATACAAGCGACGCGCACAGGTGCAGCGTTGACCACTGCTGATAAACGCCGATTGAATAATGGTATAAACCGTGGCATCCAGATCGCCATAGTGCTCTGAAATCACCATAGGGTTATTGCCGCCCATTTCCAGCGCCAGCATTTTGTCCGGCTGACCTGCAAATTGGCGATGCAGCAGATGTCCAGTATTGGCACTCCCCGTAAACAGCAAACCATCAATCCCGCGTGATTGCGCTAGCGCAATCCCCGTCTCTTTTGAGCCTTGAACCAGATTGATGACACCAGCAGGTAAGCCAGCCTGTTGCCATAACTGCATCAAAACTTCGCCAGTCCACGGAGTTTGCTCAGAAGGCTTAAACACCACGGTATTGCCCGCCAGCAGCGCAGGCACTATGTGTCCATTCGGTAAATGGCCGGGGAAGTTATACGGCCCAAACACCGCCATCACACCCAACGGTCGATGGCGCAATACCAGCTGATTGCCCGCAGCTTCACGCACCGTTTCACCAGTACGTTCATGATAAGCACGAATCGAAATTGCGATTTTTCCGGCAATTGAAGCCGCTTCCGTGCGCGTTTCCCACAAAGGCTTGCCCGTCTCTTTAGCAATCACTTGCGCAATCTGTTCGCTGTTGGCTTTCACCAATTCCGCAAAGGCCAACACCTTCTGTTCACGCTCAGCAAAGGGGCGTTTTTTCCAGTCGAGAAAAGCGCGGCGAGCGGCCTTCACCGCCGCGTCGACTTGCTCGCCACTAGCGCTGTAGCCTTGCCATAAAAGCTCATGGCTATAAGGCGTATGTGATTGTAGTTTTTCACCGGTCCCCGCAACCCATTCACCGGCTATCCAATGTGTCATGGCTATCCCCTACTGCGCCAAAATCCGTAAATAATCCCCCGTGCTCACTTCTAACGCCGCAGCCACTTTGGGGGAGATGATCACCGCGTTATCTTCTTGGCTGTATGCGGCTTTGGCCGCCGTAGCACGGAAGTTCTCAAACGAGGTGTTACACATAATGAAATTCTGCGAGCTCGAATGCTCTGCCACTTCAACAATGGCGCGTACTGAGTGGCGCACCGATTCGATGTTGTTCAGCTCACATTCCACGGTTGGGCCCGCATCAAAAATGTCGACGTAATTGCGACAGGTGAAACCCTCTTTCTCAAGCAATACCAAGGCAGGTCGCGTATTTTCATGAACCTGACCAATCACCGCTTGCGCTTCTTTGCTCAGCAAGTTGACGTAAATGGGCAGCTTTGGCATCAAGTCAGCGATAAAGCCTTTTTTGCCAATTCCAGTCAGATAATCGGCCAAAGTGAAATCAATCGAGAAAAAGTGCTCTTGTAGCCACTTCCAGAATGGTGAATTGCCATCGGCATCAGAAACGCCGCGCATCTCAGCGAAAATGGTTTTGGAAAAACGGTGTGAGTGTTCCGCCATCATCAAAAAACGGCATTTCGACATCAAACGACCATTTAAGCCTTGGCGATACTGTGGGCGCAAAAACAGAGTGCAGATTTCACTGCATCCGGTGTAGTTGTTACCAAACGTCAGCAACTTCACTACATTGTTGACACCCAATTTAGGCGAAGAGTGAACTATGGTGCTGATGTGATATGAATAAAACGGCACATCCCAACCAATTGAGGCTTCAATACCCGTGGTACCCGCCACTTGTCCGGTTTCGCTATCAATTCCCACCATCAAATAGCCTTCATCGCCGGGCGTGGTGACGTTCGGTTTGCTAAAGCTGTATTCTGAGTGGGTAATACGATTGGTCAGTAGCTCTTGATCTACTGGCAATGATGTGAAGCCATGGCCGGACTCGATAGCGCAGGTATGTAGCGCCTCATAGTCGGCCATGCTAATCGGACGAACAACTAGCATCTTTACTCCCTCCCGATGCGTAATCTCTGCATTGGACACGGGGCGATAACCTTTCGCCCCTCACGTCATCCTGCAGTCTGCGATAGCGTCGAACCTCCGTGGTTCGTCAATCAGGGCTTGCGATGCAAACCCTTCGCTATCACATCAGTGTGGCGATCGCTTTGTCTAAGCGGGCCATACCTTCTTCGATTTCTTGTTGGCTGATGATGAGAGATGGCGTAAAGCGAACCACGCTCGCCCCGGCCACCAACACCATCAAGCCTTGCTTACCCGCAGCGACCAGAATGTCACGCGCGCGGCCTTGCCATTCATCGTTGAGTGCCGCGCCAAGTAGCAAACCTTTACCGCGGATCTCTTTAAACAAGTGATATTTCTGATTGATTTTCTCTAGCTCAGCGCGCATCCACTGCTCACGCTGTTTCACACCAGCCAGTATTTCTGGTTGCGCGACGAAATCCACCACGGCTTCCGCTACGGCACACGCTAATGGGTTACCGCCATAAGTCGAACCGTGTACGCCCACTTTCATGTGCTCAGCAATTTTCGCCGTGGTCAGCATGGCACCGATTGGGAAACCGCCACCGAGAGATTTTGCGGTCGCCAGAATATCTGGCGTCACACCAATCCCTTGGTAGGCATAGAAATCACCAGTGCGGCCGTTACCCGTCTGCACTTCATCGAAAATCAGTAGTGCATTGTGTTTGTCACACAACTCGCGCACTGCTTGCACAAATTCAGCACTCGGAGAAACAATGCCACCTTCACCTTGCAGCGGCTCCATCATCACAGCACAAGTGCGATCGGAGATCTGCGCTTGCAGTGCAGCCAAATCGTTATAAGGCAAATGAACAATATCACCCGGTTTAGGGCCAAAACCATCCGAATAGGTCGCTTGACCACCGACCGATACGGTAAAGAAAGTACGACCGTGGAAGCCTTGGTTAAAGGCAATAATCTCGGATTTCTCAGGACCATACACATCGGCCGCATAACGACGCGCCAGTTTGAGTGCCGCTTCGTTAGCTTCCGCGCCGGAGTTGGCAAAAAAGACCTTTTCGGCAAAACTCACTTGAGTCAGTTTTTTCGCCAAGCGCAACGCCGGCTCATTGGTCATTACGTTACTTAAATGCCACAGCTTATTGGCTTGGGTGGTCAAGGCTTGCACCATCACTGGGTGGCAATGCCCTAAACAACTCACCGCAATCCCGCCAGCGAAGTCAATGTACTCATGACCCTGCTGATCCCAAATCCGTGAACCAAAACCTTTTACTGGGATAAACTCCATCGGGTTATAACAAGGCACCATCACCTCATCAAACGAACTCCGATCTACACTCATTTCCACCGTCATTACCCATTCCCTCTCGATACCGCATGCTCAGAGATAAGCGATTCTTCCACAAAATGGCTCTGTGTTAGATTATGTATTTCCTTAAAGCATTTGCAGCATTGTATTTACATTTATTTAACCGTTTCAATGGTGAAAGATCTCGTATGCACAGACAAGTGAGATAAACCCCACACCACGAACGACTATTTATGCAATAAAAAAGGTTATTTATGAAGTGATTTTTATGGAGCGATAGGAAATGAAGCAAAGAGGCAGCAAAATCAAGGCATGGCGCGGGCAGCACAATCCTCTATGAATAAGCTTAAAAAGTGACAACTTGCAGATAAATATTTGATAGAAAGCGAAAAAAGTGATCGCTGTCAGTACGATCGGCACCGTTCACACATCGCCCAGAGCATTAAGAGCGGTTTAAAAAATTGGCCAACAATTGGTGGCCTTGTTCTGTCTTTATCGACTCAGGGTGAAACTGCACCGCTTCAAGGGCTAGGGTTTTATGTTGAAAACCCATGATTTCATCAATGCGGCCATCACTGAGCTCAGTCCATGCGGTTAACTCAAAGCACTCGGGCAGAGTGTCATTTTTCACAACCAAGGAATGGTAACGCGTCACCGTTAGCGGGTTATTCAATCCGCTAAATAAGCCTTGCCCTGTATGACGAATGGGTGAGGTTTTGCCATGCATGACCTGACGAGCGCGTACCACTTGCCCACCAAACGCTTGCGCAATGGCTTGATGCCCTAAACAAACGCCAAGGATGGGCAACTTTCCTGCAAACGCTTCAATCGCCGCGAGTGAGATCCCTGCTTCATTAGGCGTGCATGGTCCCGGAGAAATCACCAAATGTGTCGGAGCCAGAGCACGGATCCCATCCAGATCGATCTCATCATTACGTACCACTTTGACCTGCGCCCCTAACTCGCAAAAGTATTGGTACAGATTGTAAGTAAACGAATCGTAGTTATCGATCATCAGTAGCATAAGCATCCTTCTTGGTGACGAGAAATCAATGGCATTCTACGAATCTCACCCACACTTTCAATCGAAACCTCCTCATCCCCCCCAACAGCCCTGCAGAAATTTCATTGATTACTAAAGAAAATTATGAAATCAATCACACATAAAACCCCAAATAGCCACCTACACTTTAAGTCACTTGATGCTGTCGAAATGACGGAACTCACTGATCTGCATTTTCTTTATGGCGACCTGACTAATATCGACTAGCATTAATTTAGTCTTAACTAATATAGATAAATCTTAAATCCATTAGGGGGCAACCATGAAAAGAACCATTGTGATCGGTGCAGGCTTAGGGGGGATGTCAGTCGTTTACGAGTTACGACAAAAACTCCCGAAAGATCATGAAGTCATATTGATCAATGAACACAACGAGTTTCACTTTATTCCTTCCAACCCTTGGGTTGCCTTGGGAGAAAGAACCAAAGAACAAGTCGTTTTGGATCTCACGCCTTACGCTAAAAAATTCAAAATCCCTTTTAACCCATCAGGGGTCACGCAAATCTTACCCGATGAAAAGACCCTACTCGCTGGTGATGGTACCCACTATAGTTATGATTACCTAGTCATCTGCACAGGCCCTAAACTGGCCTTTGAAACCGTTCCGGGAGCAGGACCAGAAACGGGATATACCCAATCAATCTGCACGGTGGATCATGCCGTAAAAGCCTATGAAGCTTATCAAGCGTTAATCGAAAACCCCGGTCCGGTATTGGTTGGGGCAATGCAAGGCGCGAGCTGCTTTGGTCCTGCGTACGAATATATTCTCACCTTAGAGAGTCAACTGCGTAAACTGAAAATCCGCGACAAAGTTCCGATCACCTTTGTCACGAGTGAACCGTATGTCGGCCATATGGGGTTGGGTGGCGTCGGTGACTCGAAAGCACTGATGGAACATGAGTTCCGTGACCGTGGTATCAAATGGATTTGCAACGCTCGAACCACCAGCTTCGATCCCGATATCGCGCATTTTGAGGAGCTAAACCGCAAAGGCGAAGTGGATTTTGAACATCATCTGCCCTTCAAAATGGCGATGTTCTTGCCGCCTTTCAAAGGCTCACCCGCGATTGCGGCGGTGCCGAAACTGTGTAACCCGAAAGGTTTTGTCTTCACTGATGAGTTCCAATGTAACCCTACCTACCGCGATATTTTTGCCGCAGGAGTTTGCGTTGCCATTCCTCCGTTAGAAGAAACGCCAGTCCCTGTCGGCGCGCCCAAAACCGGCTTTATGATTGAATCCATGACCACCAGTATTGTGGAGAATATTCTCAGCTTGGAAAGAGGCGAACCGATGGCCACCCGCCCAACCCTGAATGCGGTGTGTCTTGCCGATATGGGCGATAAAGGTGCTGCGTTTGTGGCGCTACCACAAAACCCTCCACGTAATACTAACTGGACCTCGATGGGGCAATGGGTACACATCGCGAAAATCGCCTTTGAAAAATACTTCATTTATAAGGTCAAACACGGGACTAGCGAGCCAATTTATGAAAAATACATCATGGGTGCGGTAGGAATTCATCGAACAAAATAGCAATGCGTTGTCCTCAACTTGAGGCGGCATTTCACCGCCTCCTTTTTTGTCCGTTTTTTGTTCATTTTTTCCACTTCGCCTCTATTCAATTTTTTCTCGTCAGTTATAATTCGCCGACTTTTTAGACCCCGCTCACGTTCTCTGTTGCCTACGTTTGCAACATCGAATCAGCGGGCGAATAAACATAATTAGGTAGCACACAGAGCAATGACAGTTCAGACTTTTACGCCAAATCAAACCACGACTCTGGAAACGGCGAAAAAAAACCATCGCAGAGCAAAGCCAAGGCAGCCAAACGACTGGCAATAAAATTGGTTTTGTTTCCTTAGGTTGCCCAAAAAACTTAGTGGACTCAGAACGCATTCTGACCCAACTGCGCACCGAAGGTTATGAGATCGTCAACAGCTACCACGATTCTGATGTGGTGATCGTCAACACCTGTGGTTTTATCGACAGTGCGGTACAAGAATCTCTGGATACCATTGGTGAAGCGTTGAAAGAAAATGGCAAAGTCATTGTGACCGGCTGCCTAGGCGCGCGTGAGGATGAAATTCGTCAAGTACACCCGAACGTACTCGGTATTACAGGCCCACACGCTTATCAAAACGTGTTGGAGCATGTACACCAATACGCGCCCAAACCAGCGCACAACCCGTTTACCAGCCTAGTGCCGGATCACGGGGTAAAACTGACACCCAAGCATTACGCCTACCTGAAAATTTCTGAAGGCTGCAACCATCGCTGTACTTTCTGCATCATCCCTTCAATGCGTGGTGACTTAGTCAGCCGCCCTGTGGGTGAAATTATTGGTGAAGCGGAACGCCTGAAAAACGCTGGCGTGAAAGAGCTGCTCGTAATCAGCCAAGACACCAGCGCTTACGGTGTGGACACCAAACACAGCTTAGGTTTTGCCAACGGTTCACCGGTGCGCCATAACATCAAAGCGCTCAGTGAAGAGCTTGGCAAAATGGGTATTTGGGTTCGTCTGCACTACGTTTACCCTTACCCACATGTGGATGAAATCATCCCATTGATGGCGGAAGGAAAAGTGTTGCCTTACTTGGATATTCCATTCCAACACGCCAGCCCACGTGTTCTGAAAATGATGAAGCGTCCGGGACAAGCGGAGCGCACTTTAGAGCGCATCAAAAAATGGCGTGAGATCTGCCCAGAGCTCGTGATCCGCTCCACCTTTATTGTGGGCTTCCCGGGCGAAACTGAAGAAGATTTCCAAATCCTGCTCGATTGGCTGAAAGAAGCACAACTCGATCGCGTTGGCTGCTTTAAGTACTCGCCTGTTGAAGGCGCAGCTGCAAACGAGATTGAAGATCAGATCCCAGAAGACGTGAAACAAGACCGTTTCGAACGCTTTATGTTAGTGCAGCAAGAGATCAGTGCCGCCAAACTGCAAAAACGCATCGGCAGCACCATGCAAGTGCTGATTGATGAAGTCGACGAAGAAGGCGCGATCGGCCGTACCTACGCGGATGCACCGGAGATCGATGGTTTAGTTTACCTCAACGGTGAAACCAACCTGAAACCGGGTGAGCTGGTTAACGTTGTCATCGAACACGCCGATGAATACGACCTATGGGGCAGCGTACTGCACGACGCGCAGTAAGTTCACGCCATCAACGTAAGAAACTAAAAAGGCTAGCGTACTACGCTAGCCTTTGGTTTATCAAAAATGCCACTTTCTAGCGACGGCGACGCCACATTCCAAGCCCCAATAGACCAAGCAGTGCGCCTAAACCGAATGAACCACCGTAGATGTTAAGTTCCAATACCGCAGGATCATGATCCGACGCGCGGAACTGATCCTTGTATTTCGGCAGGTTGCCTTTGAACTCATCGTTGTAGTCAAACAGCGTCGATTCTGCGCCATTGATGTGCCAATCGGTCGCATCCACGACTTTGTGTTTGAGGCTTGGGCTAACTAACAGATGATCCAGCGCGCCGACTTCATCATTAAATGAGTAGCTCCAACTATCTGGATGTTTGATGGCAACCGCGTTGAGATAACCGTAGCTGTGTTTGATCTCTGCGCCTGCATCTCCAAACTGCTCTACACCGGCAATGTAAGTATTGCGTGCTGCGCGAATGGTTTTGCCGTATTTCTCTGGCGTGTAGTCGGTCAGAACCAACATAGGGTCTTCCATGCCGTACGAGTTCATATCACCGAGAATCACTTTATGCCCATCGATTTTCGCTAGCGCATCACCCAACGCTACCGCGGCGGCGACACGGAAGTTTTCACATGCGCCTTGGTAATCGAGATCTTTGCCTGCCTGTCCGCCTTGCTCAACGGGCGCGGCATCTTCCCAACACGCAGATCCTTTCGATTTGAGGTGATTCACCGCGACGGTGATTTTCTCGTTACCGCCTTTCACTTTAAAGGTTGGGGCAAGCGTATCACGCTGGTAGTTCTTGCCATCTTCAATCACTTTACCATTGGCATCCACTACCTCTGGTGCTTGCTGGCTTGGCATTGGGATGACGCGGTTTTTCGCTAACTTCACCACTTTATCGCGGTAGATGACACCGGTGGTGATCACATCAGTACCGAGTGAGTCTGCAGCATCGGTTTTGCCATCGCCATTCGAATCAATCGCCACAAAGCGGTAGTGTTTTTTCTTATCCGCGATTTGGCTATTGATCTGATTAACCAATTGGGCAATCGCTGAACCTTCACCAAAACCGTTGTTCTCAATTTCCATCAAACCCACGATATCGGCATCCAAGCGCACAATCGCATTCACAATCTTGGCTTGCTGCACTTCAAATTCAGCCAGATTGTTGGCACCACGGTTATCACCATGTTGGTTAGCGTCACCACCAAACGGCGAGTTGAAGTAGTTGAGTACGTTGAAAGTTGCTATGCGCAAATCACCCTCATCCATATCTGGCTTAGCTTGACGCGGCGCGTTATGCACCAAGTTTTCCGCCGAAAGGGTATTGGTCGCAATCAGGCGATATTCGTTATAGCTGTAGCTCACAACCCCTTCGAGGCCCGAAACCGTATCATCAATTCGAATATAGTCTTCGGTTGAACCGTCTTGATCGACATCGGAGCGACCAAATGCTGGGTAATACGGAATTTGCCCATCAGGTGCTTTGGCATCCGATTCCACAAACAAGCGGCGCTGTGCGTTATCCAGCTTCTGTTGCGAAGCTTGCTCTGAACCGGCGGGATGCTGCTGGTTTGGCTGCATATTGATGCGACCTTGCGCCAACACCATGTTGTTACGACGCGAATCATAGTCATAACCAAAGGTGCGAGTCACACGCATATCCAATTCAGGCGTGGTTTTCACCAACATGCCTTCGTAGCGCTCTAGCGTCTGGGCAAAGTGTTCATCCGAAGGCAAGATCTCGATGGCTTGCGCTTGTGGCGCAGCTTGCTGGCCTTGTTTCACCCACTGATTGTTTTCCGCTTTGAGCTGCGTCAGGTTGTAATACTCCTGCACTTTGCCCTTCACGCACACCACATCGCCCAGCGCTAAGTCCGAACTGCTTTGGTTGGTAAACACAAACAGGCCTTCTGAGGTGTTCGGGTTGTAGTCATCTTCCAGCGCTTGCAGATAGAAGCCTTTAGTCAGTCCGGTCGTTACTGCACTCACCACACCTTTAACAAAGAAATCCTCATTGGTGATGTAGGGATAACCTTGGATAAAGGGAGAAGTACTGCCTTCACCCTGAATTTGTTGGATGGTGGTAAAGCTTGGCTCTGCCCCATCTAGCGTACAATTAAAGGCACTCGGTGGCGTGGTGGCATCCAGTGCGCCAAGCCCATCAATATTGTCTTTGCCTTGGGTCGCCCAATCGGAAGCTTGGTAAGTAGCGCTTGGGGTGAGTTTTGTTCTGGCGAGCGTGTTGTCTTTCGCAAAATTTGCGCCGCCCATATTGCCGACCACGTCATGCACCGAACCATCGCTATTGAGCAGCGCAATCGGATCATTGCCATTAAAGTTAACCACTGTGTTGTTGGTTAGGTCGGCTGTCGCCAGTATCGCACTGCTGGCGCTGCCGTGGGCAAGTACCAACACATCGTGCGCTGCAATCACTTGCCCATCTAACGGTAAGGTTTTATCCCAAGTGCCGCTGCCGTTGGTCGACATCGCCAGTTGGAAGCCATTCAAGCTCACTGCTTGATCGGACGTGTTAGCAATTTCAATCGCTTTATTGAAGCTGCTGCCTTCAACATATTGAGAAATCAATACGTCGGCATACGTTGGCGCAACTAAGCCAAAGCTGATAGCCAGAGCTAAAGTCGAACGAGTTAAATTCGGGGTTGATCTCATATCCATGATGCACCTTATCCTCCCTGCTTGATTGTCGATTGGCAAACAGGGTGTGTTGAGTCACTGTTTGTATTAAAGCAAAACCACTTTGCGCGATGAGTGTTGCTGTTTTTCATGCAACACGGAAACATTCAGCATTGATATCGAGATATTCATCTCATCAATAGAGCAAATACTTGAATGCATCGCAAAGTTTCAACAAGCAGAGTAAATGGGCTTTGCAACCATCCGATTTCAATAGGATTAACATTTCACTTCACGAGGAGAGGCAACTCTCATAGAGAAAAAATGACATTAGTGAGCGAGAGGTAAAGAGAGGTAACGGTCAAACACGGTTTGTGCATGTCCGGTTTTTTGGGCATTGAGAAAGTATTGGTTCAAGCCGTTAATCAAAGGTAAAGCATTCGGCAAGCTTCGCCGAACCTGTACATGGTACTGCTTATTTTTACCCAGCGAATGGTGGATAATTTGGCGCTGCAGCACATAAACCCCAAGCTGAATACCGCCATAAATCGGCTCAATTTCGCTGACAAACCAATCACAGCGCTCTTTTTGCAGCATATTCAGTGCTTGTTGAACCGAATTTAAGTACAACGAAGGTTCTCTTGATAAGGCAAAACCTTCATAGTTAAACCCGTTGACTCCACACAAAACTCCACTGTCCTTAGGCGACTGCAAATCCTTTTTTTGTTCGGGCAAGGTGAAATACCCAAGTTGTATGGTGTAAAGCGGCACAGAAAAATAGCTGTAAGCTTCTCGTTCCGCTCGATGGCTTGCATCCCAAGTCAGATCACAGCGGCCATTATCGTGAGCCAGCTCATGCTGAATACGCGCCCACGGCATAAAGTTTATTTGATAATCAATATGCTGATCTTGTAACGCTTCCAACACCAACGTGGTGGCAAACCCCGTCAAGGAGTCAGTTTGCTCTTGCTCAGAGGTTCCTTGCCAATAAGTGAATGGGGCCCAGACATTGACATCTCCAACACAGATACGCAATGGATTAGCGAAAGCGCCGCTAGCGATGAAAGTAAGCCCCAACAATAGAAATTGTCTCATACGCGATACTTATCGTTCTGACTGTGTTTTTACAGTGTAGCTTGTTGGCTACAAGTGGAGAGAAATAAGTTTAACTAATTGTTTTTAAAAACATAAAGCCAAGAAATCTGGCTTTATGTTTCTCTGATAACTTGGCTGATCACTCAGTTTAAGGACGAGCCACAAAACCAACGGCGGCGTACACTTTTTTCAGAGTTTGCAGCGCTTTTGCCGAGGCTTTTTCTGCGCCATCACGCATTACACTATTCAGGTATTCGCGATCGTTACGGATGCGTTGGTATTCTGCTTGCACGGGTTCAAGCATCGCCACCACAGCCTCACCCACATCTTTCTTAAATGGGCCGTACATTTCCACACCAGCGTACTGAGCTTCAATCTCAGCAAAGGTTTTGCCCGTTGCGGCCGAGTAAAGTCCCATCAGGTTAGCAATGCCGGCTTTGTTTTCAACATCGTAAGCGATACGCGGTGGAGTTTCAGCGTCAGTCTGCGCTTTATTGATCTTCTTGATGATCGATTTCGGATCTTCCAACAAGGTGATCACGTTTTTGCGGTTATCGTCTGATTTGGACATTTTCTTAGTCGCATCTTGCAGACTCATTACCCGCGCATTGACGGAAGGAATGTAAGGTTCAGGAATGGTGAAAATTGGCTGCTCTGGGCTGTAGATATTGTTGAAACGGGTTGCGATATCGCGCGCCAGTTCCAGATGTTGTTTCTGGTCACTGCCTACCGGCACTTGGTGCGCACCGTACAGCAGAATATCCGCGGCCATCAGCACCGGATAACCAAACAGACCGGTATTCACATCGTTGGCGTAACGTGCCGATTTGTCTTTAAACTGAGTCATGCGGCTCAGCTCACCCATCTGGGTGTAGCAGTTCAAAACCCAACCGAGTTGAGCATGCTCAGGTACGTGTGACTGAACAAATAGCGTGCTCTTTTTCGGATCAACGCCAACGGCGAGACAAATAGCCAAAGCATCCAATGTCGCTTCATGCAGTGCTTGCGGATCTTGGCGAACCGTAATTGCATGCAAATCCACAACACAGTACTGGCAGTCATAATCATCTTGCATCTGTTGCCATTGACGTAGAGCACCCAAGTAGTTACCGATACTTAGTTCACCTGACGGTTGAACACCACTCAATACAATGGGTTTGCTCATGGGTTTGATTTCCTTGTGACTGAAATTGAAATTACACAAAACAAAGGGACAAAAACCGCGCACGGAATCGGCGCGGTTCAAGCAGTGTACTCATTAACGAGTATTTTACTAGTGCGAACGGCAACTTTTACGCCGAAACGAGCACCACTTCAAGCAGCGTGCCAATGTCATCGGAGACGAAGTTTGGCTCCGCATTGGCAATCGGTTCGCCATGGTTATAACCGTAGGTTAAACCGAAGGAATAACATCCGGCATTTTTCGCCGCCAGAATGTCGTTTTTCGAATCCCCGACCATCAACATTTGCTCAGCGCTTAACTGATGCTTCTCTAATAACCAATTCAGCGCCATCGGATCCGGCTTTTTATTCGGGAAGGTATCGCCGCCAATCACATCACTAAAAAAGTGCGCGATGCCGTGTTGCTCTAGAACATCTGGCACAAATTTAGAAGGCTTATTGGTTACGAGCGCCAGAATAAAGCCCGCTTGGTGCAGCTCTAAAAGCGTGGTTTTAACATTAGGATACAGGTGGCTCAGCTTGTGCCCCGTTTGTTCATAAAACTCATCAAACAGGTGACGAGCTTGAGCACGTAGCTCTGGGCTTAATTCAGGATTGATCGTTAAGCTCTGACTGAGTGCGCGCGCAATTAACACATCCGCACCATTACCGACATAATCACGCACCTGCGCTTCGCTCACGGCTGGGTAACCCACCGCACGCGAGGCTTGATCCGCCGCTACCGCTAAATCCGGCACGCTGTCGAGCAGCGTACCATCCAAATCAAAAGCAATTAATTTTATGGATTTCAAAACACGATCCTAAATCAGATTAAATTTTGGCTTTCGCCAGTTCAGCACGCATCTGCTCAATCACCGCTTGGTAATCAGGCTGACCAAAAATCGCCGAGCCTGCCACAAACATATCTGCACCCGCTTCCGCGATTTCTCGGATATTCTCCACTTTCACGCCACCATCAATTTCCAAACGAATTTGACGCCCACTTTGCTTGATACGTTCACGCACCGCGCGCAGTTTATCTAAAGTATGTGGAATGAAAGATTGTCCGCCAAAGCCAGGGTTCACCGACATCAGCAGAATCAAATCGACTTTATCCATGATGTAGTCGAGGTGGTGCAGAGGTGTCGCAGGGTTCAGTACCACGCCCGCCTGACAGCCGCACTCTTTGATCAGTTGTAAAGTACGGTCAACGTGCTCTGATGCTTCAACGTGGAAAGTGATCATGGAAGCGCCAGCTTTGGCAAAGTCTGGAATGATGCGATCCACCGGTTTCACCATCAAATGCACATCAATCGGTGCCGTAATGCCGTAATCGCGCAGGGCTTTACAAATCGGTGCGCCAAACGTCAGGTTCGGTACGTAGTGATTGTCCATCACATCGAAATGCACCACATCCGCTCCTGCGGCGAGCACTTTGGCAACATCTTCGCCCAGACGGGCAAAATCAGCGGAGAGAATGGATGGTGCAATGAGAAAATCTTTCATACCGACCTCGTTAGGAATTGAATGCAAGCTGAACACAATGTGGCCGCCATTCTACCTAAGCTGGTGACGAGATCCTAGCGCGTGACTTGAGGCAGGGAGAGGAAATCCACCATTCAGCCCAAAAGATCACGCTTGCAATGAAAGATGAGGTGTGAAGAGTGCTAAAAGCTCATCCACTTTATTGCGCCCAGCACCATTACGACTGATGGTACGGTTAGCTTTGACCACATTGAGCTGCGCCCCTCGATACAAACGGCGAGTATGGGTGGTATCGTGATTGGAAATCAGCACCGAAATTCCACGCTCTTTGGCGGTTTTCTCGGCGATATCGGCTAACGCCGCTTGATCGTCTAAGGTAAAACCATTGCCCGCATAAGAGGTAAAATTGGCCGTAGTCGACAGCGGTGCGTAAGGTGGATCGCAATAAATCACGCTATCGCTTTGCGCGCGAGCGAAGGTTTCGCCATATGACGCGCAAATAAAGGTGGCACGCTGCGCTTTTTCAGCAAAAAATTCGAGTTCTTGCTCAGGGAAATAAGGCTTTTTGTACGAGCCAAACGGCACATTAAAGCCCCCTTTTTTGTTATAACGACATAGGCCGTTAAACCCAAAGCGGTTCATATACAAAAACGCCAACGAGCGAAACATCGCATCGTCACTCTGGTTAAACTGCTTACGAATATCGAGGTAGACTTCTTTGCGGTTATTTTCGGGCACAAACCAACGCTTAGCTTCGTGAATGTAAGCTTGAGGTTCGGTTTTGAGCAGATTGTAGAAATTGATCAGATCCGGATTGATGTCCGCCAGCAGATAGCGTTCAAAATCCGTATTCAGGAAGACCGAGCCTGCGCCAACGAAAGGCTCAACCAGCTCACGAGCTTCTGGTAGATGGCGTTGAATATCCTCGACTAGGCTATATTTACCCCCAGCCCATTTCAGAAAGGCGCGCTGCTTTTTCATCTACTGCTCTAATCGTTGGCCACAAAATAAGGCTGCGGAATGTAACATATTTTTCAGCGAAGCTCAGGTTTATTTCTTACGCTCGATTTCTCGCTGAACTTGGCTAAGTGATTTAGCCCAAGGACCTAACGCTTGTAGCGAAGCAGAGAGTTTTTCTGAGGCATCACGCGCCATTTGGATGGTGGGATAGTTGCCCATAGTGACAATAAACCACTCGACATCGTTACGCAGAGTTGGGTAAACGTAGACTTTCCCTTGTAGTTTGTGCTCATCAATAAAGCCTTGCACATCTTGCAGAGAATTCATCGCCGCCAACTGCAATGTGTAGCTGCGTGGTGACATGGCTTTCAGCTCATCACGCGCAAAAGAGAAACTCACCGATTTAGGCTGAGCATTCTGCACTTGTGTTTGCTCTAACGTTTGCGTTTTTAGCTCCGTCGCCGCTTGAGTAGACTCAACCAAGTTGTTGATCGCCGAAGTATCGGCGGTTTGAGCTGTGCCTTGCAGCAGAGCATCCACCACATCAGAGTTAATCACCACGCGCTTACCATCATCGGCAATGCCAACACTGGCCGTGGTATCCACCACATCAGGCGGCAACGCGGAGGTATCATCGTCGGCGCCAAAGTCACCGCCCTCAGCATCAGACATACCGTCGCTGTTGACGGTTGAAGTGCCATCTTGAGCGAGGGTATTCGATTCAGAATTGAGAGTAGGAATCGCGGTTTGCTCTGCGACCTCGCCTTCCGAAACGCTACCTTCTTGAGGAACGGGCTTGGATAGTAACCACCAATAGCCGCCGCCGAGCAATAACAAGAGAAGTAATACGACCAAGGCAATATTAAACGGAGAGCCAACAATCGAGCGGATCACCACCCGTTTTTCATTTTTCGTTTCTGCCAACGCCATAATTTCCCCCGGTAACGGATTGACCTTCTTATAAGCATTACGCACTTTACGCTCAAGTTGTGGATCAACATAGCGCATCACTCGATTTTCGAATAATCGATCTGCTTCATCTTCGGAAAGCATCTCAATTTCTAAATCGACAGGCTTATGTTCTTGTCCATAACTTAAACGTGTTAACAAGGCATCCAGACCATTGTCTTGAGCAAACAGAACCACATTGACATTCCAGCGTGGATTAGTTTGCGCTTCTAGCACCAACATCCACAATTCGGAAACTAAAGACTCAGAGAGTAAATGGGCATCATCGACCACAATCACGATATCGCAATTTTGATCTTCAAATAGACGCGCGAAGCTTTCCGCTAAGGCGTCTTTGGGATTGTAAAGTGGTTCAGAAAACAGCTGTGACAACATAGTCACGCGACGCTGCTCGTCATTTTGATTAGGATGGCACATAAGCAGAGACTGGTTTTTATCTTGCGCCCAACCTTCTAAAAATCGTTGTGCAAGCCAAGATTTTCCTGCCCCTTGGCGGCCACAAACATTCACCAAGTTAGAACCAAAGCGGGTCAGCAGTTGCAACCGCTCAAGTAACTCAGTTTGCGATTCTAAATCCAGTTCATGTGCCAAACTCATTGGGCCATCCTAATGACAATTGTCTGATATCAAAATATTCTGTAAGTCTCTCGATTACACCGTACGACAGCACTCTATCGCTTGTGCAATCACAGCTTCAGGCACCCCTTTTACCACCGCCGATGTTCCGATACTGGTCGGCAACACCAAACGTAGTTCCCCCGCCAACACTTTTTTATCTCGCATCATATGCTGCATAAAATCGGCAAAGGTCATGTTCTCTGGGGTTCGCACAGGTAAGTGCGCTTTTTTCAGTATAGCTAGGATACGTTCAAATTGAGATGCATCGATAAGACCTTGTAATTGCGCCGTTTTCGCGGCCATTACCGTACCCGCAGATACCGCTTCACCGTGCAGCCAATTGCCATATCCCATGTGTGCTTCAATCGCATGACCAAAGGTGTGACCAAGATTGAGTAACGCACGAATGCCTGACTCTTTCTCATCTTGCGCCACCACCTCAGCTTTGATTTGGCAGCAGCGCGCAATTGCGTAAGTGAGCGCTTGTTCATCCAACACATACAAAGCATCCATTTGCACTTCTAACCAGTCGAAAAATGCTTGGTCGTAGATGATGCCGTATTTGATGACTTCCGCCATACCAGCGGCAAATTCACGCGCGGGCAGTGTAGTCAAACAGTCCGTATCAATCACTACCGCTTTGGGCTGATAAAAAGCACCAATCATGTTTTTACCGAGCGGATGATTGACCGCGGTTTTCCCACCGACCGAAGAATCCACCTGTGACAGCAAGGTCGTTGGGATCTGGATAAAATCAACACCACGCTGATAACAAGCAGCTGCGAAACCGACCAGATCACCAATCACTCCCCCCCCTAAAGCAATGACAACCACATCACGGCTGTAGTTATGCTCAAGCAAAAAGCTCATCACGGTATTGAACGTTTCGAGAGTTTTGTACTGTTCGCCATCGGGCAGTTCTAGCAAAGCATGCTGACAACCGATGTGATCGAGTAATGAAATGATCGCAGACGCATAAAGCGGAGCGACGGTGTGGTTGGTAACAATCACCACTTTCTGCTTGGTAGAGAGGGAAAGAAGAGCCGGATTGGCAAACAATCCGGCACCGATTGAGATTGGGTAGCTACGTTCACCTAAGTTGACCGTAATCCGCTCCATGGTTTTGCACTCCAATTCGAAGAAACACTACATTATGTGTTCTTCTAGCATTTTTACGATCTGATTGGCTACCACTTTTGCACTTTGATCGTCGGTGCGTACCGTAATGTCCGCGATCTCTTCGTACAGAGGATTACGATCTTCGGCCAATTGCTCTAGCACTTCACGTGGGCAATCCGTTTGCAGTAGTGGGCGCTTTTTATCGCGATTGGTGCGTGCCAATTGTTTTTCAATAGTTGTTTCGAGGTATACAACGATACCGCGAGCAGACAGTCGGTTACGGTTCTCTTTACTAATTACTGAGCCACCACCCGTCGCTAGTACGATACCCTGTTGCTCGGTTAGATCATTAATAACGGCTTCTTCGCGCTTGCGGAAGCCTTCTTCACCTTCAACATCAAACACCCATGCGATATCCGCTCCGGTACGTTCTTCGATAACCGTATCGGAGTCGATAAACTCCATGTGCAGTTGTTGAGCTAGGTGTCTACCAATTGTGCTTTTGCCAGCACCCATAGGGCCAACAAGGAAAATATTGCGTTTCTCAGCCATGTTCAGCAGTAATTTACAACGTTAATTCAATGACATCGCCACAAGAGTTGCTGGACATACGCCAACTATAGGAATGCTTGTGGCACCTATTCCTCACCGATATTTCGTGATAAGACCCGAAATTATCTAGATATGGTGCCACTATTGCAACTTTAATTTTTGTTCGCTTGTTACGCACACGCTAAGTTATTGAATAACTACTTTCGGCGTGACGAAAATCAGCAGTTCACTTTTACCCATTTGCTCATAGGTTCGTCTAAATAACGCGCCCAAAACAGGCAGGTCACCCAACAATGGGATCTTATCTACCGAGTTATTGATGCTATGTTGGAAAATACCACCTAGCACTACGGTTTCCCCGTTATTCACCAACACTTGAGTACCAATTCGCTGAGTATCGATAGAGACAGCCTCTCCAGTGCCCGTTTTCACTGTTTCGCCGCGGCGGTCTTGGGTCACGCTCAAATCAAGCACCAAGCGGTTATCTGGCGTGATTTGTGGCGTCACTTTTAAACTCAGCACTGCTTTTTTAAACGATACAGTTGTTGCGCCGCTTGAAGAGGATTCCAGATAAGGGATCTCGGTACCTTGCTCAATATAGGCTGGCTGTTTGTTGGTAGTGATCAAACGAGGGCTAGAGATGATTTCTGCCTTCGATTCATTTTGTAATGCTGAAAGCTCCAGATCTAATAAAGTACCAGAGCCTAACTTAGCCACTTGGAAAGCAATTGAAGACGCATTTGCAGAGGTTGAAGCCAAGTTCACATTTAAGAATTCATCAACCGGAAATTCATCATCCGCCAATAACCCTTGTTGCCATAAGTTACTTTCAATGGTTCCCCCTACTGAATGGCTACCATTGGTCGACATCACGCCCCAACGTACACCAAGCTCATCAAGGTTACCTTCTTTTACGGTCACAATCCGCGCTTCGATTTGCACTTGTTTAACTGGTATATCCAGTGATTCAATGATCTCGCGGATCACTGCGATATTTTCTGGCAATTCACGAATCAACAGTGAGTTCGTCCGTTCATCGATGCTGATCGAACCTCGTTCAGACAACATGTTGACGTTACCTTCACCGCCGATCATCGCCGCAATGTCAGACGCTTTGGCAAAGTTAATCTTGATGATTTCCGATTTTAAATCACCCAGTTCTTCCGCTAAGCGGGCTTTTTCGAGCTCTTGTTTTTCGCGTAAATCGAGCTCCTCTTTCGGCGCAATCAAAATAACATTGCCATCTACCCGCTTATCCAACCCTTTGACTTGCAGAATAATATCTAACACTTGTTGCCAAGGAACGCCATCCAAGCGCAAGGTCAGATTTCCAGCAACAGAGTCCGACACTACTAAGTTGAAGCCGTTATAGTCGGCAATCAACTGCAACACATTACGTACTGGAATGTCTTGGAAGTTGATCGAGATAAGCTTGCCTTCTTTTTCCAAGATACTCTTTGGCTTAGGCTTTTCATCGGCTTTCAGTTTGCTGATCACCACCTCAAGATATTTTCCCTTTAAGGTGTAATCGTGCTTAAACTCACCATCAACCGTCACTACAAGTTGTGTACTCGGTTCTTTTCGAAATACTTCGACACTCTGCACTGCGGTGGAGAAATCTTTCACATCCAAAAGGTAGAGTTTGTCATCCGACACATCGGTTTTAAGTAGCTCAATGTTCAACCCTTCTTGGACTTTTTGTACATCTACCACCGCCGATGGAGAGGCCAATTCGACAATTAATACGGCCGCCTTATCTTTATTGACCCGAAAGTCGATGTTTTCCAACTGGTTGGCGGAGGCTGATTCAGCGCTAAACGCCATGGAAGAAGCACAAAGTGCCAAACCAACCCACAAGGTTAGCCAAGTCTGTGCGACATAAGTTTTCAATCCATTTTTCATCGTTATATCTCTATACTTCAACCGTTTATTTTAAAGCCAGCTTGACGTTACGCTGATTCCAACACCCTAAGCCATCAGGCAAAGTTTCATTAATTAAC
The DNA here is from genome assembly GCF_002216685.1 of Vibrio tarriae. Classification (NCBI taxonomy): domain Bacteria; kingdom Pseudomonadati; phylum Pseudomonadota; class Gammaproteobacteria; order Vibrionales; family Vibrionaceae; genus Vibrio; species Vibrio tarriae. The sequence goes on along the minus strand of NZ_CP022353.1, from coordinate 83,841 downwards.
AAATAGTTATCATCAACTCTAGTGACTTTGCCATTATTAATCCCTACATATTGACCCGCTTTGACTTTGACGACATTCCCAGCAGGTGTTTGCACTAACGCAGAGATACTGCCGCCGCTACTCATCACTCCTTTTAAACGCAACTGATGCAATGGATAACGCTCTAACGGGCCATTTTTAGCCCGTGGTGCAGGCTGCCAACAATCCGCGTTAGCCACAGGCTGGTTTTGCACTAGGGCCTCTTTGGGCAATACAAAAGGCTCCCGAGCCTTGTGCTGTTGATAAGCCGTGACTTCAAACTCTAAAATCGGCTTCAACTTAGTGACATCCTTACGTGCTTCGCGCTCAACTTGTGCGACGAATGACGTTAAGTCTTCTTGATTGGCCTTACACCCAGCCAACACAATCAAACTAAGAAGCCATAATCCAACCCGATTATTTTTCATCTTCCACCTCCTGTTTAAACTGGTAGGTGTAAGCTCTGACTCGAAAGTGCAGTGTGCTACTCTCTTGGCTGACCCGCTGCCAATCCACGTCATCGAAGTTGATGATGCGCGGTAACTTGGCAATCGCTTCAGAAAAATCACCAATATCGTGATAGTTACCAGTCAGTTCGATATTGAGCGGTAGGCGGTAAAGAAACTCTTGGCTTTCACGTTCACCCCAATCAATCCGAGTGAAGGTCAAAGAATTATCAAGGCCAAGCTGGTTGACTGACGCCAGCATACTGGCTAGTTCTTTTTGCACCGGTAACTGGCGCAGTAAAAAATCGTAACGTTCTTTAAGTTCATCCAACTGAGCTTGAATCTGCGGTAGTACCGCCACTTTATTGGCTTTGATGCGTAGTGTGGCCTTGACGGTTTCCTCTTCCTGCTTTAACAACGCAATCTCGTCTTGTTTGGGCATTAGATAGAACCAATATCCAGCTCCTTGGATCAGCAACATGATGAGCAGAATTACTACCAATTGAGGTAGAAGCGGCCATTCGCTGATTTCATCCAGTTCTAGCTCTTGCAAACTAGCCATTGTGTGCACCTCCATCTTGTGGGTTAGAGGTTGGGTTTAAAATTTGGAATGAGACTTTAAAACTCTGAAATTGTTTACCAAAACGCTTATTTCCAGAGACGATCTCATGCATCTCAACATCGGTTAATTTGTCTGATTTCTCCAAGTTATCGAGCATGGTTGCCAAACGTGCAGTGGAGTCGCTGATCCCGGTTATTTCTATCTCATGACCATTCATTTTGATCTTGTCGACATACACGCCTTCAGGGATCAGGCTTGGCATTTGGTTCATAAATTCAGTGGTTTTATTGCGCTTTTGCTGCAGTTGCTCCACCACGGTTAAGCGAGTTAATAACGCCTTATGTTCTTCTTCAACGATCTTCAACTTAGCGATCTGCTGATCCAGCGCAAAAATATGCTGCTTCAAATAACCGATACGCTCTTGCTGCTTAGCGATTTGCCCACTCAAGTATTCGCCTGCGGCAAATTGCATCAACACCGCCAGCAAAACACCGAGTGTAACTAACCCTAAAAAGCGTCGTTTATGCGCTTCACGCCGAGCCTCACGCCACGGTAGTAAGTTAACCTTATGCAACATGGTCACTCTCCAACCAAGCTAAGCCTCGCAGCGCCAAACCTGCTGCAGTACTAAAACGCTGGCCATCAATCACTTGGCGTTTACGCTTTGCCACATTGTTTTTGAACAGCGAAAACGGGTTCAAAATTTCACAATGTAGTGATAAGCGTTGGTAGAGCGCCTCTTCTAGGCCAGGAAGTGTGGCACCACCACCCGATAGCCATAAACCACCAAGGCTTTGAGCACCATGCACCGAAGTAAAGAGCTGAATTTGTCGCGCAACTTTTTCGACAAATTCGTGAATGAAACGTTGTGTTGGGTCTTGTTGCAGTGGCGAATTCAATGAGATCACGCCACTTTCTTCCGATTCCAATTGACGAGTTCCTAGTGGCACGTCTTTGTAAAAGGGCATTTTTTCCGGAAAATCAAGGCACAATGAACTTTGGGTGTAGCCAATATCAATGAGCATCCAGTCTGGACGTCGATAAGCTCGGCTAGCGAGTTGCCATAGATGAAGCAAACTATGCACTTGCACATCCATCAACACAGGTTCAAAACCCGCTTTTTTAATAGCTTGTAAACGGCTGTCGACCACCTCTTTTTTGGTGGCATACACTTGGAATGTCGTGGTGCTACTGCGAGCGAGGCTTTTTTCCGTCGCTTTGACAAAATCGAGGCTAAGCTCCTCAACGGGAAACGGAGATTGATGGGAGAAGGCTTGATAGACAGCAAATTCCTGCTCGCGCGGCTCAAGATCGCTATCTATTTGTAATACTTTGCTAATCACGGCGCTATCCGGGATTGCTATCGCGACTTTATGACTAAATAGAGGCAACCCCTTTTTTAGTTCTTTTAGTTTCTTTACAATTTTCTGATAATCGAGCGTGTGATTATCGGTGAAAATATCAGCGGTAACGAGCAACTCCTCATACCCCACAAGCGCATAAGTGTCGCCCATAGGTTTGAGCACCGCAGCTTTAATACTGTGGTGGCCGATATCAATACCCGTAACTAATGTTTTACCCATGAGGCTAAGCTCCAGTAAATAGGTTCAGCTCGCTAATCCTATTTTCTCAATAAATAGGCAGATGATATTTTGCGAGCTAAGGTTTTAGCCTAGAGTACAAGGGTTTGCATTAGTGCAGCCTCAACTAAACAGGGATTCTCCGGTGAAGTTCATAAAGCGTTTATTAGTATTTTCATTGATTTGCATTATTTTTGGAGTCACAACAATCTTTGGTTTCTATTTTTATGTGAAATCAGATTTGCCAGATGTGGCCACTCTACGTGATGTCCAATTACAAACTCCGATGCAAGTCTTCAGTCAAGACGGCAAACTGATCGCCCAATTTGGTGAAAAGCGCCGTATCCCGCTCAAGCTGGAAGAGATGCCCAAAGAGTTGATCGAAGCGGTAATTGCCACAGAAGACTCTCGCTACTACGAGCACTACGGTTTTGACCCAATAGGCATCACGCGTGCCGCCTTTGCTGTACTCGCCTCGGGTAGTGCTTCACAAGGGGCGAGTACCATTACCCAGCAGCTTGCGCGTAACTTCTTCCTCTCTAACGAGAAGAAGGTGATGCGTAAAATCAAAGAGATCTTCATTGCTATCCATATTGAGCAACTGTTAAGCAAGCAAGAGATCTTAGAGCTGTATCTCAACAAAATTTACCTCGGCTACCGTTCTTATGGCGTCGGTGCTGCCGCGCAAGCGTATTTCGGCAAAGAGGTGAAAGATCTGACCTTAGGTGAAATTGCGCTGATTGCGGGTCTGCCGAAAGCCCCTTCAACCATGAACCCTATCTATTCCGTCGAGCGTGCGACTAACCGTCGTAATGTGGTGCTGCAGCGTATGCTGGATGAAAAATACATCACTAAAGCGGAATACGATGCTGCGCGTGCCGAACCTGTGCTGTCCAAATTCCATGGTGCAGAGATTGAGTTAAACGCACCGTATGTGGCTGAAATTGCTCGCGCATGGATGGTTGAACGCTACGGCGAAGAAGCTGCTTACACGTCAGGCATGAATGTCTACACGACTGTCGACTCTAAGCTGCAAAAAGCCGCCAACCAAGCCGCGATCAATAACTTGCTGGCTTATGATGAGCGTCACGGTTATCGCGGTGCAGAAAAAGAGTTGTGGCAAGCCAATCAACCGGCTTGGAGCAACGCTCAACTGTCTGAGTACCTGAGCAATGAGCCCACCTATGGCGATATGTTCCCTGCCGCAGTTCTCAGCGTTGAAGAAAAATCGGCTCAAGTGTGGGTAAAAAGCTATGGTGTGCAAACTATCGCTTGGGAAAACATGAATTGGGCGCGCCGTTTTATCAACGACGATCGCCAAGGTCCACTTCCGAAAAGTGCCAATGAATTTTTAGCCGCAGGACAGCAAATTTGGGTTCGTCCACGCACCCAAGATGGCGCGATTACCGCTTGGAAGCTAACTCAAGTTCCGAATGCCAACACCGCATTTGTCGCGATGAATCCAGAAAACGGTGCGGTCACTGCGTTGGTTGGTGGCTTTAACTTTGTGCACAACAAATTTAACCGAGCTACCCAGTCAGTGCGTCAAGTAGGTTCAAGTATCAAACCATTTATCTACTCTGCAGCACTGAATAAAGGGCTCACTTTAGCCACGCTGATTAATGATGCACCGATTAACCAATGGGATGAGAGTCAAGGCACGGCATGGCGTCCGAAGAACTCACCACCAACCTACACTGGCCCAACACGACTGAGAATTGGTTTAGCCCAATCGAAAAACGTCATGGCCGTGCGCGTTTTGCGTGAAGTGGGTTTGGATGAAACACGTGAATACCTGACTCGCTTTGGTTTCAAATTAGATCAGTTACCGCGCTCTGAGACGATTGCGCTCGGTGCGGGCAGCCTGACCCCTGTACAAATGGCACAAGGCTTCTCGGTTTTTGCCAACAATGGTTACTTCGTTGAGCCTTTCTACATCAGCCGCGTCGAAAATCCATTTGGCAACATTGAGTTTAGTGCAGAGCCGAAAGTCGTCTGCCACCGTGAATGCTCATCGGAACTTGATGAGTTTGCCGAGCAAGACGCAGCAAGCCCTTATGCCCCAAAAGTGATTTCAGAGCAAAACGCTTTCTTAACGCGTGAAATGCTGTACAGCAATATCTGGGGGGGCGGTGAGTGGAGCTCAGATACCGGTTGGAACGGTACAGGCTGGCGTGCACAGGCACTGAAACGTCGCGATATCGGTGGTAAAACCGGTACCACCAACGACTCAAAAGATGCCTGGTACAACGGTTATGCCCCCGGCATCGTTGGTGTGGCTTGGGTGGGCTTTGATGATCATAGCCGTAACCTAGGGAAAACAGCGCCGAATCGAAACATTGAAGATGATGTTTCCGGTGCGGAATCGGGTGGTAAAACCGCCTTGCCGGCTTGGGTTGAGTTTATGTCTCTCGCGCTACAAGATGTGCCCGTTCAACAGAAAGTGGTACCGAACAATATCGTTCGTGTCCGCATTGATCGCGATACGGGGTTACTGACCAACAAACTCGACTCCAGCTCGATGTTTGAGTATTTCGAAGCCGGCACTGAGCCGACAGAGTACGTCAGCGAACATGTCAATGAGTCCATCTATTCGACCAGCTCTGGTGAAGAGCTGTTCTAGTAACCTCTGGCACAGAAAACCGAATAAAAAAGAGGCTGAATCATCAGCCTCTTTTTTTGTATTCGATTCGCCGTCTTACTCGCTTTGCTGTAAGCGATGTTTAATCACTTCTGCCAACTGCTCAAACCGCTGGCGTAAAGGCGAGCCTGGGCGATAAGCCAAGACGAGTCGACGTGATGGAATCGGGTTAACCGCCCGCAGGTAACAAACCCCATCTTTGGTTTTATCTTCAGGTAAGGCTAGCTCAGGCAATAAAGTGATCCCTGCGCCTGCAGCCACCATATTGCGTAACGTTTCTAAACTGGTGGCTTTAAAGCGTTCATCATCTTTCGCTCCCGCAGCAAAGCAAAAACCTAATGCTTGATCGCGCAGGCAATGCCCATCTCCTAAAGCCAATACGGTCTTACCTTTCAGCTCCAGCATGTCCACTTCGTCACGCGCCGCCCAAGCATGATCGTAAGGCACTGCAATGCTCAGCACTTCGTTATACAGTTCAATTTCTTTAAAAGGTGCCGTCTCTTCCACCGAAGCGAGCACCAAGCAATCCAGTTTGCCCTCTTCGAGCTGACGCACTAACTGGCTAGTCTGCGCTTCATGCAGATACAGCTCCAATTCAGGGAAACGTTCTTTCAAAGTAGGAATGATCTTCGGCAGTAAATACGGCCCTAAGGTCGGAATAAAGCCAATGTGCAACGGCCCAGTCATGGCTCCGGTTTGCTGATTAGCCATATCTTTAAACGTTTTCACTTCCGAAAGGATTTTCTTTGCCTGATCAACCAGTTGTAGCCCAGCTTCGGTAAACAGAACTCGACGACTGCTGCGCTCAAGTAAAGTCGTTCCAATTTCATCTTCCAACTTACGGATCTGGCCACTCAAGGTGGGCTGGCTGACAAAGCACGCTTCTGCCGCTTTACGGAAATGCTTGTGGTCAGCTAATGCGACCAAGTATTCAAAATCACGAATGTTCATAGCTTCCCCAGATAGAATGCATCTATTAAAACCATAGCATTAAACGATTAGAGCTATCAAAGCTTTTCTTTAACAATAGCCACCAACAACGAAACACATCCTATTGATTTAAAATTAAATTTCACAAATGAGGAACACAATGTTTACATCTAAAGAAGGTCAAACCATTCCACAGGTTACTTTTCCTACTCGCCAAGGTGACGCTTGGGTCAATGTGACTACCGATGAGCTGTTCAAAGGCAAAACCGTTATCGTGTTTAGCTTGCCGGGTGCCTTTACTCCAACCTGTTCATCCACTCACCTGCCGCGCTACAACGAGCTGTTCCCAGTCTTTAAAGAGCACGGTGTCGACAGCATTCTGTGCGTATCGGTCAACGATACTTTCGTGATGAATGCTTGGAAAGATGACCAAAACGCCGACAACATCACCTTCATTCCTGATGGTAATGGTGAATTTACTGATGGTATGGGCATGTTGGTGGATAAAAATGATCTTGGCTTTGGTAAACGCTCATGGCGCTACAGCATGCTGGTTAAAAACGGCGTCGTAGAAAAAATGTTTATCGAACCGAATGAGCCGGGCGACCCGTTCAAAGTATCGGACGCAGACACCATGCTCAAATACATTGCCCCTCAATACAAGGTGCAAGAATCAGTGACCATTTTCACTAAGCCAGGTTGCCCTTATTGCGCCAAGGCGAAACAAGCATTGATTGATGCCGGTCTACAGTATGAAGAGCTGATTTTAGGTAAAGACGCCACCACAGTGAGCCTGCGCGCTGTTTCTGGCCGTACCACGGTGCCACAAGTGTTTATCGGTGGTAAGCACATTGGTGGTAGCGATGACTTAGAAGTCTACCTAAATCAATAAGCTCCGAAGGCTCCCGCAAGGGAGCCTCACTCTCCTGCAGACAAATAAAACCGATTGAGGAACCATAATGAAACAGATTCACGTTGACGTCGCCATTATCGGCGGTGGTACAGCTGGCCTTGGCGCTTATCGTGCAGCGAAAGCTTATACTCAAAATGTCGTCATGATTGAAGGTGGCCCTTACGGCACGACTTGTGCGCGTGTGGGTTGCATGCCTTCAAAACTGCTGATTGCGGCGGCAGAAAGCGTACACCAAATTGAAAAAGCGCCCGGCTTTGGGGTTTACCCGCAAGGTGAAATTGTGATTAATGGTCGTGAAGTGATGGATCGCGTCAAACGCGAACGAGATCGCTTTGTCGGTTTTGTGCTGGAAGGGGTGGATTCCATTCCTGAACAAGACAAGATTGCAGGCTACGCCAAGTTTATTGATAACCATACACTGCAAGTAGATGATCACACACGTATTCATGCCAAACGTATCGTGATTGCGACGGGTTCTCGCCCTGCTTATCCTGCAGTATGGGATGAGCTCGGCGATCGCCTTGTGGTCAACGATGACGTATTTGAGTGGGATGACCTTCCACAAGCCGTCGCTGTGTTTGGTCCGGGTGTGATCGGTTTAGAGCTTGGCCAATCCCTGCATCGTTTAGGGGTGAAAGTGAAAGTGTTTGGCTTAGGCGGTCAAGTAGGACCACTCACTGATCCTGACGTCATGGCTTACGCGAATCGTGCTTTCCAACAAGAGTTTTATCTTGATGCAGACGTGAAAGTCGAAAGCATGGAACGTATTGCTGGCGATAAAGTGGAAATCCAATTTATCAACCAACAAGGTGAGCTAGAAACCTTCATCGTGGATTATGTGCTTGCCGCAACAGGTCGTCGTCCAAACGTTGATAAGCTAGCACTGGACAATACCGATGTGGCGCTGGATGAGCGTGGTGTACCCAAAGCAGATCACTACACATTGCAAACCTCGGTACCTTCGATTTTTATCGCAGGCGATGCCAGCAACCAAATCCCGCTGCTGCATGAAGCCGCAGATCAAGGACGCATTGCCGGCGATAACGCTGGCCGCTTCCCTGACATTCGCGCGGGTTTACGCCGCTCGCCAATTTCTGCGGTGTTTTCTGACCCACAAATTGCCATGGTTGGAGAAACCTATAAGCACCTGACTCAGCGTCTGGGTAACTGTGGCTGCTTTGCCGTAGGTGAAGTGTCGTTTGAAAACCAAGGCCGCTCACGAGTGATGCTGCGCAATAAAGGTTTGCTGCATGTGTATGGTGAACAAGGCACTGGCCGTTTCCTTGGCGCGGAGATGATGGGACCGAATGCTGAGCATTTAGCACACTTGCTGGCTTGGGCGCATCAAAACCAGATGACCATTTCGCAGATGCTCGATATGCCTTTCTACCATCCAGTAATTGAGGAAGGGGTACGCACTGCTCTGCGTGACCTGAATGCGAAACTGCACTTAGGTCCTGAGATGATCAAACATTGTTTGGATTGTGGTCCGGGCTGTTAATTTCCCGCGCACTCAGAATCGATTCTTTCGGTAAAAATGCCAAAGCCTGAGGTCAACCTCGGGCTTTTTGTATTGGATTGCATTTGCCGTTGAATTCATTCACTTCTAACTTTCCTTAACTCTGCACTCAGGCTTCGGCATCATACTTGCGCTGAGTTATACTCCTTGATGTTTTAGCAACTCGGTGTTCACCGACTGACAATCACATCTTTTGGCTTAAGGTGAAGCGTATGGCTTGTGGAGAGTGCAGCGAACATTGGTTTTGGAAAAAAATTGGCCGCTGTCAACGCTGTATGGATCAACTCACGGTGTTATCCGTGCTTGCCTGGATCGTTTGGTTTTGGGGGTTTAAGGATGATCCAACGAGCATTGAATCGATCACTCTGATCTTCGCCGGTTTTGCTTTTAACGGTTTACTGTTTCTGCATTTATGGATGAAGTACGTGATCTTACCTTGGCGAAAACGGCAAGGAAAAGAGGACTAAAGCAGCACCAAGCGTCTTTGCTAAGGCTTCTGTACTACATCAATGCTATAGGAAAGAAAAAAGCCCTAAACCTAGTACAGATTTAGGGCCTTCTTAGAGTCTTCTAAGAAAAAGCAGTGGTATTGTAATAGACCGAGCTTTCACTGAAAGGTTCACAAAAAAATGATCTTTTTTACGATCTTTTTCCTTAAGTGATTTTTCACTTATTCATCAATCTGTTAACACACTACTTTTTGTTTATGACTCACCGGTATTGAATGCGTCATTCACACTCTGCTTAAGATTTTACTCGCGTCTGAGCTTGTTGTACCGCATGCGCCACTTGCTTTGGCGATACCCCACCCAGTGCGCAGCGTTTCTCTAAACAAGACTCAATAGTCAGGATCGGATAGACATCTTGCTCAATCAAAGGCGAAAACTGTTGTAGTTCAACCAGAGACAACTCTTCCAACGCCACACCCTTGCCGATAGCTGCAACCACCGCCACACCAACAATATGGTGCGCCTCACGAAATGGAATGCCTTTCGCAACCAGATAATCTGCCAATTCAGTCGCGTTCGAGTAGCCTTGCTTGGCCGCTTCTAACGTACGCGCCGCATTCACTTTAATGCCATCAAAGCAGAGTCCCGCCATTTGCAAGCAATCAAACCAAGTGTCGAGCGCATCAAACAGCCCTTCTTTGTCTTCTTGCATGTCTTTGTTGTACGCGAGAGGCAGAGCTTTGACTGTCATCATCATCCCCGCCAATGCACCATAGACGCGTCCGGTTTTGCCGCGGATCAATTCAAGTGCATCGGGGTTTTTCTTTTGTGGCATCAGTGAAGAACCAGAGGTCACCGTATCGGCCAATTCAATAAAGCCCGCTTCACCTGTGGTGTAGAAGATCATATCTTCCGCCAGACGCGACAAATGCAGCATAGAGATCGATGCGACTGACATCAGCTCCATCACATGATCGCGATCGGAGACCGCATCCAGCGAGTTACGTGTTGCGCGAGTGAAACCAAGATCCGCCGCTAACACCTCACGATCAATCGCGTAAGCGGTTCCTGCTAATGCACCAGAACCGAGCGGTGATGTGTTTAAACGAGCTAGAGCATCAGTCAAACGGGACTCATCACGCTCAAACATTTCCAAATAAGCTAAACACCAATGGGCAAACGTCACCGGTTGCGCGCGTTGTAAATGGGTGTAGCCCGGTAAAACTGTCGATTGATGTTCAGCCGCCACTGCCACCAACTGTTGTTGCAGCGTTTTCAGAGCAAGCAGCAGATGAACGCCCTGATCGCGACACCAGAGCTTAAGATCGGTCGCGACTTGATCGTTACGCGAACGCCCTGTGTGCAGTTTTTTACCGAGATCACCGACTTGCTCAATCAGCTTCTGCTCGACCCAAGAGTGAATATCTTCTGCATCAGAGGCTAAGATTTGCTCAGGATCTTGCTGAACCGATTGTAATAGTTGGTTTAACGCCTGCTCTAACTGTTGTTGCTCCTGCACGCTCAAGACATTGACGGAGACCAAGGCTTTTGACCAAGCGATTGATCCAACAATATCTTGCTCAGCCAATCGATAATCAAAACGTAAGGAATCGTTGAATGATTTGAACCGACTGTCTGCCGCTTGGGTAAATCTTCCGCCCCATAATGCCATGCTTAATCTCCTGCTTTCCTCTCACCGCAACCGCCGTCGAGGATGTGATAACTGAAAATGACCCCAAACTGATTGGAGTGGCAGGTAGGCGGCAAGTGAGTGAATCCCCATGAGCATAGATAAACTATGTGATTGGGGTGAATGAACGTAGCCAACACCGCTGCAACTTCAATGAGGAAGGGGATAAGGATCGCAGTGCGATCCTTATTATATAAACCGATGACTGCGCTGATTACTGCTTGTTTTGGCTCAAAGCGCGGATACGACTCGACAGCGAGTAAAGACGGATGAAGCCGCCTGCGTGGCTGTGGTCATACACTTCATCGGCACCAAAGGTCGCGAAATCTTCTGAGTAGAGGCTGTTAGCCGAACGTTTTTGCGTTGCAACGGCTTGGCCTTTATACAGTTTAATCACCACTTCACCGTTGACATCTTTCGCTAGCTCATCGGCTGCCGCAAATACCGCCTGACGTAGTGGCGTGAACCAACGACCATCATAAACCAGGTGTGATGCTTTAATACCCAGCTCTTCACGAAATTCGAATGAGGTTTTATCCAGCACCAGTTGCTCAACCGCACGCAGCGCTTCCATGATGATGGTGCCTCCCGGAGTTTCATAACAGCCGCGAGATTTCATGCCCACCAGACGGTTTTCCACGATGTCGATACGACCCACACCATGCTTCGCGCCTTTTTGGTTGAGGTACAGCAGCGCGTTGTAAGGGGTCATGGCTTCACCATCAACAGCGACCACTTCGCCATGCGCAACTTGCAGCGTGACATATTCGGCTTCGTTAGGCGCTTGCTCAGGATCGACGGTCCACACCCAGCAATCTTCGTTTGGCGCATTCCATGTGCTTTCCAAAACGCCACCTTCGGTAGAAACGTGCCATGCGTTGGCATCACGCGAGTAGATCTTGGTCAATGACGCCGCACAAGGAATGTTGCGCTCGGCAAGGTAATCCAAACACGCTTCACGGCTACGCAGATCCCACTCACGCCAAGGCGCAATCACATGCAGATCTGGAGCCAGTGCCGCAAAAGCCCCTTCAAAACGCACTTGGTCGTTACCTTTACCAGTACAACCGTGCGCCAGTGCATCCGCTCCCACTTTACGCGCGATCTCAACTTGCGCTTTAGCAATCACCGGACGCGCCATGGAAGTACCAAGCAAGTATTTACCTTCATAGTAAGCGCCGGTTTTCAGCGTTGGGTAGATGTACTCTTTAACAAACTCTTCTTTCAGGTCAACGATGTAACATTCCGAGGCACCCGATGAGAGCGCTTTGGCTTCAACGCCTTTCAGCTCTTCATCACCTTGGCCTACGTCAGCCACAAACGCCACCACTTCACAGTCATAATTTTCTTTTAACCATGGAATGATCACCGACGTGTCCAGACCGCCAGAATATGCCACAACTACTTTTTTAACTTGTACTTTACTCATTGATGTATCTCCATATTCCTGGCTCTGCGCTTGGCGGTCAGTGCTCAGGTTTAATCAAATTAGTGACTTAAAATCTTAAGGTAGAAAACGGGTGCCGATGCTTTCGCCGCCAAATAACTTGGCGAGCTTCTCTGGGTAACGCCAGGTAGCCACTTCAATCGGACGTCCTAAATCTTGCGCCGCTTCCAAGGCTGCTTTCACTTTGACGATCATGCCGTCGGTAATGACTTTGCCAGCAATCAGTGCATCCGCTTGTTTAGCATCTAAGGTGGCGATAAGGTGGCCCTTGCCATCCAACACACCACTGACATCCGAGAGCAGAACCAATTCCGCATCCAGAGCACCCGCCACAGCCACCGCCGCTTGGTCAGCGTTGACGTTCATCATCTGCCCCTGCGCAGTTAGGCCTATCGAGCTAATGATGGGCATCGCACCGGTTGCCAAAATCGCTTGCAGCAAAGTGGAATCGCCCGGCGTGGCTTTGCCGACCGCGCCCAGTTCAGGATCTAACTCCTCGACATGGCACAAACCGCCATCCGCCAGTGACAAACCCACAGCATTGATGCCATCTTTGATCGCTTGTCCTTGCAGCATCTTGTTCGCTGTACCTGCGAGAGCTCCAGCAATGATCGGAATTTGATCATACGGAGTGACGCGCAAACCATCTTTCTTGACCGATTTGAGTTGCAGCTTCGCCATCAACTCATCGACCAGATAACCACCACCATGCACGATCACGATGCGTCGTTGGGCTTGGTTCTGATATTGGGCAATCGCACCAAACAGTTTGCTAAGTGTTTCTGCGCAATCGAGCGCCGCACCGCCTAACTTAATCACTAAAGGACTGAGCTTAAGATCTGACATGTTGAACCCTTACACCAACGCGGTTAATTCATCGAAACCGTAGTGAATATTTAAACACTGCATCGCTTGACTCGATGCGCCTTTCAATAAATTGTCGATAGCAGACACCACTATGATGTGGCGTCCTTGTACCTTCCAGCCGAGGTCACAAAATGGGGTGAACTCGACATCTTGAATCCGTGGCAAACCATTGCTGAAACGCACCAACGGCTTATCTTGATACGCCTTGCTAAAAGCTTCTGCGACTTGCTGCTCGGTGACACCATCCGCCAGTTTCATGGTGATGGTGGCCAGAATGCCGCGCTTAAAGTTGCCAAGATGCGGGGTGAAGATCACTTCACAGCCTAGGTGAGTCGCAATTTCTGGTTGATGACGGTGATTAAACACACCGTAGGGCTGCAAGCTCACTTCACAGAAGCTGTTGGTCATGGTGGCTTTACGCCCCGCACCTGAGACACCACTCACCGCGTTAATCACTGGCCATTGGGTCGTGTCGAGTAACCCTTCCACCAACAGAGGCTTAATCGCCAGTTGCGATGCCGTTGGGTAGCAACCCGCAACGGCAATCATTGGACTGGCTTTGATCGCTTCCGCATTCCACTCAGCAAGGCCATACACCGCTTTTTCTAACCATTCAGAATGCTGATGCGCAAAGCCATAGAAGGTTGGATAAAACGATTCGCTCTGCACCCGAAATGCACCCGACAAATCAAACACCTGACAACCTTGAGCGAGAAATTGCGGCGCGAGGTCATGACTCACTTCATGCGCGGTGGCCAGAAAGACCACATCACACTCGGCCGCAACAGTATCCACATCAGTCAAGGCTTGCACTGGCATATCAATCAGCCCTGCCACTCGACCATGCAACTGCGCCAGCGATTTGCCCGCATCCACACTGTTGGCGGAAACGTATAAACCTGATAGCGTGAGTTGTGGGTGTTTGTGCACCATAAGAGCCAGTTCTGCTCCGGTGTAACCGCTTGCGCCGATGATGGTGGTTTTTAACATCAAAAACATCCGTATTTAGTGGTGAAAGAGAGCGGATAACGCTGATTATTCATCTTTCAAAATTGCAATTAATTGGTTTTTTATTCACTTAAAGTGATTTAATATGTGTTTTACCGTTTCACCGACACTCTGTCAATAGCAGGAGCAAAGATAAAATGCCGTTACCCAGTTTCCTTGAGGTCTATGAAGGCCTGATTTCAACCTCTTCAATCAGTTCGACCGATGTGCGCTGGGATGAAGGTAATGAGCAGGTGATCGCAAAATTAGCCGATTGGCTCAGCGCGCTCGGTTTTTCGATTCAAATTGAGCAAGTCGCACCGAATAAGCAGAACTTGATTGCCAAACTCGGTAGCGGTGAAGGCGGCTTATTATTAGCAGGACACAGTGATACTGTGCCGTTTGATGAGGGTCGCTGGAATTACAACCCGCATGCGCTCACGCAAGCCAATAATCGCTTCTATGGATTAGGAACCGCGGATATGAAAGGTTTCTTCGCCTTTATTTATGAAGCGGTGAAAAACGTCGATTGGAGCAAACAAACCAAGCCGCTGTATGTGCTGGCGACCTGCGATGAAGAAACTACCATGCTCGGTGCACGCCACTTTACCGAAAACGCCCCATTTAAACCGGATTACTGTATCATCGGTGAACCCACCAGCTTAGTGCCGATCCGCGCGCATAAAGGCCATGTGGCGAATGCCATTCGCGTGACCGGTAAATCTGGCCATTCATCCAATCCAGCGCTGGGGGTCAATGCGATTGAGATCATGCACGAAGTGCTGTTTGCTCTCATGCAGCTGCGCGATCGCTTAATTAAAGAATATCACCATCCGGGATTTGAAATTCCGACTCCGACGCTGAACCTTGGTCACATTCATGGTGGTGATAGCCCAAACCGAATTTGTGGTTGCTGCGAACTGCATTATGACGTTCGCCCTCTACCCGGCATTAGCTTAGATGGTTTAGATAACCTGATGCGTGACGCTCTACGTGAGGTACAGCAAAAGTGGCCAGGGCGCATTGAACTCGTCCCGCTGCATGACCCGATCCCCGGTTATGAGTGCGCGCATGATCACCCGTTTATTCATGGCATTAGCGAAATCTGTGAGCAAGAAGCGCAGACCGTAAACTACTGCACCGAAGCGCCCTTCTTGCAGCAAATCTGCCCGACCTTAGTACTAGGCCCAGGCTCGATCGATCAAGCTCATCAACCGGATGAGTTTTTGGCGTTTGAATTTATTGACCCAACGGTACGCGTGCTATCACGAGCCATGCAGAAATATTGTTTCTAAATTGATCGCCCTGAGTTCAACCTCAGGGCTTTTTTGTAAGAAATTTTCAATAATTTGGTGTTTTTAGTTAAACAATCTCTGCACCAATGCGGATGACAATAAATGGAATCTTAGTCTTAACCGCAAGTCCACTGGACAAAATAGTCAAGATTGTGTAATTAACTGAACCCACATTGGATGTAATTTTTTTTCAAGGCAGGATGACAATGAACGAAAAATACGCTGCGCTCAAAAGTAACGTAAGCATGTTAGGACGACTACTCGGCCAGACAATTCAAGCCGCCGATGGTGACGTTATTTTAGCGAAAGTGGAAACCATCCGAAAACTTTCCAAATCTGCCCGAGCGGGCAACCAAGCAGACCGTGAGCTGCTGATCGAAGAGATCAAAAATCTTCCTAACCATCAACTGACTCCCGTAGCTCGCGCCTTTAACCAATTCCTGAACCTGACCAATATTGCCGAGCAGTATCACACCATCTCACGCCACTGTGAAAGCCACGTGAATGAGTTGGATGCGATCGGTAGCTTATTTGCTAAACTCGCGCAAAACTCGGTCAGTAAATTCGACACCGCACAAGCCATTCGCGATCTCAACATTGAGCTGGTATTAACCGCTCACCCAACGGAGATCACTCGTCGTACCATGATCAACAAACTGGTCAAAATCAACGAGTGTCTATCCAAACTTGAGCTCAGCGACCTCTCTTCAAAAGAGCGCCATAAAACCGAGCGCCGCCTTGAGCAATTAATTGCCCAAAGTTGGCATTCAGATGTGATTCGTCAGCAGCGTCCAACGCCATTAGATGAAGCCAAATGGGGGTTCGCAGTCGTAGAAAACTCATTGTGGCACGCCGTCCCTGAGTTTTTGCGTGAGTTAGATGAACAGGTGAAATCTTACCTAGGCGAAGGCCTACCGATTGATGCACGCCCTGTGCATTTCTCATCTTGGATGGGTGGAGATCGCGATGGTAACCCCTTTGTGACCCACACTATCACTCGCGAAGTGCTGTTACTGTCACGCTGGAAAGCAGCCGATTTGTATCTCACCGATATCAATGAACTGGTCAGCGAACTTTCGATGACCAAGTGTAATGAAGCCGTACGCGCTTTAGCGGGTGAGGAGCACGAACCGTATCGCGCGATCCTCAAGCAGCTGCGCGGTTTGCTGCAAGAGACGATTGATATTCTTGAAGCGAAACTGAATGGTCAAAAACTGGCAGTGAAAGCGCCGCTGCAAAATGTCGCTCAGCTGTGGGAACCACTATACGCGTGTTACCAATCACTGCATGAGTGTGGCATGGGCGTGATTGCGGATGGTTCTCTACTTGATACTCTGCGTCGCATCAAAGCGTTTGGCGTGCATCTGGTTCGTCTCGATATTCGTCAAGAAAGTTCACGCCATGCAGAAGTGATTTCGGAACTGACCCGTCATCTCGGCATTGGTGATTACAATCAGTGGAGCGAACAAGACAAGATCGCTTTCCTGACCACTGAACTGAATTCTAAACGTCCGCTGCTACCGCGCGACTGGCAACCGTCTGCACAAGTCAAAGAAGTGCTGGATACCTGTAAGATCATTGCTGCGCAATCCAAAGATGCGTTTGGTGCGTATGTGATTTCGATGGCGCGTACTGCATCGGATGTCCTCGCCGTTCATCTGCTGCTGCAAGAAGCGGGATGCCCTTATCGCATGGATGTCTGCCCGCTGTTTGAAACCTTAGATGACTTGAACAACGCCGAATCGGTGATCCGTCAGTTGATGAGCATCGATCTGTATCGCGGCTTTATTCAGAACCACCAAATGGTGATGATTGGTTACTCCGACTCCGCCAAAGATGCAGGTGTCATGGCGGCAGGCTGGGCGCAGTATCGCGCGATGGATGCCTTAGTCAAAGTTAGTGAAGAAGCCGGCATTGAGCTGACGCTGTTTCATGGCCGCGGCGGTACAATTGGCCGTGGCGGCGCTCCTGCGCATGCGGCACTGCTGTCTCAGCCACCTAAGAGCTTAAAGGGCGGTCTGCGTGTAACTGAACAAGGTGAGATGATCCGCTTCAAACTGGGTCTGCCTGAAGTGGCAGTCAACAGCTTCAACATGTACGCCAGTGCCATCTTGGAAGCGAATCTTCTGCCACCACCAGAGCCAAAGCAAGAGTGGCGCGATCTGATGGATGTGCTGTCTGAAGTGTCTTGTGAAGCTTATCGCCATGTGGTACGTGGCGAGCCAGACTTTGTGCCTTATTTCCGACAAGCCACACCTGAATTGGAATTGGGTAAATTGCCTCTCGGTTCACGTCCATCAAAACGTAATCCTAACGGTGGCGTAGAAAGCTTACGTGCGATCCCATGGATTTTCTCATGGAGCCAAAACCGCTTGGTATTGCCAGCATGGCTAGGGGCAGGTGAAGCGATTCAATTCTCGATTGATAAAGGCCACCAAGCGCTACTTGAAGAGATGTGCCGCGAATGGCCATTCTTCTCAACTCGCCTCGGTATGCTTGAGATGGTGTACACCAAGTGCAGCGCGGAAATTGCCCGTTACTACGATGAGCGTTTAGTCGAACCTGCTTTGCGTCCACTGGGTGAAAAGCTACGTACGCAACTGCAAAAAGACATCAAAACGGTGCTTAATGTAGAAAACAACGAGAACTTGATGCAAAGCGATCCTTGGGGACAAGAATCGATTCGCCTGCGCAATATCTACGTAGAGCCACTCAATATGCTGCAAGCAGAACTGCTGTATCGCACTCGTCAATCAGAACTTCCTACTCCAGAGCTGGAAGAAGCTTTGATGGTGACTATTGCAGGCATTGCTGCGGGAATGCGCAATACTGGTTAGTAAATTGAAAAATATCAGTATAAAAAACCAAAAGGTCACAACTTAGTGGCCTTTTGTTTTACATTTTTGCATTATTGAGAATAATGTCAGTTTTTCAGCTAATCAGCATATTTGTATTCCACTTTATGCTTATTATTTAGATATACTACGTTCCCTCTGTGATAAGTAATGTAAAGCAATCTCACAGTCAAAGTATGCAGAGACATACGCCACTCTAGGTGATAACCGGCTTTATAAGGTGACATAAGCAGCCAGAACTTTGCGCTGCAGGTATTTAAATGCGTTGATATGCGTGCCATTAGAAGCACAACAACCGTTTAGATAGATGTTTATGTTGACTTAATTTTTGGATTGAAGACATGTCATTACCACACGTTATCCTTACTGTTCTTAGCACACGCGATGCAACCGGGTACGATATAACTAAAGAATTTTCTGCCAGTATTGGCTACTTCTGGAAAGCCAGCCATCAGCAGGTATATCGTGAACTCAATAAAATGGGGGAACAGGGTTTAGTGACTTGTGTTCTGGAACCACAGGAAGGCAAACCAGATCGCAAGGTTTATTCTATAACCCAAGCTGGCCGCAGCGCTTTAGGTGAGTGGTTTGATCAACCGACTGCACACCCAACCGTGCGTGATGAGTTTAGTGCGAAATTGATGGCTTGTTCAGTACAATCGGCAGAACCTTACCGTCTGCAACTGGCTGAACTGGTTGAAGAATCGCGCAAACTGGTCGCTCATTATCAGGAAATCGAAGCCGCTTACTACGCTAACCCAGCCGTGTTAGACAAGCAGCAACGTTTAGAGCGTTTAACGCTACGTCGTAATTTACTGGTTCGCCAAGCATGGATTCAATGGGCGGACGAAGTGTTGGCAGAATTGAACGCGATGGCATAAGCCAAACCAAACCTGTCGATGTAAAAAAGGATGATGTCACCATCATCCTTTTTATTTTTTGCTCAAGCGCGGAATGAGCACTTAAATACCGAGAGAGCTGAGATAGAGAGAGCCTCTAGATACCATCACCGCCGATAAACGTCTGTGAACGGCCATTAAACTGCTGATCCATATCCAAAGAAGGCTTATCTGATTGTGGCCGCCCCACAATACGAGCAGGTACTCCAGCGACTGTGGTATGGGGCGGTACAGCTTGCAACACGACCGATCCCGAGCCAATTTTCGCCCCTTCTCCAACTTCGATGTTGCCTAAGATTTTCGCACCCGCACCAATCATCACCCCTTCACGAATTTTCGGGTGACGATCGCCGCACTCTTTACCTGTACCGCCAAGCGTGACGTCCTGCAAAATCGACACATCGTCTTCTACCACGGCAGTTTCTCCAATTACAATCCCCGTCGCGTGATCGAGCATGATGCCTCGACCAATGCGTGCTGCAGGATGAATATCAACCTGACAAGCGACAGAAATCTGATTTTGGAAATAGGTCGCAAGAGCCTTACGCCCTTGTCGCCATAACCAGTTTGCAACCCGATAGCCTTGCAAAGCGTGATAGCCTTTTAAGTACAGCAGCGGCATCGAGTACATAGAGACAGCGGGATCGCGGTTCACTGTCGCGCAAATATCGCACGCCGCCGCTTCCGTAATACTCGGGTCAGCAGCAAAGGCTTCTTCAATCACTTCTCGCACCGCCATCGCAGGCATGGAGGCGGTATTCAAACGGTTGGCCAGAATATAACTCAAGGCTGCTTTTAAACTGTCATGCTTGATAATAGTGGCGTGGTAAAAACTGGCGAGCATCGGCTCTTGCTCAGATTGCTCGCGAGCTTCAGCGACAATGGTTTGCCAAACCTTGGTGTGTGCGCACTGTTTCATTACTTACTCAGTCCTAATCAAGATAGGGCAAGCTATACCCTATCGATTCAATTCCATCTCTTGCGCTGCGGATTAACGCTCCATCTTCTTATCTCGTGCCAGCAAATCCTGAGCGGCGAGTCGCGCATCTTTTCCTTGATACAATACTTGGTAAATTTGTTCAACTATCGGCATCTCAACGCCCATGCGTTTCGCTAGCATCCACACTTCTTTGGTGTTGCGATAGCCTTCAACCACCTGGCCGATATCCGCTTGCGCCGTATCGACATCTTTACCTTGGCCCAGCGCCAAGCCAAAACGGCGGTTACGCGATTGGTTGTCAGTACAAGTCAGCACTAAATCACCTAACCCAGCCATACCCATAAAGGTTTCCGGCTGCGCGCCTAAAGCAGCTCCTAGACGAGTCATTTCAGCCAAGCCACGAGTGATAAGAGCCGTACGCGCATTCGCACCAAAGCCAATACCATCGGACATCCCCGCACCAATCGCAATCACGTTTTTTACCGCGCCGCCAAGCTGCATACCGATAAAGTCACTGTTGGCGTAAACACGGAAGGTTTTGCTGCAGTGAATTTTCTCTTGCAGGTCACGTACAAATTGCGCATCCGGCGAAGCCACTGAAATCGCGGTTGGCATCCCCATCGCCAGCTCTTTGGCAAAAGTAGGACCAGAAAGCACCGCAAGGGGGTAGCTATCGCCAAGTACATCATGGGCAACATCTTGGAGTAGCCGTCCAGTCTCAGGCTCTAGCCCTTTGGTTGCCCAGCAAATGCGGCTATCCGCACGCAGGTGTGGCTGTAAACTTTTCAACACGATACCAAACACATGGCTAGGCACTACCACCAGCAGATCACGGCTCGCTTGCACCGCTTTTTGCAAGTCAGTTTCCACAATCAGGGTGTCAGGAAAAGCAATTCCGGGCAAAAATTCATGGTTAGCGCGGTCAGCTTCAAGGCGCGCCATATGCTCTGCATCATGTCCCCACAGGACGATATTCGCGCCATTACGCGCTAAAGAGATCGCCAGTGAGGTACCGTAGGAGCCCGCACCTATCACGGTCATTTCAACAGGTTTTCCGTAGCTATTGTGGTTCTGTGTTTCGCTCATTGTTCCGCCTATCGATAACGAAGTTGTGCTCTATTCTATACCCAAACATAGGCTATTGCAGTCTGCACCTTCTTCGCCAAGGCTGTCTTAGATAAAGAGTGCAAAAACCAATGCTCGTGTGATAAACAAAAAATGCACATCGCGGTTGCGCTGTGCATTTTACTGTAGCTTGAAACTCAATAGCGCGAATTAAGCGTTCGCTGGAGTTGCTGCGCCTTCTTGAGCTTGCTGTTGCAGATAGTTCATGAACAGTGCGTCAAAGTTTACAGGAGCTAGGTTCAGTTGTGGGAAAGTACCTTTTACCACTAGGCTTGAAATGGTTTCACGTGCGTATGGGAACAGGATGTTCGGGCAGAAAGCACCCAAGCAATGTGCCAATTGGCCTGCTTCCATCTGCTCGGCACTGAAGATACCTGCTTGTTGTACTTCACACAGGAATGCGGTTTCTTCTGCGTTTTTCACAGTAACAGTCAGACGCAGAACCACTTCGTAAACACCTTCACCCAGTTCACGGCTTTGCGTGTCGAGATCCAGTTTGACATCTGGGTTCCACTCTTTTTGGAACATCACTGGTGAGCTTGGCGCTTCAAAAGAGACATCTTTTAGATAGATACGTTGGATAGCAAACTGTTGTTGTGGGGCTTGTGCTGCTTCAGCCATGATTTCATCCTTAATTCAGATAATTCGGTTCAAAGGTCAATGTGTCCTGAGACTAACTGAGAGTGTGTGCGATCACTAGGTGGGCAAGCCATTACGTGGTAGATATCACAACTCTGAGCGTCAAGCGCTGATCTTTTCACCAGCGCCGACGGGGTGCTCTAAGGATTTAGCGTTTACCGCGTACCAAAGGCAGGTTAGCTTCATTCCAAGCAATCAAGCCATTTTTAAGAAGATTGACCTTCTCAAAACCGGCTTTGGTCAGTAAATCTGCACTTTCACGTGCGGTTTGACCTGTTTTGCATACCACAATAATGGGGTTCGATTTATGGCTTTCAAGGCCAGCCAAGTTACCCGCCTTGATGTCTGACGGCAAAATGTGAATTGCGTCGGTAATGTGGCCCTGTTTGAATTCATCTTTACTACGGATGTCGACCACGATGCCGTTTTCACGGTTAATCAACAGAGTGGCTTGGGTGGCCGTGACTTCTTGATAAGCCGCGGTGGCCGATTTGTAGATGCTGGCGATTAACGCGACCAAAATACCGATCCAAGCCAGTGAAAGGATCATATTTTGCTGAAAAAACTCAATGTACTCTTGCATATCCTGTGCTCTTGCAATGGGGATTCAAATCAGACAAGGAGTATAACGAGGTTGGCAGCATGACGCGAGCGCTTACCTCGTTAAAACTGGGTCTGAACAGGGTGAATATGTTGCAAACTGAGAATCCGATCAGGCTCGAGGGAACGGAAAGGCAGTGACCTTATCAATATGATCTTCACCCAGCGCCAGCATGATTAGACGATCAATACCCAAAGCCACCCCAGCACATTCTGGCAAACCGGCCTCCAGCGCCGCAATCAGATGGTAATCAATCGGTTGCTCTGTCAGTCCCATCTCTAAACGCTTGGCATTATCCGCTTTAAAACGGGCTAACTGCTCGGCAGGGTTATCCAATTCATGAAAGCCATTCGCGAGCTCAATCCCTTTAGAATAGACTTCGAAGCGATCAGCCACGCGCGGATCAGCCGGATTAATTTTGGCCAGCGCCGCTTGTGAAGCCGGAAAATCATACACAAATGCTGGTGTGATTTGGCCGATTTTCGGCTCAATGCCAATGCTAAACAGCAGTTGTAATAAGGTGTCACGATCCTCTTCAGGCTCTGCGATATCACTTAAACCCAGCGTTGCAGCCACTTGCTTTAACTCACGCATCTCCCCTTCGAGTGGGCAAACGCCAAGCACATTCAAAAACGCTGCTTGGTAAGTCATTCGCTCTGCACTACCACAGCGCAGTACCAGTTGTAGCAAAGCGTCCATCTCATCCATCAAAGCATGGTGATCAAAGCCAATGCGGTACCATTCCAACATGGTGAATTCTGGATTGTGGTAACGGCCATTTTCTTCGTTACGAAAGGCTTTACCAAGCTGATAAATACAACCACTGCCCGCCGCTAACAAACGCTTCATATGAAATTCAGGGCTAGTCATTAGGTGCAGTGAACTTCCCTTGGCATAACCCGGCCCAACGAATTCCGTTTTAAAGGTATGTAAGTGGATATCCGTCACCGTTGCGTGACTCATGGCTGGGGTTTCCACTTCCAGCACATCACGTTCAGCAAAGAATTCTCGGATCTGGCGCAATAAGGTAGCGCGTTGTTTTAATTGGCTTATTGATGCAGTAGGCATCCAATCGGAATTAGTCATGGTTGGCTCATCACAAGAAACAGAGATAGCAAATTGTACTCCTTCAGATCAAAAAGCCAAACTCAATTGTGACACTAGTCACATATAGGGCAATTAGTATGCTTAAGTTTGCAATACCGAAGCAAAAGCCCAACAGAATCAATTTTTCATTCTTCAAGCTCTCCTACACTACCCCTACCACTTAATGGGTGGTCAGGTGTTGAGTCAGTGAGTTCCATCTCAGTAACTTCCAAATCAATACTTTGAAAACTCTAGGTACTGAAACGAACTCAGTCCATAAAATAAAATAATCACACTGGAGGATAACTGTGCAAATTATCACCACAGATATCGCAGTCATCGGCGCTGGCGGCGCTGGTCTTCGTACTGCTATTGCAGCGGCAGAAGCAAACCCTCATTTAGAAGTTGCTCTGATTTCTAAAGTTTATCCAATGCGTTCTCACACAGTCGCAGCCGAGGGTGGCTCCGCAGCAGTTATCAAGGATGAAGATAGTCTAGATAACCACTTCAACGATACCGTTGGCGGTGGAGACTGGCTATGTGAACAGGATGTTGTTGAATACTTTGTTGCCAATGCAACCCGCGAAATGATCCAGATGGAACAATGGGGTTGTCCTTGGAGCCGTAAAGAGAATGGTGAAGTCAACGTACGTCGCTTCGGCGGTATGAAAGTTGAGCGCACATGGTTTGCTGCCGATAAAACCGGCTTCCACATGCTGCACACCCTGTTCCAAACTTCAATGAAGTACCCACAAATCAAGCGATTGGATGAGTACTTTGTGGTGGATTTGCTGGTTGATGAAGGTGAAATCCAAGGTTTGATTGCGATTCATATGTCGGAAGGCGAGCTGGTCACCATCAAAGCGAAATCTGTGGTACTGGCTACTGGCGGTGCGGGTCGCGTTTACCACTGCAACACCAACGGCGGTATTGTGACTGGTGATGGCATGGCCATGGCTTTCCGTCACGGCGTTCCTCTGCGTGATATGGAATTCGTTCAATACCACCCAACTGGCCTACCAGGCACTGGCATTCTGATGACCGAAGGCTGTCGTGGTGAAGGTGGCATTATCGTCAACAAACATGGCTACCGTTACCTGCAAGACTACGGTATGGGCCCTGAAACTCCAGTGGGTCAACCCAAGAACAAATACATGGAACTGGGTCCGCGTGACAAAGTTTCTCAAGCCTTCTGGCATGAGCAGCAAAAAGGCAACACCATCAAACACCCACTGGGTGATGTGGTACTGCTTGACCTGCGCCACTTAGGTGAAGAATACCTGCAAGAACGTCTGCCATTTATCTGTGAGCTGGCCAAAGCGTATGTGAACGTTGACCCAGCAAAAGAGCCGATTCCAATTCGTCCAACCGTGCACTACACCATGGGTGGTATCGAAACCAATGGCGAATGTGAAACCCGCATTAAAGGTCTGTTCGCCGTGGGTGAATGTGCGTCTGTTGGTCTGCATGGCGCGAACCGTTTAGGTTCTAACTCGCTAGCGGAATTTGTGGTGTTTGGCCGCGTTGCCGGTGAAAAAGCGGTTGAGCGCGCTGCAGAGTTTAAAGGCTGGAATGAAAAAGCCATCGCCGCACAAGTCAAAGCGGTTGAAGATCGCATCGCAGCACTGATGCAGCAAGAAGGTGATGAAAACTGGGCAACCATCCGTACAGAAATGGGGCACACCATGGAAGCGGGTTGTGGTATCTACCGTCAGGAAGATCTGATGCAAGAAACCATCGACAAACTGGCCGAGTTGAAAGAGCGTTACAAGCGCATCAGCATCAAAGACAAAGGCAAAGTGTTCAACACTGACCTGCTGTACGCGATTGAAGTGGGTTACGGTCTGGATGTGGCAGAAGCCATGGTTCACTCCGCTATCTTGCGTAAAGAATCGCGCGGCGCACACCAACGTCTTGATGAAGGTTGCACCGAGCGTGATGACGTGCAATTCCTCAAACACTCTTTGGCATTCTATCAAGAAGGTCAAACACCGAAGATCGATTACAGCCCAGTGAAAATCACCAAGTCGCAGCCAAAAGCGCGTCTGTACGGTGAAGCAGCCGAAAAAGCTGCCGCAGCTGAAGCGGCCGGAAAAAGCGTAGAGGAGCAAAAATAATGTCAGCACAACGTATTCAAAAAGTGGACATTCTGCGCTACGACCCAGCCAAAGATGCAGAGCCACATATGCAACGCTTCGAAGTTCCGTTTGATGAAACCATGTCGGTACTGGATGCGATTGGCTATGTGAAAGATCACTTAGATAAAGATCTTTCTTACCGCTGGTCATGCCGTATGGCGATTTGTGGCTCTTGCGGCATCATGGTCAACGGAGTGCCAAAACTGGCGTGTAAGAGCTTCTTACGTGATTACCCAGAAGGCGTAAAAATCGAGCCACTGGCCAACTTCCCCATCGAGAAAGACCTGATCGTAGACATGACGCCGTTCATCGAACGCTTAGAAGCAATCAAGCCTTACATCATAGGTAACGATCGTAAACCTGAAGACGGCACTAACCTGCAAACACCAGAGCAAATGGCACGCTACAAGCAGTTTGCTGGCTGTATCAACTGTGGTTTGTGTTATGCAGCTTGTCCACAGTTTGGTCTAAACCCTGAGTTCTTAGGCCCTGCAGCGCTCACTCTAGCACACCGCTACAACCTCGATAGCCGTGACAATGGTAAAGCCGAGCGTATGAAGCTGATCAACGGTGATAATGGCGCTTGGGGTTGTACCTTCGTGGGTTACTGCTCTGAAGTGTGTCCAAAACACGTTGACCCAGCGGCAGCCGTGAACCAAGGCAAAGTGGAGTCATCATTAGACTTCGTGATCGCGATGTTGAACCCAGACGGTTCACCGAAGAAAGTGGAGGCTTAAGGATGAGTAACCGTAAACCTTATGTTCGTGAAATGAAACGTACTTGGTGGAAAGATCATCCTTTCTACCGCTTCTACATGGTGCGTGAAGCGACGGTTCTGCCATTGATCCTGTTTACCCTGTTCCTAACCGTTGGTTTAGGTTCTTTGGTGAAAGGGCCTGAAGCATGGCAAACCTGGTTGGACTTTATGGCTAACCCACTCGTCATTGCGATCAACCTAGTGGCGCTGGCGGGGAGCTTATTCCATGCGCAAACCTTCTTCAGCATGATGCCACAAGTCGTGCCTATTCGTTTAGGCGGCAAATTGGTTGATAAAAAGATCATCGTGCTAGCACAGTGGGCGGCCGTGGCCTTTATCTCACTGATTGTTCTTATTGTGGTGTAAGGAGCTTATTGTGATTAATACCAACCCAAAACGTTCAGACGAACCCGTATGGTGGAGCCTGTTTGGTGCTGGTGGCACTTGGTTTGCCATGATCACCCCGATTACCGTTCTGGTACTGGGCATTCTTGCGCCACTGGGCGTGATTGATGCCGAAGCACTGAGCTATGAACGCGTGTCTAACTTTGCAACCAGCATCATTGGTGCGCTGTTCATCATCGGCACCTTAGCTCTACCAATGTGGCATGCCATGCACCGTGTTCACCACGGGATGCATGATTTGAAATTCCACACCGGTGTGGCAGGGAAAATCGCTTGCTACGGCTTTGCAACCATCATCTCCGCACTGGCGGTCGTGTTTATCTTCATGATCTAACATGAAACATCAAAAAGCTGGCTGACAACAGGCCAGCTTTTTTATTGCAAGACTAAAACTACACGCATAAAAAAACCAACCGCAAGGTTGGTTTTTTCTTGTGACCGAGATGATTACTTCACACGGCCAACGTATTCTGCAGAGCGAGTGTCCACTTTGATCACTTCGCCGATCTGTACGAAGAGAGGTACACGAACGACAGCGCCGGTAGACAGAGTCGCTGGTTTGCCGCCAGTACCTTGTGTATCACCTTTTACGCCTGGATCCGTTTCAGTCACTTCTAGCTCAACGAAGTTTGGTGGAGTGACCGCGATTGGGTTACCATTCCACAACGTCAGCATACAAGTGTTGTTTTCTACCAGCCATTTTGCATTCTCGCCAACCGCTTTTGCATCTGCAGCAAGCTGTTCGAAGGTGCTGTTGTTCATGAAGTGGTAGAATTCGCCATCGTTGTACAGGTAATCCAGATCGATATCGACAACATCAGCAACTTCCGCTGTGTCACCCGATTTAAAGGTTTTTTCCAGAACTTTACCAGTAAGCAGCTTACGGATTCTCACGCGGTTGAATGCCTGACCTTTACCTGGTTTTACATACTCGTTTTCGAGAATGACACAAGGCTCGTTATCAAGCATAATTTTGAGACCGCCTTTAAATTCATTCGTGCTAACAGTAGCCATTTTTTCCTCTTACTATCTTCGAGTTAAAATCAATGCCGCACATCATAACCCGAAAAGTCATTTCTGTTGAGCAAAACTGGTTGCAACAGCTGGCAAACGCGATCTCCGATCCTCTGCAATTATTGCAGCAACTTGAGATCGATCCTTCGCCATGGCAAGACGGATTTGAAGCGCGCAAACTGTTTGCGCAGCGGGTGCCGCAAAGTTTTGTCGATCGCATGCAAAAAGGCAATCCTGCCGATCCACTTTTACGGCAAGTTTTACCGCTGAGTGCCGAGTTTGAGATTCATCCCGGCTACTCACATGACCCACTGGATGAACAAAACAACACCGTGCCCGGCTTGCTGCACAAGTATAAAAATCGCTGCTTGTTGATCGTCAAAGGCGGTTGCGCCATCAACTGCCGTTATTGCTTTCGCCGTCATTTTCCCTATGAAGATAACAAAGGCAGCAAAAGCGCTTGGCAACAAAGCCTCGATTACATTGCGCAAAATCCACAGCTCAACGAAGTGATTTTCTCCGGCGGCGATCCTTTAATGGCCAAAGATCATGAAATTGCATGGCTGATGGAGCGTATCGCAGCAATTCCGCACATCAAACGGTTACGCATTCACTCACGATTACCCGTGGTGATCCCCGCGCGCATCACCGATGAATTGGTTGAACTCTTCGCACAAACCCGCTTGCAAGTATTGCTGGTGACACACATCAACCACGCCAATGAAATCAATCTGGAGCTCAAACAGCAAATGGCACGCTTGCGCGCAGTGAACGTGACTTTGCTTAACCAAGGTGTGCTGCTCAAAGGGGTCAATGACACAGTTGACGCACAAGTGGCGCTCAGCGAAACCTTGTTTGATGCTGGCATTCTGCCCTATTACTTGCATGTATTGGATAAGGTGCAAGGCGCGGCGCATTTTTACGTCAGTGATGATAAAGCAAGGCAGATTATGGCAGGCTTGATTGAGCGGGTTTCCGGCTATCTGGTGCCGAAATTAACTCGAGAAATCGGTGGCAGACCCAGCAAAACACCGCTTGATCTGCATCTTGAGTAAAAAAGCGTTGTCAGGGCAACGCTTTTTTAAATCATTACTTAGCAAAGTTAATGATTGGGAAACACTTAAAGAAACCGTTGTCCGCACAGTTGATCAAACCAATCTGTACACCTTCAATCTTTTCCGTTTTGTTGAACAGGCCAAACTGAACAGTTGAAGTGTTCGAGAAGTTAGCCGCACCTAAGTCAACCAAGGTGTTACCTTCTGAATAGTTCACAAAGCTCAAGTTCGCGCCTTTCACATCGTGAGTCAGGTTCACAAAGCCCAAGTTCGCACCATAAGTATTACCCGTGTTCCAGTTCAAAAGACCCAGAGATGCACCCGTCATCTCTTGGTTCACTTTGCTTGCACCGAAGAATAAGCCAAAGTTCACACCTGTGGTTTTGTCAGTTTCAGACAGGCCAAGAATAGAGAAATCAACCCCTTTGACTTCATTCACTTTACCGTACAGTGCCGACAAACGCACACCCGCAACTTGGTTCGCATCTGGCGTGTTGAAATTGTCGATAGAAGAGAACATAACGGGTGTTGAAGCCAATGCGGCTGGTGCAGCCATCGCTGCAGTAAGCGCCATCAAAGCAAACGGCTTGTTCATAAAAATAACCTCCAATCAGGATGGATAAGGGGAAAAACTAGGCATCATTATCCATATCTTGCATAAGGTAATGTGAATATTGTGTCATTTTTCCGCGCAGTTTATGGTCATGTTCTTGGTCATGCTGACCTATCTTAACCATGCTTTAGCATAACCACGGCATAAAAAAACCGGAGCTTGGGCTCCGGCTTTTCCTGCTAAGGGGGATGATTACATCATGCCGCCCATGCCACCCATGCCCATGTCTGGCATTGCTGGTGCATCTTTCTTCGGCAGCTCAGTGATCATTGCTTCAGTGGTGATCATCAGACCCGCAACAGACGCTGCGAATTGCAGAGCAGAACGGGTTACTTTGGTTGGATCCAGAATACCCATTTCGATCATGTCACCGTACACGCCCGTTGCCGCGTTGTAACCGTAGTTACCTTCGCCTGCACGCACATTGTTGGCAACCACTGATTCTTCGTCACCCGCGTTTTTCACGATTTGACGCAGTGGCGCTTCCATCGCACGTAGTGCGACACGGATACCCACATTTTGCTCTTCGTTGTCACCCACCAGAGAAGAGAGTTTAGAAGCTGCACGGATCAGGGCTACACCACCACCCGCAACAACGCCTTCTTCTACCGCCGCGCGAGTCGCGTGCAGCGCATCTTCTACGCGATCTTTCTTCTCTTTCATTTCCACTTCGGTTGCTGCGCCCACTTTGATTACTGCAACGCCGCCAGCCAGTTTTGCTACGCGCTCTTGCAGTTTCTCTTTGTCGTAGTCAGAAGTGGCTTCTTCGATTTGTTGACGGATCTGCGCAACACGACCTTGGATCGCGGCTTGATCGCCAGCACCATCGATGATGGTTGAGTTTTCTTTGGTGATAGAAACGCGTTTCGCTTGGCCTAGGTCTTCCAGAGTCGCTTTTTCCAGCTCCAGACCGATCTCTTCAGAGATCACAACACCACCAGTCAGAATCGCGATATCTTGCAGCATCGCTTTACGACGATCGCCAAAGCCAGGAGCTTTAACCGCTGCCACTTTCACGATGCCACGCATGTTGTTGACAACCAGAGTCGCCAGCGCTTCGCCTTCTACATCTTCTGCCACGATCAGCAGTGGACGAGACGCTTTTGCCACGCCTTCCAGTACTGGCAACAGTTCACGGATGTTAGAGATTTTTTTATCAACCAGCAGGATGAATGGGTTATCCAGCTCTACACTGCCTGATTCTTGGTTGTTGATGAAGTACGGTGACAGGTAGCCACGGTCAAACTGCATACCTTCAACCACATCCAGCTCGTCTTGTAGCGCTTGGCCTTCTTCAACGGTGATCACGCCATCGCGACCCACTTTTTCCATCGCTTCAGCAATGATGTTACCCACGCTAGAGTCTGAGTTAGCAGAGATAGTACCTACTTGAGCAATCGCTTTAGTATCGGCACAAGTCACTGACAGTGCTTTCAACTCTTCTACTGCAGCGATAACGGCTTTATCGATACCGCGCTTCAGATCCATTGGGTTCATGCCTGCCGCTACCGCTTTTAGGCCTTCGTTCACAATCGCTTGAGCCAGTACGGTTGCTGTGGTTGTACCGTCACCCGCAGCGTCGTTGGCTTGAGAAGCGACTTCTTTCACCATTTGTGCGCCCATGTTCTGGAATTTGTCTTCCAGCTCAATTTCACGCGCAACCGATACACCATCTTTAGTAATGGTTGGTGCACCGAAAGATTTGTCGAGAACCACGTTACGGCCTTTAGGGCCTAAGGTTACTTTTACCGCATCGGCCAGAATGTTTACGCCTTCTAGCATTTTTACACGAGCGTCATTACCAAAACGTACGTCTTTAGCAGCCATTTTTCATTTCCTTTCTAAATTCAGTTATTGATTTCGTTGGGATTCAGAATCAATTATTCAACGATTGCCAAAATGTCATGTTCAGCCAAGATCAGCACTTCTTTGCCATCGATCTTTTCTGTTTTTGTGCCGTAGCTTTCTGCGAAGATCACGGTGTCGCCTACTTTCACGTCCAAAGGTTGAACTGAACCGTTCTCTAGAATGCGGCCTTTACCAACTGCCAACACTTTACCGCGCGTTGATTTTTCCGCCGCAGAACCAGTTAGAACAATTCCACCAGCAGATTTTGATTCAACTTCTTGGCGTTCAACGATCACTCGGTCATGTAATGGACGAATATTCATCGGTCGTCTCTCCTGATTTAATTTTCCGTATGGTTGATAAAACGCTGATCATCAGCATGTGTCACATATGTGGGGGAACTTGCACCATATCCCAAGGGGGCAAGCGTAAAAAAACGTGATTAATTTAACATTTTCAAACAGCAAATCGATCTGAGCGTGGCGTCGCTTTCGATCCTATCCGCGATCTGCGGCCGGAAGGTAGCAAGTCCTCTGGCATAGTAAATAGTTTGCTTTATTAAATTCGCATCCCATAATAACGGCAGCATAAAGAGACACCGATCCAACAACGCCAAAGATGAATGGTGATTGGCGCAATGACTCAGCTTAGAAAACCACCCCTTGTTAGGAAAATGAAAGACGATGAAAACGGTTGACCGCATTCTTCACACGCTCAAACGTGAAGGCACAGTAACCGCCAAACAGTTGGCTGAAGACCTAGGTATCACTACCATGGGCGCTCGTCAGCATTTACAAAGTCTGGAAGAAGAAGGTGTGCTGGCGTTTCATGATGTGAAAGTCAAAGTCGGTCGCCCAACTCGCCATTGGTCTTTAACCGCGAAAGGACACAATCAGTTTGCTGATCGTCATGGCGAGCTGACCATTCAAGTAATTGACGCGGTCGAGCATATTTTTGGTAAAGAAGGGCTCGCCAAGGTGGCAGCAGAACGTGAAGCTCAAACCTTTGCCGCCTATCACAGCGCATTAGTGGGGTGCCACTCTCTGCAAGAAAAACTCGAAGCTTTGGTTACCCTGCGTGAACATGAAGGCTATATGGCCGAGTTAGAGCCTACTGCCGACGGCTTTATTTTGATTGAAAACCACTGCCCGATTTGCAAAGCAGCCACCCGCTGTCCCAGCCTGTGCCAATCCGAGTTGAATGTTTTTCGCCGTTTATTGGGCGAAGAATGCCATATCGAACGCCGCGAACACATTGTCGCCGGAGAGCGACGCTGCACTTACTTTATTGCCGTGCGATAACCTATCTCCCATTCTATTTTGACCCTTTTCGTCTTATTTATAAGAAGGGCGATATTCGTTCCGCCTGACTGCGGAAAAATCGCTTACGCTTGAACTGTTGACAAAAGCATCAGTTTAGCTAAAGGCGGAGGATTGCCACATGACGCCCCCACACTCACCCGAACCCTGTAATCAGGAGCTGCCACCCTTTGATGAGTTGGTCGCCCTCGCAAAACACCATCCTGATGCTTTTGATCAGTTTAAGAAGGAGATGTGCGAAGAGATGATTCTCTCTGCCTCGCTCGCCATGCAGCAAAGGCTTTGGGCGCAGCAGAGCCATATTGATCGTGTGGTAGGCCAATGCAAAAACCCCGTACACGCCAACGTAACCTTAATGCGTGAACTGAGCCAACAAATGGTGCGTTTTCGTAATGCATTAGAGGGCGATTTGCAGCAAGACACCGTCGCGGATGTGGTGCCGTTTCGCCCGAGAATGGTTCAAGACGACGGCTGGCGATAGCGCTCTCAGCCGAGATGGCACAAGTGGCAAGAATAAAGAGAGGAGAGGAACCTCCTCTCTACGCATTTGATACCACTTATTGCTGGCCTAGCTTTTTTTGATCCACTTCGGCTCGGGGCCAAAACGGTTACTGCCATCCGTGCCAGAAAGAAACCCGCACTCCACCAAAACCCATGCACCACACAGTAACGCCACAAACGAGATAAGTGTTTCCAGCATGCCGGGTTGGGTATTCACGGCCAATTCTCCTGCCGGAATCGTCATGCGGCCAATCACAAGAGGCACATTGAGTAGCAACCACCAGCTTGATTTGTCACGATCATGCCAACGCTTAGCGGTAATCGCCAAATCTGGCACTAAGACTACCAGCAGAAAAACCGGCAAGATCAGGTGCGCAACATCGGGAAATAGCAGATTCGATCCCATTGCAAAACCTGCAATCATGGCGTAGTAGCAAATATTCCACAGCCAGAACGCTTGGCGACCAATACGCCCCTGAAAAGAAAACAACAGTGTTTGTAACGACATGACTTTTACCTAAACAAGGTCATCGATTGATGACTTTTTGAAAACAGTCTGTATCCATATCTCGAATATTAATGGTCAAACTGCGCACATGGCTGGCTTTCGCCGCCAGAATCTCCATCAGCTTACGCGATAACTCTCGCTTTTGCTCAGGACTGCGTCCTGCCAGCAACTCAAAACTGAGGTGAATAAAATCAACGCTGTCGCCTTCATCCCCAATCAACCAATGGTGGCAGCGCAGCGCGCGAGATTTTACCGAACTTATTTCAAACAGTCCTGAATCAATCGCGGCTCGATGCAAATCTTCCAGCAACCCTTGCACATTGATGCGTTCATCGACTGAGTTTGAGTATTCCATGACTAAGTTTGGCATTCGGTTTTCCTTGCTAACGGTGGATAAAAATCGTTCTGTCCTAGATAGAGGGATAGTAATAACAAGTTCAACATAAAAAACCGAGCCACTACCGAATAATCTGTCACTCAGATCACTCGATTGCTGATTTGTCGCGTCGATGAGATCCCATAAAGACATGATACGAGTCATGATCTGACGAATTTATTCTGCTATAGTCCTGCGAGTTTATTTTTTACATTGATTAGATATGGAGATATTCCTATGCGTCGTCCTGTTGTGATGGGTAACTGGAAACTGAATGGCAGCAAAGCTATGGTCACTGACCTGCTAAACGGCTTGAATGCAGAACTTGAAGGTGTTGCGGGTGTTGATGTGGTTATTGCTCCACCAGCAATGTATTTGGATCTGGCAGAGCGCCTGATCAAAGAAGGCGGCAACAAGCTGATCCTAGGTGCACAAAACACCGATACTCACAACAACGGTGCGTACACCGGTGACATGTCTCCAGCGATGCTGAAAGATTTCGGTGCTTCTCATATCATCATCGGTCACTCTGAGCGTCGTGATTACCACAAAGAATCGGACGAGTTCGTCGCTAAGAAATTTGCGTTCCTGAAAGAAAACGGCCTAACGCCAGTATTCTGTATCGGTGAAACTGAAGCGCAAAACGAAGCGGGCGAAACAGAAGCAGTATGTGCTCGCCAAATCAACGCAGTGATCGACGCTTACGGCGTTGAAGCTCTGAACGGCGCGATCATCGCTTACGAACCAATTTGGGCAATCGGTACAGGTAAAGCCGCGACAGCAGATGATGCACAGCGTATCCACGCGTCAATCCGTGCACTGATCGCAGCGAAAGATGCTGCAGTAGCAGAGCAAGTGATCATCCAGTACGGCGGTTCTGTAAAACCAGAAAACGCAGCGTCTTACTTTGCACAACCAGACATCGACGGTGCGCTGGTTGGCGGTGCATCACTGGATGCGAAAGGCTTTGCCGCGATCGCGAAAGCCGCAGCAGAAGCGAAAAAAGCGTAATTTGCGATTCTCGCCACTGATCGTTCAAGGCCAGCATAATGCTGGCCTTGTTGTTTTTAGCCCCTCGCAATTCACTCCCTAGGCTCCCTTCCCTAGTCCCTGTTTTTAAGTTCAGGTATGCTAGGCACCTTGTTTCCCTTCGTTGCCCAGCTTATGCACGATAAACACGGCCTGCTTTCAGCCCCTATTCCTCTCGTTTTACGGCAAATGACCGTACCGATGATTTTCGGCTTGGTGGCCATTTTGATGTTCAACCTCGTCGATACTTTCTTTATTTCCTTATTAGGCACACAGGCGCTGGCGGCAATCAGTTATACCTTTCCGGTCACCTTTGCGGTCAACTGTATCACCATGGGGATTGGGGTTGGGCTTTCCACCTGCATAGGCCGCTTGCTCGGACAAGGCGATGGACGACAAGCGGCGCGCGTGTCTAGTCATGGGTTACTGCTAGCCTTATTGCTAGTGGCAGCGGCTTCAACACTCGGTTTATTGACCATAGAACCGCTGTTTTTGCTGCTTGGTGCCAGCCACGAGCTGATCCCTCTTATCAAAGAGTACATGGTGGTGTGGTATCTCACGATTCCACTGCTCGTGCTACCTATGGCCGGCAATAGCGCGATTCGCGCCACTGGCGATACCAAAACACCCGCCAAAATTATGATGCTGGCGGGTTTTATCAATGGAGCGCTCGACCCACTGCTGATTTTTGGCTACGGCCCATTTCCTGAGCTCGGCATTCAAGGCGCTGCGATTGCTAGTGCCTTCTCTTGGTTGGGGGCATTAATTGGCTCGCTGTATCTGCTGATCAAGCGTGAAAAACTGCTCGCCATACCATCACTGCCCCATCTGCGCGATGACTGGCAACAGATTTTAAAAATCGGCACTCCGGCCGCGCTTTCCACCGCAATGAGCCCAATTTCTGGCGCACTGCTGATGATCATGCTCTCAAGCCACGGCACTGCAGCGGTGGCCGCGTATGGAGCAGCGCAGCGCATTGAGTCGATTCTGATTTTGGTACTGATGTCGCTCACGTCTGCCCTCACCCCCTTTATGGCGCAAAATCTGGGGGCGCAAAATCCAGCACGCAGCTTTGCCGGACTCTTTCTGAGCCT
Source organism: Vibrio tarriae (assembly GCF_002216685.1). Lineage (NCBI taxonomy): Bacteria > Pseudomonadati > Pseudomonadota > Gammaproteobacteria > Vibrionales > Vibrionaceae > Vibrio > Vibrio tarriae. The sequence continues at coordinate 47,695 of NZ_CP022353.1, read as the reverse complement.
ACGCTTTTCTCTGCTGTTTCAACTGATGGTGTTTATCATGATGGTACCGCTGAGTATTCCACTGGCGGCGCTGTTTTCTCAAGAACAAGCCGTGCGCGATCTACTGTGGCACTATCTGTTAGTCGTACCGGTCAGCTACGGCTTCCAAGGTGTGGTCATGATGTTGGTTTCCGCCCTCAACGCCTTACATCAACCACTCAAGGCTTTTCAATGGAGCTTTATGCGCCTGTTTGTGTTCACCCTACCCGCAGCTTGGATTGGCGGCAGACTGTACAACATTGAAGGGTTATTTATCGGTATTGCGGTGGGGAACATACTGGGCGGATTATTGGGTTATCTCTATGCGCTCAGATTGCGGCGTCAAACCCTTACGCCTGATTTGGGTTAAGATCGTTACAAGCCAATAGAGAATGCATGAAAAAGCCGATGTCAACGACATCGGCTTTTTCAAAACTTAGAGTGCGTGAGTTCGCTTACAGCAACTCATCTTCCTCTTCTTCGCCCAGATCCGCACTCAGCGGCTCTTGCGAGATGATGATGCCAGTATTGTCGGCATACAGATAATCTTCTGGTAGGAAGGTGACGCCGCCAAAGTTGACTGGAATGTCCACTTCACCGATGCCTTGCGAGGTTGCGCCGACAGGAATAGAAGCAATCGCCTGAATACCGATGCTCATCTCTTCCAATTCATCCACTTCACGGACACTGCCATACACCACAATGCCTTCCCACTCATTTTCTTCCGCTAGAGCCGCCAATTCTGCATCAATTAATGCACGGCGCAGCGAGCCGCCACCGTCAATCAGCAAAATACGGCCAAGACCATCTTGCTCAAGGGTTTCACGGATCAAACCATTATCTTCATAGCACTTAATCGTGGTGATTTGACCGGCAAACGAAGCACAGCCACCAAAGTTGCTGAACATAGGCTCCACGACATCGACTTGGTCGAGATAGATATCACACAGCGCAGAAGTATTGTATTCCATAGCTTTGTTCTCTTAGCGAAAGTCTTCCAACGAGTATATAGAGTGATTGAGTCATTGCAATGACAGAGTGCAAATTAACTTGTCAGAGTTTGGGCAATGATCACTCCAACAAACAAAAGGTTGGTGATCATCGACGTTTTCACCACCACGGGCATCATGGGGGCAATTTGCGCGGGTTGCTCGGTAAACCAGACGGCTCGACCGTGACGAGTCACCACCGACAAACAGAGCAAAAAGGGCAAGCTGATCCACAGTGGTTTGTCTTGTAAAACGAGGTAACCTGCAAACGCGGCAACGGCACCAAACAACAAAGCAAAGTGATACTGCTTCGCGCGCACTTGACCCAAGCGCACCGCCACAGTGCGTTTGCCACACTGCGCATCGTTTTCAATATCGCGCATGTTGTTGACATTCAGTACCGCCACCGCCAGTAAACCACACCCTAAAGACGGCAATAACAGGCTCCATTCAATGTAGCCAGTGTGCAAAAAGAAGCTGCCTGAAACACCAAGCAAGCCAAAAAATAGGAATACCGATAGATCGCCAAGCCCGACATAGCCGTAAGGTTTATTCCCGACGGTATAAGCAATCGCCGCTAAAATCGCCAATACTCCTAAGCCAATAAATATCAGGATATTTTGCAGGTTATCAAAGGCATACAGCACCAATGCCAAACCAGACACCATGGTCAGAATAACATTGATCGCCATGGCGCGTTTCATATCACTTAAGCTCACCGCACCCGATTGAATGGCGCGCATCGGTCCTAAACGAGCATGGTTGTCGGTGCCTTTCACCGCATCGCCATAATCATTGGCAAGATTGGACAGAATTTGCAGCAAAGTCGCGGTCAGCAGAGCTAACACCGCGATCAGCCAGAGAAAATTTCCCGCGGAGAAGGCTAATGCACTCCCGGTTAAAATGGAGATCAGCGCCAGAGGCAAGGTTTTCGGACGCGCGGCATCCAACCAAATTTGCACAGAGTTATTCATGATAATGAGAGTACGATCAACATGGCGTCAGTATACGCGCAAATCACCCAGATAAAAAAGCCCACCAAATTCGGGTGGGCTTTCACTTCAAAAATTAAGCAGTCTAGAGAATGAAACGGCTGAGATCTTCGTCTTCGACCAGCTCACCCAAACGCGCTTTCACGTAAGCAGCATCGATCACGAAGGCTTGGCCGGCTTTTTCTGTTGCATCAAAGGAGATTTCATCCATTAAACGCTCCAGCACAGTATGCAGACGTCGCGCACCAATATTTTCAGTGGTTTCGTTAACTTGCCATGCGGCATCCGCAATCTGCTTGATACCATCTTCGGTAAACTGCACATCCACCTGTTCGGTTTTCATCAGCGCAACATATTGCTCGGTGAGTGATGCTTTCGGCTCAGTCAGAATGCGTTTGAAGTCGTTGCTCGACAGGGCTTCCAACTCAACTCGGATGGGCAAACGGCCTTGCAGCTCTGGGATCAAATCTGACGGTTTTGCTACTTGGAACGCGCCTGAGGCAATAAACAGGATGTGATCCGTTCGCACCATGCCATGCTTGGTGGATACCGTACTGCCTTCAATCAAAGGCAGCAGATCGCGCTGCACCCCTTCACGAGAAACATCGGGACCCGAGACTTCACCGCGTTTACAGATTTTGTCGATTTCATCGATAAACACGATGCCGTTGTTTTCGACATTGTAAATCGCCTGCTCTTTCAGCTCTTCTTGATTGACTAGCTTAGCGGCTTCTTCTTCCACCAAGGCTTTCAGCGCATCTTTAATCTTCATTTTGCGCTTTTTCTTGGTGTCGCCCGCGAGGTTTTGGAACAGTCCCTGCAGTTGGTTGGTCATCTCTTCCATGCCTGGAGGTGCCATGATTTCCACGCCCATCTGCGGTACAGCGACGTTAATTTCAATCTCTTTGTCGTTCAGTTGCCCTTCACGCAACTTTTTACGAAACACTTGGCGGGTGCTGGAGTTCTCCTCTTTTTGCTCTGCTTGTCCCCACGCATCGCGTGGTGGAGGCAGCAGCGCATCCAATACGCGCTCTTCCGCTAACTCTTCAGCGCGGAATTTCACTTTCTCCATCGCTTGCTGATGCGTTAGCTTCACCGCAACATCGGTCAGATCGCGGATGATCGACTCCACTTCCTTACCGACATAACCCACTTCGGTAAACTTGGTCGCTTCAACCTTGATGAAAGGCGCGTTCGCAAGCTTGGCTAAACGGCGAGCAATTTCAGTTTTACCCACACCAGTTGGGCCAATCATCAGAATATTTTTCGGGGTCACTTCAACACGCAAGCTCTCTTCAAGCTGCATACGACGCCAACGGTTACGCAGTGCAATCGCTACGGCACGTTTGGCTTTATCTTGACCTATGATGTGGCGATTCAGCTCGCTCACTATTTCGCGGGGAGTCATTTCAGACATGATTCAAATCCTTCACTCAGCTTTTCGGGCACTATCTTGTGGTTATTTGCCGGAGACTTATTGATCTACGCAGATGCGCCTTGTGGCAACATCGCCTGCGGAATTTCGAGTTCTTCGATAGTGTGATGGTGGTTAGTAAACACGCAGATATCGCCAGCGATATTTAAGGCTTTTTCGGCGATCGTGCGTGCATCAAGCTCGGTGTTTTCTAACAGAGCAATAGCAGCCGCTTGTGCATAGTTGCCACCAGAACCAATCGCAATCAGATCGTGCTCAGGCTGCAGCACATCACCATTACCGGTAATGATCAGCGATGCGGTTTCATCGGCGACCGCCAAAATGGCTTCCAAACGGCGCAGCGCGCGATCGCTTCGCCAATCTTTGGCTAGCTCAACCGCCGCTTTGGTCAGGTGACCTTGGTGCATCTGCAACTTACTTTCAAAGCGCTCAAACAGGGTAAATGCATCAGCGGTTCCACCAGCAAAGCCTGCCAGTACCTTGTTGTTATAAAGGCGGCGCACTTTACGTGCATTGCCTTTCATCACGGTATTGCCTAGCGATACCTGCCCGTCACCAGCGATGACAACTTTATTATTACGACGCACTGATACGATAGTAGTCACAAGAGGCCTCTTTAATTTTTATCGGAGAGTTACCCGCTTATATGCGGCTACCGGAAAGCAATTTCAAGCCAATCGAAAGAAGTTCAACGAATGCCAACAAAAAAGCCTGATCAACATCAGGCTTTTGGGGAATCGCTTACTGCTTTTCAGCCCAGATAGCGCAGGGCTCGATTTTCGCGCGTTGCAGTTTGTGCTTATCACGCTCCGCATCGCGCTTAAATTTGTAAGGCCCAAGTACGACACGATACCAACTGCTGTCCGCTTTCTTACGGATATGGCTGCTGATGCCTTGGAAAGCGATATCCAGCTTACGCGCTTCGGCTTGCTCTGCGGTTTTATACGCACCACACTGCATCACGTACGGGATATCCGATACTTCCTGCTCTTTAGCCACCACTTCAATTTCACGATTGGGCAAGCTGTCTACGTAGTCCCACTTTTCTGTTGGTGGGGGCGGTAGCGTTCCTGTCTGCTTAGGTTTACTGCTGGATGTCGATGATAACGTCGACTCCTGAGTGTTTAGTTTGGGTTCTGGGTCGTTGTTGAGTAGATACAAACCATAACCAAAGCCTGCCAATAGCACTAAAGCGACTAAACCACTGCGCCAAGGTTTACGGCGCGGCGCTGCTTTTTTTCGGGTCGGCTTCTTAGGACTACGACCGCCTCTTACATAATCTCTATTCGCCACGTTCTCGTTCGGAAATTAACAAAATTGCCCACATGTTAAAGCAGATCGCTGCCAGATAACAGAGTTACACCCAAACAACTGGCCTTGTAGCCTATCTCAGCGCGGCGATAGGAACGAGAAAATGAACCGAGCTCATACCATTCAGGATTGAAAATCGGTTCAGGCAACTCGCTATCTCTTGCTTGGAGGCGCAGCACTCTCACGCACCACTAGTTTGGTTTCCAAAAGACGCGAGCCGGCACGCACATCATGCCCCCGTAGTAACTCAAGCATCATCAACATGGCTTGACGGCCAATCTCATAACGCGGCTGCGAAATGGTCGTTAATGGGGGATCGCAGTACTGGGCAAACTGAATATCGTCAAAACCGACCACGGAGAGATCTTGTGGTACGCGCAAGCCAAGTCGCTTCGCTTCCTGAATCGCACCAATTGCCATCGTATCGTTATGACAGAAAATCGCGGTCGGCTGCTCCGGCAATGCCAACAGCTGACGCACCGCTTTTGCCCCGGCTTCAAAAGTGAAATCGCCAAAAATGCAGTAAGTCGGGTTCATGGTGATGCCAGCACGACGCAACGCCTGTTGATAGCCTTGATGACGGAATTGACACAGCGCAGCATGTTGTGGGCCAGAGATCTGCGCAATCCGTTTGTGCCCAAGCTGAGTTAAATAGTTTACCGCCTCAAATGCCGAGGTCAGATTATCGATATGTACCGTTGGTAGTTCTAGCTCTGGCGCAAATTCACACGCCATCACCATAGGTGGTAGGTTTTTCTGCTCAGGTTTACTCACATCAAACGGCAAATCCGTACCCAACAGTAACATACCGTCTGCCTGTTTGGTAAACACCAGATTAACGAACGAGTTTTCCCGACGCTTCTGTTGACCACTATCCCCCAACAGCACCAGATAACCGTGCTCCATCGCGGCATCTTCAATACCGCGAATGATCTCAGAAAAGTAGGGATCACAGATATCTGGCACGATAGCAACGATGGTTTTCGATTCATTACGCCGCAAATTGCGCGCTAAAGAATTTGGTGAGTAACCCGCTTCCAGCACGGCCTCTTCCACTCGTTTACGAGTGGACGACGAGACTTTCTCTGGATTCATCAACGCACGAGACACGGTCGCGGTTGAAACTCCAGCAAGCTGGGCAACATCCTTCATTGTCGCCATGTATTTTTACCCTCTTTTCTTTATCAAGTGATGTTGAGCATCACACTTATGATGACTGATCTTGTAAGACTTAACCTGCAATCAGTAAACCTTGTTAATACTTGAAATCATGTCTATACCATGGCTTTTGGATTAACGAAAACGATTCACTGAGTGGGTTTTACCGATAGTCTAAGGGATTCAGAACAGAAAGTTACGGCGAGATTAACAAATCTTGCATAGTCACTGTGATTTACATCACGATAATAAGCATTAATTTGCTGACAAAATTAACACACAGACTTTATTAACCGCGATGCGAATTAGCTCAGATCTTGCGGATCAATATCGATCGACCAACGCACCTTGCTTGCCAACGGTAACTGTTGCAGTGCAGGACGTGCGCTTTGCAAAATCTTCTGCATCAGGGTGCGATTAGGCGTTTGTAGTAAAAGTTGCCAACGGAATTTTCCCGCTCTTTTCGCGAGTGGCGCAGGCGTTGGCCCGAGCACCATACATTCGCTATCAAACCAAGGATTGCAGCGCAAGGTTTCGCGCACTTGACGCAAAAAATCTTCCACTTGAGCGGTGTGATTGGCTTCAGCTCGAAATAAGCTCAAGAAAGAATAAGGGGGCAGTTGCGCCAGCTTGCGCTCTTCCAACGCCGTTAAGGCAAAATGGTGGTAATCCTTATGCAGCAAGGCTTGTAGCAAACTGTGTTCGGGATGATGCGTTTGTAACACCACTTCGCCCGGCTTGCTGGCACGCCCTGCCCGCCCTGCGACTTGAATAAAGAGCTGAGCCAAGCGCTCAGAAGCGCGAAAATCACTGCTGTACAATGAGCCATCGACATCCAACAACGCGACCAAGGTAACATCGGGGAAGTGATGTCCTTTGGCGAGCATTTGCGTACCAATCAAAATCTGATATTCGCCTTTACGAATCGCGGTTAACGCCGATTCCAAACTGCCTTTACGCCGCGTGCTATCTCGATCAATCCGCACTGAACGATACTCAGGGAATAGAGTGTGTAATTGCGCTTCAAGCTGTTCCGTACCAACGCCGACAGTAACCAGTTGAGTCGAGCCACACCCTTTGCATTGATGGAGAACAGGACGCTGTGAACCACAATGGTGGCAGCGCATTTCATTGCTGTGTTGATGGTAGGTGTAATAGGCATCGCAACGCTGGCACTCCGCAATCCAGCCGCATTCATGGCACATCAAGGCCGGAGAAAAACCGCGGCGGTTTAAAAACAGCATCACCTGATTGCCCGCCGACAAATGGCGGCGCATTTCTGCAATCAAAGGAGCAGATAGGCCACTTTCTAGATAGAGCCCTTTCACATCCAACGCGTGGTTACGTGTGGGTAGTGCATTACCGGCGCGCTGCGTCAGTTGCAAGTGATGGTATTTACCACTGAGCGCATTATGCAACGTTTCCAAGGCTGGCGTCGCCGAGCCAAGCACGATCGGAATATTCTCCAAATGCGCGCGCATCACAGCCACATCGCGGGCATGATAACGCAGGCTATCTTGCTGCTTATAAGAACTATCATGTTCTTCATCAACAATAATAATGCCCAATTTGGCAAAGGGCGTGAGCAGCGCCGAGCGCGTACCAATCACAATGCCCGCCACTTTATCGCGCGCCGCCAGCCAAGCGTTGAGGCGTTCAGTATCGTTGAGCGCCGAGTGCATGACTTCGACGGGGACATTAAAACGTTGGCGAAACCGGTTGATGGTTTGTGGGGTTAAACCAATTTCCGGCACCAACACCAAGGCTTGTTCACCACGCGCCAATACCGGTGTGATGAGGTTAAGATACACCTCTGTTTTGCCTGAACCCGTTACCCCTTCTAATAAAAAGCAGCCGAAACCTTGCTGGCTATTCACTGCCGCAATCGCGATCGCCTGCTCTTGATTAAGCTTAGGTTTATCGACTTTGGCTTCCAGCTCTTGCGGCCAAGGTCGCGCCACCGGTTTACGTTCTTCACACTCAATCCAGCCTTTCTCCACTAGGGTTTTCAGTGTTGCGCTGCTTACCTCTTCATCAAGTAAGGCTTGGTGGGATAAAGCGCCATGCTGCAACAGGTGAAGCACTTGCGCTTGCTTGACTGCGCTCCGCTTCACCCCTTGCATCAGCTGCTCTTGGCCAAGCGTGGTTAAACGCCACTCCTTATGGCTAGTCAACTCTGCGGCTTTGCCTTTACGCAGCGCGCTGGGTAAGGCATTCGCGTACGTTTCACCGAGCGGATAATGATAAAACTGGCTACACCAGTGCAGCAGAGACTGAAGTTTATCCGGCCAGACTGGCGCGTCATCCAATACCGCTTGCACCGATTTCAGTTGCTCGATAGGAAAATCGGATTGATGCGTCAGCGACTGGACGATGCCGACCAAGGTTTGCCGCCCAAAAGGCACTTGCACACGACCGCCCAGCACTGGAAATAGATGAGCTGGGATCAAATAGTCGAAAGACTTATCCAGAGGTACAGGCAGGCAAACTCGGGCAATGGTGGGTCGCATCAGGGTCCAAAACAGGGAAAAATCAAACGGATCACAGTCTACTGGAAGCTTGGCAGAAATTCGACCCGCGCTTTTGGTGAAATAATCGGCGCGATTGGTTGATCCGAAACTCAAGATTCATTAATATATCGCGCCTTACGGCATCCTAGAGGGTTGACCTCTCTGGATATGCAAACTCGTTATTTTTAACACTACGTGTGGTGTCCGACGACAATCGATTCGGATGGCGACACGGCCTAAATTGAGGTTATCCCATGAAAGCTGGTATCCACCCAGAATACAAAGCAGTAAACGCAACTTGTTCTTGCGGCAACTCTTTCGTTTTCAACTCTACTCTAGGTAAAGACACAATGCACCTAGACGTATGTGACAAGTGCCACCCATTCTACTCTGGTAAGCAACGTATCGTTGACACCGGTGGTCGTGTTGAGCGCTTCAACAAGCGTTTCGGCGCACTGTCTGCGAAGAAGTAATTTCTGCTTTACGCTAGATTTTGAAAAAGGACGCTCCGGCGTCCTTTTTTCATAGCCTAAGCGCCACCATCGTTATCTCATCTCGCTTTCAGCGAGGATGAATTGATCACTCACTTATCTGCATATAAAACCTTTTGAATTGGCACGATCTGGCTATTTCTTCTCCGCAATTCACATTTTCACTGGTCTTATCAGCAAGATCTTCGCTTTTTTTGTACGCTTTGCTCAGTGTCTAACCTAGGCAGTTTGCAATAGTTACTTTAAAATTTGCGACCTCCCCCATAAATAACAATAAGAGAACAGCCCTATGTCCGATGACAATCGCCTCAACCCAACGCCTGAAGAACAATTTCGCCAACGTGCTCTGGATTACCATGCTTACCCAACCGCGGGCAAAATTGGTATTGCACTGACTAAGCCAGCCGATTCTGCTGCCGATCTGGCTCTGGCTTATAGCCCAGGTGTAGCTGAGCCAGTGCGTGAAATCGCGCAAAACGTTGACAATGTGTATAAGTACACCGCGAAAGGCAACACGGTGGCCGTGATCTCTAACGGCACCGCAATTTTAGGATTGGGAAATTTAGGCCCGATGGCCTCTAAGCCTGTCATGGAAGGTAAGGCACTGCTGTTTAAACGCTTCGCTGGATTGGATTCGATTGATATTGAAGTAAAACACCGCACGATCGACGAATTTATCGATACTGTCGCTAACATTGCTGATACTTTCGGCGGCATCAACTTAGAAGATATCAAAGCCCCAGACTGCTTTGAAATTGAGCGCCGCCTGATTGAGCGTTGTGATGTCCCTGTATTCCACGATGACCAACATGGTACCGCGATTGTCACCGCGGCTGGTATGCTTAACGCTCTTGAGCTGCAAGGTAAACAACTGAAAGACTGTATTATCGTCTGCCTTGGGGCGGGTGCCGCAGCGGTGGCGTGTATGGAGCTACTGATCAAATGCGGTGCAATGCGTGAGAAGATCTACATGCTGGATCGCAAAGGTGTGATCCACACGCGCCGTGATGACCTCAATGAATACAAAGCTCTGTTTGCGAACAATACCGACAAGCGTACGCTGGAAGATGTGATTGCGGGAGCGGATCTATTCTTGGGCGTTTCAGGTCCTAACCTGCTGCCAGCGGATGCCCTGAAACTGATGGCCGATAAGCCCGTGGTATTTGCTTGCTCCAACCCAGATCCTGAAATCAAACCAGAAATTGCTCATCAAGTCCGTAACGACATGATCATGGGGACTGGTCGCAGCGACTATCCAAACCAAGTTAACAACGTGCTCTGTTTCCCGTTCATTTTCCGTGGAGCACTCGATGTACGCGCCAGCGAAATCAATGATCAGATGAAACTGGCTGCAGTAGAGGCGATTCGCCAACTGGCGAAAGAGCCTGTACCAGCAGAAGTGCTGGCAGCTGCTGGAGTGGATAAGCTCAGTTTCGGTATTGATTACATCATTCCGAAACCGATGGACCCACGCCTATTACCACGCGTAGCACGCGCAGTCGCGGAAGCAGCAGTAGAATCAGGCGTTGCTCGTATCTCAATGCCAGAAAACTACATGCAGGCTTAATCTGCTTGTTTATATGAATAAAAAAGTCGATACAAAAAGCCCCTCAGTTATATGAGGGGCTTTTTTATAAGCCGGATTTGTTCAATGAACCCGTATCACTCACGCCAATCGTTACTCATCGTAAGATTCGAACTCAATCCCCATTTCGGTCATCAAACGTTTGGCTTCGGCAGGAATATCATCAGGGCGATCTTTACGTAGGTCTTCGTCCGTCGGCAGCGGCTGACCGGTATAAGCATGCAAGAAGGCTTCGCACAGTAACTCACTATTGGTAGCATGACGTAAATTATTGACTTGACGGCGTGTTCTCTCATCCGTTAGCACTTTGAGAACTTTCAGCGGAATGGATACCGTGATTTTTTTTACCAACTCGCTCTTTTTCCCATGCTCTGCATAGGGGCTGATGTATTCGCCATTCCAGTCTGCCATTGCGCACCTTCGTTATTGTGGTTCGAATCGAAATTTCAAAGGCTCTAATTTTAGCGGGATTTACTGCCATAAGCAAAGACATATAGACGTCTAGAAGTGTTGACGTCTTCATTTAACATCAGTAAAGTGTCGAGTAATTTATGGGCAACGGATAAACCTCATCCCCCAGTTAGGGAAAGTTGCGATGCGACAACCGACACTGCAGCTTAAAGCAGGAAAGGTATATGATGAAGCCCTCTAGGACAGAATAGCCAGCAAGGAAACTCCATGACCACACGCAAGCCAGCCACCATTGCGGTTCGTACCGGGATTGAATCGGATACTCAATACCATGCGGTTGTACCTCCCATTTATCTTTCGACCAACTATGGGTTTCCCGCATTTGGCGAAGTGCCTAAATACGATTACACCCGCTCAGGTAACCCAAACCGAGGCCTGTTAGAACAAACCTTATATGAGCTTGAATGTGGAGAAGGCGCCATAGTGACCAACTGCGGAACCTCTGCGATCAACTTATGGGTCACCGCCTTGTTAGGCCCTGATGACCTGATTGTCGCGCCGCACGACTGCTATGGCGGTACTTATCGCTTGCTCAACACCCGCGCTAAAAAAGGCGATTTCAAAGTGCAGTTTGTCGATCAATCCAACGCAGCCGCACTCACCCAAGCTTTAGCCCGCAAACCCAAGCTGCTGCTGATTGAAACCCCTTCCAATCCTTTAGTGCGTGTGGTGGACATCGCTCATCTTTGTCAGTTAGCCAAAGCGCAAGGCACGTTGGTGGCGGTCGATAACACCTTTTTGACTCCGGTATTCCAAAAACCGCTCACCTTAGGCGCGGATTTTGTGCTGCACTCCACCACCAAATACATTAACGGTCATTCAGATGTGATTGGCGGCGTGTTGATCTGTAAAAACAAGCAACATGCAGAAGAGCTGGCTTGGTGGGGCAACTGTTTAGGCTCAACCGGCACCCCATTTGATAGCTACATGACCTTGCGTGGCATTCGTACCTTAGGCGCGCGGATGCGCGTGCATGAAGAGAGTGCGCAGCAGATCTTGGCGTATCTACAAACCCAGCCCTTGGTTGGCAAAATTTATCATCCAAGCCTGCCCGAGCATCCAGGCCATGAGATTGCCAAAAAGCAGCAATCTGGCTTTGGCGCTATGCTCAGTTTCGAGTTTGCAGGTAGTTTTGAACAGCTGAAATTGTTTGTGGGCAAGTTGGCGCTGTTTTCACTGGCTGAATCGCTCGGGGGGGTAGAAAGCCTTATCTGCCATCCAGCGTCTATGACTCACCGTGCGATGGGCGAAGAAGCGTTAGCCGAAGCGGGAATTTCCCAGCAGTTGCTGCGTCTTTCCGTCGGTCTTGAAGATGCTTCCGATCTGATTGCCGATCTTGACCAAGCCTTTTTACAAACTCTTGCCGCGAATTAAGGAGATCTGTGAATGACTCATCCCCGTCAACTGCACAAATTTGGTGGTAGTAGCCTTGCCGACCCAGAGTGTTATCTGCGTGTCGCGAAAATTCTAAAAAGTTATTCCAAGAGTGATGATTTGGTGGTGGTTTCTGCGGCTGGCAAAACCACTAACCGCTTGATCAGTGTTGTCGAAGCCCTCAACAATGATGGCCGAGCCGCCCATGAAACTCTGCACGCACTGCGCCAATATCAGTCCGATTTGATCACCAAACTACTGACCGCGGATGCAGCTGAACCACTGCTCCATCAACTACAACAAGAGATCAGCGTGTTAGGCGAACTCACCGCTCCTCTTAGCAAGGCGCAATACGCTTGGGTTTTGGGGCATGGTGAGCTGTGGTCAGCCCGCCTGCTCGCCGCATTGTTGAATGAGCAAGACTTACCAGCCGTCGCGCAAGATGCACGGGCATTTTTACGTGCCGAAGCAGGCACACAGCCAGAAGTGGATCGCGCTCGCTCTTATCCGCTACTGAAAGCCATATTGACCCAACATACCCAGCGCCGTGTGGTGATCACCGGTTTTATGGCGCAAAACGAACAGGGCGATACTGTCCTGCTCGGTCGTAATGGTTCCGATTATTCCGCAACCGTGATTGGTGCACTGGCTGAAGTGTCACGCGTGACCATTTGGAGTGATGTGGCAGGCGTGTACAGCGCCGATCCGCGCATTGTCAGCGATGCGTGTTTGCTGCCACTGCTGAGGCTCGATGAAGCCAATGAACTGGCTCGCTTGGCAGCGCCAGTGCTACACAGCCGCACATTACAACCTGTGGCACAGAGCACTATGGAACTTCACTTGCGTTGCAGCCACCAACCGGAATCGGGTTCTACCCGTATTGAGCGCGTACTCGCATCCGGGCGCGGCGCGAAAATCATTACTTCGCTCGATGATGTGCTGCTGATTGAGCTGAGCTTTGCTCATCACCATGATTTCCAACGCTTGCAAGAAGATGTGTTACAGCACTTGCTGCGCGTGCAGCTGCAACCGCTGACTTATGAAGCCCAGCCCGATCAATACCGTTTACGTTTAGCTTACACGGCAGAAATTGCCCCCGGCGCGTTTGCAGCGTTGCAAGATGCCGCTTTCGAAGCGGAAATCAAACTCAAAGAAGGCTATGACCTGATTGCCGCTGTTGGTGCGGGCGTCACCAAAAACCCGAACCACTGTTATGGTTTCTACCAGCAGCTGAATACCTTGCCAGTCGAATTTATCAGCGCATCGGAATCAAGCCTCAGTTTGGTCGCAGTGCTGCGCCAAACACCGATTCATTCATTGGTTAACGCGATTCATAAACAGCTCTTTCAAGCTCAAAAACGCGTGGCGATTGCGCTGTGCGGTAAAGGCAATATTGGCTCCAGCTGGCTCAAACTGTTTGCTGAACAAAAAGAGAAATTGGAGCAACGCCACGGCATGAATTTTGAGTTGGTTGCGGTGGTCGATAGCCAAACCTATTGGTTTAATGAACAAGGCATCGACCCGACGCATGTTCCAACGCATTTCCAAGATGAATCGCTCCCCAATCAAGATCAAATCTGGTTGAAAAAGCTCGGTGCATTAGAAGGTTATGATGAAGCTATCGTCATTGATGTCACCGCCAGCGAAGAGTTAGCCGAGCAGTATCTTGAGATTGCCGAACAAGGCTTGCACCTGATTTCCGCCAACAAAGTGGCAGGCTCGGCTGCGGGCAATTACTACTATCAAGTTAAAGATGCCTTCCACAAGATTGGCCGCCACTGGCTCTATAACGCCACGGTAGGCGCAGGCTTGCCAATTAACCATACAGTGCGCGACCTACGTGAAAGTGGCGATGACATCATGGCGTTATCGGGGATTTTCTCCGGCACACTCTCATGGTTATTCCAACAATACGATGGCAGTTTGCCGTTCAGTGAACTGGTCGATTTAGCGTGGCAACAAGGTTTGACCGAACCCGATCCGCGCTGCGATCTCGATGGTTCAGACGTGATGCGTAAATTGGTGATCTTGGCGCGTGAATCTGGCCTTGAGATTGAGCCGCAGAATGTCAAAGTAGAATCATTGGTACCTGCCGAGCTGCGTTCTGTATCGCTGGATGATTTTCTCGATAACAGCAAACTGCTCAACGAGCAGCTCGCCGAGCGCCTCGCCCGTGCGCAAAAGCAAGGCAAGGTACTGCGCTACGTGGCAAGGCTAGAAAAAAATGGCAAGGCCAGTGTCGGCGTCGAAGCGCTTGAGCAAGATCACCCACTGGCCAACTTACTCCCATGCGACAACATCTTTGCGATTGAGAGCAAATGGTATCGCGATAACCCGCTGGTGATCCGCGGCCCTGGCGCAGGGCGCGAAGTAACCGCCGGTGCGATTCAGTCAGATTTGAATCTGCTCGCGAGCCTACTCTAACCCTCACATTCAGCTCCTAAAACAAAGCTCGCCGAAATGGTGAGCTTTTGCTCCTATCCTCTATGCTTGTAAGCATGCTAAGAATCATTCCCTACCTATTTCACGAATAACCACACATAGCACTTAATTGCTTTTTCAAGCTTGAATCTGCTTCACGATCAACATGAGTAATATTCATAATGGCAAGGTTGACATCAAAGCGCATTCACGACATTCTACAGCCATATAGACGTCTAAACGTCAATTCAGATTCAGGCAGTGACACTCGGTCACAGGGAGTACAAGATGGGATACACACACGCTGGCCATATCGACGCATTAAACCAGAACATTGCGGAACTTTCCGACATCAATGTTTCGTTTGAGTTTTTTCCACCCAGTTCACCACAAATGGAAGAAACGCTTTGGGGCTCAGTACACCGTCTGAAAACACTCCAACCGAAATTTGTTTCGGTGACTTATGGTGCCAACTCTGGTGAACGTGACCGCACTCACTCGATCATCAAAGCGATCAAAGATCAAACCGGTTTGATTGCCGCACCGCACTTGACCTGCATTGATGCCACTCGTGATGAGCTGATTCAAATTGCTGATGACTACTGGCATAACGGCATCCAGAATATTGTGGCGCTACGTGGTGATATCCCTGCTGGCGGTGGTAAGCCAGAGATGTACGCCTCCGATCTAGTGACGCTGCTCAAGTCACGCCACGATTTTGATATTTCCGTGGCCGCCTTCCCTGAAGTGCACCCTGAAGCGAAAAGCGCGCAAGCGGATCTGCTCAATTTAAAACGTAAAGTCGATGCGGGTGCGAATCGTGCCATCACGCAGTTTTTCTTTGATGTAGAGAGTTACCTGCGTTTTCGTGATCGCTGTGTGGCTGCAGGCATTGGTGTAGAAATCGTTCCTGGCATTCTGCCGGTTTCTAACTTTAAACAAGCGTCGCGCTTCGCTGCGCAAAACAACGTCAAAGTTCCGAATTGGATGGTGAAGCAGTTTGAAGGATTAGAAGACGATCCTGTGACTCGCCAGTTGGTAGGTGCAAGCCAAGCCATTGATATGGTGCGCGTGCTGTGCCGCGAAG
This sequence comes from Vibrio tarriae, assembly GCF_002216685.1. Taxonomy (NCBI): domain Bacteria; kingdom Pseudomonadati; phylum Pseudomonadota; class Gammaproteobacteria; order Vibrionales; family Vibrionaceae; genus Vibrio; species Vibrio tarriae. The sequence continues at coordinate 31,853 of NZ_CP022353.1, read as the reverse complement.
GGGTAAAAGATTTCCACTTCTACACGCTGAACCGTGCCGAAATGACTTACGCGTTATGCCACACCTTAGGCGTGCGCCCGCAAGCGTAAGCACCGCGTCTCATCACGATCAAAAACGCCGACATCACAGTCGGCGTTTGCGTTAGGAGAATTACTCCACATCTTCCATTTTGCCCAGCAGGCTACGGATGCGCTCTTGCCATGCCGCATGCTCTTGCTGAACTTGCTGTGCACGTTGCTCAAGCACTTCACACGCTTCACGCAGCTCTTGCGCTTCATTTTGCAGCTGTTGTTTTTCTTCTTTGAGCTCTTCAACTTCCATTTGCAGCAGTGCAATGGTGTCGACTGCAGTTTGAATTTTCGCTTCCAGTTTTTCTAATACTTCAAAAGACATGACGTTTTACCCTTGTTGATTCGGTTGAGGTGAAGTGGGCTTCACTGATTGAGTTCATTCTACTCAGCCCTGTGCACAGAAACACGCCCTAAGTTCGATCTTTTTCGCTATTCGGTTAAAAAAACCGCGCAATTTGACCCAAACTTAACTTAATGAGCTGATAAGCCCGATCCGAGCAGGCATTTTCGAGCAAACCTCGACTTTTCTTGCGCGTTTTTGATCAAAGGCAAAGGCGAATCGTCGCAAAAGGCAAACGTTTACTTGGGAGTGTGGTAGAATGCCGCGCAAAATTTCTCTCTTGGGTTTGGAGCAAAGCAAACATGAAACGCGATTTAGCAATGGCTTTTTCCCGCGTCACCGAAGGTGCCGCACTCGCAGGCTATAAATGGTTGGGGCGTGGCGATAAAAATGCCGCCGATGGTGCTGCGGTAGAAGTGATGCGCATCCTGCTCAACCAAACGGAGATCAGCGGTGAAATTGTGATTGGTGAAGGCGAAATTGATGAAGCGCCTATGTTGTACATTGGCGAGCAAGTCGGCCTGGGGGGCGATGCGGTTGATATTGCGGTCGACCCTATCGAAGGTACTCGCATGACCGCCATGGGACAATCTAACGCGTTAGCCGTGCTTGCGGCCGGTGAAAAAGGCAGCTTCCTGAAAGCGCCAGATATGTACATGGAAAAGTTGGTGGTTGGCCCTGGCGCAAAAGGCTGCATCGATCTGCATTTGCCGCTGAAAGATAACCTAAACAATGTCGCAAAGGCACTCGGCAAACCCTTAACCGATTTAGTGGTGATCACGCTTGCTAAACCGCGCCACGACAAAGTCATCGCTGAAATGCAGCAGATGGGCGTGCGGGTGTTTGCGGTGCCGGATGGCGATGTCGCCGCGTCTATTCTGACTTGTATGCCCGATAGCGAAGTGGACATGATGTACTGCATTGGTGGTGCACCAGAAGGTGTGGTCTCAGCTGCGGTGATCCGCGCGCTGGATGGCGACATGCAAGGCCGTTTGCTGCCGCGTCACCAAGTCAAAGGCGATAGCGAAGATAACCGTATTTGGGGCGCGAAAGAACTCGAACGCTGTCAACAGATGGGCGTAGAAGCCGGTAAAGTGCTGAAAATGGAAGATATGGCACGCAGCGATAACGTGATTTTCGCGGCCACCGGCATCACCAAAGGTGACTTGCTTGATGGCATCAGTCGCAAAGGCAATATCGCGACAACAGAAACACTGCTGATCCGCGGCCGCTGCCGCACCATTCGTCGTATCCGCTCGATTCACTATCTGGAGCGTAAAGACCAACAAGTGCGCGACATCATTCTCTAACCCGCGTATCTATCATATAAACAGACCCGCATAAGAAAGACCGCCTTGGCGGTCTTTCTTGTCTCTCAATACAAAGTGATGCGAGCTTAGAACAGCTCTTCAGCGACCTTGTACAGGTCTGTGCGCACTGGACGCTTCATGTTTTCAATCGCATCAATGATGTCGTGGTGAACCAGTTGTTCTTTCTGGATACCAACACAGCGACCACCGTGACCTTCCATCAATAGATGCACAGCGTAGTTGCCCATGCGTGATGCAAGTACACGGTCAAATGCCGTAGGTTTACCACCACGTTGGATGTGGCCTAATACGGTAGCGCGAGTTTCACGGCCAGTCGCCGCTTCAATCTCTTTCGCCAACTTGTTGGCATCCATCATCAGCTCAGTCAGTGCGATAATTGCATGCTTTTTGCCTTTGGTGATACCGTCTTTGATGTTAGAGATCAGCTGTTCCATATTCAGCCCCGTTTCAGGGGTGATGATGTATTCACAGCCACCCGCAATCGCAGAAGTCAGCGTCAAGTCGCCACAGTGACGACCCATGATTTCTACGATAGAGATACGTTGGTGTGAAGAAGAAGTATCACGCAGACGGTCAATCGCTTCGATAACCGTGTTCAAAGCAGTCAAATAACCGATGGTGTAATCAGTGCCCGCGATGTCGTTATCGATAGTGCCAGGCAGGCCGATACAAGGGAAACCCATTTCAGTCAGTTTTTTTGCGCCCATGTAAGAGCCATCACCGCCGATCACAACCAGCGCTTCAATACCGTGTTTTTTTAGGTTTTCAATCGCTTTTTCACGTACTTCAACTTCACGAAATTGTGGGAAGCGTGCAGAGCCTAAAAAAGTACCGCCACGGTTGATCACGTCAGACACGCTTGAGCGGTCTAGCTGTTTGATACGATCTTCATACAGACCTTGGTAACCGTCATAAATGCCATACACTTCTAGACCTGCGCCAAGTGCTGTGCGCACTACGCCACGAATAGCTGCATTCATACCTGGGGCATCGCCACCACTCGTCAAAACACCGATTTTTTTAATCATGCTCACCCTCGAACTTTGCGAATCGAATATCAATTTCTACGCCGTCTGGCTTGTAGGGAGCCAGACAGAAAAATTCAAAAACTGTGCGTAATGTTACCTTTCCCGATTAGGAATACTACTGTTATTTGCACTAAATTCTGTAAGTTTTCTACTTATGTAAGAGTATTACAGTTTTGTACTGACCCAGTGTTGATTCATGTCAGGAATGACGTTTTTTTGTTAACTTGGAGGAAAGATAGCCAAATTGACGCCTTTTGTCGCCTCACCATTGAGATTTTTGTCGCTGCTCTGCCTCAAGCACCACCGAATGCGGGTCTTGGTGGATCAAAACATCAGCACCAACAAAGTTTTCTCGCAATTTATCTTCCACCCGATCCGAGATCTTATGTGCTTCAAGCAACGAAATGTTGTCATCTAATTCCAAATGGAGCTGAATGAAGCGCACCGGGCCTGACATACGCGTACGCAGCTGATGCATACCAATCACGCCTGCAACACTGAGGCAGATCGCATGGATTTGCGCCAACTCTTCATCGGGTAATTTACGGTCGAGCAGCGTCTGCACTGCATCATGCACCATTTTAAAGGCGCTCAGTAAGATATAGAGGCCGATACCGATCGCAAAAATGGCATCCGCTTGACCCAATCCCCACCAGCTTAACCCCAGCGCAATCATGATGGCCGCGTTCATCAGCAGATCGGATTGATAATGGAGCGAGTCTGCGGCAATCGCTTGGCTGCCGGTTTTTCTGACCACATAGCGCTGAAACAGTACTAAGCCAAAAGTCACCAACATGGCGATGGCGCTGACATAGATACCTAATTCAGGAGCATTCAATTCATGGGGTCGGAAAAAGCGATCGACACCGTTGAGGATCAAAAAGCACGCGGAGCCCGAGATAAACATGGCTTGTGCCAGTGCCGCGAGCGATTCTGCTTTACCATGCCCAAACGCATGTTCATGGTCGGCGGGCTGTAGTGCAAAACGTAATACGATAAGGTTAACCACAGAGGCGGCGATATCGAGTACCGAGTCGATTAAAGACGCCAGTAAGCTCACTGACCCTGTTACCCACCACGCTGCGACTTTGACCACCAAGAGCAGCGAGGCTACCGCCGTCGCGGTCCAAGCGGCCATGGTGACCAAACGAGCGTATTCTTTTTTCATCACGCTTCCCTTTTTCTTGGGTTGTCAGACAGAAGACCGAGTATATACCCAAACGACTGAGCGTTGCAGGTGTCAGGTGGAACGAGCCTAGTCAACACTGCGCCGCTTCAAGCGGAAGAAGGAGGAGATAACCGAGAAACCAAAAACCACAAGGCAGCACTTAGGCTGCCTTGTTGAAGTAAGAGTCGTGAGTCGTTCGATTATTGATTAGCGTGTTTTTTGCCTTTGCCATGCTGGCCATCTTGCATGCATTCCGCCATTTTCTCTTGTTGCAAGGTTTGCAACTTGGCTTTCTGTTCGGCAGTCAAAATGCTCATCATTTGATGACGTTTTTCCATCATTTTTACGCGATGCGTCACTTGCTGATCTACCATCTGTTTTGCCAGATTCTCAGCGGCCGCTTGGTCAAAATCAGCCGCGAGCACCAGAGCACGCTCCTGCGCGTGCAATGCTTTCATGGCATCGTGGTTTTGTCCGCGATTAGCGCGCATCTCTTCACGACCAGTCTCACGCATCTCTTTGAGCTGGGCTTGCTGCTCAGCGGTTAAATCAAGCTGTTTCCAGATCCCACGTTCACCGCGGTCGCCACAATGTCCATCACCCTCTTTATCCCAACCGTGACCACCGTAGGCCAGTGCCGCCGTCGTTCCCAGAGTCAGTGGTAGGACAGCCGCGGCTAACATCATTTTTTTGGCAAGTTTCATCGTTCGTTCCTCTACATTTCGTTTCGTTATCGATTAGGCTGCTCTGCAGTGCTTGAACATAGATTACGACTTGCAAGGTCAAGTGACGTATAGGGAGCGTAAAGAATCGTAAAGAGCAGATTGCTCACTGACCACAGCACTTTTTTCACGGTAAACTGGAGGTAACCAAGCAATACACGAGGCAGCTATGGCACATATCCTTTTGATCGACGATGACACCGAATTGACCGGTCTATTAACCGAGGTTTTACAGTACGAAGGCTTTGAAATTTCACAAGCCAATGACGGTGAAGCCGGACTAGCCGCGGTCAGCGATGAGATCGACTTGATCCTACTCGATGTGATGATGCCTAAGCTTAATGGCATGGAAACCCTCAAGCGTCTGCGCGAAAAATGGGCAACGCCGGTTTTAATGCTGACTGCAAAAGGCGAAGAGATCGATCGGGTGATCGGCTTAGAGCTCGGAGCGGATGATTATCTGCCCAAACCTTTTAGCGATCGCGAGTTGCTGGCGCGTATTCGTGCCATTTTGCGCCGTACGCAAAACGGCCTCGCGCCTAAAAACAGCGATGTCATCGAGTGTCAGGACATTCAAGTCTACCCCGGAAAACAGGAAGCCTACTGCCAAGGACAACTGCTGGAACTGACCACCACGGAATTTGCCCTACTCACTCACTTTGTGCAGTCGCCCGGAGCAACCCTGACCAAAGAGATGCTGAGCATTGAAGTACTCGGCAAACACCTTGCGGCATTTGATCGAGCCATCGATATGCATGTGTCTAACCTGCGCAAAAAACTGCCTGAGCGGCCGGATGGCAAAGCACGGATCAAAACCTTGCGCGGTCGCGGCTACTTAATGGTTCAGGAGGAGTAATGCGTCTACCGTTACCGAAATTGAATAACCTGTATGGGCGCATCTTTGCGATTTTCTGGTTTACCATGCTGTTGGTACTGTTCGCGGTATTGACCCTACCTCATCTTGACCCGCGTAAATCGCGTGACTTATCACCCGAAACGCATCAACGTTTGCTCGAGAGCAGAGATCGCTTTGAACAGCAATTTCGCAACCAAACCGACTTAAGAGCCATTCTGTTTCAGCTCGAAGGGCCAGACAGTCAGCACCGTAAACACGATGGTCAGCCGCGTTTTTTTATCACCGATTTAGAAAGCAACATTATCACCAACTCAAAGCAGACCGATTTTCGTTTTAAAGCGATGCAAAATTTCTGCTCCAGTATTGAATCGGCTCAAAAACCGCAGCAGCGCCTGTATGGCCGTTATATGTTGGCAGGCCCGGTGCCCATTACGTTAGCTAAGCAAGATCTGCTGTTGTATGTCGGTATGCGCTGGGATGAGCCGCCGCCATTTTTGCTGCGTCTGTTTGATAAACCCTTCCAACTGTTGTTGGCAATCATGCTGGTGAGCACCCCGCTGCTACTGTGGCTGGCGTGGGCCTTGAGTAAACCGGCGCAAAATCTGGCTCAAGCCGCGCAGCGTGTCGCGCGGGGCGAATTTGTGCATGACCCGAAATTAGAGCGCGGTACGGCGGAGTTTCAGCAGGCGGGACGCAGCTTTAACCAGATGGTGGATGCGGTCAATCAGATGGTTTCTGGGCAGCAAAGACTGCTTTCTGACATTTCCCACGAATTGCGTTCACCCTTAACTCGGTTACGCATGGCCAATGCGCTGGCAATGCGTAAACTCGGCAGTAGCAGTGAATTAGAACGGATTGATACCGAAGCACAACGTTTAGAGCAGATGATTGGAGATTTACTGGCGCTCTCACGCATGCAAATCAATAGCCATTTAATGCGCGAAGTACAGCCACTGAGTAGTTTATGGGAAGAGTTGCTTAAAGATGCGCAATTTGAAGCTGAACAGATGCACAAAATGCTGACTTTTGACGCGATCCCAGAGCGAACCATCAACGGCACGCCCAAATTACTGATGAGTGCATTGGAAAACGTGGTGCGTAACGCGATTCACTACGGGCAACAGCAGATCCACGTAGCCTTTACCATTCAAGACCAGCAACTCATCGTGAGCGTCGATGATGATGGCGAAGGTGTACCCGAAGAGGAGTTGGCGGATATTTTCCGCCCGTTCTATCGCGTCTCGACAGCGCGGGATCGACACAGCGGTGGTACAGGGCTTGGTTTAGCCATCACCGAAAATGCCATTCGCCAACACAGTGGCACTATCAGCGCAAGTCGCAGTCACTTAGGAGGCTTGCAAGTTCGCTTTACTTTACCTCTGGCGAGCGCTTAACGCCGTAACTCGGGGCAGCAATATCCTCACAATCTTCAGGTTGTTAATGATATTAATTATCATTAACATAAAAGAATACCCTTGCTATCCGCCTTGCTGATAGCCAAGCGATATTCATCCAAGGAGGATACTATGCCCCATCTATTTCCCGATCTACCTTACGCTTACGATGCATTAGAACCTTATATTGATGCCAAGACCATGGAGGTGCATTACAGCAAGCACCACCGCACTTACTACGATAAATTCCTGTCTGCCATCAAGGGAACTGAGCATGAAGATAGGCCACTGAGCGAGATTTTCGCGCGCGTTTCGACCTTACCCGCGGCCGTGCGTAACCACGGTGGTGGCTACTATAACCACATTGTGTATTGGAACTGCATGAAGCCTAACGGTGGCGGCGAGCCACAAGGCGAATTGGCCGCAGAGATAGAACGTCAATTTGGCAGTTTTGCGCAGTTCAAAGAGGCCTTCTCGCAAGCGGCCGTGAACACCTTTGGCTCTGGTTTTGTCTGGCTTATCGTGCAACAAGGTCAACTGAGCATTACTTCCACCAGCAACCAAGACAACCCATTGATGGATGTGGTTGCCGTGCGTGGCGAGCCGATTCTTGCCCTTGATGTGTGGGAACACGCTTACTACATTCGCTACCAAAACCGCCGCCCTGAGTACATTGATGCGTGGTGGAATGTGGTGAACTGGGAAGCGGTCAGTGAAAACTACGCCATCGCACTCACCCAAGCTGCGTAAATCATCAGAAGGGGCTATACTCGCCCCTTCTTTATTTCATTGACCATCCGTTATGTTTGATATCGCTCTCTACGAACCCGAAATTGCGCCCAATACAGGTAACATCATTCGTTTGTGTGCCAACTGTGGCGCGAACTTGCATCTCATCGAGCCACTGGGTTTTGATCTGGAAGAAAAAAAGGTGCGCCGCGCCGGTTTGGATTACCATGATTTAGCTCGAGTGACGCGCCATAAAGATTACGCCGCGTTTATCGAATACTTGCAGCGTGAGCGAGGCTCTTTCCGCTTGTTTGCTTGCACCACGAAAACCACACAACATCATGTGGATGCCCAATTTCAACAAGGCGATGTGCTGCTGTTTGGCCCAGAAACACGCGGTTTGCCTGCCGAGCTGATTGCCAGCTTGCCCGCCGAGCAGCGGATTCGCATCCCTATGATGCCAGAAGCGCGCAGCCTAAACCTTTCCAATGCGGTAGCGATTATTGCTTTTGAAGCGTGGCGTCAAATGGGGTTTGATGGCGCACGCTAATGCACCATCAAAGTAACCGACTGACCTAAGGTATTATTTCAAACGGTGCTGGTCTTGATCGTCTTTGCGCTCAAACTCACCTTCATAGGTCGTGCCGTTTGGATTTGCACGATCGTGAAAAGGGTTGGGCTGCTCAAAACCGGCTCCACTGGCGTGGATATTGCCGACCACCACACGGCTCATCAACTGCTTCGCTAAATAAGCACGCGGCGCAGGCAGCAGTACCAGCATACCGAGGATGTCCGTGAAAAAGCCGGGGGTCAGTAACAACACACCCGCCACGGCTAACATTACCCCTTCTAAAATTTGCTGTGCGGGCAGTTGGCCTTGCGCTAGGCGCTGTTGTACGGTCAACAGCGTTTGTAAACCTTGGCTACGCACCAGCGAAGCACCAACAATTGCGGTTAACAGCACAAGGGCGATGGTCGGCCACACACCGAGCACACCGCCGACTTGAATAAACAGCGCGATTTCAATCACAGGGACTGTAATAAATAAAAACAGTAGTATCGGGAACACAATGCCTCCTTGGTTTTGGTCACGTTAACCACAACCGAGATGGCTGACAAGTCACCCAGAGAGAAAACCGACGCCAACAAACACTTTTTGTTTACCGATCGGCAATCACCCGATTGCGCCCCAAGCGTTTCGCCGACAGCAGCGCTTGATCAGCAGTGTGTAACAAATTGTCCCAATTGTGACTCATCATCGCTCCCATGGTGCACCCAGCACTGAGCGTCAACGCAATCTGTTGCCCTTGCCACATCAAGGTATGGCTCTCGACATAGCCTCGTATGTTTTCGGCCAACCCAATCACATTCGCCATGTCGTCGCATTCAAAGCAGACCAAAAACTCTTCGCCGCCCCAACGCACACAGCAAGACAGTGGAGGTAAGTTTTGCTCCAATAATCCGGCGATTTGTCGCAGCACATAGTCTCCAGCAGGATGGCCGTAGGTATCGTTGATTTGCTTAAAATGGTCGATATCAAAAATGATCAACCCCAGTAGCGTCGCAGGTGCTATCGGCTCACTCCAAGTGAAGAAACCTCGACGATTTTTCAACTGAGTCAATGGATCGATTTGCGATTGTCGCTCAGCTCCGGCAAGAGAGATTTTATAGTCATGAATATTGCGAAAAGTAATGATATGTAGATCGTCACGACAGGCGGGTTCGATTTGCGCTGATACAGAAAACCAACGCTGCACCCCATCAGCGCACATGATCAAAGCGGGCATCTGCGCAACATCTTCACCTTGCGCCCGCGCCTCATCAACGGCCTGCCGCCATTGGGCCATGATGTCATGTCGATAGTCAATTTGTGGGTAAGCCTTTTCAAACCAAGTCTCGATATTTGGGATTTGCGCAATGGTATACCCCAACTCTTTCACAAAGGCCTTATTAAAATGCAGATGTTCGCGCTCACCCTGCCCGAGCACGGAAGATTTTGAAATAATGATAGGCAGCGGAATCACATCCAGTATGCGGCTGACATATCCTTGTAGATCTTGATCCGACAACAACCTTGCTGAATCGGCACTGTTGACCATAAATCAGCTCCTTTTTCTACCGCTTTATCCCTTTATATAGTTGTAGATAAAACTCTCAGCAAATTTTCCATCAAATTGTATTAAAAGGTGATCCAGTTACTATTTTTAATATGCATTTACAGTATTATGTGCTTCGCAAGTCAGGACGGATTTCCAGCCAAAAACTCTGACGAATGGATTCTTAAATTACAGAAATGGCTATTAATTTAGTTTTTTATCAGAATAATTATCTAAGGATCCCCATATGGCTACCCTATCTGAAGCGCCTAAAACAGCGACTCCGGCTACCCGCATTGAAGAAGATCTGTTAGGTCAACGTCACGTTCCTGCTGATGCTTACTACGGTATTCATACCCTTCGCGCTGTCGAAAACTTCAACATTTCTAACGTTACGATCTCTGACGTACCTGAATTTGTACGCGGCATGATCATGACCAAAAAAGCAGCGACTTTAGCGAACAAAGAGCTGGGCGTAATTCCAAAAGATGTGGCGAACTACATCATTCAAGCGTGTGATTTGATTCTTGAAACAGGTAAGTGCATGGATCAATTCCCATCAGATGTATTCCAAGGTGGTGCAGGCACGTCAGTGAACATGAACACCAACGAAGTGATTGCCAACGTTGCACTCGAGCTGATGGGCAAACAAAAAGGCCAATACGAGTTCATCAACCCCAATGACCACGTAAACAAAAGCCAATCAACCAACTGTGCTTACCCAACGGGTTTCCGCATCGCGGTTTACAACAGCATCCTGAAAGTGATTGATGCGATTGAATACCTAAAAGGCGCATTCGAACTTAAAGCGGTTGAGTACAAAAACATCCTGAAAATGGGTCGTACTCAGCTGCAAGACGCAGTACCGATGACCGTAGGTCAAGAATTCCATGCATGGGCTGTGACTCTGAATGAAGAGATCCGTGCTCTGCAATACACTTCGAAACTGCTTCTGGAAGTGAACTTAGGCGCGACCGCGATCGGTACAGGCCTGAACGCCGCTCCAGGTTACCAAGAGCTCGCGGTAAAATATCTGGCGCAAGTTACTGGCCTAGAAACAGTACCAGCAGAAGATCTGATTGAAGCCACCTCTGACTGTGGTGCTTACGTGATGACGCACGGTGCGTTGAAACGTCTAGCGATGAAGCTCTCTAAGATCTGTAACGATCTACGTCTGCTCTCTTCTGGTCCACGTGCAGGTCTGAATGAAATCAACTTGCCTGAGCTGCAAGCGGGTTCTTCCATCATGCCAGCGAAAGTAAACCCAGTAATCCCAGAAGTGGTAAACCAAGTTTGCTTTAAAGTGTTTGGTAACGACAACACCATCACATTCGCCGCAGAAGCGGGTCAACTGCAGTTGAACGTGATGGAACCTGTGATTGCTCAAGCGATGTTTGAGTCTATATCTCTGCTGACTAACGCATGTGTCAACCTACGTGACAAGTGCATTGATGGCATCACAGTCAACAAAGAAATCTGTGAAAACTTCGTGTTTAACTCTATCGGTATCGTGACTTACCTAAACCCATACATTGGCCACCACGAGGGTGACATTGTCGGTAAGATCTGTGCCGAAACCGGTAAAAGCGTACGCGAAGTCGTACTTGAGCGCGGCTTGCTCACGGAAGAGCAACTCGATGACATCTTCTCGGTTCAGAACCTGATGCATCCTCAGTACAAAGCGAAACGTTACGAATAAATCGCTCGGTTTAAGCCCCCTTTTTGGGGGCTTTTCTCATAGCACTCAACTTAGATGATGAAAACATTATTTGAACACTCGTTGGTATCCCCAAATGCGTTACAACGAAAGCCAACAACTCAGCTACGGTAAGTCGCAAGGGAATAAGAGTGTTGAGATAATTCTTTCATCTTTAACATGAGGTAATCATTATGATTTGGGTCGAACTACTCGTCGTTCTTCTCTTTATCTTTCTGGGCGCACGGATTGGCGGTATCGGCATTGGTTTAGCCGGTGGTGCTGGTGTGATCGCCTTGTCATTAATCCTTGGCGTACCGACTAAACAAGCCTTTATTCCGGTCGATGTTATTTTGATCATCATGTCGGTGATCACGGCTATCGCTGCCATGCAAGTGGCTGGCGGTATGGATTGGCTGGTACAACTAGCGGAAAACTTCCTGCGTAAACATCCGGAAAGAATCACCTTCTATGCCCCTATTGTCACTTTCCTGATGACACTGATGGCAGGTACAGGCCACACTGCATTTTCCACTTTACCTGTGATTGCAGAAGTGGCGAAAGGTCAAGGTGTGCGTCCTTCACGCCCACTCTCGATTGCGGTTGTCGCATCACAAATTGCGATCACCGCTTCACCGATTTCGGCTGCGGTCGTGGCATTCGCAGCAATGCTGGTGCCGTTTGGGGTGGATTATTTAACCTTGCTGGCAATCTGTATCCCAACTACCTTTGCCGCCTGTATGGTCGGTGCGTTTGTTTCTAACTTTATGGGCAGCGAACTGAAAGACGATCCGATTTATCAAGAGCGTCTGGCACAAGGTCTGATCAAGCTTGCGGGTACTCAGAAGCGTGAAATTCTGCCAACCGCGAAAACCGCGACGTACATCTTCCTCACCGCGATCATTCTGGTGGTGTGCTACGCGGCGGCGATTTCAAACTCGATTGGTCTAATCGAAAACCCAGCGCTTGGCCGTAACGAAGCGATCATGACCTTCATGCTCGCAGCTGCAGCCGGTATTGTACTGCTGACTAAGATTGACGCGGCACAAATTCCAGCCGCTTCAACCTTCCGCTCAGGTATGACAGCATGTGTCTGTGTACTGGGTGTGGCTTGGCTTGGTTCAACGTTTGTCAACGCGCACGTCGATGGCATCAAAGAAGTGGCTGGTACTCTGCTGGCTGACTACCCATGGATGCTGGCACTGGTGCTGTTCTTTGCTTCTATGCTGCTTTACTCACAAGGTGCAACCACGGTTGCGCTGATGCCTGCAGCACTGGCGATTGGTGTAGCACCTCTGACCGCAGTAGCCTCTTTTGCTGCGGTGAGCGCCCTGTTCGTACTGCCAACCTACCCAACCTTGTTGGCCGCGGTAGAAATGGATGACACAGGTTCAACGCGTATTGGTAGCTATGTATTTAACCACCCCTTCTTTATTCCGGGTGTGGTCACCATTGCCAGTGCCGTTGCCTTTGGCTTCCTATTTGGCAGTCTGTTTATCTAAGATTAAAGTGCAAAATCATGGGAGCTGCGGCTCCCTTTTTTGTTGTGGTGAAACTTATTGCGCCCCTCTCGGGTCTGATTGGGTTACTATCACCAGTAAATGATTAATCACGATTTGACTCATGCGCACACTGATACTCTGTTTTTCACTGCTGTTCGCCCTGCTTACCCAACCCGCCTGGGCGCTCTTTGGTAATAACGCTGGCAATAACACAGGCACTGCAAGTTTTGCTCCGACACAAAACCGTTTTGTTCCGGTCGATGAAGCGTTTCCGTTTAATGCGTTCCAGCAAGGCTCAACCTTGTTTATCGATTGGCAAGTCAAAGAGGGGTATTACCTCTATCAAGACAGGATCAGCATCAGTGGTGAAAATCTTGAGATCGGTGAGTACTCACTGACCGAAGGTGAGCCTTATCACGATGAGTTTTTTGGTGATGTGAAAATCTACACAACACCTTTATCTGTTCCGCTGCCTTTGGTGGCTTATCAAAGCGGAGCCAAAGTGATCGTGCAGTATCAAGGCTGCGCCAAAGCAGGATTCTGCTATCCACCAGAAACACGAGTGATCGACATTACGCCATTTAACGCAGAATCAAACCGCGTTATCGAGCCTAAGACCAACACATCAACACAAGCAACACTGCCACAAACCGATAACGCCCCCACGTCTGCCCAAGATTCGCTGGCCAACAAACTGGCGCAAAATTGGTGGACGCCACTGCTGTTTTTAGCGCTTGGGGTTGGCCTCGCTTTCACTCCTTGCGTGCTGCCCATGTATCCGATTTTAACCAGTATCGTACTTGGCGGTGCCCAGCTCACCCAACGCCGCGCGCTACTGCTCAGCGTGATTTACGTGCAAGGCATGGCGCTCACTTACACCTTGCTTGGGTTAGTGGTCGCTTCGGCTGGATTGCAATTTCAAGCCGCACTACAACACCCTTATGTGCTGATGGGTTTAAGCGTGCTGTTTGTGGCGCTCGCCCTTTCCATGTTTGGTTTGTACAGCCTGCAGCTACCAAGCAGGGTGCAGACTTGGCTGAATTCATTGAGTAACGCTCAGCAAGGTGGCAGCCTACCCGGCGTGTTTGCCATGGGCGCCATCTCAGGCTTGGTCTGCTCGCCTTGTACCACTGCGCCACTTTCTGGCGCCCTGCTTTATGTGGCACAAAGTGGCGATCTGCTCACGGGCGCGGTCGCCCTGTACGCGCTCGCCATCGGCATGGGTATTCCGCTGATTTTGGTGGCCGTGTTTGGCAATAAATTGCTGCCTAAAGCGGGCAACTGGATGGAGCAAGTGAAAACCCTGTTCGGTTTTGTACTGCTCGCGGCGCCGATTTTCCTGCTTGAGCGCATTGTGCCTGAGCTTTGGTCCAGCGTGCTGTGGTCGGCTCTCGGTTTAGCGGCGTTTGGCTGGCTATACCATGTCAAAAACAGTCTGCCGTTTGGTGGTTGGAAACAGAGCTTAATTGGCATTGTCGCGATTTTAGGGCTGCTGGCTTCTGCGCAGCCCCTGCTTAATCACTGGTTGATACCGACTCAAACCGCTCAGCAGGTCAAACAGATCCAATTTACTCGCATCGCTAACCTGAGCGAGCTGCAAAACGCACTGGCAGAGGCTAAAGCACAAGGCAAACCTGTGATGCTCGATTTCTACGCGGATTGGTGCGTGGCCTGTAAAGAGTTTGAGAAATACACCTTTCACACCAAGCAAGTGGAAACCAAGCTCAGCGGCTTTGTACTGCTGCAAGCCGATGTCACTAAAAATCAGCCGCAGGATATTGAGTTACTCAAGGCGCTGAATGTGCTCGGTTTACCAACCATTGAGTTTTGGAATGCGCAAGGCGAGCCGGTACCGAATGCTCGTATTACCGGTTTTATGGCCGAGCAACCGTTTCTCGACCATCTCACGCAACAAGGTTTATAAGTTGGCGTCCCATTCGCACTGCGATGGGGCGACGCCACCGAAATCGTGTTCGCTATTCAAACTCATGCATTTAAAAAGGGATACAGTTCAGACTTTTAACGGGTAAAGATTGTTCACTGCGCTAAACAGAACAATAATTCCTATAACTGTTTGGTAAACCTGTTGTGACGTCATGGACTCGACCTACACCATCATCATTGCTGATGACCATCCCCTGTTTCGTAATGCGCTGTTTCAATCGGTGCACATGGCGATCAGCGGCGCGAATTTGCTGGAAGCGGACTCGCTGGATGCTTTGCTCACCCTACTCAATAAAGAATCAGAGCCCGATCTGCTGCTGCTGGATCTGAAAATGCCCGGTGCCAATGGCATGTCCGGTTTGATTCACTTGCGTTCTGAATACCCAGATTTACCGATAGTAGTCATTTCCGCTAGTGAAGAGCCCAGCGTGGTATCACAGGTAAAAAGTCACGGCGCGTTTGGCTTTATTCCAAAATCGAGCGACATGCGCAGCCTGATTGCCGCGCTCAATCAAGTGCTCAACGGCGAGCCTTATTTCCCCGCGCATTTACTGGTTGAGGGCTTTGTTGGCAATGACCTCGCGGAAAAAGTGGCCGCGTTGACTCCGCAGCAATACAAGGTACTTGGCATGCTGTCTGATGGCCTGCTCAACAAGCAGATTGCTTATGAATTGAATGTGTCGGAAGCCACCATAAAAGCGCATATGACGGCCATTTTCCGCAAACTTGGCGTGAAAAACCGCACTCAAGCAGTGATCTTGCTAAAAGAAATGAGCGAGTGATCCACTCGCTCATTTCTGCTTACTCGCGCTATACCCAAACGCCTTGGCATTGCCGGTCGGCGTTGAACAGCACCGCAATATCAAGGCGCAAACGATCGTTACTCGGCGCCTTCTTGTAGCTCTTCTTCGGGCGGTAAGCGCAGACCGATTTTGGTCACTTTCCAGTCCACCACATCGGCGACTACCCATTGCAAACCATGCCATTCGAAGTAATCGCCGAGCACTGGCGTTTCGCCCAAATGCTCTAACACCAGATCTTTAAGCTTAGCGTCAGCCTCAAGCTCACCTAAGTCCAGACCATACAACAAAGCCACATCTTGCAATTTCGCTTCAATATCGAGGAAGAAGTCCCCAAAGAAGCGCGCAAGAGAAGCTTTTTCTGGTGCTTCGCTGAATAAACGACTGAGCGATTCCAGATCGCGCTCCTGCGCCATCACACACAAGGTGTCGCCTTCGCATAATTCGGTACTTCCCGATGGGTGCAGTAGTTGATTATCGCGAAATACCGCCGCAATCCGGGTACCTTCCGGCATAAACAGATTGCGCAATGGCTCACCGATACACCATTTGTCGGCTTTCAGTTTGTAGATAAACAGCTCCCACTCGCTGGTCGGATAAATTTCCACGCCCGTGCGCGAAATGGGCTCCGGTTTCGGTGGCAGCTCCACTTTAGCCAGCGACATGGCTTTGGTTAGCGTTCCGCCCTGCACCACCAACGACACCATAACCACGAAAAACGCGAGGTTGAAGTAAAGCTGAGCGTTGGGCAAACCCGCCATCATTGGGAAGACCGCAAGGATGATCGGCACGGCGCCACGTAGCCCAACCCAAGAGACAAACCATTTCTCACGCGCGGTAAAACTTTTAAACGGCGCAAGGCCAATCCATACCGCAATGGGGCGCGCAAAGAGGATCATCCCCACCGCCAACGCTAAACCTGGAAGTGCAATCTCCATCAATTCCGATGGTGTGACTAACAAACCAAGCACCAAGAACATGCCAATTTGCGCCAGCCACGTCATGCCATCAAGCACGTTAAGGATCGCGTGACGACTGCGCGTAGGACGATTGCCGAGCAATAACCCCGTCAAATAAATCGATAAAATTCCGCTGCCACCCAACGCATTAGACAAGGCGAAAATCATCAAACCGCCACTCACCGCCAGAATCGAGTACAAGCCTTCCGGTAATTGGTTGCGATTGATTAGCCACCATAAAATCCAGCCACCCGCCAAGCCAAGCAGCGCTCCGACACCAAACTGTTGGACAAAACTGATCAGTAAAAACCCTGCGCTTAAATTGGTTTCGGCGCTGCCAAGCACCGCGATCAAGGTGACGGTCAAAAACACCGCCATCGGGTCGTTAGTACCTGATTCAATTTCCAAGGTTGCGCCAACCCGTTCATTGAGGCTGCGCCCTTTGAGCAGAGAAAATACCGCCGCCGCATCCGTCGAACCTACAATCGCACCAACCAAGACACCTTGCAGTAGGCTCAGATTGAATAGCCACATCGCGAGCAAACCAGTAAGCAAGGTGGTCACAGCAACACCTAAGGTCGCTAATGATACGGAAGGCCAAAATGCGACGCGAAAACTTGCCACTCGAGTGCGCATCCCGCCATCGAGCAAGATAATCGCCAGAGCGAGGTTACTGACTAAATAGGCTACGGGATAATTATCAAAGGCAATCTGTCCAATGCCATCTTCTCCCGCCAACATACCAACTGCGAGAAACACCAATAAAATCGGGATCCCCAATTTCGAGGAGACAGGGCTAAGTAATACGCTGATGCCTATCAATAAGGCACCTATCATAAAAAAACTGTTAATCGTAACGGCGTCCACTCTACCTCCCAGTCTGCGATTAACGACTTGATGTCGTTAACGGATTGCCCTGTTTATCAATAAGTTTGCCCGCCTATTGTGCACGAATTCATGACATCACTAAGAAAAGTTTATGTAAACAAATCACGCTTTACCGAGCTTTGCTCGACCAAAAAGCCATTACGCCACTCGTCGTCGTTATACTTTTGGCTACATTAACATCAGATTAACATCTCATTTTTATGGCAAGCATCAAGTAACCTCTCGCTTTAACGCTGTTTTTTGGCCTAAATCCCCCGACTAAAGTTGCACAGATCCCTTGCTATTAGGCTGCTAACCTAAGATGTGTAACATTGTGTTAACACCTCTAACGGGATAACGAAAAGGAAGGAGAAGGCCATGGCGTTCAAATCATCTGAACATGCTCAAGCCTACTGGAAGGAAAACTTGGGGATCATGGGCTCACTGCTTGCAGTGTGGTTTTTAGTCTCATTCGGCGCCGGCATTTTGTTTGTCGATGCACTGAATACGATTGAATTTGCTGGGTTCAAACTCGGCTTTTGGTTCGCGCAACAAGGTTCGATCTACACCTTTGTTGCCCTGATCTTTGTCTATGTTGCGCGCATGAATGCGCTCGACAAGAAATATAACGTACAAGAAGACTAAGGGGCTGAGCATGGATATTCAAACTTGGACGTTTATTCTGGTCGGCATCACTTTTGCGCTCTATATCGGTATTGCGATTTGGGCGCGTGCGGGATCGACCAGTGAGTTCTATGTTGCGGGCGGTGGTGTACACCCTGTCGCCAACGGCATGGCTACTGCTGCGGACTGGATGTCAGCGGCTTCCTTCATCTCAATGGCAGGCATCATCTCTTTTATCGGCTATGACGGCACCGTTTACCTGATGGGTTGGACGGGCGGTTATGTGCTGCTTGCACTTTGCCTTGCTCCTTATCTGCGTAAGTTCGGTAAGTTTACTGTGCCGGATTTTATCGGGGATCGTTACTACTCCAGAACCGCGCGTATGGTTGCCGTATTCTGTGCCATCTTCGTATCGTTCACCTATGTAGCAGGCCAAATGCGCGGTGTGGGCGTGGTGTTTGCGCGCTTCCTCGAAGTCGACATCAACGTCGGTATCGTGATCGGTATGGCAATCGTGTTCTTCTACGCAGTTATGGGCGGCATGAAGGGCATCACCTATACCCAAGTAGCGCAGTACTGCGTATTGATATTCGCCTTCTTGGTTCCTGCAATCTTTACTTCACTGATGATGACAGGCAACCCCATTCCACAACTCGGTTTTGGTTCAACCCTCTCAGGCACTGACCAATATCTGCTGAACAAACTGGATGGACTGACTCAGGAGCTCGGCTTTACCGCCTATACAGACGGCTCGAAGAGTATGGTTGACGTGTTCTTCATCTGTGCAGGCTTGATGGTCGGTACTGCAGGTCTACCACACGTTATTATTCGCTTCTTCACTGTACCTAAAGTGTCAGATGCACGTATCTCTGCTGGTTGGGCTCTCGTATTTATCGCATTCTTGTACACCACAGCACCCGCGGTAGCTGCGTTTGCTCGCGTGAACATGATTGACACCATCAACGGCCCTGACATGCAAGGTGTAACTGCAGCAGAAGCGCCGACTTGGTATCGCAACTGGGAAAGCACTGGCCTCGTAAAATGGGAAGATAAGAACGGCGATGGTCGCATGTTCTACTCTGGCGATACTCGTAACGAGATGACAATCAACAATGACATTATCGTTCTCGCTTCACCTGAAATCGCCAAACTGCCGAACTGGGTTGTGGCTCTATTGGCAGCCGGTGGCCTTGCAGCAGCACTCTCAACCGCAGCGGGTCTGCTACTGGTTATCTCAACCGCGATTTCTCATGACTTGTTGAAGAAAGGATTCAAACCCGATATGACCGATAAGCAGGAGTTGCTCGCCGCACGGATTGCCGCCGCACTCGCCATCGTTGGCGCCGGTTATCTGGGCATTAATCCTCCTGGATTCGTGGCTCAGGTGGTGGCCTTCGCCTTCGGTCTAGCTGCTTCCTCCTTCTTCCCAGCCATCATCCTTGGCATCTTCTATAAGAAGATGAACAAAGAAGGGGCGATCACCGGTATGTTGGCAGGTATTACCTTTACTGCAGCTTACATCATCTACTTCAAGTTCATTAACCCAACCGCGAGCGTTCCAGCCAACTGGTGGTTTGGTATCAGCCCAGAGGGTATTGGTACACTCGGTATGTGCTTGAACTTTGTGGTGGCAATTGTGGTTAACAAATTCACCGCTGAGGTACCACAAGATGTGCAGGAAATGGTGGAATCTATCCGCTATCCAAAAGGTGCAGGCTCGGCACACAGCCACTAAGCGTTAACACTCACTGCAAGCTTCTAAATGTAAAAAGCCCGAGACTTCTCTCGGGCTTTGTTTTTCCTCGCCGCGGCGACCGTGTCGCACTTGGTTTAATTAGGCTTTGGCACTCGCCATCGCAAAATTCGGGTTTACTGCAGTCAGCTTTTTGATCAGGTAGTTAAGCAAGACGCCGTACATAGGCACAAACAAACCTAAGCTAATGATCAGTTTGAAAGTGTAATCGACTAAAGCGATTTCCGTCCAATGCTCAGCCATAAACGGATCGCTGCTCTGGTAGAAAGCAATCGAGAAGAAAGCGATGGTATCAAGCGCATTACCAAACAGCGTCGAACAGGTTGGTGCCACCCACCACTGCTTCATTTGACGCAGACGGTTGAACACATGCACATCCATGATCTGACCGAGTAGGTAAGCCATAAAACTGGCGATCGCAATCCGCGCGACAAACAAATTGAATTCACTCAGCGGTGCTAAACCTTGGTATTGGCCTTCAAAAAACACCACCGAAAGTAGATAAGAGACCGCCAATGCAGGAAGCATCACCAGAAAAATGATCTTACGCGCCAATCCTGCACCAAAAATCCGTACGGTGAGATCGGTCGCTAAAAAGATAAACGGAAAAGTGAATGCGCCCCACGTAGTGTGGAAACCGAAAATCGTAAATGGAATTTGCACCAGATAATTGCTCGAAGCAATGATCACAAGATGGAACAAAACAAGATAGCCAAGGGCTTTGCGCTGCTGCGCAGGGGTAAAGTGATTCATACTGTACCTTTTTAGTTTGGTTTGGGGGCGAGGGAACCCAAATTGGAAGCACGCTTCCGGCTCAAATTTTACGTGGTTGACCAACAGCCAACTCACAAGGGCGGCGATTATATCCCAAACGTTATCCGGCGCAAGGGTATTTTTTGAGCAAACGATGGTGTCATCGATCAGAGATGATCATCCTTTTTACGCGGAGAGTTTAACCGACAAGCCATCGCAACGCTTGAGAAGATCTTGCAGATCGTGCTACTCTTCGCCTCCATTTTTCTGGCTGAAAAATCATCCATTCTGGATCCAGTCAGTACTATCTTTAAATCATTGCCCGTTAAGGCAAAGACACAATCCCAACCTAAGTGGAACCGAATCGATGGGCAAAGGTACTCTTTATATCGTTTCTGCACCCAGTGGCGCAGGCAAATCAAGCTTAATTGCCGCCCTATTGGAGCAAAACCCAACCTATGCAATGAAAGTCTCGGTCTCACATACCACACGTGGTATGCGCCCCGGCGAACAAGATGGCGTTCATTACCATTTTGTCGAGAAAGAACATTTCATTGAGCTTATCGGCAAAGGGGAATTCCTCGAATACGCAGAAGTGTTTGGCAACTATTACGGCACTTCTCGGGTGTGGATTGAAAACACACTCAACAAAGGGATTGATGTGTTTCTCGATATCGACTGGCAAGGCGCGCGTCAAATCCGTACCCAAATGCCAGAAGCGAAAAGCATCTTTATCCTGCCGCCTTCGAAAGAAGAGCTGGAACGCCGCTTAAACACGCGCGGCCAAGACAGCGAAGCGGTGATCGCTAAACGCATGGGTGAGGCTAAATCTGAGATTTCGCATTACAGCGAATATGATTACGTCATCATTAATGATGATTTTGATGTCGCGTTAATGGATTTCAAAGCCATCATTCGTGCAGAAAGATTGAAGCAAGACAAGCAAGCTGCTAAATATAGCGCTATGTTGTCTGCTCTGTTGGCTGAATAAACAGCCAGCTTGGTTTATCAGTCTATCCCGTTGCTAGAATCTCAACCGGTTAGCCTGTATACTTTCTCGTCATTCAACTTATCAGTTAACTAAATTTTGGAGTTCTCATGGCACGCGTAACAGTTCAAGACGCTGTTGAAAAAATTGGCAACCGTTTCGACCTAGTTCTGGTTGCGGCTCGCCGCGCTCGTCAAATGCAATCTGGCGGTAAAGATGCTCTAGTGCCGGAAGAGAACGATAAGCCAACGGTTATCGCTCTGCGCGAAATCGAAGAAGGGCTGATCACGAAAGATGTTCTGGATGCACGTGAGCGTCAAGAGCAGCAAGAGCAAGAAGCGGCAGAGCTGGCTGCAGTTAGCAGCATCATGCACAACCGTTAATCACCAATCGCGATTTAACCCGCCGGGCCTGAAATTTGTATCTATTCGATAGTCTAAAAGACGTTGCCCAAGAATACCTCACAGAGCCTCAAATTGAGGCTCTGCGCCAATCTTATGTGGTAGCCAGAGATGCCCATGAAGGGCAAACCCGCTCAAGCGGCGAACCTTATATCATTCACCCTGTTGCTGTGGCACGGATCCTCGCTGAGATGCGTCTCGACTTGGAAACACTACAAGCGGCACTGCTGCATGATGTGATTGAAGATTGTGATGTCACCAAAGAAGACTTAGATGCCCATTTTGGCAACTCTGTCGCCGAATTGGTGGATGGGGTTTCTAAGCTCGATAAGCTCAAATTTCGCGATCGCAAAGAGGCTCAGGCGGAAAACTTTCGCAAAATGGTGTTGGCCATGGTGCAGGATATTCGGGTTATCCTGATCAAACTGGCCGACCGCACGCATAACATGCGTACACTCGGTGCACTGCGTCCGGATAAAAAACGCCGCATTGCCCGAGAAACCTTAGAAATTTATGCCCCCCTCGCCCATCGTTTGGGTATCCATAACATCAAAACCGAACTCGAAGAGTTAGGCTTTGAAGCACTCTATCCGAATCGTTATCGCGTCCTCAAAGAGGTGGTGAAAGCCGCGCGTGGTAACCGCAAAGAGATGATCCAACGCATCCACAGTGAAATCGAAGGTCGTCTGCAAGATGTCGGATTACCCGCTCGCGTCGTGGGTCGTGAGAAAAACCTGTTCTCCATCTACAACAAGATGAAAACCAAAGAGCAGCGCTTTCACACCATTATGGATATTTACGCGTTTCGCATCGTGGTAGACACGGCGGATACTTGCTATCGCGTATTGGGTCAGGTGCATAGTTTGTACAAGCCACGCCCAGCACGGATGAAAGACTACATTGCCGTCCCGAAAGCCAACGGCTATCAATCGCTGCACACTTCCATGGTTGGCCCCCACGGTGTTCCCGTAGAAGTGCAGATCCGTACCGAAGATATGGATCAGATGGCAGATAAAGGGGTGGCGGCACATTGGTCATACAAGGCCAATAGTGAACGAGGCGGCACCACCGCGCAGATTAAAGCGCAGCGTTGGATGCAAAGCCTACTTGAGTTACAGCAAAGTGCGGGTAACTCCTTCGAATTTATCGAAAACGTCAAATCCGATCTGTTCCCAGATGAGATTTACGTATTCACCCCCAAAGGTCGTATCGTTGAACTGCCAATGGGCGCCACTGCGGTCGACTTTGCCTACGCGGTGCATACCGACATCGGGAATACTTGTGTGGGTGCGCGAGTGGATCGCACGCCGTATCCACTCAGTCAGTCACTGAAAAGTGGTCAGACGGTAGAAATCATCAGCGCACCAGGCGCACGTCCGAATGCGGCATGGCTCAACTATGTGGTGACTTCGCGCGCGCGTACCAAAATTCGCCAAGTGCTGAAGACGATGCGTCGCGAAGACTCGATTACTCTCGGTCGTCGCCTGCTTAACCATGCGCTTGGCGAACACTCGGTTAACGAAATTGCCCCTGAGAACATCAGCAAAGTCTTGAGCGATCTAAAAATCACCTCGATGGATGATTTGCTGGCCGCGATTGGTTTGGGTGAGTTGATGAGTATCGTGATTGCACGCCGTCTACTTGGCAATGCTGATGAACTGACCGAGCCTAGCAAATCCGGCGGCAATAAAAATAAACTGCCGATCCGCGGCGCAGAAGGCATTCTGCTCACCTTTGCCAACTGTTGTCACCCCATTCCTGACGATCACATCATCGCTCACGTTTCACCGGGACGTGGCTTAGTGGTACACCGTGAAACCTGTCCAAACGTACGCGGCTATCAAAAAGAGCCAGACAAGTACATGGCAGTGGAATGGACCAAAGATTACGATCAAGAGTTCATTACTGAGCTGAAAGTGGATATGCAAAACCGCCAAGGTGCACTGGCAGAACTGACCAATGTGATCTCCAAAACCGGCTCGAATATTCATGGCCTGTCAACGGAAGAGCGCGATGGTCGCTTGTACACGGTCACGGTTCTGCTCACCACCAAAGATCGGGTACATTTAGCTGGCATTATGCGCAAAATTCGCACCATGCCCCACGCACTTAAAGTGCGTCGCCGTAAGAACTGATCAACACCAAGATAGGGGGAAACCTGCGTTTCACCCCTATCTTGGGCAATTTTTCCTGTACAAAAACACAGCTCGATGTTTGAATAGCCATTAAGTCAAATGGTTAGATCAAACGCGCATGTCACAACTCCTTTCAGCCGTTCCTCTTTGTGAACTCTCCGGTGTCGGGGCCAAAGTCGCCGAAAAACTGGAGAAAGTCGGTTTGCACACCGTGCAGGATCTGCTGTTTCATCTTCCGCTACGTTATGAAGATCGCACTCGCGTTTATCCGATAGTGCAACTGCACCACGGTTTATGGGCCGCGGTACAAGGCAAAGTGATGGCAGTGGATACCCTGTTTGGCAAACGCAAAATGCTCACCGTGAAAATCAGTGATGGCAACGGTACACTGACACTGCGTTTTTTTTAACTTCACCGCGGCGATGAAAAACAACTTTGCGGAAGGCAAATTTGTGCATGCCTATGGGGAAATCAAACGCGGTAATCAAGGCTTAGAGATCATCCATCCTGACTACAAATTCTTTGCCCCTGCACAAACGCCCGATGTTGAGCCAAACCTGACTCCGGTTTACCCAACCACTGAAGGACTGCGCCAACTCACCCTACGTAATTTGACTGACCAAGCGTTGGTGCTACTGGAAAAATCTGCGGTGCAGGAGTTACTGCCATCCGGACTTTACGATCAGCAGATGACCTTGGCCCAAGCGCTAAAAATCATTCACCGCCCATCGGCAGATATCGATTTAAGCCAGTTTGAACAAGGGCAGCATCCGGCTCAAGTCCGATTAATTATGGAAGAGCTACTGGCGCAAAATCTCTCGATGCTGGCCATTCGCAGCCAAGGCCAGCAAGATGTGGCCTTGCCACTGCCCCCTGTCCACCAACTCAAGCAACAACTGTTGGCACAACTGCCCTTTTCACCGACTAAGGCGCAGCAGCGCGTGGTCGCCGAAATTGAAGCGGATTTAGAAAAACCACATCCGATGATGCGCTTAGTGCAAGGCGATGTGGGCTCAGGCAAAACCTTAGTTGCAGCCCTCGCAGCAGTTCGTGCTATTGAGCATGGCTATCAAGTCGCGTTGATGGCTCCCACCGAGCTACTGGCCGAGCAGCACGCGCTCAATTTTGCGCAGTGGCTAGAGCCGATGGGCATTCAAGTCGGCTGGCTCGCCGGTAAGCTCAAAGGCAAAGCGCGGGAAACGGAGCTGGCACGCATCGCCAGTGGCGAAGTGAAAATGGTGGTCGGCACCCATGCACTGTTTCAAGAGCACGTGTCGTTTGACCATCTTGCACTCGTCATCATTGATGAGCAGCATCGCTTCGGGGTACATCAGCGTTTAGAGCTGCGCGAGAAAGGCGCAAAACAAGGCGCGTACCCGCATCAGCTCATCATGACCGCGACGCCCATTCCGCGTACATTAGCAATGACGGCTTATGCCGATTTGGAAACCTCGGTGATTGATGAGTTGCCACCCGGGCGTACTCCGATTCAAACCGTAGCGATTCCGGATACCAAACGCGATGAGATTGTTGAACGCATTCGTCACGCCTGCCTCAACGAAGGCAAGCAAGCGTATTGGGTGTGTACTTTAATTGACGAATCCGAAGTGCTGGAAGCACAAGCGGCCGCAGAAACGGCAGAAGATCTACAACGCAAACTGCCCGAAGTCAAAATCGGCTTAGTGCATGGCCGGATGAAACCTGCTGAAAAACAAGCGGTAATGCAAGCGTTTAAAAACAATGAGCTGCATCTGCTCGTCGCCACCACAGTGATTGAAGTGGGCGTGGATGTCCCCAATGCCAGCTTGATGATCATTGAAAACCCCGAGCGTTTGGGGCTAGCTCAACTTCACCAACTACGCGGCCGTGTTGGGCGCGGTACCGTAGCCAGCCATTGTGTGCTGCTGTTTCATGCACCACTCTCCAAAACCGCGCAAAAGCGTTTGGGCGTTTTGCGTGAAAGCAACGATGGATTTGTCATCGCGCAGCGCGACTTGGAAATTCGCGGCCCCGGAGAGCTATTAGGCACCAAACAAACCGGCTTAGCCGATTTCAAAATTGCCGATCTGGTACGCGATCAGCAATTGGTTCCGCAAGTGCAACGCATCGCGCGCCATATCCATGAACGTTACCCACAGAATGCACAAGCCATCATCGACCGCTGGTTAGGCGAACGTGATATTTACGCCAAAGCTTAAGCCCGTTGAGCATCATCCATGCACCGCTAACTTAGGTTAGCCTTTTTGCTGCTTAGTTGGGAAACTGATTTGAGCACGCAGCCCACCTTGGCTGCGATTGCTGACCGACACCGCGCCATGATGCTGGCTGACAATCCGCTTCACAATCGCGAGGCCCAAGCCCGTCCCTTCACTGCCGCGCGCGGTATCTCCCCGAGTAAACGGCTCAAACACTTTATTGACTTGGCTTGGGTCGATACCCGGCCCATTGTCTTCGACAGACAACCACACTAGCTTCTTATCGGCCGTCATGCCGCTAGTGACTTTGACCCAACCGTTACCGTAGCGCAGCGCATTCACCACCAAATTACTCAGTGAACGCTTAATCGCAATCGGGTTACCAAAAGCGGGCGCGAGTTCCGCTTGCAGATCGGTTTCAATCTGCACTTCGTAGCCCCCTTCAGAGCTTGCTACATCGCTGGCAATCTCATTCAGATCCACCGCCTCAAACGCTTCACGATTGACGGGTTTGAGGTAATCCATAAATTGGCTGATGATCTGGTTACACTCTTCGGTATCGCTGATGATGCTCTCAGCAAGATAGCTGTCTTCTGGTGACATCATCTCGGTTGCCAAGCGAATTCGAGTCAAGGGCGTGCGGATGTCATGACTGATCCCCGCCATTAACAAGGCGCGATCCTCTTCCAGAGCTTGAATGCCTTTCGACATTCGATTAAACGCTCGCGTTACCGAGCGGATTTCTAACGTCCCTTGTTCTGGCAGATGCGGTGGCGTTTCTCCACGTCCTACCATTTTGGCGGCTTTTTCCAAGGCAATCAGTGGACGGTTTTGCAGACGAATAAACAACCAGCCACCAATCACAATCAAAAGCGCCATGATGATGCTGTTACGAAACAGCGGAGCGAAATCTTCCTCCTGCAGCTCTGAGAGTGGAATACGCAACAGCTGACCGGGCAATGAATCGATCTTCATCCACAGAATGTAGCTTTCCTCGCCTAACGTCATGCGCACGTCAGTAGGCGAACCCAGTTCACCACTCATCTCTTCGCTCATCAAATCTAAACTGATAGCGTGTTGAAAGTCGATCGCTTCGGGGCTGTCATCACTATGAATCGTCACCCCTAACTGCTCGAGCACACGCCGCTTGAGTAAAGCATCCATTTCTGAACTGACATTGGAATTACTGGTGTCATCTAGCATCAAGCTGATTTCATGGGCGAGAATTTTGTTGAACTGCTGCAAGCTTGGCAGCAAGGCGTAATTAAATACTGCGTAGTAAGAGTAAATTTGGCTGGCGATCAGCAAAGTACAGAACAGTAAGATCGATTGAGTGAATGAACTGCGAATTCGCATAAGGCACCTAAATATAGCAAGGGCACGCGCGGAGCGAGTACGCCCTTGCTCGGCGTGCCTAAAAGAAGTTAGTTGGCGGCTTTACCATCGGGGACAAACACGTAACCGAGTCCCCACACGGTTTGAATATAGCGCGGTTTGCTAGGGTCGACTTCGAGCATTCGACGCAGACGCGAAATCTGTACGTCAATCGAACGCTCCATCGCGGAATATTCACGGCCACGCGCCATGTTCATCAGTTTATCGCGCGATAGCGGCTCACGTGCATTGGTCACTAGCGCTTTTAACACGGCAAATTCACCGGAAGTGAGCGGCATCGCCTCTTCACCACGGAACATTTCTCGCGTACCAAGATTTAAGCGAAACTCACCAAATTCAATGATGGTCTCTTCTGCACTTGGCGCTCCCGGCGCTTCAACCACTTGACGACGCAGTACCGCTTTGATGCGCGCCAACAACTCACGTGGGTTAAATGGCTTAGGCAGGTAATCATCGGCGCCCACTTCAAGGCCGACAATGCGGTCAATCTCATCGCCTTTAGCGGTAAGCATTAAAATTGGGATCATATTGTTGGAATTGCGCAGACGACGACAGATAGACAAGCCATCTTCACCCGGCAACATCAAATCCAGCACCATCAAATGGAAGTTTTCACGCGTCAGCAGACGATCCATCTGCTCACCGTTGGCAACGCTGCGAACTTGAAACCCCTGCTCGGACAGGTAACGCTCAAGCAGCGCACGCAAACGCGCATCATCATCTACCACTAAAACTTTATGATTTTCCACCATGATCCCACCTAACTGTTGTTCAATTCCCGACTCTTCGGGCGAGTAAAATGTAACATCGTTACCGCTCACCGCGCGTAAAGAATTGTTAATCTTTATGTCTTTGTAGCGGAATAGATACTGACTAGCAAGCTCCCCCAGCCCACTCATTCTTTCTTTAATAACAATTTAAAAAATAATCTACACTCATAAATGACAACAAAATACATACGCAAAAATGAGCATAAGCGTTGTCAGGCTAAATAATATACCTCGGTCAGCTCGATACTGACAAAAAGAGGCAAATAAAACAAAAGTTGGCAGCTATGGATTTCTGTTCTCTTCACACCGCAATCTATCATTCGTTGATGGAGCAAATTGCTGTTATTGACGCACAAGGCCAAATCGTAGATGTGAACCGAGCTTGGGTCGAATTTGGGCAAAATAATGGTGTCGATGAGCAGTATAATTGGATAAACGTCAACTATCTGGACGCGCTCTACAAGGCTTCACAGGAAGGAGACACACTAGCCTTCGAAGCTTATCAAGGCATAAAAGCCGTCATCCAAGGTCAATCCGACAGCTACTATCATGAATACCCATGCCATAGCCCTAACGAGCAGCGTTGGTTTCTCATGCGCGTTGTGCCCTTGAAGATCGAGCAATATCAGTATTGGGTTCTTTCTCACCACAACATCACTCAGCGTAAATTAGCGGAAATGCGCAGTGAGTTCCAAGCCACTCACGATCCACTGACGGGATTAGCCAATCGACGCCACTTTCATCAACAACTTGAAGCCTTACTATTGGAAAATCAGCAGCAACAGGCAGGGCTCTGTTTAATGATGATTGATTTGGATAACTTCAAGCACTTTAACGATACCCACGGCCATCAAGCTGGCGATCTTTGTCTAGTCCGTATTGCTGACATTTTACGGCAAGATCTCACCACTCCTAGCTCTGCTTACCGACTCGGAGGAGATGAGTTTGCCTTAATCCTTTCTCTCGTCACACAACAACAAAGCCAAGAAATCGCCGCAAACGTCAGTCAACGCATTCAAGAGTTAAGATTACTTTGCGGTAATAAACTGCAAGTCACCGCCAGTATTGGCGGGATATTTATCTCAGGTGAGACTCAAATCAGTAGCCACTTATTGATAAATGAAACCGATCAGACCCTCTATCAGGTCAAACGAGGTACAAAAAACAGCTACTTACTGACCACTCTCTCCACCGCCCCTCACACAGTAGCCGCCGAAGCTTTAGGTAACGAGCTGATTGACTAAGATTGTGGCCTTCTGTAATTCGTTCGACCTGATAAGCTCAAAATAACTGTGTTATTTTTACGCGACACGACTCACTGCGCAGCCTTGAGCTGGCAAGGCTTCGCCAGCTAACACACAGGCGGCAGCAAACGCGCTCTCGGGTCTTGCGGAGTGCGCGCACAAATAATGCTGTACTTGCGGGTATTGCAATAGGTCGTAAGGGCTGCGCAACGCAAGCACCACCAGATTGGAGAAATCCTGACTTAACTGCTGCACTCTGGCTTGTGCTTCCGTTTGAGCAAAATCCTCTCCCGGTAATGGATGGTTTTCGGTCACCACCACCAAATACCCATTTTGGCTCAGCTCAAGCTGATCAAGGGTAATCGGCTGCCAGTCTGCATTCAGCGCATTTAATGCCTGACACAAAGCGCTAAACGCGGGCAGCGCTTGGTTAGGGCCTATGCCGCGGGGGTTCATTAAGTTGTGATAGCTGGATGACGGCGTCGCGTTGAGTACATAGAGCTTCTTATCACTTAACTCTAAGCCACCACGCACCCATGTCACGGCGGCTTGAGAAGCGTCGGCGGCGATCTGCACATTGTCGACCGCATTCCACTCACCATAGCGCACCATGGGAACCAGTTTTTCCAGTTTGAGACGAACCACTTTTTCCAAGGCGTGATCAATCACCGATTCCGCCAGTACACCTTGCTCAACAGCATCGATCACGCCGTGGATCATCGCTAATTGTTTATCAAGATAGGCATCGGAATGATCGTAATGTTCTTCAGAGAGCATAATCATGGTGATACCGGCCTGCATCGCTTTTACCGCCGCATCCACTGGCGTGTAGTGGTTTACAATCGCGCCCATGTTCATGCTGTCTGAAATGATCACGCCATCAAAGCCCATATCCTGACGCAGCACTTGCTGCAAAATGGTCGCCGATAAGGTTGCGGGCGCATTGGCATCCAACTGTGGGTAGAGAATATGACTGGTCATCACCAGATCCACTCCCGCATCAATCGCGGCTTGGAATGGCGCTAAGTCATTGATTTTGAGTTCAGCGTAGGATTTATCCACGCGTGGAATATCGCGATGAGTATCACCATGCGTATCTCCGTGACCGGGGAAATGTTTCGCACAAGCCGTGAGCCCACCTTGATGCAACCCACGCACCGCGGCCGCTGAGTGCAAAGCGACTTTCTCCGGCTGATCACCAAACGAGCGAGTGTCAATAATCGGTGATGCGGGGTTTAAGTTCACATCACAACAGGGACCGAGAATGCAGTTAAAACCCGCCCCACGCATCTCTTCACCAAACACTTGATACATGCGTTCAGTACCAATTGTTTGATCTGACACTCCTAACGCTAAATTGCCCGGCCCCGTGGTGGATTCGCCCACCAACACGCCCCATGCCCCTTCTTGATCGACACCCAGCAGCAAAGGCAAACGCTGATGTTGATCGAGGATCTGTTGCAAGCCTCGGTTTAGCTCTTGTGCCTGCACAAAAGTTTCAGCGTTATCTTGGCTTAAATAGCAGCCGCCTAGGTTGTATTCCGCAATCATCTGCTGCGCCGCCTGCGCCGATTTACCGGGAAACGCCAAGATAAAAAGTTGACCGACTTTTTCCTTTAGGCTCCATTTGGCTATCTGCTCAGTGATCTGTTGTTGGTTTACCATTGTCTATTCTCCTTAATTTTTTGTGCTGCTATTTTTTACGCAGCTGACGAATCTGTCCCATGGTGAAGGTTACGGCGACAATGACGATGATGCCGCGCAGGATTAATTGCTGGTCAACGTTAAGCCCCATCAAGATCAATCCGTTATTCACCATGCCCATGATCAGCGCACCAATCACCGAGCCAATCACCGTCCCTTTACCGCCAAACAAGCTGGTCCCACCGATAATGACTGCAGCTATCACCAGCATCAGGTCACTCTCACCCAAGGTGTAACGGGCGCTATAAAGACGACCGGAATAAAGAATGCCCGCTAATGCAGCGAGAAAGCCGTTGAGCATCAGCACATACAGCTTGATGCGATTGACGTTGATCCCGGAATACATGGCCGAGACTTTATTACCGCCCGTTGCCAGCACATGCTTGCC